>JAERTG010000026.1 GCA_016845065.1 Fidelibacterota bacterium | reverse complement strand
CTAACGCCTTAAGTTTGAGCTGCTTCCAAAGAACCAGTCAAAACAGTCCAGAAACCTTGTGTTCGTCCAATTAATTTTTAAACCCCCCCTAAATGACTGTGAGTCAGCTCTAAACTTTTGTTAGGCTCCGAGTATTTCGTTCAATCCCTCTAAAACTTCAGCTATTTCTTCAGGTTTCACAGTGCCAAGTTTCTTTCCGATTCGCTTGGTCGAAAGTGTTCTAATCTGACTGATTTTAACCCATGATTTTTTGGGGAGTTTTTCAGAACCTAATTCTAACGTGAGAGGAAAACCCGCAGATGGTGATTGACTTGTCAATGCAACCCCAATTACCGTACCCGACCTTTGATTAAACACATTGTCGCTTAGAATCAGTACGGGTCTTCTTCCAGCTTGCTCATGCCCAATTGTGGGTTGAAGATTTGCCCACCTAACTTCGCCCCTTAATATTCTGGCCAAGATTCCAACTCCTCATTTAAACCTTCATCGGCTAATGATTGCTCAAACTCGGGGTCAAGTTTAGAACATTCAACTGCTAAGCGAGTTGCGTGAATTTTCTTCAATTTCTCAGCTACGGCCGTTTGAATAGCTCTGCTCCGACTTGGAAATTTGTTCTCAACAACTAACCTATCTAGCTCTTCTACTAAAGTGGAATCGATTGTTATTGCAATTTTTGATGCGCTCATGTTTTCACCTCCAGTATGATTATATGTCATACCTCCTCAAAAAGCAACATATTTCTCCGTGAGCCTAACGTGCCTAGGCTTGTGCAGCAGACAATGTCTTGTCGCTGTGCCCCGATATTGCGTTATTCTTCGTCATTCTGGTTCTGCTTAGCCTCTTCGTTCTGTCTGCACCAAGCCTTTGTTAGACGTTCAGTAATTTAGTGTTACACTGTTTGACTCGACCTCACCCAACCAATAGCGACCTTCTTGAACCACACGTTCAGCAAGGTTTATCCTTGTGGGGCCAGAAAAATACAAATAACATCGATAAGTATCATTCGTGAATTTAGGATACCCTTTTAGAACAACAGTTCGGCTGATTTTGTCTCCACTTTCAATTTTCACAAACCACTCTGATTGCCAACAATCGTAGGGATCAGGTGGTGATACTTCTTTATACTGTGAATAATAATAGCTTTGATCATTTCCTCTGAAATGAACACCATTTGTGTAATAATGGAATAACTCTGAACCCATCAGATCTGGATCAGCAACAAGTAAGTCATCAACGTCATTGTTCTTGATGTCAAATGAATATCTAACCGTCGCTGTATCAGAATTGTCCATTATTTCAACATCAATCAGTTCGACTTCAATTCCAGCATGGTATACATTGCCAGCAATCAGAGCGTCCTCGATTCTCCCATCATTTCGCACATCGATGTCTGATGCAAAATCACGATGAATGCGAAGAATATCCGTTGGGAGAAACCAGTTCTCAAAGTCATAAATATGAGGTCCGCCAGTCAGTGTTGAGCTATATGAACTAATAAATGACCCAAATGCTATTCTTTGATTATCTGCAACTATGACAAACGGTTTAACAAGAAAATTGAACATGTTTCCTTCATCAAGCATTCCTTCAAAAAGGGGTTCTTTGTCGATCTTCAGAGAAATGTAGTGGGATGAAAAATCATATAAGTAGATATCCTCGATATCTAACCATGGTTCATCTCCCAATTCTACCTCATTCAGTCCAATTTCTTCAGCCTCCTGAAATGTTGTACTTGAGTTTTCGAGCAGATATATCGAGTAGTCATCACTAATGGGATCATCATCCAAGGAACAGCTAGAAACGAACACAAAAAGTGTTAAGCTTATGATCGAGTATGTCTTCATAACTACAACCCCCTGTGGTACGTCTAACGTGCTTAGGCTTGTACTGCTTCTGAGACAGTATCGGTTAGTAGGTTAATTCTATCTGAAAAAGTCATTCTAGTCTTTCTACAGACTTGCTGTGAGTCGGTACCAAGCCTTTGTTAGTTGGCAATTTTGTCAAAGCCGTAAATTTGTGAGCTAGCACATTGCAAAAGTGCTGATTTTGCCTTACCTGGTCAGCTCTACTGGCTTAAGACCTTGAGCCTAGTTTTAGGAGATGACCTGGGAACGCTTACTACCCTGTTCTTTTGACGGCACAAAAGAACCAAAACGCCCTTTTTAGAAGCCGGTCTACGGAGAGATTTATTGATCTGCACGATGACTGCGCTGGAGTAAACCTTTACTCTTAAACGCTCCGTCATCTGCACCTCATTTAAATCTCTCCTGAGGACCCAAACCAAAAATACTCGCCTCAGGCTGTTTTTTGCTGCCAGGCTAAAAAAACTGTGAAAAAGCTTACTCTATCTACTACTACTTCTCAAAAATTAAGTCCAACTAACGCTTTAGGCTTGAGCTGCTTCACAAGAAACAGTCAATACAGTTCGGTAACCTGGTGTCCATCCAATTATCATTCAAAATTCCCGTAAGTTACTGTGAGTCAGCTCTAAGCTTTTGTTAGACCAAAGCTTGGGTCATAGTGCAACAATCTGATCAATTCTCTCTGCAACTAGTTTTTCGGTTATCGTTTCATCAAAATGAAAGAAAATCAGAGGTACTTGCTCTTCTTCACAAATCCTCACCTTTCTTTTGTCTCTCTCCTGAGTTGCCTTTAAACCAGTATCACCACCAAAGAAGTCTATAGATTTGTAATGTTGTTCACCCTGATATTCGATTCCAATATTTAGCTCTTTAATGTAAATATCTAGTTCTTGCCCATAGAGCCAAGATGGTCGATAGTGATGTATTATTGTACATTCAGGATACAATTTTTCAACAAGCTTAAACAGATTAGTCTCATTGAGGAATTTTTTACCAATTTTGTAGTACCCAAGTTTATCTCTAATTTCATTTTCCAATTTACGTTCGAGAGCTTTAATAGCTTTATCTCTGTCCGATTTTTGTTTTAGAATTTGAGTTTCCTCTTTGCTAATAGTCCAAATGTAATCTTTTATATGTTGAGCTATTTTAAGGAGAATCCCAGAATTATCCTGGGGCAAGGATTCAATCAAAGTCATAAAGGTTTTATAGTCTTTTTCAACTTTATCATATTCTTCTTCAATGTAGTGAAGAGAACCAACTTTTGGATTTAACTCAATTTCATGGAAGTATTCATTTAGAATATCAGGAGGTATTAACCTTGCATCATTCTTATTCCAAAAGAAGCCCCATTGATACATTTGCTTTTGGATGTATGCACCATACCGTTGTTTTATGATACTTCCATAAGGAGAACCACAATAATAATGGTCTGAAGATTTATTCGTGCAAACATGACACACGTTAGGCAAATATTCGATGTTTGGTTTTAGAAGAAACGATTTGAACCACTTGACTGCTATTTCACCATTATCCTCGATCATTCTTTCCATCGCTTGATCACCATGATAATAGAATTCAAATATTTTGATTTTACTCAACGCCAGAATATAGTTTGGGCTAAAGTTTGTTGCGAAGTCTGACAGAGCTTGTTTCTGGTAGTGCTCGCTGAGATCTTTATCTTCGGAATATTTATTATCAAAGAAAGTTTCTTTAGACTTTTTAATTAGAACATCAACAGATTTTGTAAAACAACTACACAGGAAATGTTGATGACATTCCTCACATTCCCAGCTTAATCCCCATTTCCATATTCCAGGATAATTAGATATTAGATTTGTGTGCTTACAGTTCGTCATGACTACCTAGATTTCTGCTTTTGGTCTAACATATGTTTATGCAGAACCGCATAAATCCTTCTCACACCCATGACACCCACCAGCCCCCAAGCCCTGTAGGATGAGTAAAATGTGTTGTTCGTTGTGCAAAACATTGAATTTGCTCAGGAAACACCCCATAAATTGTCATGTATTCAGGTAAATATCGGCTTATTGTTCGGTTTTGAAAGGGTCTTTTTGGGGGTTCTGTGGTTGAGGAGCATACACCTGACTGAAGTCAGGTGGTGCGTGATATGATCGGTGTCATTCGAGAGTATTTTACTCAGGTCAACGCTCTTTCCTTCGAGAGCCTCAGGAATACGAGCTAATTTGGTTGAGAGGAATTTTAATACTTCGAGAGCACTTTGACATACTCAGGGTGACAGCTTAGTGTCCAGTATGTACGGTGCTGTTAAAACGCCATTAGGAGGGGATCGATTGAGCGTCCTGTGCAGCGTAGCAGATAATGGATCTGAAACTCCACCGACTTTCTGTCGGTGGAGTTTCAGATCCATGGCGCAGCAAACAGATGACGATCACGATTCCATTCTCCAGGAAAAATGGTTTTGGTTCTTTTGCCGAAACAAAAGAACTAGAGAACGAGTTTTTTGTGATGAACCAAACTGTCTCATTCGAGAGTATTTTACTCAGGTCAACGCTCTTTCCTTCGAGAGCCTCAGGAAGATGAGCTAGTATGGTTAAGAAGAGATTTAACTCTCGAGCGCACTTCGACAAGCTCAGTGTGACAGCTCAGGAAGATGAGCTCAGGTCTAGTATGTACGAAGCCTATTCGTGGTGTTGAGATTGCAGCGTCGTTTTACTCCCCGCAAAGACGAGTAGGCAGGGATAAGTGGTACTAAAGCGAGTCCAGATAATAGCCGGAGAAGACCAGAACATTATAGCCGATAAAATTGACCTTGAAGCGATCTTTGGCGGAGTGATCCTTCCCAAACTTGAAATTGTATAATGCCTTGGCCAGAAATCCAGCTGAGAGAGCAACATATCCCACCTGGTTGAGCATGGCATCCTGGTGGAGGGCGTTTTGAATTCCTGCATAACCCATAAAGAGATCAAATCCACCAGCCGCTACAGGTCCAGCCCAATGGTCGCGACTGGCCAGATAGCTCATGCCAGCAAATGTCAATTCCATAGCCGAGATATAACCCAATTCAACCAGGAGAGGCGTCTTGGGCTCTGTCTCCTGAACAGCACTAACAAAGCGTTGAATATTCATAGTAGCTCCTTGGGAGGGTTGAAAACTGATGGGGTTGGTAGTGCTCTGGTACTTCAGGTTGGCAGGAAAAGTCGCCTTGGGGACAAACTGTGCCATGAGCTCCTGGACACCCAGACAAGCGAACGCGATGACCAGTAAATATTTCATGGGCTAACCCTTCTCCCTATGAATTGTACCTCCAACCACCAGAGCAGCCGAAATGATCATCAAATTCTTGATGATGTATTGGCCTTCCATCGTCGGTCCATAGGGTATCTTCCCCATTTGAAACGTGACTTCGGGTAAAAGCAGAAGGGGCATGAAAGTCCCTACCATTTGTAGAGCCAACAGACCAATGGCAATACGTGTGGTCCCTTTAAAAAGAAAGGTGACACCAATGATAACCTCCCACCAGCCAATAATAGCCACCCAGGTTTTAGCCGCAAAAAAGGGCAGCCAGGGGACTGTGGCAATCACCAGAGACTCTGCTGCAGAGATTCCCAGGGGTTTGAGGATACCAAACCAGATAAAGATGATTCCAAAGGAGATGCGGACTGCCAGGACGCCCCACCGATCCATAAAGCTGGCTATTTTGTGGTCTACTTGGTTTATAAACTCATTCATGGTCGAGCTCTCCCAATCGTTTTATAGGTATTAGTATATAGCATCTGTAGGATCAATCAAAGGCTCCTTTCATCTCCCCTGAAGTTCTGTCAGCATATGCCAGACAACTCCCCCGTACTGATCATGAATTCAGCTTAAGGTATACCGCTTCTCTGTTTTTGAAAGGGCGGTTTTGGTAGCACCCGAATTAAATCTGGTGCTGATGATAACTCGCAATGGTTCGGGATATAGACATTTCGAGAGCACTTCCACCCAGGTCAACGCTCTTTCCTTCGAGAGCCTCAGGATGACGAGCTAGTTTGGTTCAGAGGATTTTATTCTCGAGGGCACTTCGACAGGCTCAGTGTGACACGTCAGGAAGATGAGCTCAGGCCTGGAAAGTACGATCCCTACACCTGGTGTTGAGATTGCCGCATCGTTTCACTCCTCGCAAAGATCTGCAGGGGTTGACATTTTTTCCTGTTTGTATGTTAGGGTGTGGAGGTTGTTATGCTGGTAGTTAAATCCAGCGGTTGAAAATCAAGCTCAGCCTGCTCTAAATAATCCCGCTTTAACTTCATATTCCTGTATATGGCTGTCCTCTGTCCTGAAAGGATATTGGCATAATGAAACATGGCTGTAGTACCAATGGTCAAAGAGGTGAGCCCTAGACCCAGATCATCCTGCTCATATGCTTTATAAGCCACAGTTGAGTAAAGTATTCCTGCCCCCACTACCAATAAGGACTGGGCTGCATCCACTGTGTGTGAGGCATAATACTGACCCAGACCAGGTATGAGGGCTGAGAGGAGGGCGGCCTTGCGGGGGCTTTTTAAATCATCTGCCAGACCCTCAAGCGCCGTCAACTCTTCTGCATTAAAAACATCCCCACTCATTTCATTCGGTCTCTCAGCAGTCAAAATAAAAAAGCGCTGTTTCACAGGCAGAATGTCTGGATTATCCATCTTGCTAAAGATGCCGTATGCACTTCCAAACTCACTCATTTCAATCAGTGAAAAGCAGAGGTTAGTTTTCAGGCTATCTACATAACCATCCGTAAGCAGCTCTGATTTCTGGAGGACTCGTCGATACAGGGTTTTGGCCTTGAGATGCTTGTCCTCAAGCTGGTAGGTATAGGCAATTGATGCCAGGGTTTTGGATTGAGTCAGCGAGTCGGATTGCTCGTATAATCTGTATAGCTCAATCCGGGCCAGCTCAAATTCAGACTCCTGAATCAGTCGCTGAATCAAGGCCTGCCCATGAGCTGGCAGACTAATAACGATACAGATAAGTAATGAGACTATCCGGGATATCATCTCTGTATACTACCTTGTTGTTTCTTACAACCGCTTCATAGTTCTGCTGAATCATGATGTTTTCTCTATAAAAATATCGATCCAGGAACAATGCAAAACCCTTGACAGCCCCATGCTCTTCAACTGAGATCTCCAAAAACTTGCTGCATGATGTTTCAAAGGGACATCGATGAATGGTTTTGGTGCCGATTTTGGTCTGGTAGACCTGGTTTGCATCAACCAGAAACGAGCTCTGTTTCACAATAGCAGAGTCCTGCTCACGCGAATACAATGTGGTCGTGGTGAAAATAAAAATGGCCAGTAGAAGAAAAAACCTACTGGCCACAAATTGAGTCTGGATCAAATACTATTCCTTTTCGAGCAGGATTGGAACGCTCTGAACCTGGTCGTCTGTACCCAAGTAGGAAACAACGGCATAGAGTTCTTCAGTGCCGCCTTCCAGGGCTGCCAACTCAAGAGTCACAACAATTTGTTCTGGTTCCAGAGTCCACATGGCTCCAGTTAAGGCATCAACAACACCACCTGGAATACCACCACAGATGATGTTACCCAGAACCATCATATTCAAGGTCTGGTCAATCATCACAGTGTTCTCTTTGTAACCATCAAGATTGACAGTCACATTATATTTATATTTCCTTTTCAGTGTTACAGATGCGGGGGTGGTTCCTGAGAACATTTCCACGCCACCTGTATTGGTGATTACAACGCTGGCACCTTCAGGACTGGAATTAACCATGACATCCTGTTTGTCACCGCCACCAACTAAATAAGCACAACTAGAAATCAGTAGTACTGATAAAACGAATACACCAAGCAATAAACCTTTTTTCATTATTTTCCCCTTCTATGGATTTTCGGCATGCATAACCTTTATACAATTTCCGAGTGTCTTTTAATTTTGATTAATTATTCATTTCCCCAACTGTTGACCGACGAACCTTAATCTAGACATATCTTCTGATTTTAAAAGCGTAGTTTTTAAACCTGGATTTGGGTGGGAGGTTAAGAACTGAAACTTCAGCTAGGCGCTGATGAGGTAGCTAACTCCAAGAACCCAGCCAAAGAAAATCACATTAACCAGGATGGCACAAGAGAGATGCACCCAATCTCGTTGGCTGAAACGGGGAATGACAGACAGTACAACCAATGAAGAAGCCATAATCGTTGTGCTGGAAAACACGGGTGTGCCCTCAATAATAACTTCATGAAGCATTCCAATTAAGGCGGCGAAGGGCATTAAGGTGAACAAGGTTTTCTGGTGCTTAAAATAATAGTCTCTAGCTGGTTGATTGTGAGCGAAAACCAGACCTGACAGGACAAAGAGTAAGATGGGACCTGCCAGGGATAGAAGTAGTTGACCAAAGCTCCAGACAAAATTCTCATGGAGATCCCAACGGCTCCACCAGATCACAATGAGAAACAAAAACAGATAACTCGCCCAGAAAAGTTGGGGAATATAAATTCCCTCTTTAAAGTCTGACCTGAGTATTCGTACCACTCCGTTCAATAACTCCGCAACACCCAGACCAATCAGGATTGATGTAAGCACCATGATGTATTCGAAGAGACCCATATCCAGCTAATATTGGATTTTCTTATCTACAAACAAGTAGGAATTAATTGTGCACCCCCTCCAATCAAGCCGTGGAGGAACGAAGACCAGAGCTCCGTCGAATTAGGAATTAGGAGTTGGGACATTGAGGCCCTCGAAATGTCCAAGGCTCCACTGGGAAATATTGGTAGGCTTCGGAGACCTCAGCGTGACGACTCCATGGTTGGTCAAATGCAATGACAAAATGTCGGGGGGCTTGATTGGCATTCTTTTATTTGTCATCGCGAGGTGGTTTGAAACCGACGCGGCGATCTCATACTTATCCTGAATCATCAATCCGGAGATTGCTTCGCGCTTTCTAATCGCTCGCAAAGACATTCTTTTGGAGTTCGTACCATTTTATACATTTCTTTTAAAGAGGGTGTAAACATGGAAACCATCCTTGAGGAAGGCGGGCAGGTCTTCTGGTTTGACCTTTTTAGATGCCTGATAGAAGATCAATCGGTTTCCTCCAGCCTCCGTGCTGAGACCATTTCTTTTTTCAAAATATTCCAGGATATCATATGAAAAGAATTCACGAACCATCAACTCATCGCTTGAACGCAAGAGATACTTCTCCGAGAAAAGGGGGTGACTATCAAAATCGATATCCTGATACCCAAATGCCTTACCGATGTTGTGGAAAACGTTCTGAGGTTTCAGGCTGAAGGGTGGAACATCCAGGACAGTGGATTTTAGCAACACCACAGTCTGATTATGGGTATGCTGGTTTTTCCCACCACCAGTGGTGTAACGATAATCAAAGATGGTGATTTCGATCTCATCCGCCAGACCTTTCATGACATTAAAGGCCTTTTGGGAATGACCCTGGGAGAAAAGGGGAAAGGTCCGCAGAGAGGGTAATAGTTCAGCATCTGGAAGACGGGAAAACTCCAATTTCATTTCTCTGGCTGCAGCACGTAGAGCTTCTGTGCGTTTCTTCTCGAAGTGCTTTACCAGCGCAACAATGACAGCAACCACAACAATGGCTGCTGTAATCATCAGACCAATTGCCAGGGGTGATTCCATGTCCATGTTGGTACCTCGCTAAACAATTTGTACTGGCACCCGACTGAAGTCAGGTGCTAGGTATCATTGGCTACCCATCATTTTGAGAGCCTCAGTTCGGGTCTCCATGAAGACCTCCTCAATACTGTCACGACCAATAGCATCCACAATTCCCCCGAGACCAAAAGGAACAAGACCGGGATCTGTGTAAACATAATATTGAATGAGACATCTACTGGGGCTCTGTTCAATAATTAGCCAGTAGCCCTGTGTGTCCCCAATGGTTTCCAGCTCTGACAGTCCTGGCCATTCAACCTTTGACCATTCAATTTTCCAAACCTGCTCCGCCAGCATATGAGGTGCAATTCTGATGCGATATTTTTTGGTCAATCCCAACATGGGTCTCAGGATATAATTCAGCGTAGTTTCATCACCGGATCGGTCAACTATTTCAATGACATCCACTGCGGCCATAAACCGGGGATAATCTGCATAATCCGTCAGCAATTTTACCAGGCTATCTCCAGGAGCGCGCATGAAACCAATGGTCTCGATGGTCTGTCCCCTATCTTGCTTTGTCTCCACCTCCCGCATGATGATCTCACCAGCTTCGATGGCCTGTTTTTCCTTTACACTGAGCATGGGATTGAAATTGGAGGTTTGGGCAGCACTTGATGAAATTATCATCAGGATAAGTGGAATGAGAACTGCGATTTTTCTGTGTTTACGTGGTTCCAATTTGAGATCCTAGGGGTTCAAGAAGATGGTGGCAATGACGGGCATATGATCAGATGGGAAAAAACCATCCATGGTATCTGAGAGTGTCGCATGTTTAATGACCTTGACCTGCTGGCTCACAAAAATGTAGTCGATGGGTGGTTCCGAAGTTTTCAGACTGGCAAGATCAAAACCATTAAAGGTCCGACTGGGACCATGATGAGGTGCTTGTGTAATCGTTTTGGCGTCGGTCAGTAAACCTGAGGCAGTGAGAATTCTATAGGGTTCAGACTCTGGAAATGTATTGAAATCGCCTGTTAGAATCACAGGAGAACGTCCAGCAATATTCTGTATTCTATTCAGAAGGAGTTTAGCGCTTTCCTGTCGAGCCACTTCACCACGATTATCAAAATGGGTGTTAAAATGAAAGAATTTTTGATCTGTTTCGAGGTCTTTAAACTGAGCCCATGTCACCACTCGATTATAAGCTGCATCCCATCCCAGGCCTGGTGACTCGGGGTGTTCATTGAGCCAGAAGGTATCTTCTCGCAGCAACTCAAGCCGTTCCTTTAGATAGAAAATAGCCATATACTCACCGGCCTCTTTTCCATCATCGCGACCCACACCAAGCCAGTTGTAGTCTGGGAGTCGTCGGACCAGATCATTCACCTGACCCTGGAAGGCTTCCTGAACACCAAATAAATGGGGGGCATTATACCTAATCATGCTGGCGGCCATTTCTTTGCGATTGGGCCAGGCATTATCACCATCTGACGGCAGATTAAGGCGAATGTTGAAGGTCATAACGTTGAGATCAGGTGTCGGCGGCTCTGACGTCGAACAGCCGAACAGCATCAGCCCTAACAAAACACTCAATATGATTTGGCTCTTCTTCATGATCTATTCATTATGGTGATGGAGTAATAACCAGATTTCGATAATGTGCCAGGGTTGAGGCGTGCATCCACAAGGCGATTCCACCTTCAGACGCTCCTCCTTTTACATCATTCACGATGAGGTTGGGCTGGGTTGCGCCAGCTACATAGAATTTTGCCGTGGAACCTGAAACCTCAATTTTGAGTTTGATCCATTCACCCGGGATCATATCTGCATAGGACTCATATTTTTTTCCGGAGTTTCCTTTCTCAGACGATACCAGGGATAGTCTGGGTGCGAGACATATTGCAGGGAATGATTACGCTGAACCTGGTTGTGTTCACGGGCATTGGTTGGCCGGAGATAAAAAGCTTCATATTCATATGGTTCTGCCTCCTTAACGCGAAAGGCGACTCCAACAAATCCCCTGGCCTGGGCAAAGGCACCCGGAGCTGGTTGACCGGAGACCTCCACTTCAATCACGCCATTTTTAAAGTTGACATCAGGTATAATTACCAGGGTTTCAAGCTTCTCCGCCCCCTTGGCAGCCTTGACCTGCAATCCGGTCTGACCTTTATATTTAAGAACTTCTGCATCCACATTAACCAGATCAACTTGTTTTAAGGAGTTAAGTGGAATGGTTTGGGCGTTGGCATTGACTGTACATGTGAGAACCAATAGCAGAAGCATAATCTGTTTAATCATTTCTGTGTCTCCTTTAAAGCATCAATTATCATCTGTTCCGAAGGCATACCCGATGCCCCATAGCTTCTTCAGATAAAACCACCCACTGAGGTTCTGCGGGATGATGCATCAATATCCTTACCATTAATTCTGACTGTAGGACTCCCGATAAACTCATACTCCATGATTTCATCAAAAGTATTTACTTCCACTTCAGTTAATTCGATAGAAACACCCATATTTTGAGCCATTTTTTTGACTCTTTCTATGGTTGGCGGTGTACGGAGGCAAGCCTCTGAATGTAGTACGTGAACCTTAACAGGTGGCTTCACCATTTACTCCGACTAACACTCCGTATTGCTCACAGCCAGACCTCCCAGAGAGGTTTCCTTAAACTTCTCTGACATTTCCAGGCCGGTCTGTTTCATAGCTGCAAGACAGTTATCCAGGGACATAAAATGTTGTCCAGATCCCCGTATGGCCAGTGAGGCAGCCGTATAAGCCTTAATTGCACCAAATCCATTGCGCTCCACACAGGGTACCTGCACCAATCCCTGGACAGGGTCACAAGTCATCCCCAGGTGATGTTCCAGGGCTATTTCAGCTGCATTTTCTGTCTGGGTCGTGGTGCCACCGCGAACAGCACACAGCCCTGCCGCCGCCATGGATGAGGCTGAGCCAACTTCACCCTGGCAACCCACTTCAGCGCCTGAGATGGAGGACCTCATTTTGATGATTCCTCCAATGGCACTGGCGACCAATAAGAATTCTCTAATCTGTTCCTGAGTACCGCCCTGATGGACGACGAGATAATACAAAATAGCAGGGATAACACCTGCAGCTCCATTGGTGGGAGCTGTCACCACCATATGTCCTGCCGCATTTTCTTCGCTGACTGCCATGGCATAGGCGCACAACCAATCAGTGACATTGGCTTCGTCTGGATTGGCCAGGAGTTGATCATGAAGCTTTTTGGCCCGGCGGGAAAGATTGAGACTGCCTGGCAGGGCGCCTTCTGTTTTCAAACCATTCTCAACACAGGTTCGCATGGCCTCCCAAATATTGTTCAGCCCCTGATTCAGGTCGCTTTTTGATAAATACTCACGTTCGTTTGTGCGCTTCATAGAAGCGATTGATTTACCGCTGTCGCTACTCATTTTTAGCATGTTATGACCAGAACCAAAAGAAAATGGACAGACCAGGGCGGACTCCATCTGCAGCGGGGCTACGAGTTCATCGATATCTGCTAATGTCCTGATAAAACCACCACCAATGGAGAAATAGGTTTCTCTGTGCAGAGTTTTACTCGATTCATCCAGAAGCTCAAAGACCATCCCGTTGGGGTGTTGGGGCAGGGTTTCCTGTCGGTCAAAAATGATGTCCTCTTCACTATTAAAACCACAGGATGTCAGAGAACTAAGATAGGTTTTTGAGGCTAGTTCATTTACCAGAGCGTCGACATCGAGACCCGTAAGGTCATTGGGCGAATAACTGTGAAGACCTAACAGGATGGCTCTATCTGTGGCGTGCCCCTTACCTGTATAGGCCAGAGAGCCTTTCAGGGTACAGCGCATCCTTGAATTTGCTGTGTTTATATCTACTGGAATGCTTTGCAGAAAGGTTCGAGCTGCCAGCATGGGGCCCACAGTATGTGAGCTGGAAGGACCGATTCCAATTTTGAATAGGTCCAGTGCGCTGATGAACATCGGATCTCTCATGGGCATCCAATATCAAGATAGATTAACATCACGACAAGGGTAGGTTTGATGTTGAGATTATCTTGGCACCCGACTTAAGTTCGGGTGCTAGAGTGAAAAATATGATCCTTTACTGCCACTGTTTGATAGAGTTGGCGTAATACTCCAGCAGCACCAGCGCTTCTACCTTGGGACGAATGAGTTTTTCTTGAACATCCACCAGTCGTCTACCAATCAGCATATTCAATGCATTGTTTAAGACACCTTCACTGGCAGCTGAAGAAATATCTATGGGCGCACCCTTTATTCTCAGGGCTTCAATTTTATTTAGGGCTTGTGCTTTGAGATCCAACTCGCTTTTCCAGACATTCTTGTTTTCCAATAAAATTTCTGAAAGCAGGGAAATGGGTAAAATTGGAATCACATCAGCAATATGACCCATGATGGTATCCGCTAATTTTTTTACCTGCTCAAAGCGATGTTGTGAATCCACTTCATCAAACTTGACCTGATTGGTCTCACAGTATTGCTTGACGGAAACTGGACGACCAAAGTTGACACTGGCGTATCCAAAACGACGCCAGCGTACCTTTCTCGAGAGCAGGAGCATTTTGGTGGCAAAGCCCAGCGTGGTTTTGATTATATACCATTGATTACGGCGTTTGGCGTTGGGATCCAGTCGACGGATAAGCGAGCGATCTTCCACAACACGGTCATAATTGATACCGACAGGTACAAAGACTACATCCTTGTCAAATTCAGGATGATACTCTCTGAGCATATAATCCATGAAGCCTAATTTTGGTTCTAACAGTGCACCGGATTTTGTGAGGCCTCCCTCAGGGAAAACAGCCTGACACACACCGGCTCGAGTAGAGAGATGTACGTAACGTTCCAGTACTTTTCTATAGAGAGGGTTCTTGGAGTTTCTTCTAACAAAGAAGCCACCCATGGCTTTGAGCAAGGTTTGCAATGGCCAGATTCGAGCCCACTCCCCAATGGCGTAGGAAAGCGCGGTCTTCTCCGCCACTAGAAATGAAACCAGCACATAATCCATATTACTGCGGTGGTTCATGACAAAGACGACAGAAGCATCTTCAGGTATATTTTTTAGTTCCTCTGAATCGTAAAAACCCACCCGAACCCGATAAATGAGACGGGCGATATTGCGGGCCAGCCAATATCCAAAACGGAAATATATGTAGGCATTGAAAGCGGGGACAATCTCGTGGGCATAACGCTTGGCTTTCTCCTGGGCCACCGTCTTGGGCATGTCATTCTCAACAGCATAACTTTTCACGGCATCAATAACCTGATCATCAAAGACAAGCTGATCTATGAGTCCTTGTCTGCGAGTGAGTTGGAAGGGTCGGATGGCGATATCCAGCCTGGAACTGACTTCATCCATGACCTTTTTTACCCGTCGACGTAGATACCAGCGCAAACTTGGCATAAGCAAGCGATCCAAAACCATGATACCGGCAAAAAGGACCAGGATAATAAATACCCAGGATGGCAAAGTAATGGTGTTATCCATAAAGTCTCCACGCCCCCTAATTTTGTGATCTTACACGAATCAGCGCCCTGAGGCAATCATTTGTTTCCACCAGCCCAGCAGGCGTTTAAAGTGATGTCCCTGGACCATCACAAGATGGTTCCCCAGTGGGTTTTCCAATAACTCGCTGATATGGCCTTCACTGAGCTTAATCTCGGCCTGTGTGCGGCATAGATCTTCTGCCTTGCCAGATTGGGTGATATCACCTTCTGCAAGCCAGAGTTGCTTCATGTTTTTACCCCCTATGCGCACCAATGTCACGGGGCCATTGGGAAGCGTCCCCTGAATCCCCACACCCAGGTCTGATTCGAAATGGGAGCGTAATGCATAGTCTTTAATAATCCCTCTTGGTACCGTGCAGTGTGCCAGGACAAGTTGGTTATTGACCTCATCCAGCTGAGCTGGATTGGCCATCCATGGTGTCATTCCCGTCAACATCTTGACCCACAGTAAGCCGATAGTGCTCACCAGATCTCCTTCACAACCGGTGATAACTCCTTCGTCAGTCAACTGAGATAAACCAAAGCAACCTGTGGTTTTCAGGCCCAGGACCAGATCAAAGCAACGGATTGAAAACGCGTCGAGCTCATATTTCTCTACAATCTGTTTCAAGGCGAAGTAGACACGAACGACATCATCAAAATCAGTGGGAGAAGGCTCCTGGATTTCCGTAGCATCCTCAACCAGGGCATCACGGACAGCTGGAATTGCATCGGGCGATACATCTTTAATCAAACGATTAATCTCATCCATGGCTACAGGGACGATCTTCGGTCCCCAGGTCTTTTCTAGGGTGGCATGATCTGGACTACTGGCAACCAGCCAATCTGAGGGTGCTCCAATCAATCCTATTCGTGATCGTTTCAATGCTGCATTCACTTGAAAGTCAGTCAACACGTCCTCGATCTTTTGGAGGCCCTGCACATCGTCTGGACCACTCAGATAAAGAACTTGACCCTCTGCACCCTCTTGCTGCAGCCGAGCCAGGACTTCCAGGGAAGCAGGTAAAGAGTTGTGAGCGGGATGAGCCACAATCAGTACAGGCTCCCCCCTGACTATTTTTCTACGCTGGGCGCGAATATCCAGGAGGACTTGTTCGGTTCCCCCCGTGGTCATGAAGTAGACCAGTGGTTTGACGTCATTCAGTTTTTCTGGAATCCAGGACTCACCACCAATTTGCTTCAGGGCTTGCGTATAACCCGCCATGCTGGATTCAAACTCTGAACCCTCTGGCACAAATAGCGACTCTACAAATATAAATCCAAACTGTTGTGTCATATTCATTCCCCACTCACTTAGTGCAAAGACCCTCTTTCTCGATGTCGCGCTTTAATCCAATCTGCCTTGCTTACATCCGGTGCCTGATAATTTTCAACTAGATCCAGAAGTGCAGATGGGTCTTCGTGTATCAACAACATATCCCGGTGTTGGCTTTGCATAAATGATTCATCCACGGCATGATCTAGAAAATCCGTGAGCTGCCCATAAAAATTTTGGACATTTAATAGACCTGACGGTTTTGTGTGAATTCCCAACTGGCCCCAGGCATAGGCTTCGAAAAACTCTTCGAATGTTCCCAACCCTCCCGGTAAGGAGATAAAGCCATCGGACAAGTCGTTCATCAATGCTTTACGCTCATGCATGGATTGAACCACCCGCAAATCCTGTAGCTCCTTATATGCCACTTCTTTCTTCACCAAATTCTCGGGGATAACACCAATTACATCACCACCCCCATTGAGAACCGTCCTGGCGATTTGTCCCATGGTGCCCACATTAGCGCCTCCATATACCAGCCCTATCCCACGCTCTACCAGGGCATTCCCCAATTCTCTGGCGGCTTGAAGATATTCCGGCTGAGATCCAGGACTGGAACCACAAAAAACGCATATTCTTTTGAGCTTACTCATCGACTGACCGGTCAGATTGGGTTTTTAGCCCATACAGAGACTCATCTGAGCTCGAATATGCCAGACTCACCATTGTGGCTCCTGATTTGAAAAACTTGATGATATCGTCACGATCCTTGATTCCGCCCGAGGCAATAACATCAAGGTCATCACCCAAAACAAACCGCATGAGGGATACATTTTCCATGGTTGCCCCTTGACTGCGAAAGCCAGTTGAGGTCATCACGGCATCTGCGCCAGCTTCTCGAGAGAGCATACAGGCAATAATGGTGTGCAGGGGCTCAAGGAGGTCTGTTTCCAGAATGATGTAGAGGTCAGCATCAGGACAGGCATTCCTTCCAGAGCGAAGCTCTTCAAAGACTTCCTGGAAATTGGAAGTTTTCAGCAATCCAATATTGAGAACCACGCTGATGTTTTTGGCGCCTTGATTAACAGCCAGCTCTGTTTCGGCCACCTTGATTTTGGGGTGGTTAGCGCCAAGGGGGAAGCCTGCAACCGTTCCTACTGAGATATCATCATCTAACATTTGAACGCATCGTTGGACGTGGTATGGGTTTACACTGATCCCAGCCAGTTCAGCCTGGCGAGCTGCCTTGCACAGCTTGTTAACTTCAGAAATTGAGGCATCCGCTGCAAAGAGGTGGAGCTCCACCTTCCCTGCCCATGAATCTTCAGCAGGCACATCAAAACCTGTGGTCAGGACACTGCTGTCCTCCCAATTCTCCAAAAGAACCCGAGCACGTTTGTGATATTCCTTGTTTACCAGATTCACTCTGACAGCCTTTCATCGGTAAAAACTGGCTGGCCCCAGGCAAAAAAGGCCTCAGATCCTCCTGTGGGGTGATCTCTGAAATAACTAATCCTCGGTCTCACATAATGAGAAGCCCTTTTAAGTGGATAATCTGCATGAGTCCCTTCAATGGTAGCCAGGACATGTCCATTTTGACCGATATATTCAATCCTAAATCCCGGCTTTGTTGCTTTGACCCGTTTTCCCCTTAACTCAGGAGACATGAGTTCACCAAGGGTTTGCTCCACATCGACCTGAACACTGTACTTCCCCTTAATGGCAGAACACGTTTTAAGCATGACGCCATTACTGGCATAAAAGGATCCCTGATTCATAGCCTGGGTAATGGCGTGGCCTGAGAGCTCATTAGAGTTAACCATGACCCATCCCCTGCCTGGATTGGAATGCGCTGAATCAATGGTGACGAAATAGTGGGCATCGTCGGATGAAACACCGTATATCTGCATTCCCCGGGTTAGCAGGTTATCCCAGAGTTCTTCTGTGGAGATATGTTCCTCATCGCCAGAGTTGGCGACCAGCGGATGACCATTGTATAGTTCAAACATGTTTAAACCATGGACAGGTAAAACATCTTCCTCAGAGATGGCATAGCGATAGTTGGGGTGGTTAAGAATACTCTTTCCCTTTGCTTCTGTGGTGATATCAACATGATTCTGGATGATATGGCTCTTTTCATCCAGCGATTTATCAGGCATGACCAACTTCTCAATATTCATGGCCGTGGAATGGACAACTTTTGGTCCGGATATTTCTTCTCCTGGGATAAGGATAAAATCATCCCTTAGGTTTTGTGGCATGGCTACAGAGTCTGGGTCGATAAAATGATTATGCTCGCTGAGAATGAGAAAATGATAGCCACGGTCATGATACCACTGTGTAACTACTTCTGGTGGGGAGTCTGCATGACCGCATATAACCGTGTGGGCGTGAGTGTTACCGCGATACCAGACTGTCTTGGTCGCACATCCCTGGAGCAAGACAAAGCCCAGCACTGCCAATGAGCATTTTTGAAGCAAATTCATTTTAACACTCCTGATTTGGTCTGAAAAATAAACCCCTGCCTCACGCAACCAAGTGATTAGGTGACTCCCTGGTTTACATAATTCGGATGAGTCTCACATCGATGATCAAGACAGAGTTAGGACCAATACGTTTTCCACTGCCTCGTTTACCCCAGGCCAGGTCTGGCGGAAGAAATAGCCTGGAACGTCCACCTACACCCATGAGCTGGAGACCCTCCCGATACCCAGGAAGGGCTTCTTCCAGTGAAAAGCGGACCATCTCACTTGATTTATAGGTGTCATCGATAATCGTTCCATCAATAAGACTGATGCGCTGGTGTACTTCTACAGATTCAAGATGTGTTGGTGATTTATCTGAGCCTGGATCGATTTCCAGAAACTGTAGACCTGACGGGGTAGTTATTACACCTTGTTGACTCCTGTTTTTGACCAGGAAATCGTCGCTGTTTTTACGGTTAAATCCAGATGAACCCTTGGTTTGCTTTTTCCCTCTGGCCATGGTCAGTTCTCTGCGACAATCATAAAGGTTTTATCTGCCATAACCTCACCTTCCAGCTCTACAACCAGACGCCAGGGACCACATTTATCCTCAATTGGTTCCCAAACCGTATCTCCGAGAAAAAACTGCCAATCATTGCTACGGACATAGACCTCACCAGTGAATGGTGGCGCAGGCTGATTGTCCTTGTCCATAAAGGGAGGGTGCTCGATGAGAAAATGAATCTGTTTTCCTCTGGCTTTTTTTATCTGGAGGATGTAGCCAAATTCGATACCGGGTATCGCAGGTATATCTTCAGTGAATTCTTGAATTTCGGGGAGGCTTTTAGCCTGACGATCCCAGGCAGTGTACAGCCCCCAGCTTTGCATTTTCCATGTGATCTTGGGTTTGGCCATGCCTAGCGTTGATTAGCTCGCGAACCACTCGCGTAGTTGACAAAATGTTGGTCTGTAGTGGTTTTGTAGCCGGTGAAAAAGGTTCTGGCAATCAGGTTAATCAGGGGGTCACTCATACCGTTCAAAAAGGCATAGTTTGTGTTATCAGAGGCATGGTGATGGGCATGGTGTTTCCAGGAAAGCAGCAAACCCATGCGAGACAGTAAATGAAATGTTTTTGACTTGGAGGTATGGCATAAATAATGGGATACTTCCGCCACGGATGATAACACACCGATGTAAACCAGGGTGTGAAGTACCAGCGGGTTAAAACTATTGCTTGTCAGAAAGAACAGGATGAGCAGCAGAAAGGGCAGCAACCAGATTTTGGCACCAGTTTCGTTGTAATAAACCAGAGGGATCGGGCGTTTTGTGTATTTGGGTGTCTGGTGATGGAGATGAAAATTCGCCACAAGAGGTCCATAGAACGAATCGTAGTCCTCCTTGTGATCCATAATCATATGAACCAAACCGTTTATAAAATCAGTAAGCATGAAGGCCAGGATAAATGCAACGAGGTGTCCGGTGATGGTTAACGGGACTGCCCAAATGAAATAGACAAGAACCATTTGAAGAGAAACGTTTAGCGTAGCAATCAAGCTGCTGAATGAGGTATAAATCCTATTGGAACGATATCGTTCCATGGCGGCATTAAATTGAGATTGTTTGATGTTGAGATTGTTAATGTACGAGTCCTTTGTCTGGTGCCTCTGTGAGGTCTTGTCTGCTGACGAAGCAATTTAACTTAAAATTACAAGGTCAATTTTTTGTGATTCAAAGCTATGAAATTTAGACCGATCCTGGTGATATGAAAGCGTGGAGCAGTACCCCAGGTATTTTAGTGAAGAGGCTAATTTCTATTATCCATAGAGCTTGGCTTATTTCCTTGGAAACAGTTGGTCACCACTAAAGATTGTGTGGCAATTAGCAATGAAAGGTTGATATGACCGATTCAGAATTTTTACACAGTGGTGATGAGAAAAAAACTCAGGTACAGTCCATGTTTGATGGGATTGCCAACCGCTATGATTTCCTAAACCACTTCCTGAGCCTGGGTGTTGACCTGTATTGGCGAAAACAATCTGTGAAAGCCCTTGATTTAGAGGACGGACATGTGCTGCTGGATGTTGCCTGTGGTACGGGTGATCAGGGATTTGCAGCCCTGAAGGTGGCTGATATCGAAGTCATGGGTCTTGATTTTTCATTCAATATGCTGGAGCTGGCTAAAAAGAAGATCGATAAGCGAGGACTATCCCAGAAGTTTGAAGTGGTGCAGGGTGATGCAGAGAGTTTGCCCTTCCAGGATAATACCTTTGATGCCCTGAGTATTAGTTACGGAATCCGTAACGTTGGGACCATATCTGCAGCTCTCAGTGAATTCTATCGCGTCCTGAAACCGGGTGGCCGTCTATCCATCCTGGAGTTTTCAGAACCTCAGGGTTGGTTTGTCGGTCGTCTCTATCGCTTTTATTTTGATCACATTCTGCCCAAGCTAGCGGGGTTGATGTCCAGCAAATCTGCTTATACCTATTTGCCTGAATCCGTCAGGCATTTTCCCGATCGTAGTGATTTTAAAGACCTCCTGTCCAGCGAGGGATTTCAACATGTGAGTCACCGGGATCTTACCTTTGGCATTACTGCTATTTATCGTGGAGTAAAATAGACCCCTTATAGAACCCTGCTTATTCCGGGTGCCAGCAAAACCGATGGAAGTGCCCCATATCACGCACACTGCAAGTCCTTCGCAAATGTGATACATATTGTTACATTTTTCATTTCAAAGTTTATCTTCATTACTAAGCACTAAAAATTGAAATATTCCCTTGAAATGGGGACGGAGGAATCATGGTATGGGCAAAACTATTTAGAAATGTGTTGATAACAAGTATGTGTGTGAGCACGGTTCTGGCAACCTGGGAATATCCAGGAGAAGTCACCATTATTGGTACCGAGGAAACCGTCTTTGATCATTCCGTTGATGCCTGTGAAACAGAGAGTATCCCTGATGTACCCACAAGAGTATTTCGCGATGCTGATGATAACATTCAGCTACACATTGGCCACAATACGACCTATAGGATGATTGGGTCAGATTTTAACAGCCTGAGCATGGATTGTGATAATGGCCCGGTTTTTACCTCGCATCATGATTCTGATCCTGCAAACTTTAATGACAATGAGTGGATTGGATCTGTCTACACGGAAGATGGTGCAAACATATACGCTATCATTCACAATGAATATCATGGCACAGAACATGAGGGTGGTTGTGACTCGAGCGACCCTTTTGTTTGCTGGTATAATGCCATCACCTTCGGTGTGTCAACAGATTCGGGAAGAACCTATACGCATGCAACTGCACCTGATCACCTCTTAGCCAGCGTTCCCTATACATGGTCGGGCTCAGGTCCATATGGGTTTTTTGAACCTAGCAACATTGTTCGCAACCCCAACGATAACTACTACTATATGTTCATTACAGCCAATGAAGGACATGAACTCCAGGAAACCGGTGTTGGATTGGTCCGCACCCATGATATCAGCGATCCAGGTTCCTGGCGTGGTTGGGATGGTGAGGCCTTTACCGTTGAATTGATCAACCCCTATACTGCATCTGGCTACGATCCTGCAGATCATGTTCTGGCAAGAATCGATCAAAATTTGAGAACTTATGGAAACATGGAAAAGATGCACTACAGTCTATCCTATAGCACATATTTCCAAAAATTTATCCTGGTAGATGCCGCGCAGAAAAGTGGTGTGTGGGGCTTTTATTATTCTATTTCAGAGGATTTACTCCACTGGACACCACGCATTCTTATTATGGAAGCCAATGTGAATATCAATCCTGATGGCTCCTCTTCCGGGTTGAGGGAATCTTACCCCACGCTTATTGACCATGCCGACACATCTAGGAACTTCAGCAATGTTGGACAAACCCCCTATTTGTATTGGACACGCTATAACCAGAGTGCTGGTGATTTATATGAGCGTGATCTTATGCGGGTACAAATCTCCTTTGACAAAATTCTTGTAGATGGTTTCACAGTTACCCGTAGAGGGGATAGTGAAGATGATAATCCCGGTGATGGCATCGCTGAAACTGGCCTGGGCTTCCAAAATCTTCGGTCAGCCTTACAGGAATCATACTACAGACCAGAGTGGTATCGCGACTCAATGTTGGTGATCGACTTTGACATTGAAGTAGCCAGTCATACATTTTTTGTCAACAGTCCGATGATGCCTGTAAAATTCCCAACCATTATCGACGGAACTACGGATCCTCAGCATGTTGCCAATACCAATGATTTTGGCGAAACTATAAATGCTGTATATGCTGGTCTTTTGTCTGGTAGTAATCCCGATATAACAATCGAGGCCAGCGGATCTGAGATTAAAGGACTTGAGATTGAAGGAAGTGTGACCGTATTGGGGGACAATATCACCCTCACGGGAAACTCTATTGGAAGGGTCTCTATTGATAGCTCTTCCTACAACATCATTGGGGGCAGTAGTAACGCAGAACGCAATCATATCGGTAGTATGCGGGTGTATGGACCTCAGTCAAACTACAACACCATAGATGGCAATTATATCGGAACAGATAGAGATGGAACAGCTCCTTTCGGGTCCAGTTTTTCAGCTATCAGTATGGGTTATGATGCCAACAATAATACGATACACAATAATCTACTTTCCGGCTCTGGTTTTGCTGGTTTGGAGCTTGGTGGAACAGGTCAGTCTGATAGCAATACAGTCACTTCCAATATCATAGGTTTGGATCGTACATCAAGTGTTGCTCTTCCCAACCCGGCGTCAGGAATCAAGGTTTTTGGTGTTTCCCGTTCCGTTATTATCGATAATGTTATTAGCGGGAACGATGGAGAGGCTGGAATTTTTGCCAGTGATATTCACAACTCCGTTATCCAGGGGAATTTTATAGGAACCAATGCGGCGGGCGACTCCCTGGGGAACAGCGCCATTGGCGTCTGGATTTTTGGGGATAGCAATAACAACCTGATTGGTGGTGACAATGAGGGTGAGGGGAATGTAATTGCATTTAACGGTACACATGGCGTTGATCTCGGTGTTTACTGGGGAATGGGTACCACGCTTTGGGGGAATTCCATCTATTCAAATGTTGGAAGCGGAATTGAAACCCCCTGGGAGTGGATGTATCAAGCACCCTCTTTTTCCATGGCCTTCTCAGCTGTTGATCAACTCGAAATGAGTGGGGAGCTAATTGGGAACCCCGATTCAAGCTATCGTATTGAATATTTTAGCAACGATGCGTGTGATCCTTCTGGTGTTGGGGAAGGACAAACCTATATCGGGTATGCAGATGTGATGACAGGAGCGGCTGGGAGTGTAAGTTTCACTCACACACTCGCTGGAAGTTTTCCATCGGGGACAATTGTTACAGCGACCTCAACCGATGAAGATGGCAATACATCTGGTTTCAGCGAATGTATCACGTCTTTTGATGCTTCAGAAGCACCCGTCATGCTGGTCTCAACAGATACTTTGACCTACACCTATTATCCCAATGACTCCCCGGTTTCAACCGAAAACATTGAACTGGTCAACGATGGGGTGGCAGATTTGGATTGGAGTAGCTCCACGACAACAGGCTGGATTTTTCTTGAGCCATCCTCTGGTTCACTGGCCTCAGGTGATACGGTGGTGTCTGGGATTACCGTTAACGCAACTGACACACCTGATGGTATTTATCATGAGTCTGTGCATATTCACTCAAATGACCCACTTTATCCTGAACATATCATAAACATTACAATTCATAATGGTGTCGGTGGGGTACCCCTCATCGAGATTACACCTGACACTCTCAGAATGGCCGTCAGTGCAGGCCCTGATGTGATGTCAAGCTTCACCATCCATAATGTTGGTGATGGCGAGCATAACCTCAACTGGACGGCTGGAATGACTGGTTTGAATTGGGTGTTTGGTATTGACCCCTCTACAGGAAGTACAGCAGCTGGAGATTCAAGTGTGGTGGATTTTGGAATTCGCCCTCAAAATCTTTCTCCTGGTCTAAACACTGGTTTACTGTGGGTTAGTTCAAATGCTTCCAATATCAATGTGGTTGAACTTCAACTGGAAGTCACGTTAGGAGGGGGCACAAACACTGCTCCAACGGCTATCTCTCAGCAAATCGATATTAATGAGGACGAAGATGTGGAGATCGTTTTGGATGGCACGGATCCGGAAATGGACTTTTTAAACTATTCAGTTGTCTCTGATCCATTCTTCGGCTGGATTGAATACCTGCCTGATGGTACCATGTTTTATCGTCCTGACACCAACTTCTTCGGTTCAGACAGCTTCCAGTTTGTAGCCAATGATGGAGAGTTTGATTCTGATCCTGGCTGGGTCTGGCTGGAGGTACATCCTGTCAACGACCTTCCCTCTCCCTTTGAGTTGATAGGTCCTGGAAACGGTAACAGTGTTGTTTTCACATGGGACAATCCCTATGAACCCATCACATTCAGCTGGTCTCCATCAAATGATGTGGATTCACCTGTGTATTATCATTTTGAAAGCAGTGGTCTAACTGGATTCAGTCGTGATCCACAAACAGACACTAGTTTTGTTGCTGCAAATCTTGATCTTCATGCACTGATGGACTCAAGCCATGCTCAACTCGTATGGAATGTCATTGCAACAGATAGTTTGGAACAGGTCGTGGCAGTAAACGGTCCATTTACCTTATATCTGGTTGATTCCACGACTTTGGCAATAAATCAGTCCCTTATCCCACAGAACTACGCCTTGCGATCCAATTATCCCAACCCCTTCAACCCCAGCACTGCAATTGGTTTTGATTTGCCAGAAGCAGGTCCTGTACGGGTTGAGGTTTTGGATTTATCAGGTCGTGAAGTGGCAGTTCTAGTGAATGACAATTATGCCCCTGGGTCCTATGAAGTGGTCTGGTCTGCTGTTAACCAACAGGGTGATCCTGTGAGTACAGGTGTGTATTTCTATCGTCTCGTTGCTGGAAATCACAACATGGTAAGGAAGATGATTTTACTGAAATAACACCTGACATAAGTCGAGTGTTATTTCAATTTTACCTGGAAAATTCTACTGAGAGTATGGAGGTGTTGCCAAATACATCCATGGGTTTGACGGCATAATCCATTTTAATAATCCCATGCTGCTTCATATCCAGGCGTATTCCAGTTCCCATGGTAAACATTTCCTGGTCATAATTGTTTCGGTATCCCATCCGAAAATAAATCATTTCCTTCACAGCATATTCCAATCCAAAATTTAGGTGTTCTGGACCGTCATTGGGGTGGTCGGCATCCAGGGCCAGGGTCAATCGACTGTTCTGGCTCTGGAGGGGAGCCTCATTTAAACCCATAATATCCCAGCTTACACCGATTCGTATCATAAGGGGTAGGGGCCAGGGTTCAGTTCTTAGATCCACATCTGAGCTGTAGTTTCCATCAATCTCATCATCTGTATCTGCCTTGAGGATCAGATCACGTCCTCTATACTGAAAATCGCCACCAAAATTTGAAAGCGACATGCCGATTTTAAGTCCGTAATGGGGTGATTTGAGAATGGAACCTACATCCAAGGCCAGGGTTGAAGCGCTTTCATTGTAGGCATTGAGTTGTATATATCTTCCTGTGATTCCTATTGAAAGCAGGTCGCTCATCTGTCGTGCATATGCAGCGCTTACTGCCAAATCCATGACGTTGTAGACCAGGCCGGTTCCCTCAGGTGCCTCCAGTGTCCGAACTGGCTGATCACCCATGGTTAATGCTGAGACTGAAACTCCAATTCGTTCGTTTTGCCGACCAGGCAGGATGAGACTCAGGTAGTCGTGATTTATATCCAGCAACCAGTCATTGTGACTGGCAGAAACAGTGAGGCTTTTCACCCCCATCATTCCTGCTGGATTCCAGAAAAGAGAACTGCCATCATCTGCAAGAGCTACAAAACCACCACCCATGGCTGTGGCTCTACCACCAACTCCCATTTTCAAAAAGGGCGCTGATGTGGTGGCAACCTTATCAAACTCAGCATAAACCAACGCTACCGTGGATATAAGGAGGAGTAACCGTCTCATTTGATCACCAAAAATCTTCCCATGGTCTCATGACCATCTGGTGTCTCGGCGTGGTAAAGATACACCCCTGGGGCGATAAACTGATCATTGCGAGTCCGCATATTCCAAAAGGCATAGCCTGAACTGGTCTGACTATCGCCACCATGCTCCACGGTATCAACAAGCTCCCCAAGGATGGTGTAAATTTTGATAGTACAGTTTGAAGGCAGGTTGGTAAACATGAGTTTCTTGCCAAACTCATTGGTTTCCCAGGCGTTGGTAACGATGTATGGATCTGGAACGACATAAACATTTTCAAGGGGGTTTTCAGATCCACCAGTAATTTCATGCTTATTTAATGGATTAAAGTGATAAGTGATTCCTGGTCTGAAAGGCTTGAAGGTGAAGATTGAAAATTCATCTCCCTGAGATGGTGCTACGGCCTCAATGATTTCGATTTCATTGTCTTTGTTGATGGAGGTGTCTGGTTTGTTATTGGTGAGGAGATACAAATAGTTTGCTAGCGTATCCAGCACCGTGCTGTCAGCAACTGTATGCCGTAATGTATCAATTTTCTCCATGATGAGCATATCAACATGTTTTTCTCGCCAGCCTCCTGATCCTTCCAGAAATCCCAGTCCCCCTGGTACTAAATCCCACCCTATGGGGCTGTAAAACTGGGGACGAACCTCGGCTGGAATTCCATGGCTAAACTCAGCCAGGATTAAATGTTCTGAAACATCAATGGGATTATCTGAATCTGTGATTACTTCAGCACGTAGCGGGAGGTGTTGAGTTTGATCACTGTATTCTCCTGTAAAAGCATCCAACCAGATTGCCTCAACTCCTGTTTCATAGTCTACAGTGAGACGCCAATCATCAAAGGTCTCAACTTCACTCCCAACAGCCTGACCAGAAGGAACCAGGTCTGGATATTTACTCTCTATCCGCCAATCAAAGGTGCAGGTATCACCAGCCACTTTAGTCCAACCCAAAGTTTCAACCCCTGTGGGAGGGCTTTCCAGATAGATGACCAGACCATCAAGTGAGATGGTATTCTCATCACTCCCGTCAGTGATAAACTGTTGGTTAACCAAGGTGTCACCAGTGAGTTCATTGAGTACCGAGGCAGCCATACCCGTAACTGATTCATCATCAATAGTCGTGCTGACTTTATCAAAAACAATTTTATAATCCAGATCCTTGAGTTGGGCCGGGTCTTCCACCTCTACAGTAACGACCCCCTGACAAACACCCCCCTGGGCTTCCAGACCACCAAAACTTAAGTCCTGGGCTAATTTACCGGGGGTGACACGAACCGTATGTTTTTCATGCCATGATTGTCCCTGAGCATTCATATATGAGGGGGTCGGAGATGCAAGGTCATCCTGGTTGCCCCTATCGTAAGCTGAAACACTATACCAGTACTCCACACCATTGACCAGGTTGGAGTCAGTGAATGTGTGAAACAGACCTGTATTGTCTCCCAGGTTCTGGGGGAAGGCTGGATCAGGGCCAGAGACATCAACACCATAGCGTTCAATATCTTCTTCTTGGGTATAATCAAACTGTGCAATAGGATGATATCCAATTGCATTCCCATAAGAGTCAGTTATTGGATTGCCCCAGGTCAAACCGGCATCAGTGCTACGATAGACACGATAACCTTCAAAATCTTTATCCCCTGTCCAGGCATCACGTGAGGTTTCTGAGCTTGCATCCCAATACAGGGTGATTTGCCCATCTCCTGACACGGCATGTACCTCGGGTGGATCTGGGGGTCCAGAACCCTGGAAATACAGTCGGTACATATCCTCGGCTATGCGGACATTTTGCATGAGATCCGTGGTGTCAGGGCTGTCCGGAACGGTGCCGGCATCACCCATGATAAGACCAAATGACAGGGTTGTCATGGAGTCAGCTTTTAGATCAAAGGGGCCACAGGAAATCACATAGTTGATCCCATTTCCAATCCGCGGGTCTTCACCAGCATCTGAAAAAGGTGGGTAGTAGGATTCAATAGTCGCCAAATCCTGGCCTGTATCATCAATACGTGGGTTGGGACCGTGGAAATAGTACTGGGGGTCAACCAGGTGCTCAGAGTCCTGCTTGCTGCTCATAAGGGCCCACATTTCCTGGTCTGTGGAGGGAGAGGCCTCCCTTGAGAAATGATGAAAGTCTGTAATGCCGATTTGTCCCGGTGTATCAAATATCCTTATACCAACCATTCCCATGGGATCGTTGGTTTCATTCCAGGCACCGTCAAGGGTGTTATTTAAATCATAGACATATACCAGATCCTGGATGCCATCATTGTCGCTATCAATAAAATTCAAATAGTCATGGTTATCAAAATCTGGACGAAACTTCGCATATAACCCTATGTAGATGCTGTCAAGGTCCGCAGAGCCATCATTGAAAATTTTCAAATCCCAAAATACAATATCCTCGGCATAAGTCCGGCCGTATGAGTGGGCTGTTTGCTCAACTGTGAGACCATGACTACCCTGCGGATTTTGAGCATCGTTATAGGTGGCAAAAAGATCCCGATCCGAGCTGAACTGATTGGGGGCATCTGGAAGACTTAGTGCACTGGGGTGGATATCCAGCTGTTCTTCAGTCAGGCTGTTGACATCTACCCTGAAGTATCCTGGCCAACCCAAATCTGGCCAACTCTGGGTAAGATCGCTGCTGGCCATAAAGGGTGTATCGTCAGATTCGGCGACCAACTCTCCTGAGAATTCCTTCCCCCTTGCATCATCTGGCGGCAGCCAGTCCAATATTTTTGACTGGCTCTGAGTTTCAGTTTCGATGACATCGTTTTCATTCACTCCTACCATGAGTCCCAGGCCAAATGAATATTGACGTTCATAGGCAGCTGAGGCTGGCCAGTGGACAGCATTGGTGAAGTAAACATGGAAGCTGGAGAGGGTACCAAAGTTTCCTGTGTTGATTTGTACCTGACCCTTATCCATAACACCAACGGCCTTCTGGAAAATGCCGGCTGACTTATTTAGAGCGGCGTATTCATTTGAGCTATGGCAGGACGCACAATCCTGAGCCTGAAGTGGAAGTATCACCAAGCAGAGACCAAGCAGCATGTATATCATTTTGTGCATTACCACCCCACGCTAAAACCAGCTTTTATAGATCTACCGCGACCCAGTTTAGCTGGATTTAAATTGCTATCGTCACCACCACCAACCAGACCGGAGCTACCCTGGTCAAATGGCTTGCCTGTACGACTATTTACCGCCAATACGTTTTCATGGTTGGTCAAATTCATTACTTCCAGAAAGATTGCCGGTTTCAGACCACCCACATTGATATGCCTTCTTAAACGTAAATCAAGACTGTAATTCCAAGGCTTGCGAGCTGAATTGACTTCTACCTGAATCGTTGGGTCAACATAGGGAGTATATGGCAAACCGCTGGCAACATTCAAAAGCAGGTTGGCATTGGTGTTTGCCAGTGGCCTCATCCCCATAAACACACCCCCACTTTTTGATCCACCGCGGTAGGCAACATTCAATGAGAGATCATGACGTTGGTCAAAGTCAAGAAAGTACTCCTTATGGGGGATCTCTTCATTTTCATAAGCTGAAAAATAACCGGCAATTGGTGTGGAATTATTGCCGCGCGCCACAGAGACAGTGTAACTCATGTTGGCGCTGAAGCTCTCACTAAATGACCTGTCCAGACTGATATCGACACCCTTAACACTGGCATAATCCGAATTGGTGTAAACCACCACAGGGATGGATATGATACGGTAAGATTGTGTGGACAGGAGGTCTCTAATGTCTTTGGACCAGACCGTGACTGTCAACTTGGAAACAGGTGACAGGGCTTGCTTGATTCCCACCTCAAAGGCCACCGTTTTCTGTGGTTTAACCCCAGCATTTCCCACCAGAGGCAGGGCAGCTGTGATATCCTTATCCGCATTATATGTCATGGCCTTGAAGTCTGGACTTTGGAAGAAATGGCCATAGGAAAAATGGTAGACCGTATTTTCTGTTACAGGATAAGCCAGTCCAATTCTGGGGCTCCATTTGCTCTCTACAGGTGCATTAACAACTGGCGCTGAGATCCAATTTTGAAGACTGGAGTCCCAGAGAGCAAAGCGGGTGATGTCCTCCCACATCCCAATCCTGGGATCGATGCGATCATAACGGAATCCCAGGTTAATGATCAGATAATCAAACTCAATTTTATCCTGAAGATAGAATGACATTTCTGAAGGTGTGTAAGTGGTATCGTCTTTAAAGTTTGTTCCACCAAGCCAGGGTTCTTCTTCTGTTAAAATGTCCAAGTTATGGGCTGCATAATTGAATCCCGCCTTCAGGAGGTGGGCGCCTGTACCATAGGTGGAGTTGATGTTCAAGCTTTTTGTGTTGCTGAGATTGTCTGTATAAACCCCATTGTTTCCAGAAGCATAAAAGTAGACTGATGCGTCAGTAAGTGGGCGCTCATATTCCGCAGGGCTTAGATTGGCTACACCAATTTTAGTGCCTACTGTCTGACTGGACAGGTGGACATTATAATACCAGGCATCAGAGAGGGTGTGAGTCAGGTTGAGTGATACTCTGTCATTACCTTTATAGGTGTGCGTATTGTTCTCTGGTAGATATTTCCAGCGGTGAGAGTAGTTTTGATACAGCTGGCTTGAGCTGTTGAGATGCGCACCCAGCTTGATCTGATTTGAAAGGCGATGACTGAGACGCAACTGAATATCCTGACTCATTTCACCACCGTGTGGCAAGGGGCTCTCTTCAGATGTAAACAAACCGGACAAGTAGTAGGTGGTTCTACCTGGCAATGGACCACCCATGCTTATACTAAGCTGTCCACTCATGGGCATTCCAAGCAGGGGAATTAAAGCTTTTGGGTAAAAACCGTCAGGAGCCTTGCTGTAGTAATCATATAGACCTTCTCGCAGATCAACATAGGAAAAGGCAGTGTCTTCATTGGCATAACTGGTGTCCAGATATTCAAAAGCACCAGACTCATGGTATTTGTAGGCATTCATCTGGTCTGATGTGTATTCAATTCGACCATGGAACGTTTCGCCACCTTCTTTGGTCACAATATTCACAACAGAGGACATGGCCTGTCCATATTCTGCATTAAAAGTTCCACTGATGACTGTCATTTCCTGGATAGCATTCTGATTGACCGTCCCACTAAAATCACCTTCCATGGGGTCGCGGACAATAACGCCATCAATCATATATAAAATTTCTTTGGTCCGCCCTCCCCTGACATGGATACCACCGCTTTCATCTGTTGTAAAACCTGCCTGGGTGGCTAACACATCGTTGATGTTGTCAACCGGCATGGAGACGATATCATCAGCACTGATCACGCGGATTGTAGCTGTTGCATCGCGTTGAATCAGAGGTCTTGTAGCAACGACGTATACTTCTTCCCTGGCATCAAGGGTAGCAAGCTCCAGGCTTGCCTTCAGTTTCGTGGTAAAGTCTGAGATGACTTGAACATCCTGATGAACAGCTGTTTTGTAGCCGATCATCATAAATTTGACAGAGTAGGTTCCTGGCGGCACATTTAAAATGAAGAACTCACCATTTTCATCGGTTGCCGTACCTAAATGGGTTCCATCAATAACCACATTCACACCGACCATTGCTCCCTCTTCGTCAGAGGTAACTGTACCTGATATTTTTCCACCAACACCAGCAAGAGAAACCTGTTGCAGAAAGAGAAACACCAGAAGAAGGTGGAGTGGTCGAGGGAATTTTTTCATAGGGATAAAATACAGGCCGTCTCGACTTGAGACGGCCTGTGATATTTTAAGTTATTTCAGCATGAGCATGTTACGACTGACCTGTTCATTACCTTTGCTGAGCACAACAACGTAATTACCAGTAGCAACAATCTGACCCTGGTTATCTCTTCCATCCCATGTCACGTGATAACTACCTGGTTGAATTGTTCCTCGAGCTAAAGTTGCCACAGTTTCACCGCGGATATTAAATATCGTCAGAGTAGCCTCTCCAGCCTCATGTATATCAAACGAAATAGTCGTTGAGGGGTTGAAAGGGTTAGGATAGTTTTGGTTTATAGTCATTGAAACAGGCATTTCAAAGGTGTTGAAAATTGATGTAGCGACATCTCCAGTGACCCTGTAGTTATCAAAATAACCAGCCAGACCATCATTATCCTGCTGCATGGCAAAAACGCCGGCCATTCCACTGGTGGTATGCTCTGGAGCATCATCAACAAAGGTACCTAGATTCACTTCATCATACCAACAGGTGTAGGAAACT
>JAERTG010000025.1 GCA_016845065.1 Fidelibacterota bacterium | reverse complement strand
CCCTTTTCAATCTTACTAAACATTGTGTGAAAACTATATTTTGTCCTCGAAATTGTGTGGAGTTGGAAGGGACTCAGGGTCTAGATTCAATTTATGGATGTCGTTGTATTTTCTTTGTTTATCATGATTTTAACAGTGATCGCCGCTCTCACTGGAGAGTGGTGGGTTCATCTTCGCGCCCTCAAACGAATCCCTATCCGAATCCATGTTAATGGGACACGGGGTAAATCCAGTGTCACGAGACTCATTTGCGCAGGTCTCAGAGAGGCAGGTTATTCTGTACTCGGAAAGACCACAGGTTCAGATCCTCGTATCCTGGATTTAGAAGGGAAGGATCGCAAAATCCACCGATTGCAAAAACCCAGTATTGGTGAACAAGTGAGGTTTCTGAGATACTTTTCACAGTTAAGACCCCGAGCAATCGTTCTAGAATGTATGGCTGTCCAACCACAATATCAATGGATCACAGAGCAGCATATGGTAAAATCAACCCATAGTGTCATCACAAATGCACGTCTTGACCATGTGGAGGAAATGGGTCATCGTCTTAGAGACATCGCTATGTCCTTATCCAACACCATCCCTTTCAAAGGCACGTTGTTTACAGCCGAACAAGATAAACTTGATGTGTTCAAGGAGGTTGCAAGCCAAAGAGGTACAGAGGTTAATTCTGTTACGGATCATGGCGTCAGCCACGAAGACATGATGGGCTTTAACCATATCGAGCATCCTGAAAATGTAGCCCTCTCAATAGCAGTCTGCGAATCCCTGGGTATTTCCCGAGAAAAAGCTCTGGAAGGTATGCGAAAGGCTCAGCCAGATCCGGGAGCCCTCCGAATCTGGGATCTAGAAATGGATGGTCGTCATTTTTCACTGGTGAATGCTTTTGCCGCCAATGATCCACAATCAACCAGGACCATCTGGAATATGATCAAGGAGCATCCCAGCCTGGATCATGAACATACTTGCGCTTTTTTGAACACCCGCTCTGATCGAGTGAATCGTAGTTCACAATTGCTGGAGCTTATACTAAAAGACATCCAACCAGATTCGCTGTTTGTCCGGGGCGACAATATGGAGCGATTTGAAAAACCCTATTTTTCAAAGGTGAAAGGTCGCGTTGAACAGTTCTCAGAGAACCAAAGTGCAGCACTGTTTGCTAAAAAATTACTTTCCCAACAGGGCAACACCCTGATTTTTGGTATTGGGAACATTGTGGGGAGTGGCTTTCAAATACTAGATGAGCTAAGGAAATTCAGGGTGGTTAAATGATAGAAATTGCCATCGGACTGGGCATCATACTAAGTCTCTGGCTCACAGAGTGGTTGGGAGTAACTGCTGGTGGTATTATTGTACCTGGCTATATCGCCATGTATCTCCATGATCCTTTACGAGTCATAGCCACCTTCACCATTTCAATCCTGGTTTTTCTTATTGTACAGGGCTTGTCCCAAATTCTATTGATTTATGGCAAACGTCGGTTGGTTCTTTCCCTCTTGCTGGGATTCTTTTTTGGATACATCTCCAGAAATTATCTTGCCGTGGAGTTCCAGGCACTAGGCTGGGATTTTTATACTATCGGCTACATCATCCCTGGCTTGATAGCATCCTGGATGGATAGACAGGGGGTTGTGAGAACCTTGAGCGTCATTCTGATTACTGCCAGTATTGTACAATTGGCCGTTATGGTTATCAGCGGTGGGGTGATTCATGTTTAGACCTGCCATCCAACGAGTGGAAGTTCTGGTTGCCATGGCAATCATATCACTTCTAGTGTTTTACACAGCCAGTTCTCTCACAGTGGAGACCCGGGAACAGGCCTATGATGTTAAGATTGCCGCCGCCCAGCGAATGGCCAATGCCATGCAGGTATTAAAGGATAGCCGAGGTGAAGCCGCCGTGTTTATGGATGATATCAATGATCCCAATGAAACAGGCCTAATCGGTCGTCAGTTTACCTACATCACAACTGATGAAGGTGATCTGGATGCGAAAATCTCAGTCCTTGACCCCAATGTGGCGGCTATGATAGTAGACTATCTAACACGAGCTGGAGTTACCGCAGGAGATAGAGTTGCCGTAACCCTGACTGGCTCCATGCCTGGTGGAAATTTAGCAGTTGTCTGCGCACTTGAGGAGATGGGAGTTGAACCACATATCCTGGCTTCTGTGGGTGCCTCACAGTGGGGCGCTAATATTGAGGATTTCACCTGGCTGGATATGGAAAAGGTTCTCTATGATACATCATTAATTTCCTTCAAAACCAGTGCTGCAAGTATGGGGGGAGGATCTGATGTGGGACGACGATTGAGCCCCCGAGGACGTGAACTTATCCAGGAAACCATCACAAGGAATGAAGTTGAGTTCATTAACAGTGAAGACCTCTCAGATGCAGTACAGCGACGAATGGATCTTTTTCGCGCCAACGCACCAATTGATGAGTATGCTGCATTTTTAAATGTGGGAGGGGGTGCCGCTGTTCTTGGTGATGCCGCCTATGTACGGTTAATTCCACCTGGCTTAACCGAACGCATGCAGTTTGAATCCATGCGCAATGGTGGAGTCATGGCGAAATTTGGACGTGAGGGAGTACCCGTGATCCACGTACTTAACATTCGTTCCATGTTTGCCCAATTTGATTACCCATATGCTGCTACACCTACCCCGGAGCTGGGGGTCGGTTCCTTCTATGCCAGTGAGAGATACAATCCCTGGACTACTATCCTGGCACTGGCGTTGTTGTTAGGAATGGTGGTTACAGTAGGCCTGAATAGTAAACGCAAGATTAAACATCATTTAGAAAAACATGAACCGGACTCCTATGTTTAAAAAACTGATCCTTCTATCATTGATCCTGAGTAGCGCATTCGCTGGTGTTATAAAGCCTGTAGATGCCAAAAAACAACGGGATATCCTGATTGTATCTGGTAATCGCAGTTCTTACTACACTCTGGATGGTCAATCTCTGGTTTATAAAGTCAAAGGTCCTCAGAGGATTAAAATTTATTCCCGAGCAGTTCTCAGCAGTAAGAAGGGCAAATCCAAATCATTTGGTTTTGAGGTCCAGCTGAATGGGAACCAACCCCTGCAGGTGAATCACCAGCAGAGATACAGCAAAGGTGTGAAATCACCCCAACATCCAAATCATTACTTTAGCAAACCTGCCATTGATTATATCAGCGTGCCTTCAGGTGTAAACCAGGTGACGATTCGGCCCAAGAAGCGTGGACAACGGATTGTTCTTCGTGTCCTTGAAGATAATAAAGCACCCAGGGGTAAGAAAAAACGTGTTGATGCGCTCTCTGAGGAAGAACCAATCAAGCTCATATCCAATGACAAACGTCTGAGCTATTATTCCATGAGTAAAGATCACCCGCTATTTGTAACCATGGAAGGTCCAGTTAACCTGGAGATAACCAGTAGATTGGGTTTTGGTCCACAAATGGGTCGTGAAGAAGATTACCGTATTCAGGTTCTGGATAATGGAAAAGTCGTTGGTACCTATTATTTCTCCACTGATCGCTCAGAAGTCACAACTGTGGATGGCCAAAATGGCATCGTACCTGGTAGCTGGCGTAGTTGTGATGTGAAGCTGGGCAAAGGTATGCACGAAATTAAGCTCAGGCTGATGGATAAGGATCGCCAGGTTTTTATCAAGTTAAATGAAATTATTGGAGATGATTGATTGAGCCAGGTCAAGCATATAAAAATGATCGTGTCATACTTCGAGAACCTCAGTATGACAGAACCTACCAGATTTGTCTCCCTGAGTCCCTCGAAGGGTTCCAGCATCTACATAAATTCATCTGGTTCATACAGATAGTTTTTATTGGTAAATCCATGCGTCGTTTACTTCTTATAGCACTTCTGTTTGGGCAATTATTCTCACAGAACCTATTACAAAGGCTGGGAGCACCAGTATTCTATGAGTTGGGTGTCCAGCCCAATTTTCAGAGCAATCCCCTCAACCTATCCTCTGTAGAAATTCTTAAAGCAGGAAGCGATTCAGATTATCTGAATGGAATTGCCTATTCATCAAGCAACGTCCTCTCTTTCTCCGGAAAATTGAATTATTCTCCTCGCTTGTTTGCTGGTCGGAAATCAAGATTTAGTCTCCAATTAAATCATCATTATTACCATGATATCCCCGAACGAAGCTACCAGAGCTACTCCATGGGTTTTCGTCAGTCTCTGGGAAAGTATCGCTATATCAACTTGGGCTACTGGATCTTACCTGAATACTATTTGAGAAATTATTTATTTCGAGATACAAGAACCCGCTTATCCAGTAGGGAAGTGTGTAATTTTGGGACAGATCGATTATGGTTAGGATTTCAGCACCGACTTAGCAAAAAGAATACACTAGAATATCGCCTAACTGTCCGCAACGAGATATATCAGGCACCCTTTTCACATTATGATATGAACATGCTGGAGGGTGATCTCAAATTGGTGGTGGGTCAGTTTAAGGCAATTTCCCTGGCTACGGAATTTCAATATGGGGTTGCTGATAATAATAACGACTATGACGATAAGGATCGCTCATATAAATATTTGAATATAAGACCCTCAATGACGCTGAATTTGCCTGGTAAGCATAGAGTGCGCTTTTCAGGCAGATATGACCAGCGAGCTTATGAAAGTGAGCAAAATGATGATCCACTCCATGCCGGCCGTTACCAGGATGAGGTCCGCATTGAGATCACTGGCCTGCCGCAACTGGATGGCGCATTTCTTGTGGAACCCTATGTGGGTTACAGGGAGCGTCGTGTGGATTCAAGTGATGAAGCAGTTCGCGAACTCAAGTCCTTTTCAAGATACTGGTTTGGAGTTCGCTTTAAATTCAAGTCTGTTATAGACATGTACTTTTAATATTAAGAAAAGATGAGTTACGTTAAGCACATGAAAAGAAAAACACTACTCGCATCGATATTGATGTTGACCCTCATATTGTCAGCCTGTTTAAAGCCTGATCCCATTGATGACATGACTGTAGCAACAGTAACACTTCAAGATGTGCTGGAAACGGAGGGTTATGCCCGAGATGTTTCAGCATATGGGAATAAAATTTTCGTCGCTGCATCCGCTGCAGGTACACAAATCTGGGAGGATGACAATGGCACAGTCAGCAAGGTTTACAGTCATCATTTTGGGAGCGCTTCCGCTTCAGGTCTACGAGTTGAGCCGGAATACAAATTGATCCTCTCTGTGAGTAAGGATCAGGGATATCTCAGACAACTAAACGACGATTTGAGTGCTTTCGATTCGGTCTATATAAACCATCCAAGTGTACTGATTTGGGAATCCGAGCATTTTGGTGACCAAAACACCAGGGATATGGCCTCAACCAGAGTAAATGACAGTCTCCTTGTTCTGTATAACACAGATACAGATTTGGGTGATGGATTGAGATTCACCTTTTTGAATAGATTTACAGATGGCTTGGAAGGTTACCATTATTGGGAAGCGAATACGATTAAGAAGTACACTGGTGCCAAGAACTATGGCATCGATGCCCAGGGGTCGCTTGTGGCTTCTTCCCATGGTGAATTGGGTGTGGGCTTGTACCGTATTGAATTTGACCACGCCGATACGCTAGGAATTCTGGATACTGGTGGTGAAGCACTTGAAGTCAAATTATTTGATAATTACCTGCTGGTCGCTGATAATTGGGCTGGCATGCAGATACTTTCCATAAGCGCAGGGGATAGCAGTCTGACTCATCTCGCCAATGTTGAAGTTGGGGGCTGGGTTAAACATATCAGTACATGGAATGATATGGCCGTTTTGAGTTGTGGGGAAAATGGAATGTTTCTGGTCGATTTGAGTGATCCAGGGGATCCCAAAGTCGACCAGGCGATTGACGCTGGGTACACTTATTCCACATTCATTTCTGATGACATGATTCATGCAGCTACACGTGAGGGGGTTAAACGCTACCACATTCAAAACAGGTAATTGATGCAAAAATTCCTCTACACCATACTGACTCTTCTTCTGGCTCTCAATTCATTGGGAGCTGCTGATTTAATACGCCCTTTGATGAACCTCTCTCAGACAGCAGAAGGAGTGCAGGTTAACCTGGACTTTGAACATATTAGTGAAGCCCAATGGCGCACGATGTTGGAGCATCCCGAATCATTTCATAATTTTGGATATGGCGTGTCAGGAAGCCCTGGTGAGGCAGCTTTGCCAATGCTCACCGTATTTGTTCCAATCTCTCAGGAAATCACCGGAAGTATTCGCCAAATCAATAGGAATGACTATAGCCTCTCAAACCTTTCCCTCAAGGCAACACCAGCAGGACACCTCGATTCAGATATGCAGGCAGTTGAGATCGAAAACTATGACTGGGAACGCACTTCCAGATCTCAGGTTGCGGACATTCTGCCTGGTGAATCCATGCAAATTAAAGGTCAGGTATTTTTACCTGTCACGGTTCATCCAGTCGTGCTAAATAGGTCAACCAATGCGCCAGTAGTTCCCAGGACTATTCAATTTGAGATTCAGGGTGTGGATCTTGCTGATGCTGCACTTGTCTCAGAAGATGGTGGTATTATGTCTGTGATGCTACCTGAAGAGCAGTTTGCCAGCAGAGGTCATTATCTGATTATCACACCGCCCCAGTTTGAGTTATATATCCAATATTTTGCTGACTGGAAATTACGCATGGGCTACAAAGTCACAATTGTAGGTACTGCCACCACCGGAAATACAGCCAGCGCAATAACATCATTTATTCAGAGTGCATGGGATACATGGGAAAGTCGTCCAGATTATTTGGTCATTGTTGGCGATGAGGATCAAGGGATACCAGGTCATTATATTCAAAATCCTCAAGGTGACAATCTGGTTACTGATCATCCATATGGTCTTATGGAGGGGGATGATTCATTTCCTGAGCTTATGGTAGGCCGATTATCTGTGGATACGGTTTCCGAGTTAATATCATTTACCTCAAAAATAGTGGCTTATGAGAGCAGCCCCTATATGGAAAACACGGACTGGTTTCAGCGTGCTCTTATGATATCCACAACCTGGGGTGCAGCATCCGCCCAGGCCACCAAGGAATGGGTTGCTGATAAACTGATCGAGAAGGGATTTAGTCAGGTCTATACCGCTTACCACCCTGGTGTATCCAGTACATCCAATATTGCCAATCCCATTAACGCAGGTGTAGGGTATGTCAACTACCGCGGGTTTGGTATGTATAACGGCTGGTATGGTCCAGATTTTGTGACCCATAATATTCATACACTGATTCATTCCGGAGCGAGAACACCCATCATCACTTCTGTTGTATGTGGCGGGGGCAATTTTGCTGCTGGAGCTGATGACCCATGCTTTGGGGAAGCCTGGACGCGGGTTGGTACTGTTTCAGTTCCCAATGGCGCCGTTGCCTTTTTTGGACCCAGTGAACTCTATACCCATACTCAATTTAATAATGTGATTGATATCGGAATCTATTCTGGAATTTTTGATCAGGGTCTCACCACTCTGGGTGAAGCACTTTGGAATGGTAAATTTGAACTTTGGCGAAACTATCATCAAAACACCTACTTTCCCTTTGATCAGACTCCTGAATTCTACCACCATGTCTACAATCTGCTAGGTGATCCCGGTATGCAATTGTGGACCACGGTTCCACAGAATCTGACAGTTGAGCACACAGATACACTAACTAGCGGGGATAATTTTACTTCCGTAATTGTAAGTAATGACTCGGGTGAAGGTGTAGCTGGAGCCTATGTCGCGCTCAATAATGCTGAAAACGCCTGGGGTGGATATACTGATGTATCAGGTGAAATTGATTTGCCATTTGCATCCATAGGTTCAGATGAAATCAATCTCACGGTTACTGGTACTAATTTGCTGCCTTACCTGGCAACCATTCCGGTAGCGGATCACAATAACCCACTTGAATTGGTCGAGTGGACCCTTGAAGGGGATGGGCAACCAATCTCCGGAAACAGTTCAAACATTCTGCTTTCCCTGGAGAACCCAGGAATCACGCTATATGATGTGGAATTAACAATCTCATCATTATCTCCTGATGTGGTTTTCGAAGAAACTATTGTAGTGGATAGTATCGCAGGTGCGTCAACATTCCTTCTTGATCCAGTTACTATTGAAATACCCACCCTTCAGCATGGTACATCCTTACCTATAGAATTGGAAGTTTTGGTTGATGAAACCACCTGGACCTGGCAGAAATTTTTCACCATCCAATCCTCTCAACTCAGTGTCCTGGCAGTCGAGCTTGTTGAAGGCGCTTTTCTCGTGGGAGAATCGGCCGAGATACAGCTGGAATTGCTAAACACTGGGGGTGTTTCTTCACAAGCACTCATCATCACACCGCTGGCATCAGAATTTGTAACCTTTACTCCTGGATCTTTGAGCTGTCCACCAATCGATATTGATGCTTCAGGCACGACATCTGAATCCGTAGAGCTGATCTTTGATGAGATCCTATTTCCAGGTGAGATAATCACACTACAATTTGAATGTGTTCAGGAGAATTCGGTGGATACTCTGGATTACCGCATCCAATTAGATGGTGCAAATCGTTTTGGACCTTCACAGTCTGATGATTACGGCTATCGAATGTTTGATAACTTTGATTTGAACTACTCCAAAGCACCTACCTATGATTGGCTGGAAATTGACACCCAGCTTGGAGGTGATGGGAATGCCATCCCTATAAGCGATTCCTGGGAAGAAAATGACGATTCAAGAACCCTCACACTGCCTTTTACTGTTAACTATTACGGTGTGGACTATGATCAAATCACGGTATGCACAAACGGTTGGGCTGCATTTGGTGAACATTCCGTTGTAAATTTTCATAACAGGACCATTCCATCACCCATCGGCCCTCCAGCCATGCTCGCCCCATTCTGGGATGATTTAATTACCGTTCCTGGCTTAGTCTATGTCAAGCATGATGAACTGGATGATAAGGTTATCATCGAGTGGAGCAGGATGAGATCCCTGTTTTATTTTAACGAGATAAGTTTTCAGCTCATCATATATGGAAGCACGAATCATTCTACGGATACAGGTGAGAATGATATTAAATTCCAATACTTGAATTTTGACAATGTTGATATCTCATCCAACTTTTCGACGATTGGGATTGAATCTCCAGACTCTGAAACGGGGATACAAGCTTCCTATAATAATATAAATGATCCCAGTATAGGTGAACTCAGTGCTGGTACTGCACTCCTCTTCACTACAGACCGCGGTGAGCGTCTAGGGGATTCTCAAATTTCCTTTAGTGCAACCAGTTTAAGCTTTGAACAGGTCCCCTGGAGCAATGCCAGGGATTCCATCATCATATCAAATGTTGGGGAGTCACCCCTCATATATGAAATAAGTGTGGTTTCAGATGTGCAGGTTGAACCTGTAGTGAACCAGCCGATTGATCCCCTGATTACGAAATATACTCCAGATGCTCCTGGGAGTGAGGCTGAACTCAGGGAAGGTAGTGATATCTACGGGTATACCTGGAAAGACAATAATGATGAGGGAGGACCTGAATACAACTGGATAAATATTGAGACCGAGTCCAATCGGGTTCCTTATGGTTCAACGGAGTACGATGATTGTACCGTACCAGTCGAATTGGGCTTTGAATTTCCATTGTATGATGATGCATACTCAACAGGATATATGGGAAGCAATGGCACCATTACTTTTGAGGGCTTCTATTCACCCTGGTATAACATCCGACTCCCCTCGTCAGCCGCTCCCAATTCGATGTTAGCGCCCTGGTGGGATGATTTAAATGATGATGATGGTCCACAGGGAACCTTCTATTTCTGGAGCAACGGTATTGACCAGTGTATCATGACCTGGAGAGATTTCCCCAAATTTGGTACAGATGCATTCTACTCGTTTCAGGTGATTCTAGATGCCTATGGCTCGATTAAATTTCAATATGAGGATGTTGCAGAAATTATAGCTAGCTCCACAATTGGTATACAGAACTCAGATCGTACATTGGGTATGACAGTTCGTCACAATTCCACGGTGCCGATTGAATCAGGTGCAGCAATAGAGATATTGCCTCCCACACGCTGGTTTTCCGCCAGTGGTTGGTCTCAGGTCATCCCTGCTGGTGAGAGCCTTCCTTTCATTATAGACATACAGCCACGAAATAGTGCCGCTGGATCATATGAGACCTCACTTCTGGTGGCGACAACCGCTCCCAATGCGCCTGAAACGATTCTAAATATCTCACTGGATGTTGTTCTGGGTGAGACTCCATATGGCGATATCAACGGAGATTACCTGGTTAATATCCAAGATGTGACAGAACTATTTGATTTCATCCTGGTAATTGAAGAAATGAGTGAATTGCAGTTTGGTATGGCAGATTTATCAGCTGACGAACAAGTAAACGTTATTGATTTGATACTATTAATTGATTCAATCAATACTATAAATGAACCATAATTGATTGTGGAGTTTTTGACTTCTAATTAAACCTGAAGAGAAGGGTCCTATATAATGAGATTTTTACTGTTACTTCTGACTGTGGGAAGTGTATTTGCAACCGGAGAATTCGAATGGATTGAGAATGGAGTTCCTGTCCGCCAGGGTGTCCATATTGAATGGCAGCGTACTGGTGATGTCGGAGCTTCAGGCGAAATGATTTTTGGCTGGTCTGATACACGAACCGGGGATCGTGATATTTATATTCAGAAAATTGATACCACAGGGGCGAAACTCTGGGGTGATACTGGTATTCGTGCAACCATCGCAGATGGTCGTCAGGAAGACCCAGTTTTGGTTTCAGATGGTTCTGGGGGTGCCTTCTTGGCATGGATTGATTACCGCGCAGATGAATATGGTGATGTTTACGCCCAGCATCTCGACTCAGATGGCAATTTATCCTGGGACCCAGCTGGAATACCAATTGCTGTAAATAGTGGTTCCCAACAGTCTGCTAATATGGCTCGGGGGGCAGCAGGAGTGGCCTATGTCATTTGGGATGATGGCTCCCTCTCTGAATCTGGCGATATTTTTGGTACTGTCCTGACAACCTCAGGACCACTTGCTTCAGGTGGAACAAATGGATTGCCTGTGGTGAATGCTGCTGGAACTCAAACAAATCATAGTATAGAAACAAGTGGCAGCGAAGTCGTCGTGGTCTGGCGAGATACCCGTGATACCAATGATCCTGATATTTATGGACAACGACTGGATGTCAACTTTACTGGTCTCTGGGGTGAGAATGGTGTCATGATCTGTGGGAATGCATCTGATCAGGTATATCCCAAGGTTGCACCAGCGGATGGAGATAGGGTAGCGGTTTCCTGGCTGGACAATCGCAACAATATTAAGACTGATATCTTTTCTCAGCTATTAGATGTCAATGGTGCGCCAGTTTGGACTGTTGATGGCATCGCATTAACAAACCTGCCGTCAGAGCAAAGTTTTAGTCGTGTAAAATCCAATGGTGTTGACCGCATTTATTATGTTTGGCAGGATTTCCGGAATAATCCTCAAGATCCGGATATTTTTATGCAGAGCCTGGATTTTTCCGGCTCACCAGTATGGACGGATGGGGGAATTCCAGTGGTTGAAGCAACCCTCAAACAACTCCAGCCCCGTTTCACAATGGGTGATGCTGGAGGAGTATATGTAACCTGGCTCGATGAGCGTAATGGTGGATATCCTCAATCAGATATTTACCTCCAATATGTAAATGAAGATGGTAGTATGGGGTTTGCTCTAGATGGTATCGCCCTGACATCAGGCAAAAAATACCAGAATGGTGGACTTGTGCGTTCCGATGGAAATGATGGAGCCCTGGTTGTCTGGTCAAATGCCTCCACAGGTAGTATTGGTGTTACTGCCCAGCATGTTCGGGTAGATGGTAGCCAGGCCTGGGATGTTGATGGCACAGAATTCTTTTTTGGTATCGATGGTGATGCCAGCAAATTTCAAGCGTTAACCTGGGGTGACAATGATGCAATGATCTTCTGGGAAGACAATCGCTGGGCCGGAACTGGCTCTGTTGCCATGGCTCAGGTTATGGATCAAAATGCTTCCATTCAGTTTACCATGGATGGATTGGCAGTTTCAGGTAATGAGCAGCAAATTAATCCAATCATTGCCCCTGATAATGCTGGTGGTGCCTATGTTGCATATTCAAATATTTCAACAGGTACCGAAATCCTGTTTGCTCAGCATGTTGGGGATAATCTAGTCCCAACCTGGCCCGCTGATGGACTCCAGGTGAATCCCAATGCCATTCTGGGTCAATTCAACCCCAAAATGGTTACCAGTACGGATGACTATCTCTATTATTTCTGGACAGAAGACATCTTTTTCGTTGGACTCCGACTTTTTGCTCAAAAGTATGATATCAGCGGTGTAGCTCAATGGACAGAGGGTGGAGTTGAAATCGGTCCTCCAGATATTAGCGGCGATACGTATGTCACCAGTGCCCATGCCATGGCTGATTCCACCGTTATTTATATCTGGGAATCTGAAACAGTAGATGGGACCAGCACCTACATCTCAAAACTTATGCAAGATGGTAGTACACACTGGACTGAATCAGTGACAGAGGCAACTGGTTCTCAGCGTAGTTCAATCGCCACCTACAATCCTGAAACTGATATGGTTGTTGTTGGTTGGGAAGATCACCGCAACATTGTCGAAAGTAGTGTAGATCTTTACGCTGTAAGTGTTGATACTGATGGAAATCTGGGTGCAGAACAACTTATCAGTGATCAGTTTGGTGACCAAACCAACCTGGCCTTGAGCTTTGCAGACGATGCTAGCTCTGTCTTGTATGCAGCGTGGCAGGACTATGATGGTTTTCAACATGATATCTATGTAAAAAACCTCACCACAGACACCGCAGCAGAACAAGTAACCACACTGACTACAGAAAACAAGGCTCCTGCATTGCGTGCAGTGAACGGATCAAGATACCTGGTAGCCTGGGAGGATATCCGCGGAGGTATACATTCCGATATATACTTCTATGATTCCCACCCACATAGCCGGGGTCATGCAGCTGAAGGTGTTCCAGTTTCTACCTCAGTCCTGAATCAAATGCAGCCACAGGTTATACCCTTTGCAGATAGTAATCCCGATTCATTGACATACATCATTGTCTGGCAGGATATGCGCTCCTCAGGAAAAACTGAGTTGACCAATATCTATGCCCAGGCTTATAGTGGCCAAATGCCGGTTTCTGTGGATGAAGTTGTTGTTGCTCAGGAGTTTAAGGTCGGATCAGCCTATCCAAATCCATTCAATGGCTCAGTTAACATACCCATTGAAAATGTGAGAGGCACAACCCTGGATCTTTATATCTATGATCTCAAGGGCAGGGAAATTCTCCATGAAACTCTGGGTAATCAGGCAATCAATACCTATACCTGGAATGGAAAGAATCAATTGGGCATGGATCTGAGCAGTGGAGTATATATGGTTTCCATTGTTTCTGATTCTCAGCTATTCACACAAAAAGTAATGTTCGTTAAATAATCCTAGAGTTCCCGGAAAACATATTCATGTCACATGCCATCCGCAACATACTGAGTGTCGTTCTACTCCTAACAGCCACGAGTATCCACTCCCAATCATTCCTGAGAGACTCAGTTATTGATACGAGATACCATACCTATGAGGAAATCGTAGCATATATGGATTCGATTCAGCAAATCCCTGCCTACAATGCTATTCTGGATGTGCGTGAGATTGGTCGGTCCAACAACGAGGATCTTCCCATTTACGCCATCAAATTATCCGATAATCCCACTCTGGATGAGGATGAACCTGCATTATTGTTTCTGGGACAATGTCATGCTGAGGAAATTCTTGGTGTTGAGATCACCATGGGGTTGGTAGATAGCCTCCTACATGGATTTGATGCTATGAATTCTCACGTGGCTTCCATCCTTCAGAATCTGGAAATATGGGTGGTACCCACTTACAACCCGGAAGGCTTGAGGGTCGTCCATGATGGTCTTGATGTTACCTATCGCAAGAATAAGACTGACAACAATGGCAATGGCATCTTTGACTATGTTGAGGGGATTGGGTACGATATCGATGGTGTGGATTTTAATCGAAATTACGATTTTAACTGGATCTTTGGTGATGCCTATGAAGTAGACGACTATGACTATTACAGAGGTTCTGCACCCTTTTCAGAGTCTGAAACCCGGGCCATTGCCGATCTGGCCAAACAAGAGAAATTTCTACTCTCAGTTGCCTATCATTCAGCTCGATCTGGAACACCTGAAATTATCTATTATTCCTGGCAATGGGAAGAAGCCAAATTTCCACCAGATATAGACATTATGAGCAGCCTGGCTGTCACCTTGTCAGAACGGGTGATAAATGAATCCAGAGATGGTAATTATGCCGTTACACCTGGTAAAACCCAGCGTGGGAATGCCCATGATTGGTTCTATACCCAGACCGGAGCTATTCAATTCTTAGTAGAAGTGGGTACCAACAATCTTCAGCCCAATGCCGATATCATAGACGATACAGTAGATCGCAATTTAGAGGGACTCTTTTTCCTTATGGATAGGGCTTTTGGAAGATCACCTGAAAGTAAAGCCCAGATTACAGGGATTGTGAGTGATGCATCTGATGGTTTTGCCCTGGAAGGGGCTCAGATTCAACTTGCCAAGTTAAATGTTGATGCCAGTCTTACGCCCCTTGAAGGACTTATGATGCAACCCAGGGTCACCGATGGCTTTGGCCGCTATCGTCGTCTTGTTGGTCAGGGAACCTATCGCGTTATTGCTTCAGCACCTGGATTCGAAGCAGACACGGTGGCTGCAATTCTCACCAGTGAAAGTTATACCACCATACTCGACTTTAGCCTGAATCCGGCACCTGAGCATACCATCCATATAGAGCTGCTACAGGAAGTCCTGCAAGACTACTACGAAGTCATTGTTTGGGATCAATTTCAAAGAGATACCCTAGAAATGGGCCCAGGCCAGCACTCATTCACCTGGCAGGGAAATGACATCAACATCAAAGTGTCTACTCCAGGTTATTTTCCAGAAGTTCATTCCTACGATTTGCGGCCATTTGACGGGGCACAAGAATTATCATTCTCAATTGATTTACCAACAGCTCCAACCACGATTTTTAGTACAGGTTTTGATGATTTATATGCCTGGCAGATAAACAGTGGTGAATGGTTTGTGGAAAATGGAAAATTAATCTCTCAGCCCGAGCTTTTTTATGATGTTGGATTAGAGTCCGAAATGGTCATGGAAATGGATATGTCAATTCTCCCCGAAGCGAAGAGATTGGGAATCCAAATTGATCATGCCTTTGAAGTGGAGTGGCATATTGACACGCTTTCTGTTGAGATCTGGAATGGTGATGATACAGAAAGACTTTTACAGAAACAATGGTTTGATCAAAACTTTACGAATCACTCAGAGACCTTTTTTGTAGTGGGAGATTTTCCGAATACTGGTCGTCTCAAACTCAAAATGAAGACTGATTCCACAGTAGCTTTTCGCGGTTGGGAGATAGATTCCATTAGTGTTTTTATGACCGATATGGAATTAGTAGGAATAGATCCCAATATTAGCGAAAGACAGACCCAATCTTCGACCAATCAGTTCAAGTTATCAGTCTCCGCATCACCCAATCCTTTTCGGGCTGAAACACGTCTTGAGTTTGAAGTTCCCCAGGCTGATCTCGTTTCCATAAGTATTTTCGATATCCGTGGACGAGAGGTATTCTCAGAAAAACTATCCAGTTCAGCCGGAATGAATTCCTGGGTCTGGAGGGGACAGGATATGTTGGGTCATCAGGTGAGTACAGGAATTTACTTTATACGTATCAATGACTCACAGCAATCCGTGACACGTAAACTTATGTTAATGAATAAATTATAGAGAGCTATCATATGTCCAGAATATTACAAAAAACGATTTTTAGCCTCCTGCTTGCGACTTTTGCATTTACAGCAGCGGGACCCCTGGCTTTCAAAAATCTCATGGAAAACTATCCCTCTGTTCAAGGACGCTATAGTTGGGAAACTTATCAGCGCGGTGATTTTCTCATTATTGCCACAGATGCTGTGCTTTTGAATCCTTATCTGGAACCTTTCAGAGTATTGAAGGAACAGCAGGGTTTCCGCGTAACCATGGCTCCACTTTCCGAAACAGGTAACACCACTACGGAGATCCGCGAATTTATCGCCAATTTCTATGCAGAAAATGCCCTGGAATATGTACTTCTCATTGGTGATGTTGATGATGCTTATGCTTTGCCCTCCTTCAGTTATGGTCCAGAAAATGATGTTTCAGATTTACCCTACGTATTGATAGAGGGTGGCCCAGATGATTATTTCCCAGAAGCATTTATTGGTCGCTGGCCAGTGGATACAGCCCAGGAATTGGCCAAGGTTATTGCTCGAACTATCACCTATTCACAAACTCCTGATATTGAATCCGGCTACTTGGAACGTGCTCTGGTTACAGCAGGTAATTATGCAGATACAGGAACCATTCTTACCCCTGTATGGACCTCACTCTGGCTCCATGATGAATTATATGATTATGGTTATACCCAGGTAGATACAGTTTTCTATCCTCCAACCACTGGCCCAGAGCAAATTATCAACACCTGGAATGAGGGTGCTGGAATTGTGAATTATCGTGGGTGGGGAGATGCGCACGGGTGGCATTTTCCGCATTTTCATGTCACTGATTTTGATGATGGTGCGTTGAACAATGGAAACAAACTCCCCATCGTATTCAGCTTTGTCTGTGGTACTGGCAAGTTTGATAGCAGTATTGATCCATCCTTCTGTGAAGCCCTGCTTACTCAGGGGAGTGTATCTGTACCAGCCGGTGCTGTCGCTGTTGTAGCTCCATCAGATTTGCACACTCGTACAAAATTTAATAATGCCTTGAATTCCAAATTATGGGATGCACTCATGGAAGGGCATGTGGATGAATTGGGACCTGCTCTGGTTGCCTCAAAATTCGGTTTTCTTGATGAATTCGTCAACGAGTTGGGTCCAGGTGAAATGGCTGAGTTTTATTACCATACCTATAATGTGCTGGGAGACCCTAGTTTACCAGTCTGGTTATCAAACCCTGAACCCATCGCTCTTGAAGCAACTGATTTTGGAGAGGTAAGCTGGGATGATGGACTAATCACCTTGAACAGACCCGATCTGCCCAACGGTGTTTTTGCTCTGCGGCAGAATAATGCAATCGTAGGGTCAGGTAGATGGACAGATGGAATTATCAAAATTAATCGTTTTGATGGACGTGCATTCTATGGCACGCATAATCTAACTGATCCCCTTGAAATAACACTGAACAGTCCTGGTCATACACCTGTCACCGTTGAAGTAACACCTGTCGCAGGGAGTGGTGTGGCCTTTGCAGGTATGATGGAAAATGTCCACGTGGGCATGACCCAATGGAATCCAATGTTTTATAATTATGGAGACCAATCCGTTTCAGTTTCCATAAATTTAAGTACCCCTGACGGCCTTTACTCAGTCTCAGTGGGAGATTTCACCATTCCTGCAGGGTCCGTGGTGAGTACAGTGGCAGTACCAGCCCCACTGGTCCAGATTGGTGATAGGGAGATAGTTGTTGATGTGGAAGTTGCCGGTGTTACTTCGCATCTTGCCATTCCAGTGGGTGTAGTCGCGCCTGACCTGGCTATCAATTTTGATGATCATATTAGACCAATTCCAGGTGCTGCATTTAGCTTGATTCTAAGTGGTAGCTTTCAGGGTTTGGAGGCTGATGGTTCAACTGTAAATATCAGTATGGGCAGCGCTGCAGAGTTCGTTACCCTGGATGATGTGACAGGGACAGCAACAGTGGATTGTGAGGGTAGCTTGACCTTCTCTGATGATGCTTTTTCAGGTACTCTGGATATGGTAGCACACGGAAGTCGTTTACCACTAAGCTTTGATTTCCATTTGGAGGGGCAGAGCGATCCTTTTTATCATCGGCAATTCATGGTGATCATTGGTTCGGAAAACAGCAGTGATCCCACACCGCCCAACCAAAATTATGGCTATTGGGCCTATGATAACACGGACACCGAATATGCTGAACTTCCGACCTACAATTGGACTGATCTCTCTAGTGAAAGCGGTGCTCAGCATTACTCTGTGGATGATGATGATCATGAAATTGTGACGCTTCCATTTACATTCACATATTACGATACTGACTATGATGTGCTGACGATTAACTCCAATGGATGGGCTTCGTTTGGGGCTGACTATATCAACTATTTCAGAAACTGGTCCATCCCCATGCCTCTAGGTCCAGATGCCATGATGGCACCATTCTGGGATGATCTGGACAATGATACGCTGGTAAATGGTCAGGAGGTAGGAAGACCCATCGACCTCTATACCTTTTATGATCAGGCGAATCAACAGTTCATTGTCGAATGGCATGAAGTCTGGAATGGGTTTGGTGATCGGAGTTATCTCGAAACATTTCAACTCATCCTACATGATCCTGCAGGTAGCCTGGTGGCAGATGATGGAAATGGGGTGATCGAGTTCCAGTACTACGAAGTGAATGATGTGGATCAGATTAATAATTTTAGCACCGTTGGTATTGAATCACCTGACCAAAATGATGGTCTCATGTATGTCTATGCCAGAAACTATGCCCCTGGGGCCTCAGTTCTGGAAGCAGGTCGAATTATTCGATTTACCACCAACCCCCCTGACATGTTCTGGGTATCAGTCGATAGTGAAAGTCAGACCCCCACTCAATTTGAAGTGGGACCTGCCTATCCAAACCCATTTAATGGGTCAACGACAATTCCTTTTACTCTGCTTCATGCAGGTGATGTGAATCTGGAGGTATACGATCTTCTAGGTCGCAAAATACTTAGTCAGGAGATGTCGACTTTGAATGCGGGCTCACATCGATTTGCCCTTAAAACAGAATCATTTTCTTCTGGAGTTTATCTCGTTAGAATTGAAAGTTCTGGTTTACATCATATTCAGAAAGTCACTCTACTGAAGTAATCTCCATTAGCCAACATTTTTGTTATGGAATAGCCCCAGAATATGGGGCTATTTTATTTTTACCATGGTCCGAACTATATACTTCTACCTCGCTTATTATTTCGGACATAACTATCCTAAAATCCTGGAGTAAGTGCTGCATGTACCAAACCTCCAGAAATAGGGTCCACTCTTTGATCTAAAGCATTTATCAAATTGTTAGATTGCTTGCATACCAGCCATAGTTGCCTTCTTGTATATTGTTTGGATTGGGGAATGAATAGAAAGGTGAATTATGTATAAAAAAATCCTGAGTATAATTATCGCATTTGGAGTAGTTGGTGGCCTGTTCGCTGCCAGTAATCCAATCTCTGAACGTTCACATCTGAGTCTGAAGTCATTTGATGCAAATCATTCTACTTTAGAAGCTCGTACACCAGAATATTCCATTGGTAAAATTAATTTTACTCAGGGGGAATATGATTATTTACAAACCGATATGGATGGACAGATTCGTCTTATTGGCGCTCCTGACCTTCCAACTACTTCAACGCTTTTAGCTGTCCCAGCATCAGGCGACATCCAGACTGAAATTTCATACACTTCAATTCGTGTAGAAACCAATATTGATCTAGCTCCTTTTCAACCTGTCCAATTGGAAGCTCAGGCTAGCAACGGAGCATTCGCCATTGATAACGATATCTACGGGCAAAATGCCTGGTACCCACAATCACCTGCTATACTCCACGAGCGCGTCGAGATGCGCGATTTAACTCTGGTAACTGTTGAAGTAAGTCCATTCCAGTATAATCCTGTCACCAAGGAATTGCGTATCTATGAGGGCTTGGAAGTTAGTTTGAACCACAGCGAGCCTCTCATTGCTCCAGATCGACCTATTTCAAGATTTTTTGAGCCTATCTATCAGAACATGGTCCCCAATTCAACCCTGGTTCTGGAACCAAACTATCAAACCCCTTCTATTCTTTTTATTCACCCCGAAAATTCAACAGTGGCAACCGTGCTTCAAGCCCTCCTGGATTGGAGACATGAAAAAGGTTTTGAAGTCCACAGTGCAAGCACGCTACAAACAGGAACTTCAAACTCTTCCATCAAAAATTACATCCAGACCGCTTACAACACCTGGATCAATCCTCCAGAGTTTGTTGTGTTAGTGGGTGATGCAGGTGGAACCTTTAATATTCCAACCTGGATCGAGAATTTCTCAAATTACAATGGCGAAGGTGATCTCCCTTATGTTCATCTCGCAGGTTCAGACTATATCGCAGATGCCTTTATCGGCAGGCTTCCTTTTGGATCCACCACTGAATTTACCAACATCATCAGCAAAATTCTGAATTATGAAAAAAATCCCAGTGCTCTTGATACAGATTGGTATACACGGGCATTGCTGGTGGGTGATCAGGCTTCATCCGGTCTTTCAACCATAATGACCAATAGGAATATCAACGAGTTAACAGTATCCAGGGGTTACGAGAACAATATCGAGGTCTACGGGGGTTCATTTGTGAGTCAGATTGCCTCAGGAATTAATTCTGGAGTTTCCTACTTCAACTATCGTGGTTGGTTAGGAATGAGCGGTTGGGGCAATAGCAATACATCTTCTCTCACCAATGGAGCTAACCTGCCTTTCGTAACCATATTAACTTGTGGAACAGGAAGTTTTACTGGTGATTCTCGGGCAGAACAGTTCTTACGCGTTGGGACCAGCTCCGTGCCTAAGGGCGCCATTGGTGCTGTTGGAACTGCTACATCGGGAACACACACCTTATATAACAACTGCGTATCAGTTGGTATTTATCACGGTATCTTTAGTGACGAGCTTTTTTATGCAGGCGCTGCAGTAGAACGCGGTCGCTTGAACCTGAATCAGACCTATCCCACAACAACAAGTGATTATGTGAAAATATTCAGTCACTGGAATAACCTCATGGGTGATCCTTCTACAGAATTGTGGACAGGTGTTCCACAAAACATTCAATTGAATGCAGCTGCTCAGATTCCTGACGGTTCTCAGTATCTTGATGTAAACGTACTGGATGAAAATGACCAGGCCATTGAAAAAGCCTGGGTAACTCTCACAGGTACAGGTGTGTTCGTTTCAGGATATTCAGATGAGGATGGTTTTTTAACCCTCATTCTACCAGACATACTTCCATCGGGAATGACTCTGACAGCTACCAAGCACAATTACAAGCCACGTCAGGTTGATGTTTCAGCAGGCAATGACAACTTTGCTGTTTTGATTGATGCCGCTACACTTACTGAAACTGATGGTAACAGTGACGGCATGCTCAATCCTGGTGAATCTGCTCAGTTTGATCTCACATTCTCAAACCATTCAGCCACTACCATTACAAATGTAACCGTGACAGTTGCTGGTGAAAATGCGCCTCCCGTCGATTATTTCTACGCTTCCCTGACAGCAGGTTCCAGCGTGGTCTTGAATGATCAAACCTTTTCTTTACCAGCCGACTATCCCGGTATGGCAAAATATGATGTAGCCATTAACGTAAGTACTGAAGGTGCCTCGTATACTGACCATAGAAGATTTGATGTCTATGCCCCTTATATTCAGGTCCATACTCTTGCCGAACCAGGATTACCACCTTACTCATTTGATCCAGGTGAAGTAACAAACCTGGTCCTTTATGCAGATAATATTGGAACTTTGGGCAGCAGTAATCTCACAGCCACCCTGCATACTTCTGACCCGAATCTTCAACTCATTGATTCAGTTGCCGTTTTTGAGGACGCCGAACCAGGCGGATCAACCAGCAATGCTACTTCAAGTTTTGAAATTAATATTGACACCCAGGTTACTGTGGGAGTTCAAATCCCAATCCAGGTTGAATTCACTGATGACAATGGTTTCGTAGAGGTGGTATCTTTGTTACTACCCATAGGAACTCCTGGAATTGAAGATCCAACTGGTCCAGATGCAGGGGGTTATTTCTGTTACGATAGTCAAGATCTGGCATACGCCTTGGCTCCCGAATATGATTGGATAGAAATTGTACCAGGTATGGGTTCATACACCGGAACATTGGTCCCCCTGACTGACAATGGCAATAATCAGGAAGACATTATTACTGTGAACCTTCCTTTTGATTTTGGGTTTTACGGGGAGGATTACAATCAGGTATCAATCTGTTCCAATGGGTATATCGCCTTGGGTGCCAGTGAAGTTGCCCTTTTTAGAAACTATCCAATGCCTGGTCCGCTTGGACCTAACCCAATGATTGCAGCCTTTTGGGATGATCTCGTCATGGGCAGTGGTGATGTTTATACCTATTCCAATGTTTCAGAGCACACTTTCATTATTACCTACAACAATATGCAGAATGCTTTTAGTGGTGATCTTGAAAAATTCCAGATCATCCTTTACGATGCTGATTATTACGGTAGTACTGATGGAAATGGTGATATCAAAATTCAATATCACACCTACAATAATAACAATGCTGGTTCCAGCTTCTCATCCTCACATGGTCAATATTCAACCACGGGGATTGAAGATCACACAGGTCAGGTAGGTATGCAGTATACCTTTAACAATATCTGGTCAGAAACAGCTCATGTGTTGACTGATGAATCTGCAGTTTTCTTTACTACCAGAACTGATGCTATTCTGCCTTGTCCAGGTTGGGGTAGAGGAGACATCAACAACGATGGCTATCGGGGTGTCCAGGATCTGGTAATTCTTATCAATGTCATGTTGGGCGATGGTGAGTTTGGTGAATGTGAATTCTGGGCAGCCGATAAATCTCTGGATTCACTCATTAGTATTAGTGATGTGGTTTTGCTGGTAGATGAAATTATGGGTGTTGGACTTCCTCGTGCAAGTCAGGGTGAATCCCAGGCAGATTTCATCATTGAAGATGGAAGTCTTATTCTTCGCTCATCAGAACCTGCCGAAGCCTTCAGCTTTACACTGAAGTCAGCCACACCACCAAGTATTCTGAGCCACCCTGGTCTAACCGTAACATCCCGGGAATCGGATGAAGGTCTCAAAGTTCTGGGATATTGGACAGGCGAGGCACCTCTTGAGTTGGAGATATTGAAAACCCAGGACGCTGAGTTTGAGATTGCTTCTCCACAGGTAGCAGGCGCTGCAGGAATGATGATGAAATCCGGTACCACAGTTATTCCAGAAAGTTTTGAGATTACTTCAGTTTATCCCAACCCCTTTAATCCAACTGTGAATATCAGCTATGATCTTCCCTCTGCCGAGGAGGTGTCAGTACACATCTACAACGCATTGGGCCAGGAAGTAAATAGCTCAACAAGTCAGCTTCAGGCTGGTCAGCATGTCTACACATGGAATGGCCTGGATAAGCACAATCGTATGGTTAGTTCCGGTGTCTATTTTGCCAGAATTACTACTACCAATGCCAGTCAAATGGTGAAACTAACCTATCTGCGCTAAGCGCTAGAGAAGATCAGGAAAACGCTCATGAATAAGAACCTTTTGCTCGTTGAAGATGATGCTGAAATCATCAGCCTTTTAAAGGAAGGTCTACGCTATGAAGGGTTTGAACTCACGATCTCAAAAGATGGTGACAGTGGACTCGAAAAGGCTCGCCAGGGGGACTATGGTCTGATTCTTATGGATTGGATGCTCCCAGAAATATCAGGTATTGAGGTTGTCAGAGCTCTACATGATGACAATGTGTATACACCTGTCATCATGCTCACAGCGCGTCACGATGAATTAGATAAAGTAGCCGCTCTCGAGGCAGGCTGTGATGATTACATCACCAAGCCCTTTAGCATTAAGGAGTTGGTCGCGAGAATCAATGCTGTAATGCGTCGCGCAGCATCCAATGTGATGGACGAGGAAGGCGCTGAACGCAAAATCAGTAAGGGAGAGCTGGAAATCGACCTGGAAAAACGGGCAGTTTCCATTAGGGGTGAAGAAATTCAATTAACCGCTACGGAGTTCAACCTACTTACTCTGCTGATACGTCAACCAGGACGAGTATATAGCCGTAAACAGCTGTTAGATATCGTTTGGGATTACTCCTTTGAAGGCTATGAGAATACAGTGAATACTCATGTTAATCGTCTCCGTTCCAAAATTGAGAAAAATCCTAATAATCCTGAATATGTCCTCACAGTTTGGGGTGTAGGCTACAAATTTTCTGACGAAATAGGCGCATAAGAACACGCCATGGTTCAATTCAGCCAAATCCCGCTATATCGCACTCTGACCTTTAAGGTCTCAATTGCGCTGATAGCATTTTTTATTCTTAATGGGGTTTTGCTGGTGTTGTGGAACCAGGCTGATATTATGAATGAACTAGAAATTGATATTCAGACAGTCTACCGCCATACAGCTATAGAGATCACTGACGAAATAGAACATCCCGAAGCCGACATTCAAGACATGTCGGTTTTTTTTGATTCACTTGCTCAGTATTATCCAGGTATGGAATTGTTTCTGGTCGATCCGGATGGAGAGATACTGGAGCATGGCAGCTATGTACCATCTCAACTAATCAGCAGCCATGTTTCAATTGATATCCTAGAAGCTTTTATCCAGGCAGATACCAGCGATTATCCCATAGTGATACCAATCCCAACCGCTACGGATCTTGATTTCGTGTTTTCAGCCGCACCCCTCGGTTCCCCTGAGAATCCAGAAGCGTACGTGCTTGTTACCATGGTTGAAGGTGGGGAGGATGTGCATATTTCCTGGTGGGAAGAGTATGGGGGCATACTTACTCGCACTATTTTATTTAGTCTCATTATCGCTGGGCTAGCGGGTATCATCTTCTGGTATTTTCTAACAAGACGAGTCCAAAATGTAGCGCATGCAGTCCAAAATTATCGTGCAGGAGATACTCGTTTTGTCCTCGACGATGAAGCCAGCGATGAAATTGGTCATGTTGCTATGCATGTTGGTGATATGATGGAACGAATCGATGCCATGTTTGGGGAATTGGGACGTAAAGAAAAGATGAGAACTGAGCTCTTGGCTTCTGTGAGCCACGAACTTCAAACACCTCTCACAGTGATGCAGGGCAATATAGAAACACTTGTTGAGCATCGCGAAAAGATGAGTGAAGAGGATCTCAGCGTAAAGCTGGGAGCTGTCTACTCACAGGTCCGACATATGAGCGCTCTGATTGATGATATGTTCGATGTCGCCGTACTTGAAACAGGTCAGATGCGGATAAATTCAGAACCTTTCCCAATGGTTGAGCTGGTGGAAGATGTGCTCCAGAGCTATGCTTTACTTCTTGATCAATCCAAGATTTCCGTTGAACGAGACTTCCCCGAGACCATACAAACTGTTAATGCTGATCCACTCAGAATTCGTCAGGTTATCCGAAACCTCCTGAGTAATGCGATCAAATTTTCATCACCAGGTGATACAATCCGCATCACAACAGAAGTTAAATCCAACGAAATCCTCACATTTCGCATCGAGGATACTGGAATTGGTATTGCTGAAGAAGATATCAGTAGGATCTTTGAAAGTTTTTATCGCTCGAAGCAACAGCTAGAAAAAACAGTCAAAGGCACAGGTCTTGGATTACATATCTGTCAACATATTCTAAAACTCCACGATTCCACCCTGGATGTAAAAAGTCGTCTGAATATTGGCAGTACTTTTTCATTCGACCTAAATCTTTACAAAGAAGTTGTAACGATTTAATCAGGTCCATCTCTAAATTCTGGTCATAAAAAGAAGGAAACTATTATGAGTGAAGAAATTACCACTCCAAGTGGTCTAAAATATATCGATGAAGTAGTTGGTTCCGGAGATTCCCCAAAGGGTGGACAGGGTGTGGTAGTCCATTATACAGGTACTCTGGAAGATGGTTTAAAATTCGACAGCTCTGTTGATAGGAACAAACCATTTAGCTTCACAATTGGCATAGGAAGGGTTATTCCAGGCTGGGATGAAGGAGTAATGACCATGAAAGTTGGTGGGAAAAGACGTTTGATCATTCCCGCTGATCTGGGATATGGTGCCCAGGGTGCTGGTGGTGTCATTCCTCCAAATGCAACCCTGATCTTTGATGTAGAATTACTGGAAATTCGGTAAACATAGGTCTCAAATGACACCTGGTGAACTTACATCGGTTTTAGAGAACCATCCCCTCACCTTACTCTACTTCTCAACACCTACCTGTAATGTTTGCAAGGTGCTCAAGCCTCAAGTTGAAGCCCTTTTAAAAGAAGAAGCGCCATGGCACTTTCAGTATATGAATACTGAAGCATCGATGGAAATAACAGGTCAATATCTCATCTTTGCCGTACCGACCCTGTTACTCATGGCCGATGGTCGCGAGATTGCCAGACTTAGTCGTCATTTCGGCATGCATGAACTGGAACAACCCGTTCGTCGCTATGCTGAACTTTATAATCAGGTTGAATCATAAATATAATCTGAGCCTGTTTCTCTATGCTAAGATATCTACTTCTACGCAATCCTGGCCACAATAGAGTATACTATTTAGAATCTGAGAAACTTGCTCTGGCAGAACTAACCCTTACCCTCCATCGGTTAGAGCAAACGTGTGCATCAATTGAATCTGTAGATCTAGTAGGTGTGAATTACCTGTCCTTCATTGTAGAAAAGTCCCTTAGTGAGTATGATTTGGCGTGGCTCTCCAGACTTTCCTTCATCTTCGCACTTTTTGTTCAGGTTGTCGGAGATGAGTCAAATTTGAAGCCAGTTGCGCTCAATCCACCATCCCATATTGATCCAAAAATATCCATGCTGCTCAAGTATGGGGGTAAAACGAATGAGATCTTCACGCGGATGATGATAAATGTGGGGCTGCTGTCGAGCGACTATAGTTTTACGGATTCCATTCAATTGCTCGATCCTGTTGCTGGAAAAGGAACTACCCTATATGAGGCAGCAACCTCTGGTTTTGATGTAACAGGGATAGAAACTGAACGCAAAATGGTCCATGAAACCACCCTCTTCTTTAAAAGATTTCTGGAGGAGGAGAAGTACAAACATAGTCTAACCAAACACTCCATGTACTCAAGTAGTACTGGGCAAGAGGCTTTCATCCAGTTGTTTGAATATGCGCCGGACAAGCAGGCTTTTAAATCAGAAATTGATAGAAAACATCTGGCTATCATTGCAGGAAATGCCATTCATTCCAGGCGATACTTCAAGGCTGAAAAATTCCACCTGATCATAGGTGATTTGCCTTATGGTATTGCACACGGGAATAAAGGTAAAAAGAAGCATACTTCTCGTACACGAAGTCCAGCCGAACTTATGCAAACCACCTTACCAGAATTCCATAAGATATTGAAAAAGGGTGGGTGTCTGGTGCTGGCCTGGAACAAATTTGTCTGGCCACGTGAGGAATTCGCTGCGCTGCTATATACAACAGGTTTTCAAGTACTGGATGCGGATCCCTATGATCAATTCACCCATCGAGTAGATCAGTCGATAAAGAGAGATATTGTGGTCGCGCGCAAACCTTGACGAAAGGGCCTTGCTTGATAAGCCCTCTTGGTTGACATATATTAGCCCCTCATTCTGGAGGGGATATGAAATCATTAGTCAGCGTTTTCTTGATTACACCAATTATGGTTTTTGGCACATTTGAATTTCAACAATGGAACGGGAATCAGATTAATAATTGGTGGGGGAATACAGGAACCATCACCTCCCATATACCCACTGGCGATGGCGGGATGGAATGGCCAGCAGGGAGTGGTGATAGTCCTGTTTATTCTGCGGGCTTATGGGTCATAGCCGGACATGTAAATGGCACGGATGATATCCGTAGTGCGGCTTGCGAGTTTACAAGTGAATACACACCTGGTCCTGCAAATGCCTCACCCAATGCACCCCAATATCGAATATACAAAATTAGAACCGCCGATGGACCAGCCAACCCGGATTGGCAGGTGTGGCCTGTTGATCAAGGAGCCCCCTGGATTGATGTTGATGAGGATGGTTTCTATAATCCCGCTGTAGATATGCCCGATGTGAAGGGTGACCTCTATTTCTGGACGGTTTACAATGATCTCGAGCCAGGCACTCATTCAAACTTGTGGAGCACACAACCACTGGGTATTGAGATTACCAGTGCCATGTATGGATTTGATGGTCCGGGTCCTCTGGAGAATACCTTATTTATTGAATGGAATATTAAAAATGCCGGGACCAATCAACTTGATTCCGTTTACCTCGGTGTCTGGCAGGATATTGATCTTGGGAGTGCCATCAATGACTACATCGGCTCTGCTCCAGATCTCGATCTGAGCTATCACTATGTTGGGGAAATTCCTGATCGAGACTATGGCTATTATCCACCAGCAGTAGGATTCACTATTCTCCAAGGACCTATTGTACCTTCATCTGGGGATACGGCATGGGTTTCTGGTGAACCCATCGCAGACTATAAGAACTTGGTGGCCACTGCCTTCGTTCCATTTTGTTCTGTTGATTGTCCGGATCCTGGGAATGCCCAGGAAGCATATCTGAACATGCAGGGTTTTGATCATGATGGTAATCTATATGTAAATCCAACCAACAATTTGCCAGAACCATTCAGCTTTACTGGAAACCCACTTGATGGATCAGGCTGGTTGGCAGCAAACGAAACACACCCCCGTGATTGGCGGGGAATATTATCTACCGGTCCTATTAGCCTGGCGCCTGGAGAGACACAGCAAATGGTGGCAGCCTGTGTGGTTTCGCCGGGAATAGATCCTCTGGCAGCTCTAGCTGCACTCTTTGATGATGTCTCAACTGTCAGGGATATTTACGATTCTCAATTCACTAACTTAGACAATCTGGTTTTGGTTTCAGAAATCAATGTCCCTCATAATACTGAAAGTTCGGGGCCTTTCAATTTCGAGTTTGAGATACAGGATGCCCAGAATCAGTGGAATAACCAACTTGAACTCAGGTATATGTATGCAGACCTATGGTATGACAGCCCCTTAACATCGGTGGGTGAATCTTTGTGGCAGACAACTATACCCGATCTTCAAGTTACAAGCACATCGACATTCTCATACTATTTAGTCCATACAGATGCTGTAGGGAGTGAAGAATATTGGCCCTCTGGAGCACCTTACAATAACAACCTGTTCACCTTTGGACCAGATCTTGAATCCCCTGTAGTTGCTGGACTACAGGAGCACAACGATGTGCATTATCAATTGCCCTTCAGTAAATCGGTGATGATTGATACGGTCTATGACCTGAGACTAGATATAGATGACATCTGGCTCAACTGGACTATAGGGGGCAGTGATATTATGACGGCCCCCATGGTAGCTATTGAATCAAATGAAGTTGAATGGCTACCGAGTACTGTCTATGCTGGGGAGATGGCAGACATTGTCTCCCAGTTAGGAGATACTCTTAAATATTGGGTTACTGCTCAGGATGCCAGTCTGAATGGCAATTTTGGAAACTCTGAAAGG
>JAERTG010000024.1 GCA_016845065.1 Fidelibacterota bacterium | reverse complement strand
ATCCACCAGGAACCCTTCGCTTTCCAAAACTGTCCTGATTTGAATCATGGCCGTCTGATTGTCTTCAACCACGAGAACCCTTTTGGCGGTTTTCGTTTCTCTTGATTTCGGAGATTGATGCGGTTTGCCCATTTCACCAAGGATTATTTTAATCTCTTTAAGCAAGGCGGTTGAAGTGGTATCACTTTTCGCAAGAACAGAGGTGACATTCCCGGTCAATTTGCTTTTATCTTCAGCTGTAAGCTCCTTAGCGGTTACAACGACCACAGGCAGGTTCTTGGTTTCAGGATCGTTTCGGAGCCTTTCCAGCACTTCAAAACCATCCATATCCGGCATGAGAATATCCAATGTTATGGCAAAAGGCCGATGTTTTTCGGCAAGCGCAAGTGCCTGGGCTCCGGATGTGGCGGTTACCGGAAAATATCCCACCTGAGAAAGATAATCAGCAATCATGGCAACGACCTCAGGTTCATCATCTACAACCAGAATGGTCTTTTGTGCCGGTGATATTTCAACAGGCTGGATCGGGGCAAAAGGCTCAGGTCCGGGAATAACCTCCTGCCATTTTATCGGTATAGTCAAGGTGAATGAAGACCCGTTCCCGAGGACGCTTTCCACCAACAGGTCTCCACCCAGCATTTTGGCCGCCTTATAGGCGATGGCTAAACCAAGGCCAGTGCCTTCGTATTGTCTTGCGGTTGTTCCGTCAACTTGTCTGAATTCTTCAAAGATGTGCGGTAGATCTTCTTCCGATATGCCAATGCCGGTGTCGGAAATCTTTACATGGATATTTTCAGTATCACTGCGGACGGTAATAGCCACATGTCCCTTTTCCGTGAACTTGACTGCGTTTCCCATGAGATTCTGGAGTATCTGGTCTACTCTGATTTCATCGGTTTCGATTTGAGGGAGATTGTCAGGAAATTCAATCTTTATCTCAATCCCTTTTTCTTCAGCGATGATCTCAAGACGTTCTATAATGGCCTCAATGGCGGAGCTGAGGGAGAATCGTTTATAGCTTAGATCCATCCTTCCGGATTCGATCTTGGCAAGATCAAGGATGTCATTGATCAATGAGAGCAGATTCTTACCGTTCCGTGCAATGACATTCAGATAATTCAGTTCCTCTTCAGAAAGCTTGTCTTTTGCCTGGCTGATAAGGACCCGGGACAAAGCCATCACCGAGTTAAGAGGGGTTCTGAGTTCATGGCTCATGTTGGATAGGAACTCACTTTTCAAGCGATTGGCCTCTTCAACCTGCTCACGCTGGGCCGTCAGTTCCACATTCTGTTCCTGCAGCTCCTCTGATGTTTGCCGGAGTTCTTCAGATTGGGCCTGCAATTCTTCCGCCTGGGCCGCTAATTCTTCGTTGGCTGCCTGGCTTGCTTCCAGGAGATTTTTAATCTGCATTCCTTGCAATGCAGTATAAAGGCCTGTGGATAGAATGGGGGTCACCAGGCTCAAAAATTCCATTTTGAGCGGGTTTATCTCCTCAAATGTCGCCACTTCCAATACGCCGTACAAACTTTTTTCGTATAACAGCGGCAGGGCATAAATACTTCTGGGGGATTCGGTGACCGTGCCGGTTTTCCCCAGCGCGTCTTCCCTGGTGATGCCTTTTAGAAGAATCGGTTTCTTTTCAACGGCGACCTGGCCCACAATTCCCTCACCAGGCCCAAATTCAGAGGAAAAGTGTTTTCCCTCAACAAAGGCATAGGATGCTTTCAGTTCACACAGTGAATGCTTTGCGTCATAAGCGTAGAGAGCGCCGGCGCATGCATCCACATATCTTGATATAAAAAGGGTACTTTTTGTGACCAGCTCTTCGTAGGTGAGATCACCGGCCATCTCCCCACTCAGAGAATTCTGCCCATCTTTCAGCCAGAACTGGTCTTTAAGCCTGTCTACCAACCGGTTGAAATGGGCGGCCATGTCCGATATTTCGTTTTTTCCGGCGAGCGTTGATTTGATCAGGGCGCCGGTCTTCGTCACCTCGCTCATGGTATCTTTCAATGCGGATACACTGGACAAAATACTTTTTGTGACAAAATAGGCAATCAACAGGGACAACAATATGGTGGCAATGATAAATAGAATCGTATGCCTCAGTACCCCCTGTTGTACAATCCGTGCCTCCTCCATGAAACCATCCGCCTTGGCTATGGCATAAACGGTAAGTTCCATCATCTTTCGTTCCAGACGAGATACGTACTCGGCGCCTGTTGTTCGGGTAATGGTTCCGGCAGCCGCCGTGTCCCCCTGGATGGTCAGCTGTTCCACCTCCACCCGGATCGGTTTCCAGCCGGCAAACAATTCGATCGTCACTTGAACCAGTTTTTCCCCTTCTTCTCCCAGAATCAGATTTTTTACGATATCAAGATTCCGGTAAACAAGCTTTTCTTCCGACTGCACCGTTTGAATGGCCAGCTGTATTTCCATTTCCGTCTTTGACATGGTGACATCCTTCATGCTCCTGTGCATGCGAATAACCCCGGCCTTTGCTTTCAGGGCCGCAGTGGATACCTTCAGCGGGTGGTCATACAAGGTGGAGGTTAATTCTCCCAGTTTATTCATTCCCCTGATGGAAAGCATCGCAAAAACAATGAAAAAAAACAGCACCAGCACAAAAGAGAGAATCATTCTGCTTTTGATCGTAATTCTGTTCAGGTAATCCATGTGTTACCATCCTTTTTCTGGTAGATATGGCAGCATTCATTTACCTTTCTGAAACGTCTTTGATATTTTGTCGATGGGATTTCTGCCTCACCCAATATCAGATAGCCATTTTGGGCCAGAGAGCGATATAGCTTCTCAAATATTTTATCCTGATGTTCGCTATCAAAGTAGATCAAAACATTCCGGCAAAACACCATATCAAAACCGCCGAAAATACTCTCAGGGGGGGCATAGCTTTTCTTGTCCAGGATATCATACACCGAAAAGGATACCCGGCTCCGAATAATCGGCATTAATTGAAATGCTTCTCCTTCGGAAGTGAAATATTTTTTCAACAGCCTGTATTTCATACCCTTGATGCTATCAAATGGATAGGCTTCCTTTTGTGCTTTTTCCAATATCTTGCCATCAATATCCGTTGCGAAGATACTTGTTTCGTATTTCAGGCCTTCTTTCTCTAATAATTCATGGATCAGGATCGCGATGGAATAGGGCTCTTCTCCCTTTGCACAACCGGCCGACCAGACCCGTATGGAACCATCAGCAGCCTTCTTTTTTTCATGAAAAATAGCGGGCAGAACTTTGCCGGCAATGTATTCAAACGTCAGGGTGTCCCTGAAAAACCGGCTCACATTGATGGTCAACGCATCGATCAGATGATCGAATTCATCGGGATTTTCCTTTAGGTAATGAAGATAATCGTGGTAGCTCTCACATTTTATGGATGGAAATCGTTGCCGGATTCGGCGTTCAACCATAGAGATGCGATAGCCGGAAAAGTCAAACCCGCGTTTTT
>JAERTG010000023.1 GCA_016845065.1 Fidelibacterota bacterium | reverse complement strand
GCCGCAAACTCAGAAGAATCTGCCAGTGCCTCCGAGGAACTGAACAGTCAGGCTGAGGAATTAAATGCAATGATTAGTGAGTTTACTTTGAGCACCAGTCAGCGCGAACCGGCCGCAAGCGCACCTCGGCAGAAAAAAGCTACACAGATGAGAGCCAAGAACCCACCTCTAAATGCCGCAGTTGAGATAGGTCTTTAACACAGCGAGAATTGTATGTCACGGGATGGTTGAATAGCACGAGTGAACACATCCTGAACAGAGGACATTCGAGTGTCTAAAGGAAAAGCCCTAAGGGTCTTCAGGGTGACACTAAACTTTGAAAACTGACAAGAGAAACCGTATGGAAATTGATAATCTGACCTTCAAAAAAATTTGTAAGCTTGTTTATGATAATGTGGGTATTGTCCTGAACGACAACAAAAAAGCACTTGTATCAGCTCGGGTGAGAAAACGCATGAAGGTACTGAATATAGATCAATTCAGGGATTACTATGTTTATCTCCAGCACGAATCAAGTGGCAAGGAACTGGTCCAACTCTTAGATGTGATCTCCACGAATGTGACCCATTTCTTCCGAGAGGCGGAACATTTTGATATCCTATCAAAAGCTGCCACTCAATGGGTGAGCAGGGGTCAATCAAAGTTCAGGTTCTGGTCAGCAGCCTGTTCTACAGGTCAGGAGCCATATGCCATGGCCATGACACTATCAGAAATCAGAAGCATGCAATCTGCGGATCTTAAAATTTTGGCCACTGACATCTCGACTCAAGTATTATCTCACAGCAGGCAGGGTCTCTATGAGGAGAAGCAGCTGAAAACAATTCCTCCCAAACTGAAAAACAAGTATTTTGAAAAACAGCAGAACGGTGAAGCTAGTTTTGAGATCAAGGATAGTATAAAAAAACTCATTTCATTTAAGCGTTTAAATCTGGCCAAGCCACCCTTCCCAATGAAAGGTCCTCTGGATGCTGTTTTCTGTTGTAATGTGATGATTTATTTTGACAATAAAGTTCGAACTATACTGATCAACGAAATATATCGCCTCCTAAAGCCGGGGGGCTACTTGATTGTGGGTAATGCTGAAAGTTTGGCAGGGTTGGAAACTGATTTTAAAACAGTCAAACCATCGGTCTATCTCAAATGAGATATCCCAACTTCAGAGCAACGGTGATCCTGGTTGCGAATAGAGACCTTTGGATGGCGGGAAAAAAGCTAAAATGATGCATACAGTTGGCATATCCGACCTCTATATATCAGATAAAAAGGAAGATATCCTAGTTACGTACTCATTGGGATCATGTATTGGCGTAACTGTATTTGATCCCGTTGTACATGTCGGAGCCCTCATACATTGTATGTTACCCCTCTCAAAAATGTATCCGGACAAGTCAAATAGTAATCCTTGTATGTTTGTAGATACTGGCGTGACTAAAATGCTTCAGGCTGTCTACGATCTTGGGGCCAAGCGGGATCGTCTGATAGTAAAGGTTGCCGGCGGGGCGAGTCTCCTGGATAAGAAGCGAATGTTTCGAATCGGGGAACGAAATTATTCTGTTACCAGAAAAATCTTGTGGAAAAACAATCTTCTAATTGCTGCCGAAGATGTTGGTGGGTCCAAATCACGGACGGTAATCTTGAACATGAATACCGGTAAAACCACGATCAAAAACAAAGGCCAAGAGGTAGAACTATGAGTCTGCGCGAGACCATCACTGGACAATTAGGAAGTATATCTGCAATGCCTGTTGTTGTCGGGAAATTGCGTCAATTATTATCTAACCCAGATGTGGAGTTTCGGAAATTAAGTGAAGTCTTAAAGTATGACCCTGGTATGACAACAAACATATTACGTCTTGCCAATTCGGCTTATTTTGGGTTTCGCACTCAAGTAAATACAGTAACACAGGCAATCTCCAGATTAGGTCTAAAACGCATGTCTGAACTAGTCATGACTGCAGCAATAGGACCCATTATGCAAAGACCGCTAAAAGGTTATGAAGTACCTGCAGGCGGTTTATGGAGACATTCAATCGCAGTGGCCATTGCGACTGAGCATTTGGCTGGTCAGTTAAATATTCCTGTACCCGAAGATGCTTTTACTGCCGGGCTCTTACATGATATTGGAAAAATGGTGTTGGGTACATTTATTGAGGTTGATACAGTTCCAATCATGAAGCTTGTCGAAGAGAAGAAAATTCCCTTTGATGAGGCAGAGCGAGAGATCCTGGGAATAGATCACGCCGAAGTAGGATCACTCCTGTTGAAAAAGTGGAATTTGCCAGAAAGCTTAGTCAATGTAACCCGCTTGCATCATGCTCCCCATCTTTGTGAGGAGAATTCAGTTGTCTTGAATCTCGTGCATATTGCAGATAGCATATCGTTAATGAGCGGAATTGGTACTGGTCAGGATGGATTGGCTTATAATATTTCGAAAGAAGCAACGGATATCATTCCAATAAACATAAAGATTATTGAGACCTGCGCTGTATATACAATGCAAAGGGTAAGTGAATTAAGTGAATTATTTGAAACAAACTGAGAGATAATTATCATGGCATACAACATCCTAGTGGTCGACGATTCTGCCGTAGTAAGAGCGGTAATCAAGAAAACATTGACCCTTGCGGGGATCGATGTGGGGCAAATATTTAATGCTGAGAATGGACAGATAGGTTTGGATATTGCAGCCTCCGAATGGATTGATTTGATTTTTGCAGATATCAATATGCCCATCATGGGTGGGATTGAAATGGTGGAGAGATTGTCTGAGGAGGGTCTGTTAAGCACTATCCCAATCATCATCGTTTCCACTGAAGGTAGTGTGACGCGTATCGCCGAACTCAAAAAAAAGGGAGTGGCTGCTTATGTTCGCAAGCCCTTCACACCAGAAAGTATTCGCGAAGTTGTTGCACAGGTAATGGGAGATTAAAATGGATGCTGAACGGATCGAATTAATTGAAAACGTATTTTGTGATGTCTTTGAAAATCTTGCTTTCATGTTTGGAGAGCCCATTAGTAAAGATGGGCTCGAAGTCAATGGAAATGAGCACACTCAAGCGCATATTAGCTTTGATGGTGCCCGGACAGGGGAAATTATGTTGATAGTTTCCGATGACATGTGCCCGGAAATAGCTGCTAATGTGTTGGGGGTTGATCCAGACGACGAGCAGGTAAATGAGCTTGCCGGAGATGCCTTAAGAGAGATGATCAATATTATTTGTGGTCGCTTACTAACTGATTTGGAAAGCAAAAATCTGGTTTTCGATTTATCCGTACCAGAAATCAAAAACATCAATTCTCAAGAATGGTCAGTTTGGCTTAAAAAAGAGGGATCTTTAGGATTTATTGTGGATGAATACCCAGTGATCTTGTACCTGCATATGGAGGATTGAATCGTGCTCCAGAATATCAGGATCTCCTATTTACGTGACCCTTCAACGGCTCTATAAGGTCATTCCCCATGAAAAATATTAGAGTTTTAATTGTTGATGACTCGGCTATTGTCCGGCAAATATTTAGTAAAGAATTATCACGGGATAAACAGATTGAGGTTGTGGGAACCGCGCCAAACCCATACATCGCCAGGGATAAAATAATCCAACTTAAGCCTGATGTGATCACGCTCGATATTGAAATGCCCCGTATGGATGGAATTACATTTCTCAAGAAACTGATGCATTATTACCCCATACCTGTTATCGTCGTGTCATCTTTGACAAGAGAGGGGGGCAAGTTGGTTCTCGAGGCCATCGAATCAGGCGCTGTTGATGTAATATCAAAACCAGGTGAAGCCTATTCTGTAGGTGATATGTCAATCGAATTAATTGACAAAATAAAAGCTGCTGCAAATGTGGTGGTAAAAAAACCATCTGACAAAAAAGCCCTTAAAAGTCCACCAAAACAAACATATGCCATGACGGAAACAACCAATAAGGTCATAGCCATTGGAGCCTCAACAGGAGGTACTCAGGCCCTTCAGCTAGTATTACAGGGCTTACCAGCTAATTCTCCGGGTATCGTTATCGTTCAGCACATGCCAGAACATTTTACACGGTCATTTGCGGACCGACTTAATTCGATTTGTGATGTTGAGGTTAAGGAGGCGGAAAATGGCGATCAGGTATTTCCTGGCCGGGTCTTGATTGCCCCGGGAAATTATCACATGTTGCTTAACCGGTCTGGGGCTCAATACTACGTCCAGATAAAAAAGGGTCCGCTGGTCAGCCGACACCGTCCCTCAGCAGATGTCTTGTTCAAATCCACGGCGCGCTATGCAGGTAGCAATGCAATTGGGGTGATCATGACGGGGATGGGCAGCGATGGGGCTTCAGGAATTTTGGAGATGAAAAATAACGGTGCACAGACTATAGCTCAGGATGAAAAAAGCTGCATTGTGTTCGGGATGCCCAAGGTGGCTATTGAAATGGGTGGCGTAGATAAGATTTCAAGTTTAGACAACATACCACATCAAATCTTACAGATGGCTAAATAGTCAAGCAATCACTCTATCGAATTAAAAATCAATTCAGTGTAAATCACCAGACCTCTTTTGAACCAAATGATCGGCGACCTCGCATTAAAGTGCCGAGTGTACATTATTTAGAATTATAAATCGTTGATCTTCGCAATTAGCTGGTCAATTGTCCAGGGCTTTTTAATGCTACCACTAATCCCAGATTCTCTAAATTCGTCTTGCTCGCCCGTTCCGAGGTGTCCAGTAGATAGAATAATTGGAATGCTGGGATTTAATTTTCTAATTTCGGCCGCCAACTCTGTTCCCGTCATTTTTGGCATCGACAAATCAGTCACAATGAGGTTATGTCTTTCAGGATTTGATTTAAAGAGTGACAGAGCTTCCAGCCCGTCTGAAGCCTCTTCAACTTTAAAACCTTTGCTGATGAGAATTGCGCCAGTCACCTTTCTGATATTATCGTCATCGTCAACAAGTAAGATGGATTTACTTGGACCCGCTGCAGAAGTGGAATCAAGAATCTTAATCTGCTCCTCTGCTTCGTCTATAACAGGGAAGAGCAATCGGAATGTCGTCCCTTGATCTACCTGACTCTGAACAGTTATCTGCCCCTCCATCATTTTCACGATACCATGAATCACCGACAGACCCAACCCAGTGCCACTACCTATATCCTTGGTCGTAAAGAAGGGGTCAAAGATTTTTTCAATTGTCTCATCTTCCATGCCATCTCCATTGTCTCCAACTTTCAATTCCACAACTTGGACTTCAGGTTGCCCTTCTACGAGCACAGCGGAGATTTGGAGCAGGCTAACAGTTAAAATACCTCCTTCACTCCTCATAGCATAGCCTGCATTGTTACATAGATTGAGCATGATCTGGTGTATCTGGGTATTGTCACACAATATCATACCACAATTTGGATCAATATTTTGAATGATCTTTATGTTTGCAGGAAGAGATGCTTGCTCGAGGACCAATGATTCTATTATCAATTTCTGAATAGCTTGAGGCTTCATTTCAACATTCGTATTTCGACTGAAAGTTAAAATCTGTTTCACAATATCTTTGGCGCGCTCACCTTGCTTAAGTAATTGTCGAAAATGAGTTATCACTTTACCATCATTTGGTAGTTCAGACTCAACCAACCCACCATATAAAAGCATACTCTGAAAAACATTATTTAATTCGTGGGAAATTCCTCCCACCATGGTTCCTACTGCCTCCAGTCTTTGGGATCGACGAAGTTGCCGCTCTATTATTTTATTCTCTTCTTCAAGTCTTTTTCGTTCAGAAATATCTATAAAAACGCAGTGGGTCTGTTTAAAGGAGCCATCAGAATAATGACCTGTTTTTCCATCAAGCAGGATATCAATATAATTGCCATCTTTCTTTTTCAACCTGAAGGAGACATCTTTTACGAATCCGCGGGCTTTAAATTTTGGAAAATTTGTTTTAAAAGTTTGCCTACCCTTTGAATCTAATAATTCAGAAAAATTACTCCCCAAAATTTCATCCCGCTCATATCCTAAAAGCTCAAGAAATGTTTCATTTATTTCAACTAAGTTACCGGCCTCATCCAGGGATTGATATGGGATGGGAGCCTTCTCAAATAGTGTGCGGAATCGATCCTCGGAATCCCTGAGTCTTTCCTCTGCCTTTTTACTGTCGGTAATATCATGATAGGTGATCATGATGGCCTGCTTGGCTTTATAGTTAATCCGCACTGGAGTAGCTAAAACGATGCGTTCGGAATTTGACGATATTAAAATTCTGAATTCAGCAGGTTCCATGGGTGACTCGTCGGACATAAGTGTTTTAACACGAAGTAATGCTCTATCTCGATCTTCTGGATGTACAATGGTGAGTGGATTCTTCCCGATAAGGTCATTTTTGTTAGTTAAGCCAAGTGCGGCAAATGTCGCAGGGTTAGCATCGAGAATGGTCTCACCATCATGAATCAAGATTGGATTAGGTGAATGCTTAAAGAGAGTGTGATATTGTTTCTGTGCTTGAACTAAGTCGAGAGCTGAATGTTTAATATGAGTGACGTCTGAAATAAATCCCTCAAGAAATATTTTTGAAGTGCCTTCCGTAACCGCTCTTCCTTTTTCCCAGAGGTATTTTATCTGACCCTTTGCCGTTATAATTCGATACTCCAAAATGAAAGGCTCGTTCTGCTCAATCGCTTTTTGGGTATGTTCCCGGACATGCTCTTTATCATCAGGATGAATTATATTGCCGTAAGCGATGGTACGATTTAGCAATAAATCCTCTACCGTATATCCTGTCAAGTTATAAACCTCATCACTAAGGAATATCATAGAGCGGTCAGCATCAAAACTACAATGATAAACTACCCCTGGCAGATTTTGGATAAGTCTTGAGAGTTGACTCTCTGACTCCTCTACAACACGTTTTTCATTTTCGAGTTCACGGAAGATAGTGGCATAAGGTCTGGCTAAAGAGGTTCGAATCAGTGCGTTATAAATCAAGACAAAAGACAAGAATTTAAAACTGTGACCCAGCACATTCAACAAACCAAAAAGTCCAGTATAGATCGTAAATACTATCTCACTCGCTATGGTCATAAGCATAGCGGCTACCAGGAGTCGATAGACAGTTTTGTCGTATTGCTGGGGATGACGAGAAATCTTGAAAATGGCTACTGCAATTAGCAGTATAATAAAATATTCAGCAATCTTTAAAAATAGAGTAAGACCGTCTCCCTCGATATAGCAGGTTGGAAAAATATGCCACACAAAAATGCTGGCGATTAATCCGATAGTTATAAAAGCATAACTCCAGAAAATATGCCAAGCTTTAATGGAACTTAGGTATTTAGAAGTAAATAAGAGTAAAGCAGTACTCTCGATGAGCCGGGCTGCAATCCATACCTGGGTTGCATAGTTGGCTGTGAATTGGAAGCTAAAAACTCCCATCCCTTGATAGACCAGCATGTGTAAACTGTCCAGGATTCCTACGAATAAAAATGCGATCCCAAGATTTAGCATATCGTTGTCTTGCAGGAACTTGCGAGAATTCCACATCAGTAGGAAAACACTTATAGCAATGGCGATGGATAATACTTCGGCTACACTATGAAAAAGCAAAAAATTGACGTGGCTTATCCAGAAAAATGATAGTAGCAACAGACCGGTTAGAAATATGGAACGTTTCGGACGAACCCAGCTCTTCATGACGATCATTACATCATTCATCTTTTAATCTCCCATGAAGTTTTTGTAGTTGGACTAATTTTTATAATAGGGTTTAAAAGCGATAAGCCATAAACCTAAATCATTAAATAATGCAAGAAACAATGGAATACAATTTCAACAGGACAAAGGGTGCAGTCTGTGATATGGAGTGACTTATCTGTTTTGCATAGGTATTATTTTTAGATGTAATCCCACTATTTCTATGCGAATGAATGCTTATAAAATCTTGAGATCGTCCAGCACTATTTCTCTATCATGGATTTCGCTAATAACTCCCGTTACAAGCAATTTGCCTCCACGTGTCATCCATGATTGATCCTCGTAATCATCCATATTTATTTCACCAAGGATATGGATATTGGGTTTGTCCTCGTAGTCCAATACTACTTCCCTGTATGTATCACCACGCCTCGATGCTTTTTTACTATTCATAAAGGTTCTCACTTCTACTCTCTGGCCAATGAATTCTTGCTTTACAGATTGCAATTCTGAAGGTGCAACCTTTGAGATCTTATTTGTAATATATTCAGGGTTGATTTCGTTTACAGCTCTATGAGAGACACTTCTTTTCGGAGTTTTGACTTTTGATTTTTTTTGAAAGATTAATAAATAAACAACTATAAGCAATATGATGATTATTAGTACACTGATAACAAGAATCATTGAATCCATTTTGGTGCCTCGTATCTATTTTGAATTTAAAATAAAATATATGGCATTTGTGTAAATAGTAAGCGCTAAATTTATTTTTATCAATTTTCCACACATTGCAAAATCGTCCTTAAGAAGTGTATGAAGCCAGTCCTGGCGATTTGTTGCGGTTAGTTCGTAGGGGAGAGCCTATGACCGGAGTCTGAATGATCACATCGCCATTCCATAAGTTGACTTGATTTTTAATGAAAATTATCAGCTTTTACTGAAAGATATTAAAAATGATTAAAGAATGTGGAAAACGGCACGATAGTAATAATGAGTACCGAAGTTTATTGAAATTTATTGAATAAGGGAAGGGTTGAAAGCAATCAACCCACTTGAAAGAGTAAAACTATTAGAGATGACAATGAAGTCATCATTCAGACAAGGAGTCGCAAAATGAGTGACCTGATGAAAATTGCCTCAAACATACAAGCCATGCAATCAATGAATTCATTGAGTAGAATCAATGATAGAATGGGAATGCATCAACTACGCTTGGCAACAGGGAAAAAGATAAATTCAGCCGCAGAGGATCCAGCAGGGTATCAGTTGGCTAAAAGTCTAGAAACCCGACGTAGGGGTTTGGATGCAGCACTTCAAAATGTTAGTCAGGCTAAGAATGTCATGAATGTTGGTGAGGGTGGTTATCAGAACATTATGGATATTTTGCAAACCATTAAGGAAAAAGCAACTCAGGCTGCTGACTACACATTATCCAGTACTCAACGACATTCCATCAATGCTCAAGCTGAAACTCTGATAGAAGAAATTGAGGATATAGTTTCGGAAACTACATTCAATGGTGCTAGTCTGCTTGATGGGACTTACCAAGGAGCATTCCATACTGGTGAAGCAGGCTCAGATCAATTACTTATCTCACTGGGTAATGCTGATTCAGCAGCTTTGGGCGTGGATTCTCTCTCATTGGCAACAGCAAATGGAGCGAGTTCCGCCATTGCAACTCTATCTTCAGCAATCAATACCCTGTCCAATCGTATTCAGGATGCTGGTGAATATAAAATTCGCTTGTCCACTAAGGAAAGAACCCTCTCAGTGGCTGTTACAAACACGGAAGCAACTCGGAGCGTTATCGAGGATGCTGATTTTGCTAAAGAGCAGATGGAAGTGATGAAATTGCAAATACTTCAGCAGACTGCGGTTTCATCCTTAGTTCAAGCGAATGCAGCGCCCCAGGTTGTCCTCTCGCTGTTCAGATAAATTATCCCAGATTGGGGAGCTCTGATGTTTGCCCCCATATCGTGTCAATGTAAAGGAGTAGATCATGCCAGATACTTTTATGAGCATTAAAGATGTGTCAAGTTACTTGAAAATTAAAGAACAGACCGTTTATCGCCTCGTACAGGATGGAAAAATTCCTGGCTTAAAATTGGGTGGGCAATGGAAGGTTAAAAAGGATCACCTCGACAAATTATTCGATGCCGTGCTTGAAGAGAAAATGAAGGCAATTAATGGGTAATTCCTACCAATTCAAAAGCAAAGAGCCTTTGATTAATATCGAGGGCTCTTCATACCCATAAAGAATCTTTTCCAACCGGTTGGCTTCTTGAATTCAGAATTCTGGGTAGGCAGCAGTCATAGTGTTCGTTGGCTTTATACTCGCTTTAATTCATTGATGACTAGCTCGATTATGATTGTCGGTTAAGTCCACGGGGGAGCGAAACGATTGTGAGGATGATGAAGATGAAAGTAGACCCATGAACCGATCAAACCACCTCACAACTTAAGAATTGAGCCCATTATTTAGGTCTGCTGCTGAAAATTAGTAAAAAGTAAATCAGGAAGGCATTTATAGATTGCCCATCACTTATTGATTTAATCAAATCTAGTGAATAACTATAAATAATTGCTGGATTTTGCTATATCTCATTCATTTCAACCAAATCTTTTAAGCCTGAAATTCCAAATCGCCTGAAATACGCAAAAAATTATGGATTCCATTTATTGGACGATATTGCTTGTGTAAGGCTTTTTAACAAACGGTTTGGAATAGGAAATGACGGACCCTCAAGCCGTATCATTAACACCGTCAATGTGGGCAAGGATGCCCATCTCTAAACAAGGAGGTTCAAAATGAGCGAACTAACCAGGATCGCTACGAACATTCAAGCCATGCAAAACATGAATTCACTGTCTAAAATCAGTGATAGAATGGCAACGCACCAAATGCGTCTGGCAACAGGCAAAAAGATCAACTCAGCAGCAGATGATCCAGCCGGTTACCAGCTAGCGCGTAGCTTGGAAACAAGAAAACGTGGTCTGGATGTGGCATTACAGAATGTAAGCCAGGCAAAGAATGTGTTAAACGTGGCTGAGGGTGGTTATCAGAATATTATGGATATTCTGCAGACTGTAAAAGAAAAGGCAACTCAGGCAGCCGATTACTCGTTATCCACAACCCAACGTACTGCTATTGACAATCAGGTAACAACGCTGGTTGCAGAAATCGAAGATATTGTTGATGAAACTACCTTCAATGGTGCTAAGCTGCTTGATGGCTCTTACTCAGGAGCCTTTCATACAGGTGAAGGCGGTACAGATGAATTGACCGTAACACTTGGTGATTCTGATTCGGCTGCATTAAGTGTTAACGCTATCAGCCTGTCAACCGCAAATGGTGCCAGCAATGCCATTGCAACAGTATCAACGGCAATCGATACATTGTCAGGTAAAATCCAGTCGGTTGGTGAGTACAAGGTTCGCCTTTCTTCCAAGGAACAGTCTATATCGGTAGCTTCAACGAATACTGAGGCGATTCGATCCTCAGTAGAGGATGCTGATTTTGCTAAGGAGCAAATGGAAGTTATGAAACTGCAGATCCTTCAACAGACTGCTATTTCATCTTTCACGCAATCAAATTCATCGCCGCAAGTTGTACTCTCCCTATTCCGTTAAGGGAGGAAACAATGATAGTTGGATGGGAAAACCTTTCCCATCCAACTTCATTGTATTGACAATATGAACTGTGAATAAATCGACCTCGTGAGGGTTGCTACTCTAGTAATAGCAACGACTCCAAGAGGTATTGTCATTGGTGTGAAATTCATTCAACCATTGGCATGGAACTTGATAAATCAGAGGAGATGATAAATGTTGACCTACCATAAAATGAGCCCTGAATCACAACTGAATCCTTACCTGGTTCAGAAGATCATGACCGCTAGCCCTGATGAGCTGGTTTCGATTATATATGAAGCAGCGATCAGAGCATGTGCTCAGAAGGATCATTCGAAAGCGTTAGAATCAGTGCAACAGTTGATAAATGCACTGAATTTTGATGAGGAAGAGATAGCGTCAACTTTCTATAAGGTCTATGCAGGTGTTTTGGAACATCTCTATGAACATGATTATGATACTGCTCGCGAAATTCTTATGGATTTACGCAAGACCTGGTCAAAGGCAATGCAAATAAAATAGGTGCTATGATGGATATTGGCTCAATTTCAGGCTCAGACAATTCGATCGAATATTTGGTCGAACAGTATATGCGCTATGAATCGAGACCAAAGGATGCTTTGCTTGATCGACAGGATCAGCTTTATGAACGGAAATCAATCCTATCTGACTTGGATAGTAAACTCTCTGCACTGCAATCGAAGTCTGAACGCTTAACGGATCCGATTACTGATTACTTTGCCGCCAGATCCGCATCTTCAAGTGACTCTGATGTTGTCAACGCCACCGCAAGCTCAAGTGCTGCATCCGGTACCCATACGGTAAAAATTGATCGTTTAGCAATTTCAGATACTCGTGTTTCTATGCAATATACAGATGTAGATACTAGTTTTAGCGGGTTCCTAACTGATCAGACATTTTCCATTGAGATTGCACATCCCACAGATACTGATGAGGGTAATCGGGAAAATATATCGATTACTGTTTCAGCTGCAGACCTGGCATTGGACAATAATTCAGCATTGCTTCAGGTGGCTGACGCGATCAATAGTGCCATGTATACCGTAGTAGCTAACGAAACCATTGGATCTGAAGAACAGGTAAGAGCTTCAGTCGTAGTTGAGGAGTCTGGTAAATCACGATTGGTGTTGAGGAGTGATGCCTCTGGTTATACCTACCGCATGGGTTTTAGTGATTCTGCAGATGGACTTCTTTCAGCATTGGGTGTAAGTGATAATGTCCAATCCAGTACAACCTCAGGCGGCTACATCACCGAGGTCGGTACAAGCGCAACAAATAGTTTGTTAAACGCCAAACTGAATATCGACGGCTTGGATTATTACCGAGACAGCAATAATGTAACTGACGCGCTTTCTGGGGTCACATTGAAATTGCTGAATACATCAGACAGTTCGCAAACCATCACAGTCGTAGCTGATACCGAAAATGTGAAATCAGAAGTAAATGGATTCTTAGATAGCTACAATGATGCGATGGGCTATTTACGTGACAAGACTCAAATTGATCCAAATACCTACAAACGCGGCCAACTAGCCGATGACCTGACCTATCGAGGCATTGTTAACGATTTGCGGAACTTCTCAATGAATCAAGTCAGTGGTGTCAGTAATGCAGATTATTCAAGGCTATATAATATTGGAATCGAGGCTGATTCCGAGGGTAAGCTATCCATAGCGGATATGGATAAATTTACTACCGCTGTAGAGACAAATTCGAACATTGTGGCAGAAATATTCAATTCAGAAGATGGGTTAGCTTCAAAAATTAACAATTATTTGGAATCTTTTGTTAAAACCGGTGGCACCATAGACAGTAGTAAAAATAATATTGAGGATCAACTTTCAAGTTTGTCAGATAGAGTCAGCTTGATGGATGATCTTCTTAATCGCAGAGAAGATCAATTGAGGAAAGAGTTTACGAGTCTGCAGGAAATGATGTATAAATTGCAAAGTCAACAAAGTTTTCTAGGGTCTTTTTACCAGTAAGAGATGGATATTATGGAAGCTATAGTCGTAAAACTCATTGGACATTCACTGGTAACCTCAAAAATTGAGCCTGACTCGATTGAGTTGCCACACATTGTTCAGGCTGAGGGCGGCTTAGAACCAGAGCCAGGTGCGGCGGTAACTACTCATGGTTTAAATTATAATGATCTTGTAATGAAATTGACTGAAGTTGTCCACAGTTTCGGGACAAAGGTCTCATTTTCATATGATGAACGCAGCACCACTCCTGTAATATTGGTGCTGGATGACGAAACGGGAGAACAGATCAGACAGATTCCCACTGAAGAGGCCCTTCATTTAAAAGAAAAATTAGAAGAAGGACGGGGACTGTTGTTCGAATGGAGTATATGATGATCCCAAGTACAAAGATGAGTGTAAATGCCTCTCAGACACTTCTAGAACAAGAATTACAGTGTTTTCATGAGATTATGGCCAAAACACAAGAAATTCTTGATGATTCGGATTCTGTGTCTTTAAGTTCGATACTCAATCTTCTAGATGAAAGGGAATACAGGATTGATCATCTTAAATTCCTGGAGACGAAAGTAGATAAACTGTGTTTGGATAAACAGACAACCAAAGGCAGAAAACTGGTTGAAGAAATTTCAACGATAGCCAAATCTCTCATTGTTACTGATGCGAAGCTATTTGATATTCTTCAGGTCAGAAAAATGAACATTGTTAAAGAAATGGGAAAAATGGCCGATAATAGAGGCAAAGCTAGTAATGCGATGAGAAACATTCACCAGACAAGCATCGTAGATACGAGGGATATTTAGAGGAGTAGCTTATGGTTCCAATAAAAAATGTTGGGAATCTTGCATCAGAATTGCTTCAGACTAAGCCTAGTGATAAACAGGTAAAAAGTTCCGCAAATGCAAATACACAGGACTTGTCTCAAACCTCTGAGACTCAAAAATCAGCTTTGGATCGAGTGAAAGTTTCAGATTCTGCCAGGACCATGTTGCAAAGAGATGCTGAGGTGCAACATCTTTCAGAACAGATGGAATCAGTTGAAACACTTAGCCCTCAAGATCGTCTTGAAATTGAATCAAAGATTGAGAGCGGGTTCTATTCTTCTCCTGATGTGATTTCTGCAGTTGCTGGCAGAATCGCCGAGGAAGCGGGCGAAAACGATAAAGATTCCTCGAAAGAGGAACTTACAGCTGAACGTTTGCAGGAAGTAATCGAGAATATTCGTAGCAATAAGTATGATTCTAACGAAATCCTGGAAGACGTTGCTGAAAAGATCCTGAAAGACTTATAGAGCTGCATTAAAAATTTAATTACCTCTCCCAAATCAAATCAATCAATAACTGAGAGATTTTGATTCAATAGATATAACGCGAACGATTGCATCTATATTTTTCAAAATAGTTTCATTGAAGAATGGCTCATTGGTTTGTAAGTTTATCTGCCATCACTTTTATACAATCTAGCTAACAACTTATCAGACATTACTAACTAGGAAAAAATTTCCTCCTTGGTGCCAGTTGTTGTTCCGACATATTTCCACAGCGTAATTGTAAATAATATTGATCAAGAGATAAGCATAATAATAACAATATATAAACCTGATCAAAAATGATGCTGTTTCTTTATAAATATAATGGCATGATTTCTGTAAAAATTAGAGATCGCATGAGACATTTTTATAGGAGACGAACTAAAAATGCAAAAAATTGAATTACAATTAATTCAATTCATTTGCTGGAAAAACATAAAATTTGCTGACCACACTTCTCGGCAAAAGAGAGCATTAAATGCAAAGTTCCTATCTTAAACATCCTAAGCGACAATTCAGATCGATGGGGTTTAGTCCCGATCAAGATTATTACATAGAGAATCAAAATGATAATGTCCCTACAGGCAGAGCATGATGATTGTTAAGTCTGAAATAACAACCAATAAATGATGATTAAATAAAGGATAAAATTATGAGTGATTTAAAAGTGTTATTGGTTGATGATTCACCAACGATGCGGCGTATCATCCAGAATTCTTTAAACAAGATTGGATATGACGATCTAATCTCAGCAGAAAATGGTGTTGATGCGCTTGAGAAGCTGGAAGCAGTTGAAGTGGATATGGTCATCACGGATTGGAATATGCCGGAGATGAATGGTGAGCAGTTAGTAATTAAGCTGCGAGAGAACCCTAAGTATAAAGACAAACCAATACTTATGGTAACGACGAGAGGCATGCGAGAAGATGTCATTGCAGCTGTTAAAATTGGTGTAAATGGCTATGTGGTGAAACCCTTTACACCTGAGATCCTGAAGAAAAAAATAACCGATATTCTAAATTAAACATTGGCAAGGTGAATAAATTGGAGAAAAAAACTCAACTGGATGAAGTGTTGGTTCGTATCAATGATATGCGGGGATTCTTTAAGTTCGGGGATGAAATTATACCCTTTCTGAGTGATTTATTTTCATTTTTAAAAGGGATTATTCCACTCATCTCTGAAATGAATCATTCTTTACAGGATACTGCCCACAAGCTTCCTACAGCATCAGATCGAATTGAGGATGTAACCAAAGCCACAGAATATGCCACTGTGGAAATTCTGGATGCTCTAGATCGAATTTCAACCTCCTTGGAGAATCTTCAAGATCTTAAGCAGGATGAGCAAACAGATAACATTAATTATATGCATGAGGAAATTGCAAGTATTGTGAATGCGCTCCAATTTCAAGATATTACCTCACAAAAACTCGAGCATGCAAATAAGATTCTCAGTGCTATTTATGAGAAATTTACCGGACTTTTTGCATCCCTGGAAGCAGCCAAACTATCCACTTCAATTGGTAATCAAGTGCTGGAAGTGATTGACAATGAGGTTGATCCTGAATTGCGGCAACAGGCGCAAACTACTTTTCAACAAGAGACTGAAGACACAATCCATCATGAGGATATTTCTCAAGACGATATTGATTCATTATTTTCATGACAGATTAGAAGGATATCTATAAGGATATGCAAAATGACGATCAGTTCCTAGCGATGCAAGACAACGATTTACAATTCTCAAAGAGTGTAGACCATCCAAAATCTGGTGTTATCAAGCATGACAGGAATCGGGTGAGTGGTACCATTCATTTGACGGTTCCAGAAGAAAATTTAGATGAAGGTGTGGAATATTTCGAGCCTATTTATGATGGCGAAGTAATCGTAGGAGTTACCCATAGATGCCATTGCGGAAAAATTTCAAAATTGCGATTCGAGTACGCAACCCAATAGCATTTATGGTCTTTAATAAATGAACCTATATAGATCACAGGGAATAACCATACACATCTCACGTGATGGGATGCTGGCGAAACTTTCGATAAGTGGTCGTAGAAAAAAATTTCCAGATCTTCGTGAAATCAAATCTGCTCTGGATACGGCTGGAGTCGAATTCGGCATAGATCAGGCTATGCTTGAGGAAATTATCCAACGTAGTGAATCAGTGAGTGAACTGACTATCGCTCGCGGTCGAGCTAAAGTAGCCGGGAAAGAGGCCAAAATTATATGGGCTCTTAATATTGCAGAGAGAAATATACCAAAAATAGGAAATGATGGGAAAGCTGATTTTAGACATTTAAACCAATATGAACCTGTAAAAAAAGATGATGAAATCCTTTCATTATTACCTGGCACACCTGGAGAGCAAGGGAAAACGGTAACAGGGCTTCCTATCAAAGTAGCTGAACCAAGAATCGTTTCGATTCCAACTGGCAATAACACAAGACTTTCTGAGGATGGTCTTACTCTGTACTCTGCAGTTGATGGTGTTGCCATGTTAAAGGGTGAAGAGGTCATAATTGACACGATTTATCACATCCCAGGCGATGTAGATTTTAGCACCGGCAATGTAAAATATCAAGGAACAGTGCTTATCGATGGTGACGTTAGATCTGGCTTCCGTGTAGAAGCTACTGATTCCATCTATGTTTATGGGACCGTGGAGGCGGCAGAGATTTATTCTAAGAGTGGAAGTGTTTTTATTCAGAATGGTATTCTAGGTAGAAATCGAGCGAGAATACTCTCAGGTGATAAATTGGAATGCGGATTTATACAAGATGCCACAGCCAGCGTGAAAAATGATGTGATTATAAAGCACTACGCTATAAACTCAAATATCACCTCAGGTGGCAAGGTTATCGTTATCAAAAATGAGGGTGTTATCAGAGGGGGCAAAACAATTGCCGAGAAGGGCATTGAATTACTCGTTGCAGGGTCAGAACGAAATGTACTCACCGAATTTGTGCTCACTCGCAGTGATATGGGTGAAGAGCAATCCATGCTTTGGCAGGTCAAAACCCGACTAACAGGTGAGCAGGAAAAACTGGATACGATATTGAAACGAATAGAATTCCTGGAGCTGTTACGACAACGTCTTCATTCACTTTCCGATGAGCGAATGCAAGAATTAGAACGACTAAGGAAAGATATCTCTATAGTAAAGAAATCAATCAAGAAAGCAGAACAAGAGGCAGAAGGCATTGCTACAGAAACATTGGAGAAATTTCCTGAAAGTATAGTGAAAATTCGAAAACAGCTACACAGAAAAGTAACAGTGACCATTGGATACAAGAAATATTTTAGTACAACCATTGATGGTGGTGTGAGTATCCACCGCCAGGGTGACGAAATGTTTGTAAGAACTATGGATTGAAGGACATATGATGGATATTCAAAATAGCAAAATATCGATATTGGTGGTAGATGATGAAGAGTCTATTGTGGCTCTGCTAGTCCAGTATCTAGATAGTAAAGGCTATTCTGTAACCGGACTTACTGATAGCAGAGAGGCACTAGACCTGATAAATAAAACCGCTTTCGATGTCGTTTTCTCTGACCTGATGATGCCACATGTTAATGGGATGGATTTGGTTAAAGCAATTCGAAGTCAAAAACATGATACCCAGATAATCATTTTTACGGGCTATGCCTCAGTAGATTCTGCAATCGAAGCCGTTCAGCATGGTGTTTACGATTACCTGAAAAAACCATTTCATCTGGATGATCTTGCGAATATTCTGGAACATGCCATAGAGAAAATCTGCCTGAAAAGAGAGAATCTTGTTCTTCAGGAAAAGATTCAAAAGATGTTGTCACAGATCACGATGTTTTATGATATTAGTAACATCATATATCAGGTAAAAGAAAGAAAAAATGCGATTGAGATGCTTTTTGATACAATGAACGAAAGCATGCAACTAAGCAATGTCATGATTGCTGAATGTCGATCAACTGACGATCAGATCGATATTAGCTACGCCAGCCCCAAAGCGGCAAACTATAAACAACTATTTAAATTTACCAAAAATTCAATATTTAATGATCAAAATATCTCAGCTCATAATTCCACTGTCCTGACTGATATTGGCACTCATTTCGAGTTAGATGGTGTCGACATAACACTACCCAAATCATGTAACAGATTGATATTCATCCCCCTCACGTATCAAGGAACCCTGGATGGATACCTTATCATCATTGAGAATCATGATAATCAATGCCCAATTGAAGATGTAATGTCTTTATTGAAAATATTGGCAACTCAAATCGCCCCTATTATTGGTACAAAAGAGACAGAAAAAAAATATACACAGGGTTCAAGTAATCTTGATACATTGGGTATCACCAAGGAATTGATAGATGCGGAAATTACCAGAAGTGAAGCTACAAATTGCCCCGTCAGTATTGCTTTAGCTCGATTGGATGGAAGTGGAAATCAAGCGGATACAACAGTATACAAAGCAATACTTCAAAAATGGCGAAAGATGATTGCCAAGCTTTTAGATTCTGATAAGCAATTGTATTGGGTTGGCACAGACACGCTGCTTATTATGATTGCAGGGGGAAATTCTGTTGGACTCGATCTCCATTTGGCCGATATTCGTAACGAGCTTGAAAGTGGAATAATGGATCCAAAATTAAGAGTAAAATTAAGTATGGCATATTCCATAATAAGTTATCCTTTCGATAGCGGAACAACCGCTTCAGTTATAGATACACTGAATGCCCGACTATTCAGCAATACCTGTGAATTGCACCAAAAATCGTGAACGACTCAGCTATGAATATTCAACCTGAAGAATTCAATATTCTTTTAGTAGACGATGACAAAATAATTATAGATGTTTTTAAATATGCACTCGGAGAACGAGGATATAAAGTTTATACGGCCCTTACAACATCTGAAGCCTTACAGGTCGCTCACTCGACAACAATCGATTTTTTGATTACTGACATCCAGTTACCCGATCAGGATGGTCTTGCTTTGAGTTCTATGATCAGGGAGAAGTACCCTGATATCATAATTATCCTTATGACTGGATATCCCGGTATTAGCACGGCAATAAAAGGTCTGCGTGAAAATATCCATGATTATCTGATTAAACCATTTTCAATAGAGCAGGTTATATCTTCAATTGAAAGAGCCCTGAATAATAAAAATTTGCATAAATCTTCAACTGAGAACCTCATTAAGATTCGAATGTTGGAACAAGAAAACGCCAATTTGCATAAAAGGTTGGCAATCCTAACGTCTGAGCAAAAATCCGGAGATGAAAAAAGCCGAGATAAGACTTTGGACCATGTTCACAAAACTTATCAAGAGCAACAGTGAGATATAGAATACGATCTGAGTATCTGATAACTCAGAAGGGAAAAAATGTGCAGTAAATCGACGATACCCAAAACGTTTACTTGGTGTATCCGTTTGGTGAATGTGTAGGTCACACTGGAGCCCATTAGATGAACCATGTCGAGCGCTAGGGAGCACCTGTTTTAACTGACGATGACACAGCGAGTGATCATTGTAAAAATTTTCAGTGTGTGAGCATATTTACAAATAATTCTAGTCCCATCTCATTGAAAACTAAAAAAGGTCAAATATGAAAAAAATACTTGTTGTTGATGATGATATGAATCTCAGAACCATTCTAAGCGAGACATTATCCACGGCAGGATTTAATGTTATGGATGCGAAAGATGGTAAATCTGGTTTAGAAGTTTTGTCTGAACAAGAATTTGACCTGGTTATAACAGATCTTATGATGCCGGGTATGACGGGTGTCGAATTCATGACTATTGCCCGAGATCTATATAAGGGTCTTGGATTTTTAATCATCACCGGCTACGGCACAGTAGAAATCGCTGTTGATGCACTCCAGAAGGGTGCTTTTGATTTTGTGACAAAACCATTTTCCATAACCCAACTTGAATCTCGTGTAAATCGATACTTTGAGTATAGTGACCTCAAAAGTGAAGTGAAGGTACTCAAACAGAAGCTTTCTGAGGATAAAAAATACACCCATCTTGTTGGCACTAGCCCTGAAATGCTGACAGTTTTCAATCAAATTAGTATGGTAGCCAGAAGTGATGCTTCAGTATTTATTCAAGGAGAAAGTGGAACTGGTAAAGAACTTATTGCCCAGGCGATTCATGATGGCAGTGATCGATCCGATCAACCGTTTCTAAAGATTAATTGTTCAGCTATTCCTGAATCTTTATTTGAAAGCACATTGTTTGGACATGAAAAGGGATCTTTTACAAATGCGATTAAAATGCACAAAGGCTTATTTGAAGAAGCTGATGGCGGTACATTACTCCTGGATGAGATCAGTGAAATTCCTAGCAATATGCAGGCAAAATTGCTTAGAGTACTCCAAAATCACACCATAACAAGAGTGGGAAATACCCAGGAAATTGAAATTGATGTTCGGGTGATTGCGACTTCTAATCAAAATCTAGATGAAATGATTAGAGAAGGGCTTTTTCGAGCGGATCTATATTATCGATTGAATGTGATCCCTATCGAGGTTCCGGCTTTAAGATTACGGAATTCTGATATCCCATTGTTGGTTGATCATTTTCTGGCGAAATTCAAATTAAAATATCATTTCGAGCATAAAGAAATTGCTGTGGAGACACTAAAAACTCTCACAATGGAGGATTGGCCAGGTAATGTTCGTCAATTGGAAAATCTAATTGAAAGAGCAATATTGTATTCAGGTGATGAAACTAAAATAGAAAAAAAACACTTTAGCATGGAGTCTGAAGTACGGACAGCTAATGATGCGGGGTCAATAAAAACGGTAACATCTCTTGCTGAGATGGAAAAACAAATGATTCATAACGCTCTGAAGCGAACATCAAATAATCGTACGCAAGCAGCTGATTTGCTTGGGATTAGTGTCAGAACCCTACGGAACAAATTACACCAATACAATGAAATGAATGAAGATATGCTGAGACAGGAATAGAATATTTCACATTCCATTTAATCACAAGGACTCGCCAATATTCAAAGACAAATATTGGATTCTAATAAAATGCATAATGCAAATGATCATCCTAGTGTGGGTAACTGTGATCGATAGGGTGCTTCACTTCCACCGCATTCAGGCTTCTAAATGACTTGAATCCAGTAAAAACACTTGTTGGCTGGGATTTAGGAAACTTAATTGACTCTAACACCACAAATAGAGATTGATCAGATAAGAAGAGCTCAACAGTTGAGGTTGCGACGATTTCGTCTATCTGGTATTACTTACCTCGTTGCAGTCCTTGCAACATATTTAATTACAGGCATTGGTATTGGTGATTTAAATACTTATCAGTGGGGCTTCCTTATTGGTTATGTTCTCATTGGTCTCAGTATTTTTTCAGTTCTATTTTACTCTAATGGAAATTTAGCCTTTTTGGAATCCTCTTTAACGAGAGAACAAATTGTTTACTCCTCAATATATGGTTTTCTTGTCATGCATTGGATACCAGAAGCTAGACCAATAATATTATTGTTTTTCCTACCCCCGTTCAGCTTTGGAATGCTAAGCCTAACTTTACGGCAGTATCTTGGTATTGTGGCAATCGTACTTGGGATTTATGCTAGTTTTTTACTATGGGAGATTACCCAAAATATACCGGGATATAATCTTCAATATCAAATATTCCTCTTTGGCTTGTTTAGTATTTTGCTGGTTTGGTTCGCTTTTTTTGGAGGGTTTATCTCAAAAATAAGACGCCGGCTTCGATTCCAAAAGGAAGAGACCAAGCAAGCCCTGGAAGAGGTTAAAATTGAGATTGAAGAACACCAGCGAACCCAAGCTGAGAAAGATAATCTTATCATCGAGTTGAAAGAGGCTATTAGCGAAGTTAGAACTCTAAGTGGACTACTCCCAATCTGTGCCTCGTGTAAAAATATTCGCGACGATAAAGGGTATTGGAACAAACTAGAGTCCTATATCCAGTATCATTCTGAGGCAGAGTTCAGTCATAGTATATACCCAGATTGCATTAAAAAACTATATCCAGATTTGGCAGATGAAGAAGGTTTAAAATGAGATCAATCCAGCTCACAAAGTCAAAGATCTAAGCCATCCAACATGAGCGCAAGACTAAAATGATGTTGAGGGATAAAACCATAGACATATCAAACGATGTTTTGCTGGGAAGCAGCTCATGCCAGAAGCTATATTTTAAACGCAATCCAAAGATTGTCTCTGGATAATATTCTGGAGCTGTAGAATTGAGAATAATAATATCAGGAGAATACCCTTGAGTCAGATTCGAGTAATGGTAATAGAGGATGAAGAGGTTTCTGCCCGAGCTATAAAAATAATTTTAGAAGCACATGAATATGAAATTTGCAGTATGTTTACTACTGGGGAAGAAGCAGTTCGCCACGTCAAAGAGCTGATGCCAGATCTTATTCTCATGGATATCAATCTCGCAGGAATTATGGATGGCATTGAAGCTGCTGAGAAAATTATTCAAATAACAGATGTACCAATCATTTACCTCTCAGCACGTACGGATTCAAAAACCCTGGAGCGAGCAAAGATCACCGGTCCATTCGGATACATCGTTAAACCTTTTCAATCTGAGAATTTGTATGCCAGTATTGAAATGACCCTGTACAGACATCAGATGGAATTGAAACTAAAGGCCAATGAAGAAAAATACAGGCTTCTGGTTGAAATGTCATCTGACGCCATCGGTATTCGCCGAGACGGAAGGTACATTTATTTTAATGGGGCTTTTTCAAATATACTTGGATATTCTGAAAGAGAACTTGCGGCACTAAGCTTTCAGCAAATTTACACAGAAAAAGGTCTGGAGATGCTTGCCCAAAGAGATATTCAACATAAAGAGGTTAAAAATAATCTCTCACAATATGAAACAGAAATAAAGAAAAAAGACGGCTCGATGATAGAGATTGAGGTCAGTTCTGCAATCATTGAACACAGAGGGCAGGAGGCTTGTTTCGAAATATTGCGGGACATCACAGAGCGAAAAGCCATATTAAAGCAATTGCAGGAATCAGTTGATCAGAATAAAAGTCTGGCGGGGATAATACCAATCTGCGCATCCTGCAAAAAAATAAGAGATGAGGATAAGGAACGATCACCTTGGATCGATCCTGAAAGATTTATCAGTGAACGACTTCCAGATGCCAAATTTTCTCATGGTATTTGTCCGGATTGTGCAAAATTACTATACCCTGACATAGTTTGAGATTGAAGCACTCTCAATACTAATATACAAGTTGAAACAGAGTCATTGGAAAAATTAAAGTTGGTAACCAGGTGAGATGGGCATCATAATAATTTTTGCTTCAAAAAAACGCTTAATGCAGAATAATTTTCACTCCAGGCATAGGAATTGGTGGTATGGATAAAATAATTTCAAAAGTGGATGATAAATCGGAAAAGACTAGCGCTTCGAGTCTGGCCGAGATAGCTGAGGATATAAAGAAACTAGCAGAGGACTTGCATGAGGAGCACCGGTTGGTAGCAGTTGATAAGGATGCCATAGATAATATTATTCTAGGACTAAACACTCTCCGTAAAGATGTTGAATACCACAACGCTTCCACAGAACTAGTAACCCAAGCCTTCCAATCCACAACTGAAGCGCTTTTGGTAGTCGATAAAAACCATATCATCCTCCATATTAATCAAACTGCTTTAGATTTATTTAATTTAAACGCGGCAGAAATAGTTAGCCAGCCTCTATCCCAGGCGCTTAGTGAAGCACCTCAAGGGAAGTTGAGTGTATGTGATATTTCTGAAATCAGACCATTCCCCAACAAAGATATTCAGCTTGAAATGCAGGAAGGAATGAATAGATCATATTCTGTGTTCGTAACACCTGTGCGTGATGAGGCTGAACAGCTAATAGGGAAGCTCTTTTCGTTTAAAGATCTCAAAAAGAATGAACAGTCACAAGATGATATCCTGAATTCAGCGATATCAAATCAGAGGATTATCGATGAATCTCCTATCGGTACCTATCGAACGACGCCTGAAGGTCAGATAATTGATGTAAATCCTGCCCTGCTAGAAATGCTTGGTTTTAACTCTCTGGAAGAACTGCAAAAACGGAATTTGGAAGAGGAGGATAACAGAAACCAACTTTTCATGCGCAAGAAATTTAAAGATGAAATAGAACAGAATGGAAAAATTTATGGGTATGAATCGGTATGGTTGACTTCAAATAATGAAAAAATAATTGTCGTGGAAAATACTCATCTGGTGTTTGATGATTCTGGCAATGTCCTCTATTACGACGGTACCGCTGTAAATATCACCAAACGCAAATTGATGGAAGAGGAACTTCTCAGAAGTGAAAGAAGTCTTAAAGAGGCTCAACGGATAGCTCATCTGGGAAATTGGGAGTATGATGCATCGACGGCTACAATCTATTGCTCAGAGGAGGTCTATAGTCTATTTGGGTATCGACCAGGTGAGGTAGAACCGACCTTCGAATTATATTTGGAAAAGGTACATCCAGTTGATGAAAAATACGTAACAGAAGCTTTTCAGAATGTATCAAAATTAAATAACCTCTTTGAAGTTACTCATCGTCTCTGTCTTGACCAGGATAGCGTTAAATGGGTAAAGCTATATTGTGAACTTTACTTCGATGAAAATGAGCGGATGGTTCGTGCAATTGGAACGATCCAGGACATTACTAAGCAAAATACTACCTCGAAATTGTTAGAAGAGAGTGAAAGCAAATTAAGGAGTTATGTCGAAAATGCACCCAATGGGATATTTATCACAGAAGCTACAGGAAATATTCTTGAAGTGAACGGTGCTGCCATAGCAATTACTGGTTATACCACTGCAGAATTACAAATGATGCGATTGGATGAAATCATGGAGCAGGAGGATGGAAACTCGATTGAGGATTTTTTCACTACTGTCGCTAAAGTTGGAAAAGTTTCGGGAGAAATGTTTTATCACACCAAGGATAATAGTTCTGGGACATTAATTGTGGACATGGTCAAGCTTGAGCAGAATTTATTTTTAGTTTTCGTTACAAATATCACTGAGCGTAAAGCTCTTGAGGTCCAACTACGCCAAGCACAGAAGCTTGAGGCTATAGGGATCATGGCTGCTGGAATAGCACACGATTTCAACAATATTCTGCAGTCACAATTTTTATATGCTGGTCTTATTGAAAAAAGTCTCCCCGATGATGAAAAATTAAAAGCTAACTTTAAACAAATCATTCAATCTGGAGAACAGGCCGGTAATTTAGTTAAGCAAATTCTGGCTTTTAGCCAACCTGCAGGTGAGGACTTCACCCCCATAAAAATTCAGGATATTTTATTAGATATGCTTGACCTTGTGCAAGCATATCTACCGAAAAATATTGAGTTGCGTCAGGATATTGATATGCAGGCACACCCAGTTATGGGCGAGCGAACCCAGATGCAGCAAATTATTCTTAATTTATGCAATAACGCCAATCAGGCTATAGGAAGCAAAGATGGCCTTCTGATTATTTCGGCAAAGGAAATTGCAAAACAAGAAATTGCTGAATTGGATGAGCTGGAAATTGGCAGTAAAAGAGTCATAGAACTCAGGGTAGGCGATAATGGGATTGGAATGGATGAGGCCACAACTGAGAGGATATTTGATCCGTTTTATACTACCAAGGAAATTGGCCAAGGTACCGGGTTGGGACTGGCTGTGGTATATGGAATTGTTAAGAAGATGAATGGTCATATTTTGATTTCAAGCAATAAAGGGTATGGCTCAATGTTCAAAATTTGGTTCCCAGCAATTGAAGACTCACAAATAACCACAGCTATCACCAAGAAAAACAGTGATATGCGTAGTTCACCAACTATCCTAATCCTTGGTGATGATATTCCTCGATTTAATGCCTGAGAGTAAAATCTAGGTCTTATGAATTTAGATTCTATCCGAAATTGAATGTCGCCTCGGGGCTCTGCAGTAAAAATAACTACTTAATGTTCAAATAAATACCTGGCACGATCTTTAACGTTAGTTTGTATTAAACTAACTCACTCCTCACCGATAAAACTCACACTCCAAGCAGTATATCTCAAGAAATCCCGAATGTCAGATCCGTTTTTAAAAGGAGCTTACATTTCTGAGATTAGCGCTGCCTATTTTCAGAAATCTTTAGATAACCCAGTGAACTAAATGATCTGACAGGCCAATGTAACCGTTGCAATTCATGCTGAACATATTGGCCTCCACTTGGAAATATTTTCCGCTCAGCGCTTAATGTTTCGAGGTTCATTGAGATGATTATAAATTAAATATACACAATAAGGAGGATCTAAAACCAGTATATATAATAGGAAAGGTACCTTCATAATCTCCATGGGAAAGCTTTAAACATCGGGCGGAAAGAAGTGGCATAGCATTTGACTATTTAGGTGTCATGGATATTGGAATACTAACCACTAATTACGCGAATCTGCTCAAAAAAGCGGTAGATGTACACGATAAGCAACACAAGGCCATTGCCCAAAATGTTGCCAATGTCAATACGGCAAAATACGAACGAATAAACACTAATTTTTCTGAACAACTACAATCAGCTATGAACAGATCTGGAGTGAGAGCGAGTCGCGAAAATCATATCCAGCATTCAAACTGGAATAAAGCGAGCACTACTAGTGGTCAGAAGAACTCTGGGGGTTCAGTTGATTTAGCCCGTGAAATGACAGATCTGAGTGTTAACCAGATTCGATTTGAATTTGTCACTCGCTCCCTGGCCCGCTACTACTCAGGGATATCCACGGCTATCGTTGGTCGGAATAGATAGGGAGAAATATTTTGGAAATTCAAGGAATACTCTCAGCCATAAAGGCATCCTACGGTGGGATTTCTTCACAGCTCAAACGCATGGAGGTTATTTCTGAAAATATAGCCAATGCTGAAGCACTCCCCGATCAAAATGGAAATCTTTACCATAAGAAAGTGGCCCTACTCAAGAATAAAAACAACTCACTCGGGCAACAGTTTGGCGAAAAATTGTCATTAAAACTCACACAATCTAATGCGAAACATCTAGCCTTGACTGGCTCAAATGGAAAAAAACATGGTCCCTCTGGAATAGTAGAAAACAAATATGAAATTGTTGAAGTGGGTGGTGAAAAGATCATTCATGATCCCACCAATCCACGCGCCGATGAAAACGGCTATGTAAAGATGCCAAATGTTAGTGTCGTTGAGGAAATGGTGGATCTAATGTCAGCCAGTAGGGCTTATGAAGCAAATATTACTGTGCTTACCGCTTCCAAAGCCATGGCTAAAAAGACCTTTGAGATTTAGGCATGGACATTCGTGTTCAAGGTACAAATCCTGGTGTTGTAAATGCTGATAGATTGTCTCATCCACAAAGTCCCCAAAACAGTAAAGGGGTAGCGGATAATACCACAGATTTCATACAAACGCTTAAAGAAAAAGAAATGCAGGTAGAGCAAACAACATCTAGCAAGGGAGTGCTATCGATGTCTGAGAAGGCAACTTTACATGTTCTATTCGGAAGTGAAAAACCTGATGATTCAAGCTTTTACGGTAAGAACCATTCATCACAAATTTACAAGGGACATCTTTTGGATGTTGCCGGTTAGGAAATTCTATGACACAGATATATGATCTAATCCAATCTATACAGCCAACCCAAGCCAGTAGCAAAAATGAAACATCAAGTACAAACAAGATCGCCGATAAGGGAGACGTCTCTTTCGGAGACACAATGAGCGATTTCCTTGAGGCTGTGAATTCCAACAGTAAGAAAGCAGCCTCTCAAGTTACCGATGTTGTACAAGGCAGATCTGACAATCTAGCTCAAGCGATGATGAGCATGGAAGAATCAAAATTAAGTTTCCAATTAATGATAGAGATCAGAACAAAACTACTCGACTCCTATAAAGAGATATCAAGGATGCAAGTCTAATTCACCAAAGGGATTTTTAGATGACTCGGCTATTCAATATAATAGGTTACATTTTCAGACGTTATAGTCCCGCACAGCGCGTAATCCTTGCGGTTGTGTTTCTTCTTTTACTTTCAATAAGCATTTCATTGGTGCTATGGGCAAACCGTCCGGAATTTGTAATCCTATACTCTGACCTGGATTCGAAGGGTGCTAGCAAAATTATTTCTGATTTACAGGGTAGCAAAATACGCTATGAAATCGAAGATAGTGGTTCGACTATTTTAGTCCCCAAGCAAAATGTCTCAGAATTGCGGTTAAGATTCATCGAGGCTGGCTATGTGGGTCAAAGCATCTCAGGTTATGAATTGTTCGATGAGCAGAAGTTGGGAATGACCAGCTTTATGCAACAATTAAATATGCGCAGAGCACTAGAAGGAGAATTGACCAAAACTATTAATCATTTCCCTGGCGTGAGCCAGAGTCGGGTGCATCTGGTCATGCCTGAAAGTAAACTATTTGAGGGAGGCGAAAATGCTTCAGCCTCCATCGTATTGAGTTTATCCCCAGGAAGATATATCAATGAATCGCAAATATCTGGTATTGCCGCTCTGGTTGCAAATAGCGTTGAGGGGCTAAATGCTGATGCAGTCGTCATAGTTGATACTAAGGGTAACTTACTTTCAAATGGACAAAATGAGGAAGTCGCCATGGGAGCTTCCAGCAGCCAATGGGACCTTAGGAATTCTGTTGAAAGAAAATTAGAAGCAAAAATTCAAAACATACTCGATGGTATTGTCGGTGCTCAAAATTCTATGGTTGAAATTTCTGTAGATATGAATTTTGAGAAATTGGAACGAACCCAAGAGTTGTACGACCCAGAAAATGTTGTCGTGGTGAGTGAAGAGCGACACTCCGAATCATCGGCGAATATGGACTCCACAAACAATATAAATAATAATAGTGAAAATGAGAATGTGGTCACGAACTATGAGCTAAACAAGACAGTGGAACATTATGTGGCGAACACTGGGGTTATAACGAAACAAACTGTGGCTGTCCTAATTAATGGAAAATATCAAGACGTTGAAGACGCAAACGGAGCGACCACACGCGAATATGTACCTCGGAGTAAACAGGACTTGGTACAAATAACAGCTTTGGTTAAGAGTGCTGTGGGATTCTCTGCGGAACGTGGAGATGTTGTTGAAGTGCAAAACCTTCAATTTGATAAATCCCTGGTGGAAGATGATCAGGAATATTTTGCGGAGATGGCAGCGATTGAATTTAGATCCAGCATTATCAGCAAAGCGTTGATGGCTTTTGGGATATTAGTCGCTTTTCTAGTGGTAAGGGCATTACTGAAATCAGTGGGCGGTGAAATAGAATTACCTGTTCTAATAGGGGGTGGAGGCAATTCAGAAGCGCTAATCCACGGAGGTAACCAGGCAACGGGTGGTTTACCTGAAGGGCAAATAATAGAGGGTGACTCAATGCCTGCAGAGCAGGAAGCGGAAACACAATATAAATCAGATGCATTCATGGCGAAACTGTCACCAGAGGCTCAAGCAAAGTTGAGGGCAAAAGATCAAATGACCACAGAAGTGGTGGATTATTCAAAGAAAAATCCTGAAGATACCGCCAAACTACTGCGTACCTGGATGACCACAAATAATGGTAATCAATAAAATGACAAATACGAATCCCCTTACGCTTCCCAATGGTCCAGGTTCTCAAAATATTCAAAAAGCTGCATTGATTTTGATTGCGATGGGGGTAACCAATGCTGCTGCCGTGATGAAAAGTATGAATGAAAATGAGATCGAACAGATCTCCGTAGCTATTACCGTTTTGAAGAATGTTGCAGCTGAAATCCTGGCAGAAGTGATCCAGGAATTTTATCAAATGATGCAAGCCAACGATTTCATAGTTCAGGGTGGTTTAGATTATGCAAAAAATGTTTTAGAGTCAGCCTATGGGCATAAGAAGGCAGAAGAAATACTCAAACGTGTAGAAGCCACCACAGAAGTTAGTGCCTTTTATCTTTTACAGACAGTTGATGATAAACAGCTGCTGAATTTTTTGCAAAATGAACATCCCCAAACTGCGGCTCTCATTTTAGCCAACTTAAAAGCTGCTCAAGCGGCAAGTATTCTGTCTGAACTTCCTCAAGAATCTCAGAGTGAAATCGCATTTCGCTTGGCGACAATGGAAAAAACATCTCCGGAATTAATTGAGGAAATTGAAAGTGTACTGCGTGAGCAAATTGGAACGGTCTTTGGCGGTGATTTGAGCAAGACAGGGGGCTCAGAGGCAGTGGCAGATATATTGAATTCAGTCAGTAAATCCGCTGAATCACACATTCTTGAATCACTTAGAGAGCGTGACACCTCACTCTACGATGAAATCGCGAGCCTAATGTTTATTTTTGAGGATTTGATCAATCTACCCGATACAGCGCTACAGAGGATTGTAAAAAACATTGAAACTAATACCATGGCGCTTGCACTAAAGGCCACAAGTGAGGGATTGAAAGAACGAATATTCACTAGTATGTCCGACCGAGCAGCAGACATGCTTAAGGATGAGCTCCAATATCTTGGACCAGTGAGAGTACGCGATGTGGAGAACTCACAGAAAGAAATTCTAGATACCGTTAGACAGCTAGAAAGTGACGGAGAAATCACTATTAGTAGAGGTGAAGATGAAGAGGTAATTGAATAATGGATGTTATGGTTTTAAAAAAATGCCCGCGAGCTATAACACCGATTAATCTGTATTCTGATTCAGATCCAACGGTAGAACAGAACGATCATGAATTGGCACTTATGCTCGGTGAAGAAGCGGATGGCGAGACCCGGGATCAGGAAATACAATCATACATAGCTCGTATAAAAATTCTGGAATCTGAGCTTCAAAAAGCCAGAACAGAAGCATACGAGACTGCCTATCAAGACGGGCTTACGCTAGCAAAAAATGAGGCTAGCAAACAAATTGATAAAATGAGTAAAGTATTTGCTGACAATATTGACTCAATCCATTCTGAGTTCAAGGATACTCTTATAAAGCTGTCAGAACCACTTCTTAGACTTGTTCTCGGAATCTCTGAGAAGCTTGTTAGACGGGACTTAGGGCTTGATAAACGAGCTTCTGATCTTCTCCAGAGTCAGGTCCAGAATGTTCTAAATGAAACAATCACTCAAAGTCGTCATGTCGTCCAGGTGAATCCGCTTCAGCTGGAATGGATAACTGGTGCTGATTTGCTGGATACCCTGAATATTCATCAAAAGGAAAATTTACGATTCACTCTCAATTCGGATTTAACTCCCGGTGAATGCAAACTTGAAACAGAAGATTATCTAATCGATAGCACGATTGCGACCCAATTGGAAGTATTGGAAAAGGCACTGGTTGAATCCCATGCGTGAGCTACTACAAAGAATTAATAATTATGCCTCGTTGGTGACCGAAATCCCTTCGATCCGGATAGATGGGAAAGTATCCAATATGGTCGGTTTGGTCATCGAAGCATCACTACCAGGCACGACAATGGGTGAGCTATGCCAAATTCATACGAGTAGTGGTGAAGTTATTCGAGCTGAGATTGTCGGAATAAAAGGTGAAAAGGTTTTGCTTATGCCTCTGGACCAGACCATTGGTATCGCTCATGGTAGCCGTGTTGAGCGTAGCCCTAGACCACTATCAGTGGGAGTTGGGCCAGAACTTTTGGGCAGGGTGATCGATGGTCTCGGTAATCCAATTGATGGTAAAGGTCCAATCATTTCAGAGAAAAGGCAGGCTGTATATAATGACCCTCCCAATCCATTAACAAGACAGCGAATACAAAGTGTTCTCTCAACTGGAATTAGAAGTATTGATGGGCTAGTTACCATCGGCCGTGGACAGAGAGTTGGAATATTTGCAGGATCCGGTGTTGGCAAAAGTGTGTTGCTTGGAATGATGGCTCGGTATACTGAAGCTCAAGTGAATGTAATCGCGCTTATAGGTGAGCGTGGGCGCGAGGTCAGAGAATTTATAGAGCGTGATTTAGGGCCAGAAGGATTAGCACGATCTATTGTTATCGTTGCAACTTCAGATCAAGCCGCAATGATAAGAGTAAAAGGTGCTCTCATCGCGACTGCGATTGCTGAGTATTTTCGCGATGAAGGCAAAGATGTCATGCTTCTTATGGATTCTTTGAGTCGTGTAGCAATGGCACAGAGGGAAATCGGGTTGTCTGTAGGTGAACCGCCTACTACCAAAGGATATACACCATCAGTATTCGCCTTGTTGCCGCGTCTTCTTGAGCGTGCAGGGACTGCCTCCAAGGGAAGTATAACTGGATTGTATACAGTTTTGGTTGAGGGTGATGATATGGATGAACCCATAAGTGATGCCTCTCGAGCCATTCTTGATGGTCATATCGTTCTTTCACGGTCACTGGCGACAAGAGGTCAATACCCTGCGATTGATGTGAATCAAAGCATCAGCAGACTTCAGACTGAGATTATTGCAGATGATCATTTATCACAATCACAAACCATTTTGGAAATGCTGGCAGATTATCGTGATTCAGAGGATTTAATCAATATTGGAGCTTATGTAACCGGTAGCAACGCTTCTGTAGACAGGGCTATTAAAAAGATCCCTGCAATCAAAAACTTTCTAAAACAGGATATGCGCGACTCTGCGCCCTTCGAGGACACTCGATCCAGAATGGATGCTATCCTACAGGAAGAGGCTGCATGATGAAGATGTTTAAGTTCTCATTACAGAAAGTACTTGATGTTCGTTGTATGATTGAAGATGCAAAAGCCATAGAAATGAAAAAATCCCAAGCTGAAATAATAGTGAATAAGCAAGCACTCACAAAGACACAATGTGAAAAAGACAGCATTATTGCTAAGGGCAAAGCGGGTTCCGAACCAGGACAAATTACACTTCACAGTTTGCATAATAGATCGGATTATGTGGATCAGTTAACTTCTAAAATTATAGACCAGGGCACTATAGTTGAAAAAAGTGAGGAGCTGGCAGAGGAAAAGCGGCTTTCCCTTGTAGAAGCCTCTAAGCATAAAAATGCCATTGAAAAATTAAAGGAGCATCACGAGGAAAAGTTTAGGAAAAAACTAAATCAGGATGTCTCAAAAATAGAAAATGAAGTGGCTGCCCGTATAAGTAGCAGGAAGACAGAGAAATGAATCCCTTTATCAAATGGTCCCTCATCCTTCTAATATTTTTCATTATTGTTGTAGGACTATCATTTATCGGCTTGGTATACACGAACCCGATACCGACTGATCAAGAAGACTCCATTACTTCTGCCAAAGAGAATAATCAATATTCCGAAGATGACATATCTGGTCAGAATATGGGGGACACACATCCATCTCCTGCGGGGACTACGAATATCATTGACTCACTCAAAAACATCATAAAGAAAAATACAGGAGATTACTTCTTTTTAAAAATCACGGTTGATAGCCTGTATGAGCAGCTGAGTATGAAGAATGAAATAATTGAGAACCAGCTTGCTCAGACTAAGCTTATGGAAAAACAGGTTCAGAATGCGGAGCAGAAACAACAGTTCCTTAAAGAGTTAACTAAGACCTATGAAACCATGAAGGTTGCAGAAATAAGACCCATTCTCGAAAAATTAGATAATGCGACCGTAATAGCACTCTATAAGAACATGAGCGGACGAACCAGAAAAAACTTAATCAACGGGCTAAGCAGCGATCGAGCAGCTCAGATAACTAAACAACTGGCGGGGACTACACCATGATACACAAGATACCTTTCGGCAAATTAGTCAATCCTAAAACCGATAAGCTAGATGAGTTGATGAAGACCCACGGGGAAATTAAACATCAAATCGATGCATTTATAGGGCCTGAAGTGTCATTAAAAAACCGGCAAAATATACCAGAAAAAAAAGCACCGGTGACTGTAGTTAGAAATGAAAAACTTGACAAAAACGAGAATAGAATACCTTTAAAGGCAAAAAAAATTCTAAACTCCAATCAACTCAGCAAAAAATTAGCAGAGCCTAGTCAACCTACCCTTTTTGATAATATTACCGCAAATATTCAAAATAGAGACGAACCGGTCACAGCAGCGTCTGGTCCAATCAGCTCTCAAGTTGGTGGTGGTGATCCCAGCATTAAGAATATACCAAGCTCGATTGAATCGATTGTAGGGGCAGTGGAAAATGTGAATCGAAGCCAACCCAAAAATTTACAATTGCCACAGACATCAATCTTAACTCAGCCAACAGTTCGAAAACATACTGATTCTCTCGGAGCAAACGGAGGGGATAAACAAATGGGCCCCAAGGAGCGAGTGTTAGATTCGTTGCAGCATACCCAGCAGAGGCCGGGCAGTTCTCAGGATAAACTAAACCTGAAAAATGTGAGGGTCGAGTCTATGCAAAAAGAGATTCACACTCCTAAGTTGGATGGTCAAAAGATTCTTGATAATGTCAAACTTAATGCCACACTCTCAAAAAATAATTCCAACGCTAATGCTGAACCAGCTCAAAAGCTTGAATCGGGGGAGCAGAGCCATCGCAACTCTCAGGATAACCCAAACCTGAAAAATGTGAGGGTCGAGTCTATGCAAAAAGAGATTCACACTCCTAAGTTGGATGGTCAAAAGATTCTTGATAGTGTCAAACTTAACGCCACACTCTCAAAAAATAATTCCAATGCTAACGCTGAATCAGCTCAAAAGCTTGAACCGGTTGAGCAGAACCATCGCAATTCTCAGGGTAACCCAAACCTGAAAAATGTGAGGGTCGAGTCTATGCAAAAAGAGATTCACACTCCTAAGTTGGATGGTCAAAAGATTCTTGATAATGTCAAACTTAATGCCGCACTCTCAAAAAATAGTTCCAACGCTAACGCTGAATCAGCTCAAAAGCTTGAACCGGGGGAGCAGAGCCAACGCAATTCTCAGGATAACCCAAACCTGAAAAATGTGAGGGTCGAGTCTATGCAAAAAGAGATTCACACCTCTAAGTTAGATGGCCAGAAGATTCTTGATCATGTCAAACTTAACAGCACACTCTCAAAAAATAACTCCAAACAGGTTACTCAACCTCAACCCGCTTTGAAAATTGAAGCTGTTGGACCAAAAATGCCAAGTGTATTGGACAATAAGGGTAGTGGTGAGCGCTTAACGGCAGCAGATAACACAATGCAGCCTGATAACGAAAGATCTTTGGAAGCAAACTCTGATAAAGGAAAAGCATCACTTGAATTCTTCGCTGATGCAGCAAGAAATAAGGCTCATGCCAGAAATATTACCTCATCTGTAAAGAGGAATCAAGACGTGCCTGGCTCAGGCTCAACAAAGGTGACAAGCAAGCAAAGCAGTAGTTCGAATCTTGGAAAAGATCAGAAGTTGTCAGTCATCGGAGAAAATCAGCGTCAAAATCGAAACGTAGCGCCTCAACCTCAGGAAAACATCCAATTCCAACCTAATATTACTTTGACGCCAGAAAAAATTGCCCTCGGTGGTGAAAAACTGATGAGCCAAAATATTATAATTGATCCAGGTGTCAATGCACGGCCAAATAATTCACGCAAACAAAGGAATAAATTACTGGTTCATCATCAGCAAGCAGAACAAAGATTACCAACTGCTTCTGAATCCACCAAAGGGTCGATTCACAGGACCAGTTTCGTTGAAAGTCTTATCGCTCATCGACCAAGTGAATCTATAGTAGATGAACGGATTGAACCTTCGACTGACAGTCTGAAAGAACAACTAAGATCAAGAATAAAAATCCTCAACAAGGCTCAAGAGTCTCTGAATATTGGCGCATTGAATGCCCGGGATCAAGACCAACGAATTGATCAACCTTTGCAAAGTAATCCGGTGCAGACCAAGGCTACAGCTCAGCAACAGGGAATGCCAAACGCGCGGGTATATCCCTACTTGTTTGCACGAAATATTGCCATGGGAATCATTGAAAAAATTCGCGCGGGGAGCATCAACCAAAAGCCTCAGATGACCGGAATAAGTCAGAAATTTTCTGTGGATGCTGGACAAATGGGAAATCTCCAAATAAAATTTCAACAGAATTCAGGTAAAGAGCAAATTTCAATATTTGTTGAGAATGATAGCATCAAAAATGACATGCTAAAAATTGTACCTCAGATAGAAGAAAATCTAAAGCAACGAGATCTCAATTTCTCAAGTTTGGATGTAGAAGTGAGCACGAATCCAAAAGAGAAAGAATTTACCGAACAACAGGATCGAAAGAATTCACATTCGGCTCAAACTGAAGACTCCCTTCTTAACCAGGAGGGTAGCTCAACTGAAAATTCAACTTTAAACCGTAAATATGGTTACAACACTTTAGAAGTGTTAGCCTAATGAAAGGAGGACACCATGCCTGAGATATCAAGTTTGACCACCGGTGGCGGAAATCAAATGTTTAACGCCCCAAAGGACATTGGTAATGTATCTCAAGAGGATTTCCTACAGCTCTTGATTACTCAATTGAAGAATCAGGATCCGATGGAACCACAAGACAGTCAGCAATTTGCCGCGCAGTTGGCACAGTTCACGTCACTCGAGGAATTGCAGACACTGAACTCAACAACGACACAGGGTGTTGAGGCAAACCTCATGTTGGCCCAGACAATCAATAACACCATGGCTGCTACCATGATTGGGAAAGAAGTGAAAGCAATCGGGAATACGATCTCGTTGGCTGAGGGCGAAGAAGCTCCTGTTAGCTTTCAGACAGGTGGTTTTGCTGATAGCGTTGAAATTACTATTACAGACGCCGCTGGAAATACCGTGAAAACTATCGGGATGAATTCAGTAGCCGAAGGTGATCACACCATCAGCTGGGATGGAACTAACGAGGATGGAAGAGATTTACCACCTGGAGAATATAGCTTCTCAGTTAGTGCTACCAATGCTGAAGGTGAAGAGGTAGCTGCAGATACAGTCATGATCGGTCTCATTTCAGCAGTTCGGTACACCAACGCAGGAGCAATATTCCTTGTCAATGGGAGAGAAATTCCATTCTCCTCGGTACTTGAACTTGGGCAATTTACGTCTGAAGATGAGGGGTGATGAATGAAACTTGCTGAACTCCAAATTAGACAGGCTGGACTCCCAATCAGACCTGATCAAATCCAGGGGCCTAAAGATCCCCTGAAAAATAAACCATCTGGAACCGTACAAGAAGGTCAACCAAAATTTAATGACATTCTAAATCAAAAGGTTGCAGAAAACTCAATACTCAAATTCAGTGATCATGCTGTTAAACGCATGAACCAGAGAGATATGCATCCATCGCAGATTGAGCTGGAACGCTTGAATGAGGGTGTCGAGAAAGCTCGAGAAAAGGGAGCTGTATCATCTTTGATCCTAGTGGATCAGAATGCGTATGTAGTGAGCATCAAAAATGAAACCGTGATCACTGCATTGGACAGGGACACTGTACGTGGAAATGTTTTCTCCAATATTGACAGTGTTGCAATAGTATAACAAACCGGGTTGGACCCTTACGGGAAACCCTTGATCTACTGAATGATTGACGTAGATCGCGAAAGGAAAAAATGAGTCAAGCATTATCATCAGCATTAGCTGGTTTACAAGGTCAAATGCGAACAATGGAACTTCTGGGAAGTAACATTGCCAACATCAATACTGTCGGTTATAAAAGCAGTCGAATGACCTTCCTTGAAGCACTGGGACAGGTTATCGATGTTCAATATACACCCTTTAGTCAGGGTGATTTAGAAGCAACGGGTTACCAAACAGATTTGGCTATCCGAGGTGAAAGTTTTTTTGTGGTCGAAACGCCAGACGACGAACGTTACTATACCAGAGCCGGCGCGTTCTTTTTTGACGAGCATGGGAGTCTGGTCAACAGTAGCGGTCACAATGTAGAAGGCTGGATGACAAACATCAATGGAGTTGAAGAAGTTCAAACTTTAGCCAATCTGGAAAACATAACTCTGGATGCGAATCTAAAGGCAGAAGCTTTGCCCTCGGAGAACCTGTGGCTAACTGGGAATCTGTCCTCTGGATTAAATCCAGTCGCCCAGGTATGGGAAGCAGGATTCCCCTTTACATTAGATAGTGTGAACCCTGCTCTTGAAACGACTGATTTGAACGACTTGGATGAAACAGATTTAACTCAACCCCTCCTCGATGATGATATTATTGTCATCAATGGCACTGATAATACAGGGGTTGCCATATCGACAACCTTTACATATGGCGCTACCAATGATGGTGTAACCTTAGGTGATCTGATAGCGGTGATCAATGACCCAACGAATGGGTTTGGTAGTTTCGCAAATGCCACAATTGTCGATGGCAATATTGTCATGGAAGATCTCGTCCCTGGTAATAGCGAGACATCTTTAAATATGTATGCAGATCCCAATAATGCAGGGGCAATATCCATTCCATATTTCGAAGAAGAATCTGAGGGATTTACGGGACAGGTTTCTACCTCAGCCGTCATTTTTGACACTCTTGGGGAGAGTCACAACCTGGTATTTGAGTTCACTAAAACTGAGATTCCGGGACAGTGGACCTGGGAGGTTGTACCATCTGGAGATGAGGTGATTGATCCTGCCAACTCAACAGGATCAATCTACTTCAATGATGTGGGGCAAGTGACTTCATTTGTCTATGATAACGGCTTCAGTAGGATTGATATGCACCCAGCTAATGGTGGAGCCGACGTTGCTCTTCAGGTATATGTAAGTGGTTCAGAATCCCATACAGGCATAACCCAGTTTAATTCTACCAATACGCTAGCTGTACGCAAGCAAGACGGAAGATCGACTGGTGAACTAACTGGATATAATATTGAAAATGATGGTTCAATAATGGGTAGCTTCAGCAACGGGGTAAGTCTGAAATTGGCGCAACTAGCCGTTGCAGAATTTACAAATCCCAGCGCATTGGAAAAAGTTAGCGGGAGTAACTTTATTGAAACCATTAAGAGTGGAACAGTCCACATTGGAAAAGCCGATTCGTTTGGTTCTGTTATTGAACAGGGCTATCTGGAACTTTCGAATGTAGATATTGCTGCCCAATTCTCGCAGATAATTGAGGCGCAACGTGCATTCCAGGCCTCAGCGCGTGTATTATCAACGCTGAACCAGGTAATCCAAGAGTCGACCAAATTAGGTCTATAAAAGTTAATGTAATTTGAAATCGTTTACGGTCCAGAGGGTGGTTGTCAACAAATCTACAACCACCCCCTCCACCCGTAAAAAAAATGAAGAAGGCGACGGCTAGATGGATCTAGCAACCATATTTGGGATAATTATTGGAATGGGATTGGTTATTTTCACTATCCTCTCTGGAAGTGGAAGCGCTATGATTTTCGTCCACATTCCATCCATGGCAGTCGTTTTTGGAGGAGCCGTTGCTGCGACTTTAGTTCATACACCTTTGGGTGAAGTAATTAGTGCGATGAAAGTTGCAGCAAATGCTTTTAGAGTAGAACCTGCGAAGGAACCTGAAATCATTGCGCAATTCGTTGAATTGGCGAAGAAGGCCAGGCGAGAAGGAATCTTGGCTATAGACAAAGAATTAGAACACATTGAGGATGATTTCATGCGTTCTGGGCTGGAGATGGCTGTTGATGGCTCAGAGCCGGAAACCATCCGTAGTGTTTTGGAGGCAGAGCTGCAATATTTGATCGAGCGGCATAAGCGAGGTAAGCAAATATTTTCTTCGCTCGGAATGTATGCTCCTGCTTTTGGTATGATAGGTACCCTCATTGGGTTGATTGCTATGTTACAGAATTTGGATGATCCATCTAACATAGGTGGTGGTATGGCTGTAGCCTTAATTACTACCTTTTATGGATCTCTAATTGCCAATCTTATTTTTCTGCCCTTAGCAGGGAAATTACAAAATCGATCAGATGAAGAGATCATCCGCAAGGAAATGATTATTGAAGGGGTTATCGCTATCCAATATGGTGAGCACCCAAAAAATATTCATCGTAAACTACTTAATTTTATTGCTCCCACGAAGCGGCATAGTGATGAAAGTGAGTAGCTATCAATGAAAAGAAGAATAGAAGAGGCTAGTGACGAACCAACTGCGCCATTTTGGATGACCACTTATGGCGATATGGTGACACTCCTGTTAACATTCTTTATTCTGATGGTATCTTATGCAAATATGGATGATCGCAAATGGGCAGTCGCAGCAAAATCCCTACAAGGAGCCCTTGGTGTCCTTGAAGATTTCGATGTTGAAATGGCAATAACACAGGAAACCACAGGAGGGGAGGAGGATTTGCTTGTTCGTTCTGAAATGCACAAAAAACTAAAGGATTTTGAAGCTCAGATAGCCGCGGAAATAGAAGCAGGTGATATAACCGTTGATTACATTAATAATGGATTGCTAATTCAGATGGGCAGCAAACTACTGTTTAATTCTGGCAGTGCCGAATTGAAACCGGAATCGTTCTCGGTGTTAAAGCTAATTTCTACTACTGTAAAAGATTATGCAGTCGATATTGTTGTAGGAGGTCATACAGACAATGTGCCCATTAATTCACCTCGTTATCACTCGAACTGGGAATTATCCGGAGCTCGGGCAATGACCGTTGTCAACTACCTCATAGATAGTGAAGGGATCATGCCGAAGGTGCTTGCTGCAACAGCCTATGGTGAGAATAGACCACTTGTCCCCAACGACACTCCGGCGGATAGGCAAGTAAACCGTCGCGTGGAATTTGCAGTTACGTGGGGTGATCCGGACCTAGGACACTAAGATGAGCCATATCTAAATGCTAAAACCACAGGATGAAGGCTCAAAATGATCTGACCAACAAACGAATCAGTTTTATCCCTTCATCTACTCTATAGAATACCTCAAAGATTTTTCTTATTTAATTACTATTATCAGCAAAAGTTTCTTTTAGCTAACCTTGAACAGGTCTTAGCTAGTTTCCTACCAGTGAAACTGGCCGAATTGGTAGAAGGGTTGTGCCATTTCAGTACAAATAAATCTATGACACATCATATTAACCACCTGGCAGCGACCTGCAATTAAGAGTATATCCTCAGCAATCGTTAGAATTTCAATCATCATTCATTTGGAACTGATGACGGAGTTATGGGTCATTTGCAGGTCTAATTGAGATTGTGGATTGAAATCCTCTTTGAGAAATTGTCGAAGGGTATGACAGCAGTTGCCTTATTCCATACTATTCTCCCAACCTGAAAAATATTTTTCAACCTGTAAAATGTTAAAATTTGCTGATTAGAATATGGAATGAACCACACCAGCATATAATGGAGTCCTAAGGGCATTATTGGTACATTGCTGCCTGCAATTATTGATCATTCCGCTTCAATCGTTTGATAGGGAATTTATTCGTGTAAAGGGAAAATATTTCCGCTAATTCTAATGGTAAAATGTACTCCAGCCACTGGGGTACAATTGTTCAAAAATAATTGAAACCTACGACCAGTATAGAATTCTAGACAAAGCCATAGCTGGTTTATGACAAATTAATAGCAAAATATTATTTGTGGTAAGTGGATATAATATAATAACATAACTAATGAATAAGGTGCAAATATTGTAAAAATATTATGGAATACTTGTTTCGGGTGGTTCTATAATCAATTGTCAAATAGGGCGAAGATCAGACTTCAAAAATGAGTTGAATGCACTGCAACGTGCTTTCGTTGACACCCCCACGGAAGATGGCATATTAATTGGAAAAAACACTGTATGAATGCGAATATTCTTTTCAAAATGAACACTCCAGTGGTCGCGAATATCTTAAGATTTGAATAAAGGATCGATATGGTTGACAGCGAAGAAAAAGTGGTTGATACGGAACAAGCAGAACAAGGTACTGAAGCTCAAACAGATTCCGACACGTCTCCAATGGCCAAAACTATTATTGTCGTCATTATTATGATCATTTTAGCGGGCAACGCTTTTTATATCACAAAAAAGGTATTTTTCCCAAAATATCAAGAATACAAAATGGCTCAACCTGTGGAAACTCCTGAGGAAACTGAAGCAAAAATTCCAGAAATGGGAGACATCATGACTATCGGGAACCTCACCGTCAACACGCTAGATCCTGGAGGAAGAAGATATGTTATTGCAGAAGTCGCTCTCGAGGTGTCAGCACAGGAAATAATTGACGAACTTGTGAAGAGAGAGCCACAGATTCGAGATGAATTCATTCGCTATCTAAGGCGCCAATCCACTCAACATATTTTAGACCCCGGGTTTCAGGAACGATCTCGACGAGAACTAACCAAGATGCTCAACGAACATTTAAATTCAGGTCCAGTTGATAGTCTTTACTACGTGAAATTGCTACTACAGTGATCAAGGTTGAGCTACATGGAGTTAACAGATGACTAAAATCTTATCACAAGAGGAGATTGATTCTCTCCTAACCAGTGTTTCTACTGGTGGTGAAGGTGATTCTAGAATTCAGAAAGTAAAACGTAAAGTTTCACTTTATGATTTTAAAAGACCTAATCTCATATCCAAAGAGCAAATGCGATTGCTTGATAATATCCATGAGGGTTTAGCCCGAAATTTTGGAGTTTATCTATCAGCGCAGCTTCGCATGATCGTAGATATAAACCTGTTGGCAATCGATCAAATTATGTACTCAGAGTTCGTAATGTCTATTGTATCGCCGGGTGCTATCTATGTAGGTGAGGTCTCAAGTCCTCATAGCAAATTTGTATTAGAAGTAAGCCCCCAACTCGTTGTTTTTATTGTTGAGAGATTGTTTGGGGGGAAGGGGCATCTGATTCCTGTAGTGCGACCTATATCAGTAATAGAGCAACGTATCATGAATCGAGTTGTGGAACGAATATCGTTTGAACTTAGCAAGAACTGGGAGCCACTTAGAAAATTTGATACTGAAGTGAATAGATTTGAAAGCAATCCTGAGTTTGTACAGATTGTTTCGGCATCAGAACCAGTAATCGTAGTCTCCATGGAAGCCACCATCCACAATAACACTTCCATGATGAACATCTGTTATCCCTATCGATGGATTAGTAGCATCCTCTCAAGTCCCGAGAATCAGGAGAAAGTCCTGTTTGGTACCAATGATGGAACCAAAAAAGAAAAACACGTGATATTGAATTCTGTCGCCAACACGCCAATGGATTTACGCGCAGTCCTTGGAACGGGACAAATGTCCGTTGCAGAATTTATGAATTTATCAAAGGGCGATGTCATGCTGTTGGACGGAAAAACAAATGCTGGTATTCCCTTATTTGCTGAGAATCATCAAATGGGTACTGGCAGTGTTGGACAAATCAACCAAAATAACGCAATTCGTATTAGCAACGTAATTACCGGAGCACAAAGTCATGAAAAACAAAGAATTAAATATAAGATTAAATAATGGCTTTAGTGTCGCTCGCGACACGATCCTGGAGGTAATGTCACAACTCTTTAAACAGGAATTTAGCCTCGACCAATCCATTTCCAGTTCTGGAGCACCTCAAACTGATTTCCAAAATGAAGAATTTCCAAAGCTTGTAGCTCGATTCAAGACCGGAACTCCTTACAGTATTCAACATATTTTTACTCTCCCATCTGATTTGGCTCTCAATCTCTTTGCTTGGATGGTTGAAACAGAAGCAGATTCTGAGATTAGTGATGAACATCTTGAAGGCTTGAATGAGGCTATAAACACCATAATTGGACAATTATCTACAACTTTAGCTCAAGAGGGAGGAGCCCTGGATATTGATGATCTTCAACTCTCTATGTGTGACACGATTGAGACGCTTGAAGTGCAATCTCTCCCCACTGAGGGTAGCATAGTAAACTATACCCTAACCGTTTCGGGAAATACTTCTACTGTAAATCACTATCTCTTTGCTGACCTAGAGTCTGTTTCTGTCGATCAGGAGGGAGATGAACTCTCTGATGAAGCCATAGATAAACTGCTTGACCAAGAAGGATCAGATCCACAAGTAGATTCTGACACTGGCGAGGTTAATGTCCAAAATGTTGAATTCGGTACATTCGATGAGAACGCTGGTAACGGTTCCAATGGTCAGCCCAGAAACATTGATATGCTCTTGGATGTTGATCTGGAGGTTATGGTCGAGTTAGGTCATAAAACCATGTTGATCAAAGAAATATTGAAACTAGGCAAGGGATCTGTTATAGAGCTGGACAAGGCTGCCGGAGAACCACTGGGAATGTTCGTTAATGGTCGAAAACTAGCTGAGGGTGAAGTTGTTGTAGTTGATGATCGCTTTGGAATTCGAATCACGCAACTGGCTGGCACATCAGAGCGAATTAAGAGTCTCGGATGATCCCGATTAAGAAAAAAGCGGTATATAGCAAGCAGGTAACAAACGTCTTTGCACTATTGTTTGCGATAATCGCAATCCTTGGATTCATCTCCATTTTTACTCCCGATCATTCAGAAAATAACGCTACAATCACGGAGAATTTAAAACCTCAAAATACCTATTCCAGCTACCTGCTTAAGGTGGCGGTCGTAACGATTACTATGATAGTGATGTTGGTTTTAGGCTTAAGAGTATACAAAAAACAAATCAGATTGAAGGCTAAAAACAGCCTGGTTGTAGACATTCTAGGGCGTCATTATATCAGTGATAAGCAATATTTACTCAAAGTTGATGTCGAAGACAAATATCTACTCCTGGGGGTCTCTGATACAAGCATCAACTGCCTGGCTGAACTTGATAAACCAAAAGAGTTAGATGATGAAGATGGATCATCTTTTGGTACGGTCCTGGATTTGGAAACGAAAAAGACTGTCCAGGTTTGAACAAAAAAGTATCCATATTACTCGTTTTTATTTTGATCATGGCACCTGTTCTTATTTCTGCTCAATCATCACTTCCTAAGATAAGTATCGGGATTGAAGAATCTGAAAGTCCCACAGACTTTGGCTTGTCGATTCAAATATTAGCGCTCATGACTATACTGTCCCTTGCGCCCTCCATCCTGATCATGATGACATCCTTTACCCGTATTATCATTGTTTTCCATTTTCTAAGAGCTGCCCTGGCAACTCAAGCGGTTCCCTCGAATCAGATACTTACTGGTCTGGCACTCTTTATGACATTATTCATCATGAAACCCGTTATTTCTAAGATTCATGATGATGCATTCCAGCCCTTAATGCAGGAGGAAATTTCCCAGGCTGATGCTATTGAAAAAGCAGGTGTCCCCATACGTCAATTTATGTTGAATCAGACACGCGACAGTGATTTGCAACTTTTCGTTAATCTGAAGGGTGGAACCGAAGTAAAAGCTCATTCAGATTTGACACTTTCAACGATCATCCCCGCTTTCATTATCAGCGAGTTAAAGACTGCTTTTCAAATAGGTTTTTTACTATACCTCCCCATGCTATTGCTGGACATAGTTGTTGCCAGTATTTTACTCTCCATGGGGATGATGATGTTGCCCCCGGTCATGATCTCGATGCCCTTTAAAATATTACTATTTGTGTTGGTCGATGGCTGGAATCTCATTGTCAAATCTTTGGTGGAGGGCTTTGTCTAAAATGACTTCTGAATATGTCCTTTATTTAAGTAGGGAAACACTCAGTACGGCAATATTAATTCTAGCACCCATATTGGGAGCTGGATTGATGGTTGGCTTAACCGTTGGTATCTTTCAAGCTGTTACTCAAATCAATGAAATGACCTTGACATTTATCCCCAAGATGGCTGCAGTAGGATTGGTTTTGATGCTCCTGATTCCCTGGTTTCTGGATATCATTTTGACCTTCACTCGGGAGCTTTACGCTCAAATACCACTTATGGTAAACTAATGTTTGAGCTTATCGACAAACTAGTACTCGTGATGCCGTCATTTTTGTTGACCTTTGTTCGATTGTCAGGTCTGCTCATGACACTGCCTATCCTCAGTTACCCGATGATTACGAATCGTTTGCGAATTTCCCTGGCCTTGATGATGACTTTTATTCTGTTTCCCTTGATTGAACAATCATCAATAGAGATTACGACGAATTCAGCATTGATTTTAGCTACGTTTAAGGAACTGACCATAGGGCTTATGCTGGGACTTGGAACACGAGTAATATTTGAGTCTTTTAGCTGGGCTGGAGCATTTGTGGGTCGTCAGATGGGAATAGCTATGGCAAATGTGATGGATCCGACCAGCAACAGCCAAATTCCCATTGTAAGTCAATTCTGGCTCTTGGTGGTCGTAGCCTTCTTCTTTTCAATCAATGGGCACTACATGTTTGTTGAGACCTTATACCGCAATTTTGAAACTATTCCCGTTGGTAGCGGTGTCATAAGTACCTCATCGGGTAGAATACTCATGAATACTGGAGCCGTAGCATTTATTAATGCTTTTCAGTTTTCTGCACCAGCCATTGTTTTTTTGCTAGTGGTGGATACGGCAATCGCGTTCACTGCACGAATTATGCCTCAGATGAATATTTTCATGGTGACGTTACCCTTGAAAATTGCCAGTGGGTTGGTTGTTTTAGTCATCTCTTTAGACATGTTTGAGATGCTATTCGATATTCTATTCCAGGGCACTCAAGAATATCTCTTTAATGCGATGCAGTCCATGAAGGGAGCCTGAAACCATGGCCGATGACCAATCAGCCCAAGATAAAACCGAACAAGCTACCCCGAAAAAGATCGAGGAGGCCAAGGAGAAAGGCAACGTTGCCAAAAGTCAGGATCTAAACTCCGTGGCTCTCCTTTTTGCAGGTATTTTCGGGATTAGTTATTCTGCTCAAAAAATACTTGCGGCCTTTACTGATATGGCCATGACAATTTATAGCAATTCATCTGACATACAGCTCTCAACAGATACGGTATCATTTTACGTTGGGAAAATTATTGAAATAATCGTCTACATCGTTGGTCCCATCATGCTAGCTCTCGGTATTGCCGCCCTGGTGATAAACTATGTACAGATCGGATTTATTTTTGCGAAAAAAGCTTTAATTCCAAAATTTGAAAAAATCAGTCCTGCAAAGGGAATCAAGAATATGTTTTCAACAACCAAGCTTGTTGACCTAGCCAAAGGAATTGTGAAAATAGCCTTGGTTAGCTATGTAAGTTTGTATGTCATCAGAGAACATCTCCATGAATTCCCGTTTTTAGCCTTTGGGTCGGTCGCCAACACAATGTCCTATTTGGGTACAATTCTCTTTGAGTTGACCACAAAAATTGGACTACTCCTGATTGTATTAGGTGTGGCAGATTTTGCATATCAAAGATACGATCACAATGAAAAATTAAAAATGACCAAGCAAGAGGTTCGTGAAGAAGCTAAGCAGTATGAGGGAAATCCTCAGATGAAGGGTAAAATCAAACAAGCCATGAGGGAAGCTGCTCGCGCAAGAATGCTTCAACTGGTTCCTGACGCAAGTATCGTTATAACAAACCCGACATTTCTGGCTATCGCTATCCAGTATAATCCAATTTCAAAATCAGATGCACCCAAAGTGCTGGCAAAGGGCAAAAGAAAATTAGCCCAAAAGATCAAGGATATTGCCCGAAAACATGATGTACCTGTCATTGAAAACAAATCCTTAACCAGAGCACTATATAATTACGCCGAACCTGGTGGCGAAATTCCAGTAATATTTTACGAAGCAATCGCTGAGATTCTGGCAGAAGTCTTCAAGATGAACAAGGGAAAAGCGCCGCGAGCGGTCGCATAGAAAAGTTTGAAAATGGAATCAGCTAAATCATATAACAATCTCATTTTAGCAGGAGTCATGGTCGGGATTCTGACGATCATGGTTTTACCACTACCCACATTCATAATGGATGTTTTGCTAGTACTTAATATAAGTGCTGCCCTGATCATATTATTCGTTTCACTGTATGTTAAAAAACCACTCGATTTCTCAGTATTTCCCGGATTGCTGCTTGTCATTACGCTGTTTAGACTTTCACTAAATGTCGCAACGACCAGATTAATCCTGGGGGATGGATACGCCGGTGAAATTATTAACGCCTTTGGTGGCTTTGTTGTCCAGGGAAATTACGTGGTGGGTGGCGTCATATTCCTCATCCTTGTCATCATCAATTTTGTCGTGATAACCAAAGGTGCTACAAGGATTGCTGAAGTATCGGCTCGCTTCACTTTGGATGCTTTACCAGGGAAGCAGATGGCCATAGATGCTGATCTGAATGCCGGCTTAATGGATGATTATGAGGCCAAGAAGCGACGTGAAGAAATCGCAGCTGAAGCTGATTTTTATGGAGCCATGGATGGTGCTGCTAAATTCGTTCGGGGAGATGCAATAGCAGGTCTGTTAATTACCATAGTAAACCTTATTGGTGGGCTAACCATTGGTGTTTTACAACGTGGTATGTCAGCAGGTGAGGCTGCTTCTCTTTATTCACTCATGACGATCGGTGATGGTTTGATTGCTCAAATTCCAGCCCTAATCGTTTCTACAGCTTCAGCCATAATTATTACGCGTGAAACAGGTGGGACACAATTTGGAGTGACCATCGCCAGTCAATTAGGCAATGAACCAAAAGCAAGCTATCTTGCTGGTGGTGTACTATTCTCTCTCGGCCTGGTACCCGGGCTACCTTTCTTTCCATTTATATTAATGTCCGTTGCTATGGGGAGCATTGGGTATGTTTCCCAACATGCTAAAGATATTGAGACGACTAAGCAGGCTGATGCAGAGCAAGAAGTTGAGGAGACTGAGCCAAAAGAAAAAATTGAGGATTTTTTACATCCTGATCGATTTGAGATTGAGATCGGATACAGTCTGATACCTCTAGTGGATGAAGGCCAGGGGGGGAATCTGCTGACCAAGATATATACCATCAGAAAAACAATAGCATTAGACTTTGGATTGATTGTACCCCCTATCCGAATTAGGGATAATATTGAGCTTAAATCCAATGCCTATATTTTCAAAATTAATGGAATTGATGTTGCTGAAGGCATGGTCATGATGAATTATTTTCTGGTATTGAATCCTGATGAACGTATTGATCTCCAAGGTATAAAAACCAAAGAGCCAACGTTTGGCCTACCCGCCTTGTGGATTAATGATATTGAGCGGGATAAGGCTGAAATGGCGGGTTATACGGTCGTGGAGCCTTCTGCGGTCATTGCAACCCACCTAATAGAAGTATTGAAAGGGAATGCATATAAGCTGTTAGATCGTCAGGAAACACAAAGGATGTTGGATCATCTTAAGGAAAGTCATTCAGCTGTGATCGATGGACTTGTGCCAGATATCATTCCCCTTGGTACAGTGACAAAGGTATTAAAGAATTTACTCCGAGAAAAAATTCCCATCCGAAATTTAGTTACCATTCTTGAAACTATTTCCGACTACGCAGGCATGACGAAGGATCCAGATGTCTTAACCGAGTATGTTAGAGTTTCCTTGGCAGACATTATCACAGCGAACTATCAACATAGTAGCGGTCAAATGACAGTTGCAACCTTAGAACCACAATTGGAGGATAAGATTTCCGGTTTCCTTAAGAATGGAAGTGTTGGCGCTTTCAATCTAGGGTTCTCTCCTGTGGAAGTGAATCGCATATTCGATTCCATAGGCGAGAAAGTGCAAGCTATGTTGGCCGAAGGTGCTCGTCCAACACTCTTAGTCAGTCCACCCGTAAGACGTCATTTAAAAAATTTCATAGACCAGGTTTTACCGGATGTATCAGTGCTTTCATACGCTGAATTATCATCCGATATAAATCTTAACTCAGTAGGAGCAGTGAGGTATCCCAATGGATAATAGAACACGCAACAATAAGGATTTATTGGAATTACTAAGTCAGGAGAACCGCAAGAGTGCTGGGCCGGAATTAAAAGCTGAATTGACCCACACAAAAGGGAGCCACAAGTCTTATGGCATTGGGGAACGACCAAATCAATATCAGAAAAAGCTCGGGGGAATGACGGCTGCAACAGCATTGCATTCCGATGAACCAGAAGCTCAGCAATTTAGAGAATATTTGAATTCAATTATAAAAAGTGGAGACGTCGTCCCTGAATCGAATGAAAATAGACTTGAACAAGAGGTTCAGCTCTTGCGTCAGGAATTGCATCAAGCTCAGAAGGCTCTAAAAGAAGCAGATATTCATGATTTCCCCCATTCATTTGGTGGAGCATATCAGAAACTGGTCAATGCTGGTCTTACCAAATCACATGCTGCCATACTCATTCGAAAGACTCAATCAGCGCTAAAGGGGCAAGAGATTGTGAATGAACGTCATATCATGCATCTCATTCAAGGTGAGATGTCATCCCTTTTCCAGGACTATCATACTTTTGTGGCAAAACCAAAAGTTGGTCCTCGTACAGCTGTAGTCATCGGTGCGACTGGGGTTGGAAAAACAACAACGCTCATGAAATTGGCCGCAAATCCAATTTTAATGGGTGCGCAGAAGGTCGCCATAGTATCGACTGACAGCTATAGCATGGCAGCGAGTTATGAGCTCGAGGTTTTTTCGCGGATAACCAAAATCCACTTTCAGAAGGCGAATAGTGTTCAGGAATTAGATGCAGTTATATCTTCACTTCATGATTTTGATTTAATTCTGGTTGATACACCAGCCCGAAGTCCTTCATTTCGGGGATTTATCCATGAGATACAGGATGTTATAAATGTTCTGAGACCTACCGATGTTCTTCTTACTCTGAATATGGCTTATGGGATTGAAGACTTATTTCTGTCAGCAGGTATGTTCATGCCTTTGAATCCTACGGGCCTGATTTTTTCCAAAGTAGATGAAACATGCAAATTGGGGAAAATGGCAACATTGGCTGCTGAAATTGGAATACCAATCGCCTTTATTTGTGATGGTCAAAAAATTCCAGATACTATTCATGTTCCCAATGGAACTTACGTTTGGCAAAAATTGATGAAGGCTTTGGACAACTAATGTTAAACACGAATACAGCTCCAAATATCTTTGCATTATCGAGTCTTAGAGTATCGACAAATAGACCTGAGATTTTTACAATCACATCGGGTAAGGGTGGCGTTGGAAAAACCAATTTGAGTGTGAATTTGGCTTTGTTACTGAAACGCTTAAAGAAAAATGTTCTTTTGGTAGATGCTGATATCCATTTGGGTAATGTTGATCTTCTTTTGGGTGTTCGGCCAACTGCAACCATTGCTCAGGTCATGACTGGTGAGAAGACATTGGCGGAAATAATCATTAAGGGACCCACAGGAATTGATGTGCTACCAGCATCGTCAGCAGTTCTTGATATGATCGAAGCGGAGGAAAAAGTAATCAAGCGGATTGGTGATTCTTTTGTTGGGTTTGAACATAACTATGATTTTGTAGTCGTAGATACTGGGGCAGGGATAGGTAAGAACGTTACCGCCTTCTCATTAGGATCTGATAAGCTGATTGTGGTGGTTACTCCCGATCCAGCTTCCATCACTGATGCTTATGGTGTAATCAAAACTTTGTTACAAAAAGTGCCCTCGCTACCCATAATGCTTGTCACAAATATGGTACGAAATGATGACGAGGGATTGAACCTGTACAAAAAGATGAATCTTATGGTTCAACGTTTCCTCGGAAACAAAATACTTTTTGGTGGGGCGATTGTTCGCGATGAAAATGTGAGACAGGCAGTTCAAAATCAGTCTCCCATCGTTCTAGAATATCCCAACTCATTACCAACAAATGCGTTAAAATTAATAACCAGAAATTTGTTAAAGATGCCTTCCAAAGATGCCAGAGAAAGAGTCAGCCTGTTTGATGGACTCCGGAATAACAGGGATACCATAATTGGAGAATTAGATGATCAGTCTAGCAAATAAAATTGCAGGTTTAGTGGCAGCAATCACATGTGTCATGTGCTTACTGGCAAATATTAGTATCCTTAATTGTCTGATAAGGACCGGTGTCGTCTTTGTTGGGATGCTTTTCGCGTTTTATTTATCTGGTCAGATTTTGAAACTTGGCCTCATTCTATTGACGCCGCAAAAAGAGGGTGACGTATGACTCAGAGGGCACAATATTTAGTGGAACAGGACGGTGAGCATCTTGTGCGTGAATACGCTATGACCCGAGATGATAATAAACGTGAAGCAGCCATAAAGGCGTTCCTCCCATTGGTTAAGTACGTTGCAGGCAGAATTAATATCGAAACTTTTGGAGCTCTAAACCGAGAAGATTTATATCAGTATGGAATTCTGGGATTGCTAACAGCTTTAGATCGATTTGAGATGAATAAAGGAGCAAGTTTTAAAACCTATGCTTATCGTAGGATACACGGTGAGATCATAGATGCGATCAGAAGAGAGGGTCACGTAGGGAAAGATGCATATGGCCTGCGAAAGAAAATTATCAAGGCTTCTGATAATTTACGTCAACAGTTAGGTAGAGATCCTGCAATGAGTGAAGTCGCTGACGCGCTGGGTATGAGTTCTGAAGAAATAAGTAAGAAATTGTTCAAAGGCCAGGCGGGCGAACATCTCTCGCTAAATGATTCTGTTGGGTCGGAGGATGCTGATTCTATGCTTCGATTGGATGTGATTAGAGATGAAGCTCAAGCATCCCCTGATGAGGAATTTGATATGACAGCTGTAAAGCAGGACCTGGTTGGTACAATCAAAAGCTTACCTGAACGAGAAAGATTAGTGCTTACCCTTTATTATTACGAAGAAATCACTTTGGCCGATATTGGGATGGTCCTGGGTCTATCGGAATCCAGAATAAGTCAGATTTTGAATGGAACTTTATCTAAAATTCGAGGAAAACTAAGCTCGCAAGGAAGGGAATCGTTATGACTGCTGATGAATTTGGAAGTGTACTGAGCCCTGAGTCGGTTCGAGCTCCCCTAGCAATCAAAAATGCAGGGAAGGAACAAGACAGGAAGAAGAAAGAGGAAGAACCGCCATCCTCAAAACGGGAAGAAGATTCTGTTCAAATTGACTCAGTGGATGGAATAAAAGATTTTAGTTCGGTGAAGGTTAATACTCACATTCCCGATGAGGATGATACAAGTCCCGGGTCAAATTTTGATGTTACTGTAGGATGAGATCGAAAATATTTATTGGTAGTTTGACGCTCTAGAAAAAGGTTTTAAGAAATCATGAAAAGTACATTAACTCATAAAAGTAAAACAGTATACTCAAATTTCTATTCCATTCTCAAATATCGAAGCTTGGTGTTTAATCATGGTACCTTCACTAGCTGCTTCGGGAGACAATCGAGTCTCATTTTGATATTGTTTATGCTCTCCTTCAGTTTGACAAAAGGACAAGATAGTACCAATAAGGTAGAAACAATTAAGCCCAATGAATTTCCAGCTCAATTGGTGCATTTTGATTTTCCATCTGACACATTAATGCGAATAAAAAATATCGAGTGTGGGGAAGACAAGTCAACTCGCTGGATAAGTGTTTCTATTGGCACATTCAACTCAACAAACACTCCCATAGCCCCTCTTTATTATACAGATGCAATTGAAGGACATTTTTCTCTAGAACTTGCTGGTGTTGACCCTACTACTTATACAGACAGTCGCCTCGTCCGTGACCATGGCAATTATCCTATCCAATATCAAGTAATCTCCAAAACACCACAGTCATTGGTAATTACTGGAAAAACAGTCCCATACGATAGAGTTATCAGCCATTATTCTTTTAATCAAAATAAATATTATTTTGCATTTATCTTTAGCAAACATCTACAAGGATCAAACTCCAAATCACCTGATGAGAATTTAATAGGTGTTCTGACCACCCCTTCCCAAGGACATCCCCTGGGGACAGTTAAGTCCAGTGGGATGGTTCTTGAAAATGCCTCAACGTACTCAAGCATATTTAAAGATTCTGAATTGATCATAGGCTTTGTTTTGGTAACTATTCTTATTGCAGTCGGTGCTTTCTTATTGGGGAGCAAAATATCAAATCGTAAGAAGGTTTCCGCTCAAGGTTTTACTGATGTTTTTGAAGAAAAGACTGCGGTCAATGACTCCCAGATTGAAAAAGTGGATGAAGATTCCCAACTTAGTGAAAAGAATTCACATGAAATGAAAATAAGAGGATTAATGGAATCAAATAAAATTAGCTATGATGAAGCAGCTCTGCGTGTTCAATATAATTTTATAGAATATAATAATGCTTAAATCAGATCAACAGGCGACCTTCCTTCAAGTTTATGGAATGCCAGGTCTAGAACAATTAACTGATAAGTTGGTTCCTGGAATGGAGCTGCAGGGGAGAGTTGTAGAAGTATTTGATCAGAACATCATCATCCTTCGAGTATGGAGCTATAACATCTTGACTGAATCAAGCTACCCTTTCCAGAAATTTGATGAAGTTATCCTTCAAGTACAATCCGTCCTGCCAAAACTCGTGTTTGGTCTTCAACCGACAAATCGTAGGACACGAGGAGCGATTTATGCCTAGACCAATTCGGATTGAATACTCTGTAGTTAGATTAAAGCGATGTCCAACACCCCGATCCATGAATTTCTATCAAACCTTTATCTACAGCAATTGTTTCTATACTTGAATGTGAACAAGGAATGAAAGACTACAATATTACCGTTACCATTCTTGAAAGTATAACGGATGCTATTTTTATTCTCAATGCGGAGGAAAAAGTTGAATACGCGAATCAAGGGGCTCAAAAGTATCTTGAGATGCCTTTCGAAGAAATAATCGGAAAAAGTATAGGGAGTTTTGTTAGCAGCGAAGATTATGAATCTTTAAAGTCTATGCGTAGTGAATTCCTCACCGATGAAATTTCAACAAAAATAGATTATGACATGTTTAACAAATCTGAGGCTGTGTTACACCGCACTAATGAAAATATTCCTGTATTGCTTAATGTGAGTAGCATTCCCGATTCTAAAGGTGAGCCGAAATATTATATCGTTACTGCGAAAGAGATAACCTATCAGAAGACCCTCGAGAATGAACTACGTGGTCGTCAAGCTTTATCAAGTTCATATGATCGTTTAAAGGCATTGGGAGAAATGTCTGTTGGGTTGGTTCACTCCCTTGGACAACCCGTTACATCATTGGGGCTTAGATTGGATCAGATGAGCAAATTAAAAAGCTCTGGGGTAGTACAAAAACATGTCAATGAGCTACGTAAGGATGTCAACCGAATTTCAGGCACTATTAACAAGATCAGGAATTATGCACTCGCGATGTCAGAAAAACAAAAAAGCTCGGTCGACCTAAACCAGATATTGCGTTCAGCATTACAAATACTTGAATACGAATACAGTGGAGTAGGAATAAATGTTGTTGTGAATTATTGTGATGATTTACCACACATTGATGCTAATGAACCAGAATTGGAACAAGCTCTTATCAATATATTGATGAATGCGGCTCACGCTTTTCGTGAAAATAATATTTCTGGCAATAGAGAAGTTACCATCTCTAGCGAGGCGGTTGAAAATAAATGGGTAAGTATTCAAATCTCAGATAACGCTGGTGGTATTCCAAATTCAATTGTTCCCAAAATATTTGAGCCATTTTTTACAACGTGGGACCGAGACCATCATTCAGGTACAGGTTTATCTGTTTCCAGAAACCTACTGACCTCTCTGGGTGGTGATTTAATTTTTAAGCCCCAGAGAGATGGATCTAGATTTGTAGTGAGAATCCCCATTAGCCAATCTGAAGAACGCACTCAACTGGTAAACTTGATAGAGCTTTTGAACAGTTAAATGTTGCTTATGCAATCACATAAACGATAATCGGAGAATTGAGGAAGCATTATGGTAGCAGTAGATTTTTTGCATGAAATTGTCACATTATTGCAAATGGGCCTGGGTACTGGGGAAACCTTTGAAGCTGTCCTCCATCTCGTCACAAAAAGTGTTCCTTATGAATCTGCAAGCCTGTTCCTTTATGATGAAAAAACGAATAAACTGGAAGTTATCTATCAAGAAGGAGAAGAAGTTGTAGATCTGGTCAGAGAAGTACCTTTTGAGAGAGGTATGGGTATGGCTAGTTGGGTTTCGCAGCAGGATAAACCAATTATTCTTGAGTCTTTATCAAAGTCTCGCCCGGGCAAGGATGGTCGATTTGCCTCATTTATCTCCCTCCCTTTGAGGGCTGCAGATAAGCTTGTTGGTGTTCTGAATCTTGGACATTCCAAAGCGAATATATATCTTCAAAAAGAGATTGAGACATTTTCAATCATGGCATCAGATCTTTCAATTGTTACTGAGACTTTGATTTTGCGCCAGCAACTTGAGAAGAAAAACCAAATGTTATCCAAGGCACTTCAAGAACTGAAGGAGACACACGGAATGCTGATCGAAAAGGAGCGCATGGCAGCCATAGGTGAGTTGGTTGTCAGTGTAAATCATGAGATTAACAATCCGTTGACATCGATAATTGGTCTAATGGAAATCTTGGAAATATCCTTTTCAACGATGTCTGCTGAGAAGATTCAGAAAGCCATGAAAGCTGTCCTATTGGAAGCAAAACGAATTCAGGAAATCACGAATCGTCTTACCAAGATCAATAATTCTGCGAGTATGGACTATGTAGGTGATACCCATATGACCATATTGCCTGAATGATGTTGGTTGTTGAAGCTATTCAAAAATTACCATTTCCCTCCCCACAAAAATTGTTCTCGCCATGCCGGAAAATTATTCCTTTGCCTACCAAGGTTTTCCTTCATTGATAAGTTTCTTCTCGGTGAAAAGATCCAAAGAATATTTACTATATTGTTATATAAGTGTATATATAACAATATAATATAAACCTTATCTGGTTTCATCCCCTCACCCATATTTCTCCCTTATATCCATGGCATTCATATTGCCTAAAGTAAGGCTATGACGCAAAAGGAAGATGAATATGGATATTAGATTCTCTGAACTGAAACAAGCCATGGTGCGGCAATTGGAACACAATAGTGTGGTTACGAATAACTTAGCCAACATTAACTCCAATGGATATAAACGTGACGTGATGTTTTCTGATCTTTTGGAGAATAACAATAAACCAAAAATACAAAACCATATTGAAACAGATTTTTCGCAAGGAGATTTACGTCAGACCGACAACCCTCTGGACCTGGCATTATCTGGAAAAGGACTATTCACAATCGCAAAAGGGGATGAGTTGGTTTTCACACGAGATGGACATTTTACGAGGGGCTCTGACGGTCTCTTGACAACCAGTTCCGGCTTACCCGTAATGGGAAAAAATGGATTGATTGATTTAGGAGCGAATCCGGAGAATCAAGGGAATATCAAAATACATATGTCTGGGGAGATCTTTATAGATGACGAGTTCATTGATACCTTGGAAATAAGTTCTTTTGAGAATCTTTCAGATATCGAGAAGATTGGTGATAATCTTTTTAAAGCCAAACAAGGCGCAATTGAATCCAGACTCGAAGATCCAGGAGTACTCCAAGGTAAAATTGAAGGATCAAATGTCACGCCTGTTTACGAAATGATAAAATTGATCGAGTTACAGCGAACGTTTGAGACCACTCAAAAGACCATGCGGACATTAGATGAAGCAACTGCGAAAGCAGCCAACAATATCGGAAACTACCGTTAGGATGTAGAGGAGAATTATGCTTAGAGCACTGAGAACTGCAGCCTTAGGAATGGCAGCACAACAACTAAATGTGGATACTATTGCAAATAATTTGGCAAACGTAAATACTACAGGCTACAAAAAATCATCAATTGAGTTCCAGGATTTACTCTACGAAACGGTTCAATCTGGAGGTGCAGAAAGCGCTGAGGGCAAAGAAAAACCAAGTGAGCTAAATATTGGAATGGGGAATAGACCTGTTTCTACTTTCAGATCGTATTCACAGGGTGCAATTGAAGAGACTAGCAACCCTTTTGATTTGGCCGTAAGTGGAAAAGGATTCTTCCAAATTCAAATGCCAGATGGGAGTGTTACCTATTCGAGGGATGGAGCATTCCGAGTTAACTCGTCTGGAGCAATGGTAAATAGTTCAGGATTAGAGATGTACCCCAATATTACTCTACCAGAGGATGTCCAGAGTGTCAGCGTTTCCCAGGATGGGGTGGTTTCGGCGATTATGGAAGGACAGACAATACCTCAGGAGTTGGGTCAGATCGAACTGGCAAATTTTATGAATCCTGCCGGCTTGAGTCCTCTGGGAGGCAATCTCCTGGCGGCTACTGAAGCATCTGGCGATCCAACTTATGGCCTGGCGGGAGAAGCAGGTTTTGGAACCGTTATGCAAGGATATCTTGAGAAATCTAACGTGGATGTTGTCAAAGAAATGGTTGGTTTGATTGTCGCACAACGATCCTATGAAATTAATTCAAAGGCAGTAAAAACCGCTGATGAGATGTTAGCCATGATCAACGCTCTAAAACGTTAAGTATGCAAAGATCTATAAAATATATTATTCCTTCTATCCTGTTCTTCGGTCTGTTACCAGTCCCTCTGTTAGCGAACGATGGCGAAGCAATTCAAGCTGAATTGGTGGCAGAATTCTTTGCAAAAGAACTCAATGTTACAATGAATCAGATTGATGTCGAAATTGTTCATAAATCGAGCTTAGATCACAACTTACTTAAAAATGGTCATCTCGAAATCCGTAAGGGTCGAGGAGAGCTTAAATTGGGACATCAAACCCTTTGGATTATCGAAAAAGAGAATGGTGTAATAAACAAAAGATTCCCCATTACAGTAAATGTTTATGCCAATCTCCGGGTTCCAACTGCAATACGTAAAATATCTCGCCAAGAGACCATTACTGCCGATCTCCTTACAATGGTTCCCAAGCAGATTGGTCGTGAATTTAACGGTATCATTTTGGATCCAACTTTGATTTATGAAAAAATGGCCACTCAAGTAATTCAACCGGGGAGACCCATTAAACAGAGCATGATTAGGAAGCGTCCTGATGTGCTGCTAGGCGATAATCTTAATATTATTATGAAGGTTCAGGGGCTTTCACTGGCCCTGCCTGGAATCGCGAAAGAGGATGCGTGCATCGGCGAAGTAGTTCGAGTTCAATGCCCCACAACGCGAAAAGAATTGAGGGGTATTTTAGATAATTCAAATCAGGTCATAGTTAATCGAAGGTAAGTCAGATGAGAATCTTTAGCACATTAGTGATTATTTTTTTCACGAACGCCCTAGTGTTCGGACAATCAGGCGCTTCACTTTATTCAGATATCAAAGCGCATTCGGTCGGTGAGGTAATTACAGTGCTGATTATAGAGAATGCCAGTGCGAAACAATCTTCTAGTGATAAATCTCGGTCAAATGCTGCGGTGAATGCTGACGCTAGCCTGGCGGGTACCTTTGCCGAGTTTCTTCCTGTGTTTGGAGCTTCAAGTGCTATATCAAGCGACATTGACAACTCAAATGGCAGTGATCAACAAGATCGGCTCAGTGGAAAAATTTCGGTCATGATTGTCGGGAAAACTGAAATGGGCTTATTGGAAATTCAGGGTGAGCGATCAGTGCAGGTAAATGGTGAAGAAAATATCATGAAACTTGAGGGTATGGTGCGCCCTAGGGATATTCGAACTGATAACACAATTTTTTCCTATAACATTGCAAATGCCGAAATCGTCTATCGACAAGCAGGGGTCGTAAATTCGATTGCATCACCCAATGCTGCCTCTAAGACCATAGCATTTACTCTGGTTCTAGGATTAATAGGATATGCACTTTTAGGCCCAGGTATCTAGAGGTATTAGCATGAAACCTATACTCATAATTTTATTATTTCTTCTTTCTCTGAATGCAATTGCAGGTGAGGTAAGATTAAAGGACATCACCACTATCGAAAGTGAAAAACATGAAGCCCTGATAGGCTATGGGCTCGTTATTGGGTTGAGTGGCACAGGTGATCGATCCTCTGGTAATCGTGGTGCTATTTTTACAGTACAAACTGTTAGCAATATGCTGGAGCGATTTGGAATTACCGTCCCCAAGGATTATTTGAGAACACGCAATGTTGCCGCAGTGATCGTGACAAGTAACACCCCTTCCTACGGCCGTGCAGGGAGCCATTTTGATGTAACCGTAAGTTCACTTGGAGATGCAACCAGTCTCGAAGGTGGCGTCCTCCTGATGACCCCCTTGAGAGGAATGGATGGTACGCACTATGGGTTGGCGCAGGGTCCGGTTTTAGTGGGTGGTTTCAATATTGAAACGGACTCTGGAGAAAAATTAAAAAAGAACCACGCTCTTGTGGGTCGAGTTCCTGGTGGTGGCGTGCTGGAAACTGCCGCATTAAATACGGAACTCCAATTAGATCAACCAATACGTCTCCTGTTAAGCGACCCTGATTTTGGTACGGCAAGTAGAATAGCAGCAAAGATTAATGCCGGCCTTAACTCCATGATAGATAGCAAGAATATAGCAAAGCCTTTAAATGCAGGTGTTGTTGAAATTAGCTTCCCTGTAAGGGTAACAAATCAGGAAGAAGCGGTATCCTTTATAGCGGCAATGGAAATTCTCACTATACAACCTGATGTAGATGCGAGAGTAGTGATAAATGAAAGGACCGGAACGGTAGTTGCCGGAGGTAATGTTCGCATAAATGAAGTCATGATCTCACATGGAGCCTTGACAATTCACATTAAACGAACCCCCATCATTTCTCAACCAACCGCTGCTTTCAGCAATGTTGGCCAGACTGTGGTAGAATACATGACTGAAACTACTGCTTCAGAGGGTGTGGCCAATAACGCGGTGATTAAAGAAACCACGTCTGTGAGTGATTTGGCTGCAGCCCTAAATGAATTGGGAATGAAACCTCGTGACGTGATCTCAATTTTTCAAGCATTGAAACAGGCCGGTGCTTTAAATGCTCGCCTGATAATAATTTGAGGTCATAAAAAATGAAGATATCCCCCTTGATAGCTCTTGAAACACAAAAAATGACTGAACCTAGCTCTGCTCCTCTGCATAGAAATGATACGCACCAGGATCAGAGGGCTTTAGAAATAAAGAAGAAAAGTAAAGCGCTAGAAGCAGTTTTTCTTACTCAATTGATTAAATCCATGGAAAAAACAATACCGGATGGCATGGCAGGTGGAAAAAATTCCTTATCCTCAATGATGTTTAGTTCGGTTCTGGGGGATGCAATGTCCCAGGGTGGGGGTATCGGACTTTCAAAGATGATCTTCGAATCGTTAAGCAAAATGGATTCCATGCCCGAGATGAACCATGGCCGTGGCGCTGAATACACGCAAACAATGGACTTAATCCAAAATATCAATTCTTGGGAGGGACAGGATGAATGAATTGATAAGAAATATTGATGGGGCTTTCGAGGAGTTAGTTCTCAACCTTTCCAATGAAGTCAAATTATATCAAGAATTGAGTCAGCTCCTTAAAGATAAACAAACCAGTATTGTTAATGGCGATGTGGATGCTTTGCAAAAATATGTTTATCAAGAACAAAGATTAATCCCCAAGATACAAGCGATTTCCAATAAAAGGGAGTTATACGCGGTTAAAATCAGTGCAGTCCTAGGTACAAGTCCCACGAAACCTTCCTTAACTGACTTGATCCATCTCGCCCCAGCCATTTACTCAGAGAAGCTGGTCTTTGCTAGAGAACGTCTAATCGAGAGTATTGATCAAATTGCTCATGCAAATCGTGAGAATGATTTTCTACTACGTTCTTCAGTGGATTTAGTGAGAGGACTGGCCCACGTCCTGTTGGGTGGCAATGATAATGAAAATATTCATTATAGTGGTCTTGGGCGGATTGCTGATAAACGGAACCACAGAGTTAATGTGGATTGTCAGGTGTGAGGAAATAAATGTCAATATCCAATCTAATGGGAACGTCTCGCGTCGCTTTAACAGCCTATCAGTCTGCTATTGAAACAACGGCACGCAATATATCCAATGTTGGAAACACTGACTACGTTCGTAGAAGGACCGATGTTGGTGCATTGATTTCACCCAGCAGTGGGCTTGGATTCCGTGAACAAGATCATATAGATCGACTTGAATCGGGCTTTATACAAAGACAATTATGGAATAAAAATCAACATTTAGGTCAACACGAGACTGACGAACTTATTTATTCACAAATTGAGTCACTATTCAATGAGCCAGGAAGCTCTGGATTGTCAAGTATGATGAGTGAGTTTTGGAACTCGTGGAATGATTTGGCGAACGACCCGGAGAGTAACACCGCTCGAGCTATTGTCAAGGACAAGGGAATCCTCCTATCTAATACTTTTAGCAGGCTGGATTCGGATCTGAACAATATGCAAAAGGAGATCGGATACGATGTGGAGGGCACTGTAAAGGAAGTTAACCTTCTGTTGAATCAAATCCAGAATATCAACGAAAAAGTGTCTACGAATTATTCGTATGATCTTGCAGATTCAAGGGATGCAGCAATTTCTAAGCTTTCCGAATTGATCAATATTGATGTTACTGAGAGAAGTGATCATATCGTCAGTATTAGTACCGGTGGTGATATATCTGTCCCTCTGGTAAACACTAACTTCACTAATGACCTAAAGGTCACGATCCAAGCACATACTGCATATTATTCAACCATTGTGAGCTTTTCTGAAGGTGGCTCAATCGGTTCAATCACGGGTGGGAAACTCGGGAGTTTATTAGAAGTCCACAACAATAGCATACCGAATTATTTAAATGAAATAGATGCCTTAGCTATCGCCATTGGCACGGAAGTTAATGACGTTCATCAATCGGGCTACAATTTGGATAATGACACTGGAATCAACTTTTTTGATCCCAAAGTGAGCGGAGCCAGCGATTTTTCTGTGAGTACTGCGATTCTCGAGGATCCACACTTAATTGCTAGTTCCAGTCGACCAGATGAATCAGGAAATGGTTCCATTGCTACTCGAATTGCCGATCTTCAAAATGTTAATCTCCTACGTGATGAAAAGTTTTCGGATCATTATAATTCAATTATAAGCGAGGTTGGGAGCAAAGTACAGGAATCAAGTTTTTTAAGGGATAGTCAAAGGATTGTAATCGACTCACTAAAAAATCGCCGGGATTCAATTTCTGGTGTTTCCATTGATGAGGAGATGTCCAACCTGGTTAAATATCAACAAGCTTATCAGGCGGCTAGCCGTATGATTTCTGTAGCCGATGAGCTAATTCAATCTGTTATGGCGTTGATCTAATGAAGGAGCAGAGATGAGAATTACTCAATCTATCATGTCAAGAAATTTGATGCAAAATCTAAATACAAGCAAAGAGCATATGAGTGAACTACAAAATTCTGCAGCAACTGGTAAATCGATTTTAAACTCATCAGATGATCCAATAAAATTTGCCAGAGTAACCAGATATCGTAAAACCTTGTCACAGTACAATCAATACATTCGTAACTCAAATGATGGAGCCGGATTTGTTGATAATAATGCACTGGCTATGAGTGATCTTCACTCACTTGTCGTTGAATCGAGGTCAATAGCCATTCAGGGGGCAGATTTAGCACAATCAGGGCATACTCGTCAAGTCCTGGCTGACCGTATTGATGGTATTCTGGATCAAACACTTTCCATTGCAAACAGTACATACCTGGGGAAATCAATATTCTCAGGAACAGATACGAACAATCTACAACCATTTGATTATGATGGGACTTCGGTTACTTATAGCGGTAATGACGGTAAAATAAGTCGTCGCATATCTGAAGGTCTGGATGTCGAGATAAATATATCTGGATCTGATCTGATAGACTCTGGAGTTTTTGATACTCTAATAGGTATTCGAGATGCGCTTAGGGCGAATGATACAGACACCGTTGCTAATTATCTCAAAAATCTTGAAACTTCATCAGAAAATGTGTTGGAGTTAGAATCAAGCAACGGCCTTATCAAAAACCACATGATCATGAGTGAATCCAGACTAGAGGCTGCAATATTGAATATTCAATCAACAATTTCAGATACAGAAGACGCTGATATGGCAGAGGTGATTATGGAGTATAATGGTGAGGAGCTTGCCTATGAAGCAGCTCTTCAAGTTACTTCAAAAGCCTTACAATTAAATATAATGGATTTTATAAGATGAGTCTTATTACAGAAAATACGTCAACTGAAAGTGGTCCTATGAACAAAACCTTCGAAGACTTGCCACTTCAAACCAGCAAACACGTTAGTCTGATTCAAGGTTTACCTGGATTCGAGCATTTGCATACATTTATTATCGCTGATATTCAAGATTATGCTCCATTTTGTGTTCTCAAATCAGCGGATCAACCAGAAATCTCAATGTTGGCAATAAATGCAAAATTGTTAGCCATCTGCAAAGATGTCATCGTTCCAGAAAGAGAGCTTGATATCCTGGGCATACAGAAAATCACGGAAGCTGATCAATATATAATTCTTAAGGCCGATCCGAGGACCCAGGAAATAACGGCGAATGTAAAAGCACCGCTTGTATTTAATCCAAAATCAGGTATGGGAAACCAGGTGGTTATTGATGATCCACATTTATCAATGGAATATCCACTAAAGCATGAATTATCATAATTTGAATAAAGAACCGGGGACAGGATGCTGATACTGACGAGAAAATCTGGAGAAAGTATTCGAATTGGAAATAATATAATTATCTCCATTCTGGAAGGTTCCACAGCGCAATTAAAAATAGGGATTGATGCACCCAAGAGTGTTGCAGTCTATCGTAATGAAATATATGAAAAGATTCAGGAACAGAATATAGCTGCAAATGCAAGTACAGCTGAGATAGGGAATATCCTGCTGGGATTGAAAAAAGTTAACACCCCAGCAATTGAGGAGGGACGTTGACCCAATGCGCGAATTGATTATAGATAGTGGACTGGTAAAAAAATTCAACCCAATTCATTTAAAGCACCATGAATTTTTACCAATAGCGGTTGAAAATGATAAACTGATTACTGCTCATGCTCCAGGGGCGCAACAGCACCACAAATTTATTCGCAATGTTGGTCAGCTCGCAACTGGCTACGAAACATCCTTCTATTCTATTCAACCAGAACTGCTTCAGCATGAACTCAAGCTAATCAAGCAGGGGATTTATCATCGCATGCTGATTTCTGAAAAGCAGAATCAAGTTGCACCCCGCGGTAACATTCTATCCGTGATCTCCAATAAGGGCGGTGTGGGGAAGACAACAATTTCTATTGAATTGGCACATCAATTTGCCCGTATGGGTCTCAAAACTCTACTTTTTGATTTGGATCTGGGTAATGCAGATGTCTCTAACAAGCTAAAGATATTTCCTGAACTGACTTTGTATAACTTCTTCAATAAAGAGGTAGAGTTGGATGAGCTGGTTGTGAAAACAGCCTTTGGATTTGATTTCATTCCTGGTGAATGTGGTGAATTCAAGTTAGCTAATATGACCTGGGCTCAAAAACAGCGCTTTTTTCGACATATTCAGGCCATATCAACCAAATATGATCTGATTCTTTTTGATCTAGGTGCTGGAATTACGCGTCATGTCATCGATTTTGCATTAATGGCCGATGATTCCATTATTGTCACCACTCCTAATGATATCATTTCTGGTTATGCAGCTGCCAAGGCTACCTATGGACGATTTGTTGAGATAAACAGCAAAATTGAATCCTCAGATAGAGAACTTGGTGAATATGTCTACTCACCTTGGTTCATCTTGAATCAAGTTCAGAATATGCGTCAGGGAAAGAATTTGTATCATTCCCTGAAGCGAACAATCGATAACCATATAAATGAGAATTCCATATTCAAAATATTTCCCGAGTATTTGGGTTCTGTCATATCTGATCGGGACCGATTGGTTGATACCTATTCAAAACGTGAGATCATTGGTCTAAAACATCCGAAATCAAATTTGGCCATCGACTACAGGCAATTGGCAGTCAATTATCTTGGGTCAAGTCTGGTTGAAGCACCCGTGCAACAACAACGGGGCAGCGGGCTACAACGATTTGTGAAAATGTTGGGATTGAAGTGATTAGGGATGATCACTTGTCTGATTTGCTTTTCCCCAGTGCTGGGCTTGTCCAGAATCATACAATGAGAATAAGTGGTGACGGATACCAGTCTATCACGATCATTGTACAATAGAAATAGTGGAAGATAAATTGATGAAAATATCCGCCTCGTTATTCTCGGTTCACGAAGATTATCATGAATATGCGATGAAGCTCAAATACTCTAAAGTTGATATGCTGCATATTGACTACCTGGATGGTGTCGAGGCTCCCATTCCTATCATTGAACTGGAAAACTTTAACAAACAGGTAGACATGCCCCTTGATGTTCATCTTGTTGTTGCTGACTTTACTGAAACGGATATCTATTACCTTAATAAGGCAAAAGTTAAATACCTCTCAGTGCAGTATGAAAATCTAGATAATAAGGATAATCTATCACTTCTAGAAAGCTTCCATGGGAAGTGGGGCTTAGCTATCACCATGGATACGCCTCTGGATGTATTGGAAAGCTATATTAATGTCACCAACTATGTATTAATTATGTGTTCCAAACCTGGAATCTCAGGCGCAAAATTTGATGATAGAAATATTGATCGCATTGAAACAATATCAAAATTATGGCCTGATTGTCCCATCCATGTCGATGGTGGTATCAAGAATATTAATGCTGGGATCATGAAACAACTCGGTGTCAAAATCATAATTAGTGGTTCCTACCTAGCAGGTGGGAATAAGATTTTTGAGAATGTCTTTAACCTTCATTATGAGAATGGAAATGGGCTAAATGCCAAACAGATCATGCAACCATTAAGTCACCTGCCAATCGCGGATGAAAATGCCCATATTATTGATATAATTGAGACAATTAGTAAATATAGATTGGGAGTGGTTTTTATCACAGACTCCAGTGATAATTTATTGGGTATCATTTCAGATGGCGATATTCGCAAAGCTTTGATACAGTACCAGCAGGATATTTTCAGTAAAAGATCTCGGGATATTATGAATGCAAACCCTTATAACGTGACCTGGGACGATAAACTATCTCACATAATGAAGGGATTATTTGAACTGAATAAGGGTATCAATGTCATTCCCGTGATAAGGGAATCTAATCAATTGATTGGTGCCATAGATTTCAACCGAGGAATCTAGAGAGGGATCACAAAATGGATTTAAAGTGCGCTAAAAAATATGATAACGATTTTCATGAAATAGAACTTAATCCAGAGATCACTCTCACCGGAAAAGAAACTGTAGTGATGGCTGGTCCTTGTGCGATTGAAAGCCGCGATCAAATTCTAGCGTCGGCTGAATTTATGTCTCACCTTGGTGTGAAAATTCTGAGGGGGGGCGCATTTAAACCGCGCACAAATCCGTATTCTTTCCAAGGCTCTGGAGAAGAAGGTTTAAGTTGGATGGCGGAGGCTAGAGATCGTTACGGTCTAACTCTGATCACAGAAGTGACGGATATGGCCAACTTTGACACAGTTGCCAAATATACTGATATTATCCAGATCGGTGCTAAAGCCATGTATAACCACTCGGTGTTAAAGGCAGCCGGTGCCGCTAAAAAACCAATTCTCTTGAAACGTCATTTTGGAGCCACCGTAGATGAATTGATGAAAATGGCTGATTATATCATACTTCAGGGCAATGCAAATGTCATGTTTTGTGAAAGAGGAATCCGCACCTTCGAATCATCTTCCCGCTTTACCCTCGATTTATGTGGCGCTGCCGTCATGCAGGAGAGATCCCGTCAACCAATGGTTCTAGATCCTTCACATGCAATTGGTTATAGTTTTGGAGTTCCCAAGTTAGCCAAAGCAGCCATCGCTTTTGGTTGTGATGGTGTTATTATCGAAGTCCACCCTGATAGACAGTACGCCCAATGTGATAAAGATCAGGCCCTTTCGCATGAAGAGTTCAAGCTTCTTTATTCTCAAATGAAAGATATTGCGAAAGTGGTGGGCAGGGAGCTGGTATGAAGATGATCGCATTCGTTCCTGCTAGAGGTGGAAGCGGTCGGTTGCATAGAAAAAACATGAGAAAAGTCGGTGGATTACCCCTTTTCCTGCGCGCATGTTACAACCTCCATCAAATCCTACCAAAAACCAGTATTGTTGTCGATTCAGATGATCATGATATTCTTGGTATCGCAAAAGATCATGGTTTTGAAACCCTTCTACGCCCAGATGATTTAGCTACAAATGCCACTGACGGAAATGGATTCTTTGCCTGGGAAGTTTCAAATTATCCCGAGAATGATTTATATATCCAACATCTTCCACCCATGGCATTTTGCTCAAAAGAAACACTTGAGCAAGGGCTTAGACTGATTCTAGACGATGGTTATGATTCAATTGTTTGTGTCGGTAAGGAGTACTTCTACCTATGGTCGGAGGAGGGCAAGCCATCTTATGATATAGCTCTTATTCCAAATTCATTCAATCTGGATCAGACCATTTTTGAGACCATGGGGCTCTATATGATCACAGCTGAAGCTCATGCTGATTGTCAGCGTCGTATTGGGAATAATTACACTTTCATAGAAATTCCAAAGATTGAGCAAATCGATATTGACTATGAAGCTGATCTGCGACTAGCTAATTATATCGAAAGAGGGTTGGAGGTAACAAGTCCATATAAATCTCGACAGCTCCTCCATGCAGACATCCAAAAACGTTTATCCAATGCAAACGTAGTGATCTGTGATGTTGATGGTGTCCTCACCGATGGAAAGATGATTTATTCAGAATCCGGAGATGAGCTAAAAAACTTTAATACCCGAGATGGAATCGCTTCAAAGCTGTTGAAGCAAATGGGTATGACTTTAGTCATGTTAAGTTCAGGTATCAATGAACAACTAATTAGTAACCGAGGAAATCATATAGGCTTCGACCATATCGATGTTGGGACTGGGCCAAAAGTTGATAGGCTTCTTCATTTGGTGGAAAAATATCAACTTGATCTAAGTAGAACGATTTATTTGGGAGATGATGTGAATGATCTGGAAGCTATGCAGCTGTGTGATCTGAAAGTCGTTCCATTAGATGCGCATCCTAGTGTGACTGCTGTCTCAGACATCGTGTTGAGTAAATCTGGAGGTGAAGGATGTTTACGAGATTTGCATGATCTAATTCAGGTGGAGGTTGTGGAATGATAAGTATTGAGAAATTGTGCTCCGGTATGTATTCAGACATTTTGGATAGTATGGGCTATCGGAATCAGGTAATCACAGGCTGGTTTGCGAACAATAAACCTTTCCGGATGATGGGCTATGCGCGTACCCTCCAATTGGTCAGCATGGATACCGATGATGAGCGAATAGATGTTGGGTTGACGTTCGTAGGGGATGTAAAGGAAGGTGAAATTCTAGTTGTAGAGGGAAGCCCAGATTTTGCGTATTTTGGTGAAATGATGACCCGCCTTTCCCTTCGCCAAGGAATTGGTGGTGTAGTCATCGATGGTCTTACCCGAGATACAGTGTATACGCATGACCGATGCCCGCTTAACATTCTGGCAAGAGGATATTCACCCGTCGATATCAAAGGTCGAGGGCGGGTGGAATCTACTGATGGCAGTATCATGATTGGTGGACATCCACTCTCAAGCGGAGATTTACTCTTCGCTGATAGTGATGCTTTAGTCATCATACCTACTGCGATTATCGATGCAGTGCAAATGGAAATCGAGATGGTGGTAAAAGAGGAAGAGAGGATTATCTCTCTTATTGACCAGCAGGTATCGATACCGGAAATTCTTACATCTGTGAAAGCATTCTGATCCCTCAGGAGAGTCAATATGAGTACCCCAAAAGTAAATATCCTTTTCTATGTAGAACCTTTAATTGAAAGAGGCAATCCGTATTGGAAGGAAGGCTGGTTAAATAGTTTTAGTCTGGATATGATCCAGGCTTTGAGAAATTCAGCGTTCGCCGATCAATTTAGGTATGGGGTCATGATCAACGAGGCATTGGATCATAAATATAATGCCATTGAAGATGTAGAAAAATTTGTGCTTACTCAGCAGGATCTAATGGATTCATTTGAGAACAAAAATTCATTGGAGGTCAGCCTGGCATGGTATCACGAAACCTATACTAGCGATCAAATGGCAGCCTATGGAAAGCTGCTTCAGGATCGACTTTCTAATTTCGTCCCAGACATCGTCATCACATATTCACCAGCTCCTTTTTTCAATGAAACATTTAAGGATGTCCTGGTTCTCCATAGAGAATATAGCCTATTTTCACGAAGCCCTTTTCCTGAATCCTGGTTTTTAGATCCACAGGGAGTATTGGCGCATAGCTATCTGGATAAGTATTGGCTTGAGATTAGAAAATCGTATCAACTAGATGAAATTCAAAAGCTTAGGGTCACGACTTTTAAGACCCAGATCCAATCCCTATTAGGTGAGGAAAATCCCTTCAGTGATCTGTTCGACGATTTTAAAAAGCAATTTGATCACCTGATTTTACTGCCATTGCAATTTTCTGACTATATCTCTTTCGATGGTGTCTCCGATTTTAAATCACAATATGACTACTTGATTTATGTTCTTGATCGAGTGCCAAAAAATATTGGTGTAGTTGTTACTACCCATCCTGAATACAATCTTTTGAGTAGCAGTACGATAGCTTTTCTAGAGCTTCAATACGAGCATTTTATCCATCATGAAGCTTTTGAGGATTACTATGGGGCTTCCCAATTCCTATTGTCAAGTGTCGATGGGGTGGTGACCGTCTCATCGAGCGTAGGTATGCAAACCCTCATGTGGGACAAAAAACTAATCGTCCTGGGTCAGAGTTTCCATTACATGGCGGATGCTACCTCACTCGACTCTATCGAGGAAGTACTTAGTGCCCATCCTGCAGAAAAAGATGATCTACTCCACTGGATGATCACCCACTATTCCATCACAAGGAGATATTTTTATAACGGTGCCTGGTTAGGGCGATTCTTGCAGGATTCCCTGGAAATGACTAGAAATAATGGGATTGACTCTACCTTTTTCAAAGTTCTTGATGATGAGGATTCAATTTTTAATTCTTTATTGGATGATTTGGATCAGAATATACCCTACCCTGCTAAAGTTCCGTCCTATGACCGCTTGACGGAAAAATATTCAGATTTAGTTGTATGCAATTCCAATATTTTCAAACTCATTTCTAAGGCTGGAAATGAATTCCTAGAAAAAGGTGATGTGGAATCTGCAACAGAACTATTTCAAATATTGAGCTCTAGTCAATCAAATTATGACCACAGTACAGGTAATAAGACTGACAATGATGAGCTTATAAAATTTGTTAAGGCCTACGAGAACGTAACCAAGGAAATCGACGAAGCTTCCCCATCTCCATCGTCCGATAGTACCCTCCCTTCGGATTCTGATCATGAACTGCAAGGATCCGAAGAATATCAGAAAAAACTTAGTACAGAAATTTCCATATATGAACACAATACGAATGTCCATGACCTTCCAGAAATTCATCACATCTATGCCAATCATTTTCTGGTTCCCAACCTTGAAAAATTAACGAGTTGCGGCGATTGGAGTGACTGGTGGATCCACGATATAGATGATCTTATGGAACAGCTTGATCGACCAGTTCGGATGCTTTCCATCGCCTGTGGCAATGGTGATAAGGAAATTGAACTCTTTCAAAAGATAAAATATCCTGAAAAACTTACGCTCATTGGAGTTGATGTAAACCCAGAAATGGTAGCAAGAGCTAAACTTTCTGCCAAAGAGAAAGGGCTGAGAAACGTTCAATTTTTAACTCAAGATTTGAATTATCCGGATTTACCAGATCAATTGGATATTGTGGTTGCCAACCATTCCTTGCATCATATCGTGGAGCTAGAACGTCTTTTTAAAGAGATTAATAATAAATCCACCGATGAGATGATCTTTCTCATCAATGATATGATTGGTCGTAATGGCCATGTGATGTGGGATAATACTGAAAAAGTTGTGGCTGAAATCTGGTCCAGATTAGATGATCGCTTCAAAATAAACGCTTACAGCCATAAATTAGATGAAATCCCATATAATTTTGATTGTAGTGAACATGGGTTCGAGGGTATTCGGGCTGAAGACATATTGCAGCTTCTGGACGAGTATTTTGATATCGAAATGTTTTTCCCTTTCTCCACCCTGATGAACCGCTTTATTGACCGGGTTTATGGGAATAATTTTAACCCCTCAGATGGAATAGATCTCAGCATTATTAATCAAATAATTGAACTCGATATCAAGATGCTTGAAAAAAAGAATTTGGCTGCCACTCAGGCTTTCATGCGGGTGAAAAAGTTGAATAAAGTTTCTAAATTGTTATATCTCTTTCAAACACCTACAGAAGTACTTGTTGCCAGAGAATATCCTTTATCGAAACGTGAATACAGGAATGAAATTGACAAATTTATGCCAGTAACGAGCCATGCAAGTGATGGTCTGAATGCGAACGAATTAAAGCAATTTAAAAAAGTATCTATCGTTATCCCTGTCTTCAATAATATTGATTATACAAAGGATTGTATAGATGCCTTGTTTAAAAATACAAGATACCCAAACTACGAGATAGTCATTGTAGATAATGCCTCGACTGATGGGACTGGCGACTATTTAGCTGGGCTGCCAGGTGATCACATCACCATCGTTTCAAGTAAATCAAATCTGGGTTTTGTTGATGGTTGCAATGCAGGAGCTGATGCCTGTAAAGGAGACTTCATTCTCCTTCTAAACAACGACACTGAGGTAGAAGCAAATTGGCTAAAACCTCTGGTTGAATTTATGGGGGAGCATGAGGATTGTGGTGCAATCGGATCGAAGTTGGTCTATCCTGATAAATCACTGCAGGAAGCTGGTGGAATAATATTCTCTGATGGTAATGGTTGGAATTATGGCCGAGGCGAAAACCCTAATGACCCAAGATTCAATTATGTCAGGGAGGTTGACTATTGCTCAGGTGCTTCACTCATGATTCGATCTGAGGACTGGGAAGCTATCGGAGGTTTGGACCAACGCTATGCGCCAGCGTATTATGAGGATACTGATCTATGTTTCTCAATTCGAAAATTAGGCAAAAAGGTATATTATCATCCACATAGTGTGGTTGTTCACTATGAAGGTAAGACGGCTGGTACTGATATGGCCACTGGTTACAAGCGATATCAACCGATCAATCGCCAGAAGTTTTTAAAAAAGTGGGAACATGAATTAAAGGCTCAAACTACAAATCATCCATCAAGTGTTACCCGAGCTTCTGACCGCGGGTCCACAAAAATGAACATCATGGTAATTGATCCATTTTTGCCATTTTATGATAGAGCATCAGGCTCACTGCGGCTATTTCAAATTCTTAAGATATTGAAGCAGCTGGGTTATCATGTAACTTTTATTTCGAGGACAAGTACTCACCACCAAATATATAAACCCATATTGGAGTCGCTGGGCATATTGACAGTTGCAGGTGATATTGCTGCGTTGCGCTCCATGGGCTATGAAATTGACCAATCAAAAGATAATTTGAATTATGAATTACTTTTTGCTGAACGATCATATCAGTATGTGATTCTAGATTTCTGGAATCTCGCCGAATATTACTTACCGATTGTCCGTAAATATTCTCCTCGATCAAAAATAATTGTAGATAGCATCGATATTCACTTTTTAAGGGAAATCCGTGAGGCCGAATTAGAAAAGAATCAAGCTAAACTAAAAGAAGCACGTCGAAAGAAAAAGCGTGAAATTGCACTATATAAATTGGCAGATAGATTGTGGAATGTAACGCTGGATGATGAGGCAGCGATAAGCAAATATGTTTCCCAGACCCCCATGGATATTGTTCCAAATATTCACAATATGATCGAAGCGAGCAAATCTTATAAGGAAACCAGCGATTTCTTGTTTGTTGGCAATTTTGACCATACTCCTAACATCGACGCCATTGTGTATTTATGTGAACAGATCATGCCAATGGTCCTAAAATCACTTCCTGACGTGAAACTTTATATCGTTGGTAATAATCCACCTAAGGAAATTTTAAAATACAGAACGGAAAGTGTGATTATTACTGGCTATGTTGAGGATTTGGAACCCTATCTACTGGATTCTCGTGTCTCCGTTAGCCCCTTGAGGTATGGCGCTGGTATGAAAGGGAAGATTGGAGAAGCACTTTCGTGGGGTCTACCTGTTGTAACGACGACCATCGGGGCTGAAGGAATGAATCTTGAAGATGAAACCCACGCGTTGATTGCAGATGATGTAGATACTTTTGCTGAAGCGATGATTAAACTTTATAATGATGAAAATCTTTGGAATCATCTCTCTTCTTCTGGCAAGAAATATGTTGAAGATCGTTGGTCACCCAAACACGCTAAACAGGTTATTAAGGAGATATTTGAGAGCAGTGAGTTTGATAAAAAACCACTCGTGTCCATCATCCTGTTAACCTACAATGCCCTTAATTACACAAAACGTTGTCTGGATTCAATTCTTGCTCACACAAGTTATCCGTTTGAACTGATTCTTGTTGATAATGCATCTACTGATGGTACGCCCAAATACCTTACGGAGCTTGTAAAAAATAATTCGAATTTTACACTTATCGAAAATGCTGAGAATAAAGGCTTTGCAGCTGGCAATAATCAAGGAGTGGCAGCAGCAAATGGGAAATATGTTCTTTTATTGAACAATGATGTACTCGTTGCAGAGGGCTGGTTGGAAAATTTGGTTGCAGGTCTCGAATTAGATGAACGTATCGGTATGGTGGGTCCCATAACCAATCATATTAGTGGACGGCAGATGCTGACTGATGTACCCTATAAAAACGATCAAGACTTTTTCAAATTTGCCGCCAAAGTGGCTGCAAAGAATCTCAATAGAATCACCCCTAGGCGTAGGATTGCAGGGTTTGCAGTGCTCATGGAGAAGACATTGTATCAAGATGTGGGCGGTTTGGACGAGAGCTTTGGAATCGGGAATTATGAAGATGATGACCTATGCCTAAAGGTTAGTAGGGAAGGCTATGCCATCATGGTTCACGAAGGTGTGTTTATTCACCATTATGGAAGCCAGACCTTTATTGCCAATAAGATGGATTATACGGCTGCCTTGGAAAGCAAAGGAAAGGTGTTTAGGCAAAAGTGGCCGAATGTAGATTACGATGAACTTATCGAGCTAAAAAGCCCACTCAACGATTTGCATCCAAAGATGCTCCAAACTGGTATGGCAGGACTTGAGACAGGGGACTATGAAGTAGCCTATGATACGCTGAAACAATTGATCGATGAGAATCCACTCCATGAAGACGCATTTATTGGATTAATAATGGCTGCGCGGATCACGGAACGGATCGAAGAGGCAATCATATTCACGCGTCGGCTGTTACGTTTAAGCCCAGACAATGCAGTTGCTTACAACCTCTCAGGGTTAATTGCTAGTGATACTGGGAATTATGAGGCCGCCCAAAAATTCTTCAGAATTGCCACTGAGAAAGATGCTAACCTGTTGGACGCACGTCGAAATTATGCCGAGGTCTTGATTATAGACAATAAATTTCAAGAAGGTGTTAAAGCCTATTTGGATATAATCTCCGATCATCCGGATGATATAATCGCTCTTCTACGAATGGCAGAGTTAAACATTGAAGCTGACCATACTTCGGATGCTGTGAACTATGCAAAATTAGTTTTGGAGGTTGATCCCACACAGGCGCATGCACTTTCCATCCTTGAAAATATGGCAACTGAGTGATGAACTTTGTAGAACGGCAAGCTGCCAGGAGATTTGAGATTGGCGATATCATTTTTAGAGAAAATGACGCTGGTTCTTCAATGTTTATCATTCAGTCTGGTGAGGTAGAGGTCTTTTCCATTAAGAATAATCAAAAAGTAGTCTATGCTCACCTGGGTAGCGGGGCAGTTTTTGGGGAAATGGCTCTTATCGATGGATTACCGCGATCTGCCACTGTAATTGCTCTGGAAACAACTCAGTGTCTTGAAATAAGCAAGATGCTTTTCCAAAAACACCTGGATGGTTTAACTCCCTGGCTAACCTCATTCTTCCGGATTCTGGCTGAACGGCTCAGGGATGCGAATAAGCATGCTGAGACATTGACCAGCCAGGACAATTCACGTCAGGTGATTCTCATGGTCAGTAATATGCTGGCAGCAATCAAACCAAATAAATTTGATCAAATTATCGCATCCTGGAAACCATTGGTCAAAGACATTGCCTTAATTCTGAACCTGCCCTATGACCAAGTCGATGCTGTTCTGAATAAGATCACCCTGACACCCATGGCGAAGAGCGTCATGAACCAGGAAGACGGTCGTATGCTGGTGATGAAGGATTATTCCCATTTCAAATTTTTCGCAGATTATTGCAAATCACGATTTTACCAGAAACAGGGGAATGAAGTTCAAACTCAATTTCAGAAAATGACAGAAAAGGAAATTCACATAATTACCTTTTTACACAAGTTTATGAAGGAACAGATGTGGGAACCTGACATCGAACAGCCCTTTTTCATGGAACAATTTGATACCTCTCACGCGGAACCACTCTCCACGTACAAGATTGAATTAGGAAAATTTAGGAATAGTGGTCTTATTGATTCAAAATTGGATGGGAATAATGTCCAAACCTATATTGTCAATAAAGAGAAGCTCCAAACTCAACTGAGCATGACCGAGACGATTGCCGAGTTTGAACAATTGGATGCCAAAATCTAGTAAGTCCTTTGAAGAATCTCCCACTCAAAAGTTTAAGTGTTTGCCTCATAGTAAAAAATGAGGAAAAGATGTTGGCGGAATGCCTAAGGAGCATCCAGCCCATAGCCGATCAAATTGTTGTTTTAGATACGGGATCTTCAGATGGAACTTTGGATATTGCGAAGTCATTTAATGCTGAAGTATATCATTCTGAATGGTCCGATGATTTCTCTGCTGCCAGAAATGAGTCTATTAAACATGCTACCTGCGATTGGATCCTGTGGATCGATGCAGATGAACGTTTGACGCATGATTCCATCCAAACGCTCCAGAAACTTCTCAGATTTGAAAAATCGCCAGTCATTTATAAAGTACGCATTAAAAATCTAAAAGAGGATGGTGTAAATTTCACACTTTCTGATGCACATCGACTATTTACCAATCATCGACAGATTCAATTTTCTGGAAAAATTCACGAACAAATTTCACCCAGCGCTAAGAAAGTGCATGCTGAGGAACGATCCTGTGACATCGTGCTTGATCATTTCGGTTATAGTTTTACAGGTGAGGAAAAATCAAAGAAACAGGCACGGAATCGAAAGATTCTACTCGTTGAGGTTGCCTCAAACCCAAAAAGTGCCTATGCACACTATACACTGGGGCATAATTATAAAGTTGATAATGAACTTGAAGCTGCTGAGCAACATTACCGCGCTGCTTTAGAATTGAAGCAGTTTGACCCAGCAATGGAAGCATCATTGCTTAATACATTTGCTGATACACTTTTCGATCTTGGTCGCATTCCAGAAGCAGAAGAGCTGATTCAGAAATCTTTGAATATTGAGAAGATTCAAAATGCTGCCTATTTTTTATCCTACCGTGTTTGCTTGTCAAAAAAGGATGTTGCAGGAGCCCTTCATTCTCTGCGTATCATTCTTGATCAATTCACCCAGATCCGGAATTCTGGATCGCGTATTTCAACAGATATTGAGATTGATAAATCAGCTATTCTCAAAACGCTTGGTGATTTATATGTGCAGGTTGAATCCTGGGCAGAGGCTACACAGGCCTACGAATCATACCTCAAGGAATCAGATGGCTCAGTACCTATTCTGAGAAATTATTTCAACGCATTGGAACATCTTGAAAAATGGCATACTGCTTTAGATGTTTTGGGTCAGCTTGTTAAAATAGAGGGTGAAATACCCATCTATATCAATGCCATTGGTACCATACTCATCCGTTTGGGGGAATATGATGCTGCAATTCAAATCTTTTTAAGAATGAACGAATTACAACCAGGCGATTCTGAAGTGAGACGAAAAATTGCCTCCCTTTACACCAAAACAGGTCAACTGATTCAGGCTAAAGAATGGATGTAAAACTCAATCGCCACTGGATTAAAGGTATGCTATTGGTACGTGTGGTTCAGGGAAGCATTTATGGGAGCACTCTATGACTTTGATGGTGGGCCGTCAACCAATCCTGGATCAGCATGGTGTTACCTATGGCTATGAATTGTTATATCGTGGTGATGGTGATCACGATTTTTTCAAAATAAGTGCTGAAGAGGTTACATCCAGTGTGATCAATAGCTCTTTTTTTGAAACTGAAATCGGATCTATCAGCTCCGGAAAAGTGAGTTTTATTAATTTTACGGCACAGCTTATTCTCGACGAAATCTGGCGAGTTGTGCCTAAACACCGCGTGGTCATTGAATTTCTTGAAACGATAGAAGCTACTCCTGAAATCATAGCTGCAGCAAAAAACATGAAAGCCGCAGACTATAAAATTGCTTTGGATGATTTTGTATATCGCGAAGACCTTGAACCACTCATCGAATTAGCTGATATCATTAAAGTGGATATTCAGGACAACGATTCTGCTACCATTGCAAGTTTTGCCAGGAGATTTTTACCAAAAGGCAAGATCATGCTAGCTGAGAAAGTGGAAACCCTCCAGGAATTCAAGACATGCCGGGATTTAGGTTATACACTGTTTCAAGGGTATTTTTTTGCAAGGCCCAGCCTCATGCCAACGACAAGCAGACAGGATAGTAAGACATCCAAACTGCGTCTGATGCAAAAAATCCATGATCCGGATGTTGATTACGGCGAACTGGTAGAGGTCTTAAAAGCAGATCCTAACCTTTCCCTAAAATTACTAAAATATATCAATTCGGTGGCAATGGGTGTGCGTCACGAAATAACAAGCCTGCGCATGGCGCTGGCATTGATTGGTTTGATGAATTTTAAGAAATGGGCTTCGGTTTTAATTATGGCGTCTTTTTCAGATGGTAATCCAATGGAATTACTGCGTCTTACACTTATTCGAGGACGTTTCTGCGAATTGTTGTCTGAAGCCATTGGCCAAGCAGATCATAGCTCAGAATACTTTTTAGTAGGGATATTTTCACTCCTGGATGCCACCCTCGATAAACCCATGGACGTTCTGGTGAAAGATCTTCCCCTTGCAGATGAGATTATAGAGACTTTGCTTGGACATGAAACACGCTATCAACAGATACTTCGAATAGCCTATACACTTGAATCTAACATGGAAATTAAGACCAAGTTAGATGAAATCGGATGCAAGCTAGATGAAGCTACAGTCGCACAAATTAATCAAAGTGCCATCATCTGGAGTGACGAGATTATAAAACTGTAGAAGGGTTCAGCCATGGCGCTAGGCGAGAGCTTTAACAGTTGAACTTAAGCTGGGAAGTGGGAACGCGGGATGCTAATGGTATAATGGCTACCCCTATCTTTTTCACTAACCAAATCGATTCTGGCCGAGATTGTATCACAATAAGACCTGACTAGTGCCAATCCTAAGCCGATCCCTTGATGTTGTTTGGTATGTCCGATAGAGCCTTGAGAGAATGGGACAAATATCTGTCGCTGTTGGTCCTCGTCCATGCCAATCCCGGTATCATCAATACGGATCTCAAGCCAATCATCAGTCGATACCAGAGAGATTCCGATACTTCCAGCAGCCGTATAAATAATTGCATTCTCCAGCAGATGAGTGATCATCTGGGTCAGACAATAGAGGTCTGAATGAATCATCATTGGGGTATCAGGGATATCTATATTTGCATCAAGTTCTTTTTCGGTAATCTTGGGCGTATGATTCTGTATAATTCCTCGAATCAAGCTGGCCAAATCAAGGTCGATAAAAGTTGGTTCGTAGGTACCGGAGCTGAAATTAGATATATCCAGGATCTCGCGCATGGTGCGTTCGAGTCGAAGACCATTGGTCTGAATCAGGTCGAAATAGAACTTTTGATCCTCGTTTAATATGTCGATCAATTCAATATTTAGTAAATTCATAAAACCCAATAGTGAGTTCAAAGGGGTTCGGATTTCATGACTCATATTGTCTAGAAAAGCAGCTTTTAACCGTTCACCTTCTTCGGCTTGCTCCTTAGCCCGGATCAGCGCGATTTCATTACGTCTCATACGAGTTATATCAACACCGGTGTAAACAACCCGATCCATGTCTTCATTGAAGAAAGGTGTCCACAGAATTGAAGTTATACTAAATTCCATGGTGGTTACTGGTAACCCAATCTCGGCAGCTTTGCAATTCAGATTGATTTCGTGGAAGTTAGGAGGAAGGATATTTGTATATTCTTTTTCACTCCACCCCTGTGATTCGAGGAATTCTCGTGCAGCTGAATTGAGACTAAGCAATGTGCCATCCAACGCCACTTGAACTACCGGACTTGGATTATTATCCATGAATTTTTGTATAAGATCTTTACTCATTACTAAAATTCCATTAAGCATTTTTTAATGCGAATCACTTGTACTAGTTCCTACAGCTAATTTCTACAGTTTTGTTAAGCGACTCTAGTGTGAAAAAACGTTTTCCAGGTTTCTTGGAGTGTTTAGAGACCGTACTTAATATACTTGGGATCGGAGAAGTAAAAAAGTGCGCCATACTTGACCTACCCGAGCCTAAAGAATCGTTAGACAATTTCATACCATTATTATCGTCGAAGATTATTGAATCTACATCATTAATATCGGGCAGGAATCTCATAAATTGTTGGTTAAGCCGAGCTAGCTTACCAGGTATGATCGTACTGAGTAATACTAGAGCTCAGCCCACAAATGAAATATATTTCTACAATCAAATATATCTGCTTGAAAAATCAATTAAAATGTTGTACATCTGGACAGAGTGCAGTAAGGAAACGTATTATTGGTCATGAATACTATCCAAACGTTTAATAAAAAGATCGGATTAGGGATCGAATTCCGATCTTTAGATTACTTAATCGTCATGCTGAAGCAGCTCAATCATGGAAAAATCTACCCCTCTGAGAATCTGAGCTAGTTAAGGCTAAAGAGCGCTTCTTATGGAAATAGTTTGAGAAATAATGATATACTCATGTTAGCTTGTTTGACGCCCTGAAACTCATAGGCGTTTTAATACTTAATTTTGGATGATTTATCCAAGCTCACAGGATTTCCAGACCTTTTATTTCAGTATTTAGAATATTTAAAGTAAGAGAATCTAAGAATGGCAAAAATACTTGCAATTGATGATAACATAGAGAATCTGGCGGTTATTCAGTCCTTGTGTAGAACAAGTTTGCCAGAGATAGAGCTTCTAACTGCCCATTCTGGGTCAGCAGGGATTGAGCGGGCTCGTGAAGCGCATCCCAATGTGATCTTATTGGATATCATGATGCCCAATATGGATGGGTTTGAAGTTTGTCGGAAATTGAAAGTTGATCCTGAATTGAAGGATATTCCGGTGATCATGATCACTGCTACTCGGACCGATGGTAAAAGTCGAGTTAAAGGTTTGGAGTTAGGAGCAGATGCATTTTTAAGTAAGCCTATTCAACTAGATGAAATGGTGGCCCAGATTAAGGTCATGCTCCGGATCAATGCCGCTGAAAATGCATTGCGCTATGAGAAAAGAATAATGAAAGAAAAAGTAATAGAACGGACGGCAACACAAAGGGCAAGTGAATCAAAATATAGGGAGCTTGTTGAAACGAGTCTCGATGGTATCTGTATGCTTGATATGGATGGCAGATTTATTGATTCCAATCAAGCTGCTCAAGATATGTTAGGCTACACACACGAGGAATTAGCCAAACTGAGAGTTCAGGATATTGTTCACAATGAAGACGTCCAGAAGTCTATCCAATATATGGAAAAGCTACAAAGGGATGCTTTCTATAAGGGCTATGAAGGTAGAGTTGTCACCAAGTCAGGTGAAATTCGAGTGGTTCAGGTTAGTTCAATTGCAATAAAAACAGAAGGGGTTATAAGTGGATCGTACGATATCTTTCGTGATGTAACTGATTTTAAATTGTCCGAAGAAGTGTTGGCAGAGAGTGAAAAACGTTATCGTACATTAGTAGAATCCGCTCCAGTTGGTATTGTCTCTATAGATACTCAAGGAAATATTATTAGTGCCAACCCTAAAATTCTTGAAATTCTTGGATCTCCCTCACTTGAGGCTACTATGCAGATCAACTTATTTCAATTCGAACCTTTAAATCGGATTGGAGTGTCTGCTGCATTTCAGGATGTGATTAAAAGTGGGAAGTCTATCCAAAATGAGAGTGAGTATACTTCAAAGGGGAATAAGACTGCCTATCTTAACTACAAGATTAGTCCAATTTATGAATACCCTGGCAAGGTGATCGGTGCCCAGGCATTAATCGATGATGTTACGGACCGAAAACTAACCGAATTGGTATTAAACAAGCAATTTCAGCGACAGGAAAAATTGTTAGAAACGGTACACAGCTTAGGCTCAACACTTGATATTAGTATTGTCCTCGGAAACGTTTGCAGGGAGACGTTAAGCCTTCTTGATTGCCAAGGTGTAACTGTATATTTGCTAGAAGAATCAGGTCAGTTCCTCAGACCTGCCGCCTCCCAATATCCTAATCAAGATGAAGATATTATGGCGTCTCGTGTGGATATTGAGAACAGTCTATCTGGGACTATTGTTAAATCCAAAAAAGGGAAGATATTCAATAATGCTGCACGACATACTGGCGCTTTCCATGTACCTGGAACCGCAGTGGCAGATACCGACAATATTCTCGTAGTTCCGCTGATCATAAACAATGATGTCATTGGCACTCTTAATCTTTTTCGTGCGGTTAACTCTTTTTCAGGAGATGATCTCGTGTTTGCAACAACCATTGGCATCTATGTGAGTGCAGCGATCAACAATGCGAAACTGCACCAAGCGCTCCAACACGAAATCCAAGATCGAAAAATATCTGAGAAAGCGCTTCGAGAAAGTGAAGAGCGTTTTAAGACGACTTTCTATACCAGTCCAGACGCAATCGCCATTAACAGACTGAACGATGGCTGTTACATTGACATCAACGAAGGATTCACATTGGTGACTGGTTATAGCCGGGAAGAAACAATTGGGAAGACATCGATCGAAATCAACATGTGGCACAATCTGAAAGATAGGTGGGAATTGATTCGCGGTATAAAGCGATGGGGTCATTATGTGAATTTGGAGGCGAATTTCTTGCGGAAAGACGGCTCTGTCGTCACTGGTCTGATGTCCGCCAGCGTCATTGATTTGGAAGGTGTCCCTCACATCCTTTCCATAACGAGAGATATCAGCGAGCGGAAAAGTATCGAACAAGATCGAATCACATTAGAAGCCCAACTCCGTCAGTCACACAAGCTGGAAGCAGTTGGGACAATGGTTGGTGGTATAGCTCACGAGTTAAATAATATTCTCCAAGGTATGTTTCTCTACGGGGGTTTGATAGCGGCAGATTTGCCTGACAATGAATTAGTACAATCCAATATGCAACACCTCATGGAAGGGGGAGAACGAGCTAAAGCTATTGTCAATCAAATCCTGACCTTCAGTAGAAAATCTGCGGTTGAAATGAAACCCCAGTATATCCAAGAATTTGTGGCTGAGGCTTTATTATTAGAAAGAGCAAGCTTCCCCTCAACTATTGAGATACAGCAAGACATAGATTTGAATTGTGGTTTGGTACTTTGCGATAAAACCCAGATTCATCAGATTGTGATCAATCTGTGCAATAATGCACAACATGCCATGGGGGTTGAGGGTGGAATATTAAAGGTAAGCCTGCAGCAAACCCGAGCTTCACTGGGAAAAGGGGAGGCTGAAGTTGATGTAGTCGAACTCAAATTGAGTGACACCGGTTTCGGGATTGAGCCTGCTGACCTTGACAAGATTTTTGATCCTTTCTTTACCACCAAGCAATTTGGTCAGGGTACAGGATTAGGTCTATCAGTAATTCATGGAATTGTTGAAATGATGAGTGCTGAGATTAAAGTTTCGAGTAAATTTGGTGAGGGGACCATTTTCACAATTCATTTTCCAGTAACAGAGATTATTCAGGAGAAGATCCCAAGCAAAAAGTTTATACCACCAGCAACTTCCAGTCAATCTATCTTGCTAGTCGATGATGAGGATAGTATTCGTGTTACTACCCAAACCATCCTATCAAACGTGGGTTTTAAGGTCGATAATGCTGCCAATGGGAAGCAAGCCTTAAAATTGTTCAGAGCTAATCCTGAGAAATACGATCTCATAGTTACCGATTTAACTATGCCAGAAATGTCTGGATTAGAGATGTCTCAAGAGATTCGAGAATCAGGATCTCTGACTCCAATTATTCTCTCTACAGGTCACCTAGGACTTGCGGATAAGCGAGAGTACCAGGATATGGGAATTACTGAGTTCATTCAAAAACCTTGGAAAGCAGAGGTTTTGATTGAAAGGATTAATCGAATTGATAAACCCTAAAATTACAGACTAAATTTTTAATCATAACTCAGAAGTACCCAATTCACTCATATATTGATCACTAGATAGATCGAGTGCTCTCATACTCATGACAACCAGGCTAAGATTGTGAGATCATTAGAGATAAGTGAAGTCGAAATTGCCAAGTTAAACATGTGCATGGAGGGGAATCTGGAGGGAAATCTTCATGATTGTAAAGATACCCCGAAATCTCGGAGTATCATAATTCCCACTATACGAAAATATCTATTTTAGTAAGTGGCTCTCGTACAATGATTTCAGAAAATTCAGCATCTTCGATAAGAGTTGATAATTCTCGTATTCGAATTCGATCTTTTTGAACTAAATCATTATTGTGTATTGGTTTTCTGGGTGACCGATTTTTGGTAAACGCATTGAACAAATCTTTTGGTCGATATCCTGAGTTTGAAATCTCCAACTGAACTCCTTAAACTGAATGCCATGAAGGCAATCTCAACTAATACTGCTTTAAAGTAAAAGGGATCCCTCTGTTTTCAACTTATAAATTTACCCTGATCTCGTGAGTTAATTGTGGTATTTTCACACACATATAGAGCCTTTAGTGGCGTATTTAATCCTATCCATGATTCAATCTATCACTTCTTCTTATTTAGGTATACAGAGACAGAAGCTGGTGCACTGAGGTATATTTGGTACCAGCATATGTTGCTGATATAGTTCCTGAATATTCCGGATATCAAGGATTCATTGTGACTTATATGTCTGACCACATGTCTAATTTATAACTCAGTTCAGCCCCTCTCTGAAATATTGATGATTCTTACCGTAATGAGGGGTATTAATTCCTCTGGGGGATCCTAGCAAAGCGTTGAAGTAAATGTTGGATTCACACGCAAAATTCTTCCGTATTCCAGGGTATGAAAGATACCATCGGTGCATTGATTGATATCCTGGAGGAAGATCCTGCCTTTGCAGGTGAATACAACATATACTGGAATCGTATGAATTTAATTGGGAAATCTGTGAGTGAAGTGTGTCATTCTGAAGGTTGGAAACTGAATCATCTTCCATAACAAATAAAATGGTACATATCAATTAGCTCGATGGGAGGGTGGTACTGGTTCACTACAGGAACAATTTTCTGGTTATCTCTTATGGCTGATGGGGATCCATTTGTCAGGGGGTATCATTGGAACGCAATTTAGAAGTAATGATAGCTTGCTTTAGATAAATGCGTTGACCGTCTCGGGGCTCTGACGCCAATGACAGATTCAGGTGAGTCATAAATTAAGTTTCTATACTTCAGGAGAAATGGGATTAGCAGGATGTTGAGATGGTAGGAATCCGGGAGTCTCAATAACACTCATTTTCTTCCATTTTCCACCATAAAATCTGCCTAGAAATGTAAGACCCATTCCCCCAATAAATAGGGCACAGAAGGTCCAGGGGAGATACAGGTTGGCATCAAAATATTCTACTGCGATGTAGGTTGGGATAATCAAAACAAAAACGGATAGTGCTGTGGTCACTCGCATGACAAAGTGGGTATCACCAGCTCCTTTGATCGCAGATGAGTACAGTATGCTTAACGTATCAAACAAGGCGTAGACAGCTACAAAGCGCAACAAGACGATGGCTACTTCATTATTACTGCCCCAGCTCTACTAATGATGGCTTACGGCGAATGGATATTTATGATTATTTTCGCTTTAGTCCTAGGAGGGCTAGTCGCTAGGACAACTAGTCGCTGGGATTAATGAAAAGTAAACATGAATTGAGAATGGAGGGATCATGAAAAAGTTAGACCCTAGAAGTGTAATAATTGGGTTTCTAGTTGCTGTGATTGGATTTATGTCAATAGGGGCAACAAATACAACGTTTGATAGTATTACAGTGGGTGACATAAATATTCCCAAGAGGGGCTGGATAAATTTTATCGATAAAAAAGGGAATCGTATAATGGCCGTAACCACCTCAAATGGCAGTGGGGTAATAGATATCTTGAATAGTACTGGTCAAAAAACCATTTCGCTTTCACACACTATAGCCGATGATGGGGCAATAGACCTCTATAATAGCAGCGGTCAAAACACCATTAATATTTCACATACTACTGCCCATGGCGGGGCAATAGGTCTCTATAATAATAGCGGTCAAGAAACCATTTCGCTTTCACATACTACAACTCATGATGGGGCAATAAGCCTTTATAATAGTAGCGGTCAAAACACCGCCCTAATACCATAAACATTACACAACTGATGATAATATTAGAAAATCTAAACGTTCAACTACGACTGTGTCAAAGTAATGTCAAAGAATATGGCGTGAGGTGGCGTGAAATGTCTCAAAAAGTGCCACAATATGCACTAGGAGATTGTTGAGTAGCTGGCACCTAAGTTGTTGTAAAACAAGAGCGGAGAGTGAGGGATTCGAACCCCCGGTACCCGAAGGTACGCTGCATTTGGAGTGCAGTGCATTCAACCGGACTCTGTATCCAAAATGGACGTCCGGTATACCTATTTCGGTATACCCGTCAACCACTAAGCGTCGTAAGTAGTTAATATTTAGAGGTATAGAGAATCTATTTATAGACTTCATAAGCCGGGTGTCGGCGGTTCAAATCCGCCCCCTGCTACGAAAATAAAATGGTCCCATGAGGGGCCATTTTGTTTTTTTATGGGGCATGATGCAGAACCGCCTTTCTTTGCATAGCAAAGATTCGGTTCAACCGTAGCAAGGCTTCCAGCGGAAGCTTGCGGAGGAAGGTGGAGCGTCGCGAACACCAAATCCGCACCGAATCAAGTGGGATATTAACCTATTTGATCAACACCATCTTTTTAACAATTCTCTGATTTCCAGATGTAAGCGCATAGAAGTAGGTGCCAGCGGCCAGGTGGTTCGCATCTAAATGAGTACTATAATAGCCAGGTGACGCAAATCCATCAACCAAGGTCACAACCTCTTGCCCCAAAATGTTATAAATCTTGAGTGTTACAGACCCGGATTCAGCGATTCTGTAGTTTACTGAGGTTCCAGGGTTGAAAGGATTAGGGAAATTCTGTTCGAGAATAAATTCACTGGGAATCACCTCTTTTCTCTCATCATCAACAGCAACCGTATTTGAATAGAAGTAAAAGTTGTCCCAATAAATCGTTCCATTTCCTTCGACCTTGAACTGAAACACATCTGCTAGATCAACATTTGGGTATGCAGTCAAGGGGATATCCAAGCTAATCCACTGTTCAGGTGTGATGGCGAGAGTGAAGTAATCACTATCAACTGTAGGGGTCTGACTGATGACAAAGAAATTCAGGGCAGTTGAGTTTCCTGTCCAGAAGTCCAGGTGAAAGTGAGTCATACCACTTACATCAATGGCTTGAAATTCTGTGCCCTGATAATTCAAATCAGAATAAACTAAAGTATTGTTTTGTTCAATTTCTACCTCACTTACCACCGTTGCCTGTCCCCAGCCAGGGTTCAAATTGACACCTGCAGTGCTTGGATAGGAATCGCTAAATATCGAAACAACATCCTCTGCTGCCAATGTAGGGATTGGAGCGTGAGCCACAGGAGATGCTGGCACCACTTGACCAGAAAAAGTGATGTTGTCAAAGTAACACGTATTGTCAGTGGTTCTGCCAGCAAGATCAAAGTCTGGGAAAATGACGATCTGATCATAGCCGTCTTGCATCTGTGATGAAAAATCGAAGGTCAACTCTTCCCACTCATTAATAACAGAATTGGCTACTTTTATTTCTCCCATGGACCAACCATCAGGCTTTGCCAGTTTAATCCCCACATCACTAAGAATGGGTTTGTACACCATGATACTTATTGTGCTATTGCTGGCATCAAGTGAAAAAGTACCGATGTCTGCACCATGTTGAGACTCCACACCAGCCCAAGCCGCACCCGTAGTCATGGTTGTCATTGATGCCACGGTTGCAGAAGCGTTTACTCCAGTGGTGCTTGGATTGGTACCGATAACAAGTGGATCGTTGGCACCATTTTCAAAGGTAGTCCAGGTCCAGTCAGCTCCATGACCATCAATCTCAAAGTCGATTGGGAAATAGGGGGTTGGTTCCAGGCCACCACCTTCGCCTTCAAAATAAATATTGTCAATATACACATCGCCATTGCCTACAAACTTAAGCTGGAAAATATCACTTATTGAGAGTCCAAGATCGGTGAAATGAGACAGGGGAACGTAGGTACTTACCCAGGTTTCAGTAGCGAATGGTAGTGAGTAGGCCTGTTCTCCTGAGGACTGACTGATGAGAAAGATCTGCAATTCGGTTGAATTAGCGCTCCAGAAGTCCACATGCACCGAATCCATTTCAGTTAGGTCCTGAGCACTTCCCAGCTCTATACCCTGGTAGTCCAAGCTTGAGTAAAGCAGTGTGTTATTACCCTCTATCATCACCTCGGACATTACCGTTTCCTGACCCCAACCAGGATTGAAATTGGTTTGGGCAAGATTTGTATATGAATCACTGAATACTGAAATGACATCATCTGCAGGAGCTGTAGGTAATGGTGCATGAGCAGCAGGCGCTGGGGGTAGATCCTGTCCGGAGAAAGTGATATTATCTATGTAACAAGTATTGTCTGTCGTTCTTCCAACCAGGTCAAAGTCGGGAAAAATAATGATCTGATCAACTATGCCAGTTATTCCAGCACCGATGCTGCCAGAAAGGTCAAATGTCAGCTCTTCCCATTGGTTGATCAAGGTGTTTGCAACCTTTACCTCTGGCTGTGCTTCACCATTGGCTTCGGCGAATTTAACACCGACATCACTGATAACGGTTTTGTATACCATAAGCTTAATCGTACTATTGGTCACATCAAAACTGAAGGGTCCGATATCTGCACCGTGAAGAGATTCAAAACCAGCCCAGGGTTGACCTGTGGTTAATGTGGTGTAGGAAGCTACCATTGCAGAGGCGTTCACAGTGTCTGCACCAGGGTTTGAAACAATGGTCAGAGGAGGATTTGTGTCGTTTTCAAAAGATGTCCACGTCCAATCTGCTCCAATACCTTCAGCTTCAAAATTAATGGGGGCTACTTGAGCAACTAGAGATCCACTCAACCCTAGGATCGTTGCCAGTATTATTTTAAAGACTAATCCTGCTTTCATGTTTGACACCTTTCAATGCGATGTGCTCCTGGCGAAGGGAGTCGTTAAATCTTCGTAGAAACTATGTTTAGATTAATGTTTCTTAGTATTTAGGAAAGCTTTCAAGGATTCTTTAGGGGTACGATCTTCGTTGAAAACCCCCCAGTGTTTTTCCATTACATCTGGTCCAGATTCAAGACCGCCACCTTTCCATGGTTCATCGAAGGCTTCAAAAAGAAAAACGGTTACCTGCTGCTCTTCCACCCATTTATTGAATTCCACAAGGAAGGATTGCTGAGCCTTTACACTGACCTCCGTTTTGACCAGTGCACCCTCTTCTCCTGGACCTTGTTTCGATGGGTCATGTTTTGTTGCCCAGCCTGTTTCACTGAGTATGATCTCCCGATCTGGGTGAAAAGCTTTGGCGGATTTGTAAATCGCATCTATCCAGGCGACAGATTTCTCTAGAGTTTTTCCATTCCATAGGGGATATGCATGAAGACCAATAAAATCGATCTCCTTAGCCACCATCCGGCTGTGATCCTTGTTCCAAAAATTATAGTCATCAGCTGTTGTTACCGGCTGCGGCACACTTTCTCTCACGGTCCTGATATACTTGATCAGATTTTCCATTTCCATTCCATGCCAGGACCATTCAACTTGAGTTTCATTCCCAACATTAATTGCGATCACCTCTTTGGGAAATCGATTGGCTAATTCAATACCGCGTCGAACCTGCTCCATATTATGAGGTTTTCGTTCTGGACGTTTTGTCTCATTCTCAAGCCAGATTCCCAACATCACCTTCATGGGGAGTTGATGCTCATGAATCACCTTTAACACACGTTCACTATCGTCATCAGAACCATAAACTCTTACAAGATTCCAATGTTTTGAAAGTATGTTCAAATCTTCTAGGATTTCCTCCTCAGAGGGTCCCTTCACGTGGGGAGCTTGACCTTCACGATAGCATCCAAAAGAAATAGCATTACCGATCCATCTACCATCTAGAAAAGGCACGAATGGCCTGGTAGTGAAAGTTTTTTCTTGATTAACCGCGTTCTCATTTGGAACAGGAATATTATCCATTTCAGGTCCTGCAGGTACTTGGGGTTGACATGATATGATCATGCCAGTCAAAACTACTGTAAAGATTTTTAAATATCGTGAATGTTTCATTTTTTCCCCGTTTAAGAATTATTGTCTAGTTGTTACTGATTCAACCTAGTGTGATCTCAATACGTTTAATCTGTTTCGATCTAATTTGCTCCGCTTGCTCCCCTCCCAGAAGGGAGCCCTGAAAGCTCTGAGATTGGCCCTTAGGGTCCGTAAGAAGCCATTCCTGAGGTGTAACCCCATCGGGACCAAAAGTGTCCTTCTGCTTGGGGTTGTGATAAGTCACCAGTATATTACTAAGCAGCATAAAGGTGAAGCTGTGGGCTGGCGTTGAGATTGAAGTCTGAACTCCATCCATCAGGACGGTTGTTTTTTGCTCTGCTTCCGTAAACAACCAGGAGGGAAGCATGGGCTTCAGCGCAAAGTTCAATTCACCTGTAGAATTGATTGAAAAAGCTCTTGGCCCCATGGCCATCTGCATGAGGATATGAATGAATTCAGCTGTTGCGCCACTAAGTCGGGCGACGAATCCAGTACCATGAAGGTCAGGATTTGGATTTGCGCTGCTCACCAGAAAGGATGAATTTTCCAAAATGCTGCGGCCGTACACTTCAGGGTCAAGAAAGGGGATGAACACTTTTTTGAAATCCTGGAAGAAAATTTCATACAAACCATTGCGAAGTAGCTCCAGCATATATTTGTATTCCATGTGCAACCATATCGATTCATTCTCAAACCATCCCGGCGAGAACACCCTTGCACGACCAATTTCCATGGGTTGGTCGCTCAATTCAGCATTAACCTTATACATTTCCAGCTCGTTGTCATAAAGACCACTATTTTTAATATCTTTAGCCAGCTGTTTGGCCATATCTCGTTCTGGAAGTGTGCGGAGATAGTGGACGGGACCCTCAAGAAAAAGAGGTAGACGTACTAATTTAAAGGAGTTCGCCTGGTAACAAGGGAAGCCTCGTCCATTGAGTTTCGGATGCTTCGTACCCGGATCATCAATACGATCGATAAGCTGATAATCCGCGACTTCATGATAAAAATAGGTTCCAGGGATACCCGTATCCGAGTAGAGCGCTTTCTCAATACTTTGATCAACCTTACCTACAACAGCCTGGAGAAACTCCTGGATCCAATCCTGACTTACAGTTATTTCAGATCCATGGATACCCATCCTGGTTTTGGAACGATACTCTTCCTTTGCAGAGCTTACGGTATCCCAATATGTATAATCATTCCCACCATTCGAGAGTGCCGCGAATACCATACTGGTGAATTCATGTAGCTCAATGTATAGAGCTATCTCTTCTGCAAGATGGATTTCATCCATAGCAGATAAAATGAATTCAGCGTGACGCTTGATTTCTATAGTTTCACTGAGACTTGAACCAAGTACACCAGGCAAGCCATTTAATGCGTCATACCAATTGGGCTTATCTGTCTCCATTTCGACACCTATACCTGAAGGATCCAGAGAAGCGATTTTATTGGTGATAATGCTGAGTAATTTCACAAAAAGTGTCGTCTGAACCACTTGACCCAGCCCATGAGCATCTCGCATGAGGTGTTGATCTTTGCTCCTGGAAGCGATGAGAGTGGCTTTCTCTTTGTCATGAAAAACAGCATCTAGCTGCATCGCTTTACCGTCCCAGATTACATATTTATCAGAACGAGGAAGTACACGATGATCACTATCGTGAAATGTGAATTCCTGATAATCAAATAGAATATGTCTCAGTCTCTCAGGATAAATGCTCAGATAATTTTCAAGAAGGTCTAGGTTATAAGTCCAATGATCTGACCAGTATCCCTCTGCAAAATCTGTATCATTGATTTTTTTGCAGCTTCCCAGGAGGTCACCCAATAAGACATCAGCATTGTCATCAAACACAACGTCTTTTTGCCTTAGAAAATCCAGCAATTCTCCTGGACTGACAGGCTCCTGGAGGAAGGTGAGGAGTTCAAACGATAATCCTGAGTTAAAATGACTGTTAACTATTTGGGTGGCAGAATTCAAATCTTCAACCCTGTACCTAACTTCCTTTAGTACCAAGGGGTTGAACCCATCGAGTTGAATGAGATTGACAAAATGTTCCAGGTTTCCGGAGCCCACATCAGGGTTAAACAATAAATCAGAGCGACGATTTTGATTGATGTCCCTAAAATTGCCGTTACCCTGGGAATAGTGAGAGGGAGTGATACGATAGTCATTATAATCGCGCTCAAGATCACCATGTTTTCTCGAATAAAGATGGAGTACAGATTTAGCCTGGTTTCCTTCCAGAGTATAGGGAAAACCACCACGAAGCACATTATCCAGAAAATTTTGTCTGACATACATGTCAAAAATAGGCTCACGGCTTATCACCAGATTTTTCTGAGTCAACTCATCGATAATGTTGATACTCTCCTGAGCTTTTTTGGAGAAATAGTCTTTTCTCATGATGTTTGGTAACTGGGAGTTCAAAGCGTCCTGAGATTCAGCATGACCAATTACAGAGCTCACCGTATATGTCTCACCGGCGCCTAATTCTGTTGAAAACTTGCTCATTGCTGAGGGATATCGATTCTCAAATGCCTGATGATCCAGAAGGGCATCAAAAGGTGTATTCAGGAAAAAATCAGGATAAATATAATCGTTGTGAGTACCAAAGATTCGCTCTGGATCAACGATGGGGGTTAGTTTCTTCAACCCCTTGTGAATGTTCTCAAATCCAACATAAAAATTACCGCGTTCCAGCATTTCAACATCGGGCCGATCAGCGGGCTTAACTTTGGCCTTAAACAATGGGGCTTTCGCGTCATAGTTTTTCACTTCAACAAATGCTTCCATCAAACGGCGGATATTTTTCAAGCCGAAATTGCCAATGCCAAAAGGAACAATGAGTGGGAGACCATCCAGTCCCTCGAAGGATACATCAATGTTGTTTAAATTTGTTATATGCAGATTTCTTATGAGACCAGCGTAACTTTCATTAGGGACAGAATGATACTCAACGGTAAAACGAAGCCCGAGAGTCTTGTTTTCTTCTACCAATACCAGGTGGGAGGGTGAAATATGCATGGTCTGAGTACGCTCAATTTCCTTATCCTGGTAGTGATCCTGAAACGGTTCATAAAAGTTGACTCCTGAACCCTCAGGAAATTTTAAAAAGGTTCTAAACCCCTGTGTTGGTGCCAATTGATAAGCCCAATTCGCAGGAAGAAATTCCATAATAGGATTCTCCTTGTCCTGGACACCCATACTGCAGATCCCCTGACCGCGATTCACATAGAACACCCACATGGGTATGCCCATTTTTCCTGCGATTCCTGGGAAAAAGCTTGAGAATGGCTTAGCTGAATTGTAGTTACTTATAAGAAAATCACCATTCTTGTTCAACTGGTAGCTGGGTTTACGAGAAGATTTCACTCTAAATACCTCTAATCATAAAATTCTTATTAACCGTTTATCACAATCGATATCGGGGTCTTACAGCTGTACTCTCACTGTCTGTACTGAATTTTCTGGGATGATTACATCAGCAAATTCATCTCCCACTTGCAGCTTGTAGTGAATTGGAGAAGAAGATGTGTTCAAAACCTGCACACTCATCAATCCACTTGCATTAATAGTGGCGCAGAAATGTATATCATCCTCATTTAGACCTGCTTTGTTGACCACTGTTTTGAGTGCTTTATCACCAGGTCGTATTGTCCGGCTAAACTGAGCTAAAACGGAATATATGGGAGTGTAATACACATGCTGGGTAGCTGTGTCTATCATGATTGGGGCACCACAAAAATTACCGACATGATTCGGACCACCCTGACTGTCCAACACGATGTTCCAATCAACCCAACCGGTCATCCAGTGATCAAGGCTGACTATGATATTGCGGGCATATCGATGTACTGGGACGTAAAGGGGATGATCTTTGCCATTCCCAGGAGTCCATGGAACTGCATATCCCCAATCAGAGGCGGACTTAGACCACCAGAAATCATCATTGTCGAACCAGTTTGTTTCTGTTCTGCCAACTGGATCTGTACAATCATCAGGAGCCGGTTTCCCAAGATCATCAATACATCCCTCTGTGTGAACGATTGAGTACTCAGGATACTTTTCATGTACTCGGTCAAAAATATCCTCATAAACTTTGTATGTACTCTCATACCAGTGAACTGCAATTCCATAAATGTATTTATGCTCGTTATCAGCTGGGAAGAGCACATCTGTCCATTCTTCAATACCATCACGATTCTGATCAAAGATCAGAAGTTTAGCATCTCCAAAACCTCCTGCCCGTAAACCAGGACCAAGATGTTTCTGGACAAACTCGCTCTGTGTCTCGGGACTAAAGTTCATGCTTTCCCACTGGCCATTATTACCATGGGGTTCATTTACGGGAGTAAGACCCCAGATGTTCACACCGGCTGCCTTGTAAGCCTCGAGGTAGCGAAGGATGTAATCAGAGTACGTGCTGACATATTCAGGTTTCAGGGTCCCGCCAGTGCCGTGCCAGCCATTATCGGCTGTCATAGGCTGATAGTACTTTTCAATATCTTTCATCCATGGTGGGGCAGTCCACGCCGATGCAATTATTCGGAGATCAGAATCTTGCTGGTCTTGTTTGATTTTTAAGGCTTCCTGAATCATGGGGAGGAGGTCGTACTTCTCATCCTTGATGCCAGGGTACTTGCTGACTGGAAATCCCTCTGTATCCTCAGCGATGGTGAACGAAGTAAGTGCAGTATCACCAGGTTGCTCAGCGTAGGAATATTTTCCTTCGACGGAGAAATCACAGGAGGCAATATGGGTGCGGGTGAGGGAGAAATTGGCACCATCAGTCCCATAAATCTTTTGCATGACTTCCTGGCGGTGTTCTGACTCTAGATGTGCCAGGACGAAGGCTGAAGACTCGGTGAACGAGGTTCCTATACCATCAATGGTCTGTTTAACGCTATCAGGGAAAACCCGGAGGACAACTCCCTCAGCCTGCCCAGATTTGAATTTGACATTTTTCTGGGCTGCAATTTTACTCCCACTGGCTGAAGTGAGCAGAATTTCAGAAGTTGATGTGAGCTTTTGAAGAGGTTCTTGAGGTGTAGGTTCTGGTAAGTGACTGCAAGACATAAACAGTATAGCCAGACTCAAAATTGAAAAAGCTTGTGGTTTAATTCTTTCGTTGATCATAATTGTCAATTTCCCTTAATCGTTTTCTGAAGCATCTGCCATTGCGACTTTTCCGCGTCTGGCCTCGAGCTGTGTTCTAATATCGTAGGCTTTCACTTCAGTGAGTTTGTAGGTGGAAATAATCCATAGGGCTATCAGAGAGGTGAGGAGGGGTATACCCACATCAAAGATTCTAATCAGGAATAAAGTATTTTCTGATTGGGCTGCTCCCAGTGCCACATCGAATCCGGAGACCTTGAGTAAAATCCCTGTGAGGAGGCCAGCCAGAGCCATCCCGACTTTAACCATCCACCAGTAGATAGCTCCAAAAACACCTTCGCGACGTTGATGTGTTTCAAGTTCATCATAATCACACACATCCGATATCATGGATCCCATGAGGGTAAACAATGAGCCGGTACCAAAAGCAACAAAAGGTGCAGCATATAAGAGCCAGTATGGATAATCAGGATTATACCCAACCCATTTGATCGCATACCCTAGGATTGAAATTGAAATTGTAAGCAGAAATGTTTTACGTTTGCCAATCTTGGTAGCAATCCATCCAGTTAATGGAATTACACCAAGGGTAGCAATGGAAGTAAGCATCCCAAACCAGCCCATGAGTTTTCCCGCATCACCATCATTACCACCAAACAGATAGTATATCATGACATATATGGAGAAGGACATGCCCAGTTGAAACCCATTAAAAACGAGAAAGGTTGCACCACACAATTTCACAAATGGACTACATTTGAAGGTGGTAACAATTCCCTTGAAAAACTCGCTCATGTTTTGCCCAATACTCTTACCGGCATTTTTTACGGGTTCCAGAGTTTGTCTTTCCTTGAGGAAAATGGCAGGAATTATTCCGAATACAGCGACAATTATACCCACGGCGATCGCCAGGGTGCGGGCACCATGTACAGTATCCCTGAATAAAGTGCTGGACATGATGGCGTAAAACCAGGGAACACCCAACCAGGCCAACTGACCCACCGTGTTGGCAAAAGCGTGCAGGCGAGTACGTTCATGATAATCAGGCGTCATTTCGTAACCAAAGGCTACGAAAGGGGTAGCAAATACTGTGTATGCCAGAAAGAAGAGGATGGACATGGCCATGAAATACCAGAAATAAGTGACAAAGAATTTTTCACTTTTTCGCAGCTTGACAGAATGAATGGTAGCCGTTCCAGTTCCAACCAACCCTGTAAGCTGTATAGAAATATTACCCAGCGATTGAATGTCTAGAACATCGTTGCCTGTTTGATCTCCAGGAAGGGGGCTTTTGGCAAGATCTGCTAGACTGAACTTGTATAGATTTCCCTTTCCATCCTCGGACATGTTTTCGGTTAGGAGGATTGAGTAGGACTCACCAGCAGATTCATTGAAAACAACCTCGAAGGACTCATACTCCGGAATATCCACATTTATCTCAACCTGAGGGAAGCCATCCAGGTTTGTGGCCAGAGATGAACCCAGATTTATTGCCAGTGCCTCTGGACCATATAAGGTGAATTTTGCATCAGGCATGGAAGTCTCGGAATATTCCGAAAATACACCACCTGCATCATTGAAGACCGCATCCGACTCACCTGCAGTAATGATCTGGTGTTGCTTGATGGGTGTCTTATCAAGAATATCAATGTACCCAGAAGGTAATTGCCACATGAGGGCGAAAATAATTCCTGCAAGGATAGCACCGGCAAAGATAAAAGGTCGGCGTCTGCCCCAGCGAGTCCTGGTATTGTCAGAAATGTATCCCAACAGCGGATCCGAGACTGCATCAAATATGCGGGGGATTGCTCCGATGAGACCCACCCATAAGACATCCATTCCGAGTCCCAGGTTGAGGATAACTACCATGGCGGGTAGTGCTGCTGCTTGGAGATTGTTCACCAGCATACCCACAGCATATGCTGATTTTTGTTTCAGCGAAATTCGATCTTCTCGTGCAGTTTTGTAGTGTGTTTTTGCACTCATGTGCCAGACTCCTTCATTGATCAATTCTTAAAGAGAGAGAGATTCATATTTCAGTACATATATAGTCAGTAACAGTACAAACAGTATGTCTACTAGACATTCGATGCCTCTAGTGGTTCAATTTGATTTCGATAAAAACCTGGATTTGAAAAGACGCCTTCCAGGGCCAGAGTCGCTGCACCAATACTTTCGGCCTGATGTGCTAATTCACCTGCCCGTATGTCGGTGATAGGCACTGATCCTACGATGGAACATGCCTTGATCTTTTCACGGACTGGGTCCAATAGACGATTCTGGAACTCCTGCATCGATCCCCCAAGAATGACTCTACTGGGGTTCATCATATTGATCCAACCTGTAATAGCTAGACTCAAATATTCAGTTGTTTCTTTGTAAAGCTGGAGGGCTAATTCATCATGTTTATGAGCTGCAGCTTCAATAGCTTCCAGATCAGTATCACCTTTTGTCAACGGACTCTCAGGATACTTATCTGACAACTCAGAAGCTCTGGCAGACATGGCTTTTCCACCTACAAGAGTGATTAAACATCCATTCAATCCGCATTCGCATAGGGTATCGCTTTCTCCTACAGTCATATGTCCCATTTCACCGGCAATTCCTGTGGAACCGCGATAGATTTCACCGTTGAGTACAAAACCTGCACCGAGTCCATACCCAATCTTGACATAGGTCAGGTCCTTACATCCACGACCAGCACCCCAACGATACTCGGCCAGGGCACCAAGATTGGCATCATTGTCTACATAAACAGGAACACCATAATGGCTATGTAGTATATCCAATTCATTCCTCCCGCGCCATGCAGGAATTACTACTTCTGACACCCATTCGGGGTGATCTGGATCTACAGGGCTGGGGAGGGCTACACCAATACTTAATAGACGTTGCTGACCGTTGTTAACTTGACTAAGAGAGGCATCGCAAAGCTTGAAGACCAGACTACGCGTCCCCTCCGGATCATTTCGGACAGAATGACTCTGCCGATTGAATGACAATAACTCACCACCGAGATTGAGTAGAGCCACAGAAACATGGGTAGCACCGATATCGATACCAAGAATCAGTTTATGGTTATTCTGGAATTCAAGAACAATGGGTTTTCGACCACCGCTGGAAACCCCAGCCCCAACTTCCTTGACATAACCCGTATTGAGTAAATCTCGTATCACCTCAGTCACAGTTGAGCGGGATATTCCTATTTGGCGTGCTATCTCGGCTCTGGAAATTTGCTTTTCTCGCCATATCAGGTGGAGGACCGAATCCGCCAATGGCCTGGCTTCCCACCGATCAACCTTGCGAAACCCTGAAATATTTACCTGTCGATACCCAACACCAGAAAGAGGTGACAACTTTTTATCTGAGAGGTTCAATTATTGTAAAACTTATAAATTGAGCTGAGAGAGTCCAGATTCGTCTCAGCTAATTCTGAGAAGAATTTGTTAATTTCTGGGGCTCCCTGAGATGACAGGAGGGGATCGAGAGCGTGAATCTTCATGAGAAGGTAATATGCCAAACGGGGGCGTAGAATATCCCTGTTTGGCGTTTTAGAAGCTTCACGTCCACAAATCCCAAACCATTCTTCGTTCATATTATTGACGCCAGGAGTGAAATCGTCGGAGTAGCCTCCATTTGACCACGAGGCTGTGGAATCATGTATATCCAATTTATCGTCAGGACCTGATTTCCACCAACCGTCGCTAAATTGGAATGTAAGACCACCGATTGTATTACCAACATCACCATTTCCTGCAGCTTGCAGATAGATCTCGCGCCAATTTTCCAAGAGGACTAGCGCTTGTGAGCTCTGGTCTTCCCTTTGTTCTTGAGCATGAAAGGCATCTGCACCAAATTCAGTGAGGAGTAAGGGAATATCCAGTTTATCATTTACAAGCTTGAACAAGTCCTCAAATGAGGCTCCGCGATAACTGTTGGTTCCAAAAATATCTAGATTTTCAATTTCCTCAACAATGAGATCTATAAATTGAACATCGCCATTGGCTATGGCCACGGGCCTTCGATTATCCCTGATATGGATGATCCTGATCGCTTCATTGTATAGTGAGTATAAGTCGCGTGCTTGCTGGAAGTGACTGTCCCGTGCTTCCGGCATATCTCCAGTCTCAGACGATTCCCAAATCAATCCGTAGTTATTTTCATTCCCCAATAGCCACATCAATACTCCAGGGACATAGCGAAATTGTTCAACCATCAGAATGACATCGTTAAGAATTATCTCCCGTGTCGCAGGGTCTCCATAATCCACATTAGCCACCCAGCTACCATTCACCTCTATCCCGTATCGAGCAAAGCTATGGTTCAGGACTGTGAAAATACCATATGTATCGTAGATGTATTCAACCCAGTGAGGTGGTACACCAACATATTGACGGATAGTGTTTACCCCCATGTCATGCAGTGCTTTCATTTCTTCGTCAAGGACAGACTTAATGAAATCATCAGGTTGTTCCCAAAACTTATATTTATAATTGGTTCCGATGGGGTAGTAGTCCCAATTCATCCCATTCACAAAGTAATCTGTATCATTGACAGTGAGTTTATGGCCTGTGCTGTCAGAGACCACTTTAACAAATGCGACCTGGTTGTTTGAACAATTTGAGAAGGACAATCCGAGCAAAATAATCAGGCTGAGCCCTATTCCCTTTATTTTGGGATGAGTCAGTTTGTGATACTCCTGATACATGCGGACTCCTCATTAGGACATCATTCTACACAGATAATACTTTGTTCGATTACCGTACAAAGTATTTATCAACAGTAAGCGAAGTCAAGACAAAAGGTTGTCTTAATCCATAAATCTCATTCGGATTATAAGATTACAATTCAGGAGAGATTGGATTTGCAGGGTGTTGGGATGGGAGAAAACCAGGTGTCTCAATGACACTCATATTTTTCCATTTTCCACCAAAAAATCTACCAAGAAAAGTGAGCCCCATGGATACGATAAATAGTGCACAGAATGTCCACGGCAAATAGAGCCCTGAATCAAAATACTCCACAGCGACAAAAGTGGGAATAATTAGTACAAATATGGAAAGGGCTGTTGTTATGCGCATGACAAAATGAGTATCTCCTGCACCCTTAATGGCTGATGAATACAAAATACTTAGTGTGTCAAAAACAGCATAAACCGCAACGAAGCGTAATAAAATAACTGCCATCCCAAATGTTTCAGTGGAAGCAGCAAACGGAGCTACAAAAACTTGTGGAATGCCTACATACAGGAAAGTACAGAAGATCATATATACCATTCCAAGCTGAACTCCCGAATTAGCTGCGTATTGAGCAGTTTCTGGTTTTCCACCACCGATGTTCTGACCTACCATCATTGATACAGCGATACCCAAACCAAACATGGGCATAAAGGCCAGACTATTGATGTTTATGGCAATATTTGTTGCTGCCAGTTCCATCTGACCAATCCTTCCCAGGATTAGAATGAAGGCTGTAAACCCCATGATTTCCAGAAAGAAGTGACCACCGCTGGGTAAACCGTACTTGAGGAACCGTCTCATGAAAGAAGCGTCCCAGGCCCTGGATGACCAAACCTTGAATCGCGTTTCGTTGTGAGGTCTTAAAATCAAAATGAGATACATGATGATAGATAAAAAACCAGCGATGATAGTAGCAAGAGCAGCTCCGGCAATACCCATCTCTGGGAATATGCCTATACCAAAGATCAAGAGATAGTCCAGAATCAGATTCGTTGTGGTTGTGAATAAATTTACCCACATCACGGGCCAATTCCGACCTTGACCAGTAAAGAATCCAGCAAATGCAGAGGAGAGGATAGGTCCCAATCCACCGAAGCATAGAATTTTGAAATAGGTGCTCTCCATGATCTGGAGTTTACTGCTATGTCCAACGATGCTGAATAATTCGCTGGAGAAGGGAGCAACGAGCAACAAGATTATCGCCCCAAACAGAGAGAGATAGAAGCTGTGCCATAGAACCTTACCTACTTTGTGATCCTCCTGCGCTCCGACATATTGGGATACGAAAGTTCCGGCATAACTTACTGTGCCGATAAAGAGGCAGATAAAGGCAAAGTTGAGGATTCCTGCAGGCATGGCTGCAGCAAGTGCTTCTTCAGAATGCCAGCTGAGAAACATCCGGTCAACAAATTGTTGTATGGACCAGGAACCAGTACTCAGGATCAGTGGGAATGCTACGACAAGGATGTGTCGATATCCAAATTCTGAACCCCATCTGGTAGCTATTTTACTTAACAATTCAACACACTCCTCTAGAACCCCGACTTCATCCAGTATCATCATCTTTCAATGAAAATGTTCAGCCTGCATAGTAATAGACATGGGGGAGGAAGTAGCATAAAATAGTTTATGCAATGATGTCAATTTCAGCTCTTTCTTGCCTAGGATGCTGAGACCAGGAGTTTCAGTGATTTCTTGCACCCCAGCCCTTTTCCCTTTACCTTTAAAATATTCACCTCTGAAGTTCAGGTCGATGTAAAGAAGCTCAAACTGACAGGTATTAGATGACATTTTCCATGATATTTGTACTCGCAGTCCTAGCCGGAGCGGTAATCCTATTTGTCACGGAATGGCTTCGAGTAGATCTGGTAGCCTTATCTGTTCTGCTGATTTTATCTATTTTTGGTCTCATCACACATCATCAGGCCATCGCCGGGTTTAGCAATACAGCCATCATTACTATTGCCTCTGTACTGATTTTAAGTGCTGGGCTGGTAAGAACGGGTGTCGCTCAAATCCTGGGTGGTCAGATTCTCAAACTATCTGGGAATAGTGAGATCAAATTGTTGGTGATAATGATGGTAACAGTAGGTGCCTTATCAGGTGTTATGAACAATATTGGTGTAGCCGCCCTCATGTTGCCTGTAGTCATGGAAATTGCCCATCGAACCGGTCGCTCACCATCAAAACTATTGATTCCTCTGGCTTTTGCATCTCTCTTCGGTGGATTGACCACGCTGATTGCTACCGCTCCCAACATCCTCATCAGCAATGCGCTTGAAATGGAAGGTCTCCAGCCATTTGGTTTGTTTGATTTTACTCCAATTGGTGTGATTGCCATGGCTGTTGGCATTGCCTACCTCGTTTTCTTTGGGAGGCATATGCTGCCAAACAGAGACCTGGGGAGATCAACTTCAATCGCTGATACCCTCAATGGCCAATACGAGCTCAATGATCGTCTCCTGACCATGAGCATCCCTGAAGATTCTGCCTTAAAGGATAAGAATCTTGCTGAGAGCCGTCTTGGATCAGCCCTGGGATTCAATGTCCTGGCCATACTGAGGGGAGAGAAAACCCTGTTGGCTCCAGGACCTGACACTCAGTTGCGTGCTGAGGATAAATTGCTGGTTGGAGGACGAAGAGATCAAGTTGGTACCCTCCGAGACTGGAAAACCCTCACTCTGAAGCATGGTTGGTTGATTGGTGAACATGAGTTAGAAAAAGCCATTCGATTTGCAGAATTTAAAATTGCTCCAGATTCTTCCCTCATAGGAAAGACCTTCAAAGAAGCCGGCACTCGGAATTCCTATGAGATAAACATCATTGCTGTGATTCAGAAAAATAAAGTACGTGTGTCTCGTTTGAGAAATTACCGATTCAATCCAGATGATCTACTCATCGCCATTGGGCAAACTGATAAACTGGATGCCATGGCTGACAGCAAACAATCTAGCGAGTTCAATTATGTCTCACCCCGCAAGGTGGCTCTCAAATACAAACTGCACCGACATCTAATAGGTATACAAATTCCTGATGAATCGACCCTGGCAACCCGGAGCATCGCCAGAAGCCACCTGAAAAGCGCTTTGGGAATCAATGTCCTGGGAATCCGCAGAGGCGAAGAGGTCATCTTTATGCCACCCCCGGCTCATGAGCTTGAAGCCAATGATATTCTCATCGTTATTGGAGAACCTGAAATCCTGGAAATTCTACATAGTTTACAGAATCTGGAAATGGAGGAACAATCCAAGAACGATCTGGAACGATTGGAATCTGATGAAGTTGGTGTGGCTGAAATTACCCTGTCACCCAGAAATTCGGCCGCCGGCAAGACCATTGGTGAGCTCTATTTCCGCGAAAAATTTGGGCTAACTGTGCTGGCAATCTGGCGCAGGGACAGGGCTTATCGCACAAACCTTCGTGATTTTGTTTTGGAGCCGGGCGATGCCCTCATGGTTTATGGTCTACGCCAAAATCTGGGCATGTTACAAGAGGAGGATGACTATCTCATCATAAGTGGTCTTGATCAGCCTATTTACAAAAAAGACAAAGTCATGATAGCTGCCGGCATTGAAATTGGTGTTCTCGTCGCAGTAGCCATTGGATGGCTACCCATTTTCATTGCTGCTTTAGGTGGGGCTGTGCTCATGGTATTGACAAAATGTATCACTATGGATGAGGCATATGAAGCTATTGAGTGGCGAGCCATCATGCTCATCGCCGGGATGTTGAGTCTGGGAGTGGCCATGCAAGAAACCGGGGTAACCAGCCTTTTGGCAGATAGTCTTCTGGGTTCTCTAGCCTTTCTGGGCCCACAGGGTATCATCGCTGGATTATACATTGTTACCTGCCTTTTTGCTCAAGTCATGCCAACAGCCGCTGTGGCTGTTCTTATGGCGCCCATGGCATTGGCTACTGCTACAAATTTGGGACTTTCACCCTACGCCTTGGCCATGGTTGTAGCACTGGGAAGTTCAGCCAGTTTTTTGAGTCCCGTGGGACACCCTGTTAATCTGCTGGTTATGGGTATTGGTGGATATCGATTTACTGATTACACCAGAGTTGGATTGCCCCTGGTTATACTATTCGGATTGATCGCCGTATTTATTCTGCCTTTATTCTGGCCAATTCATATATAATGGCTCAACAATTCACACAAATGAGTCCCGATTTCATTTCCACGAGCCCTCGAAAGCTTAAATGACGATAAAAATCCAAACTCTAGCATTCATTCTTTTACTCACAATGGGTTTTGAAGCACAGGCATATTATACCACAAATGGTCAAAACATTGTAGACATCAAAACTGGAGAAACCATCCAACTCAGAGGAATTGGTTTAGGGGGCTGGTTGCTTCCAGAGGGATATATGTGGGGAATCCGAAAGCTTGATAGGCCAAGACACTTTGAAACGGCAATAGAGGCATTAATTGGTTCCAGAAATGCTCAGAAATTCTGGGACAGCTATTATTCAAATTTCGTAACCCGAGAAGATGTGGAGAATATGAAATCATTTGGTGTGAACACACTTAGAGTTCCACTTCTTGCCTCCATGATTCAACCTCGGGATCAACAACCTGAACAACCCCCATTTGTCTATGACGAACATAATTTTCGGTTCCTTGATAATTTTGTGGATTGGTGCGAGGAAAGCGGCATGGGTATCATCTGGGATCTACATGGGGCTCCTGGTGGCCAAAATGCCGAGAATATATCCGATAGTGATGGGGAGGCCCGACTCTGGACGGAGAAGTCCGTATATTGGCCTCGGACCATTGATCTTTGGGATACAATCACCAGACGTTATTCTGAGAAATCCTGTATTGTGGGTTATGATCTCTTGAATGAACCCTTACTGGCTCGATACGATGGGATTGATCCTGGATTACTCAGAGAATTATACCTTCGTATCACCAGGGTTATTCGTAAAACTGACACAGAGGGCATCATTTTTATTGAAGGAGATGACTGGGCTCAGGATTTTTCTATTCTGGAACCGATGGATTGGGATCCCCACCTTGTCATGGCATTCCACTCTTACCCGCCAACACACACTTCACGAGGTATACAACGGTGGGATGATCTACGCAAAAAGTATGATATGCCTCTATGGCATGGTGAAACCGGTGAACAGGATCCTCCCTGGGAGTTATACAGAGCTTCCACTGAATTTCTAGAGAAGGCAAATGTGGGATGGAGCTGGTGGACACATAAAAAATTTGAGCTAAAGCGACAACCCTGGAGTATCAGGAAAACTGAGGGATTCAAAAAGATCCTGGCCTACTGGAATGGTGAAGGTCCTAAACCTAGTAAACGGTTGGCAAAAAGATGGCTCTTCGAACAGGCGAAAATGACAAATTCAAAGATGTGTGATTTTTTACCGGCGATGGTGCAGTCTCTATATCCATTAGATCCACAAGCTTATTCAAGTACACTGGAGTCAAAGGAGCCAATGATTCTCGAAATCTCCTCAGACAGAACTTTCAGTGAGGGTTATGCAGGCACAATCAGTGTGGAAACTTCGGGCTATCCCCTCAACTATCAATGGTATAGAAACGGAAAGATGCTCCCTGAAGCCGCAGATTTTGAATTGTCTATTCATGAATTACCCTTGAAAATGAGAAGCGGAAATTTCCATGTTGAAGTATGGAACGATAAGGGTAAAACTCAAACACATCCAAATAAAATTTCATGGAAGAAGTTTAAGGGGACCAAAATATTTTACGTATCACCCCCGCCTAAAATTGATGGGGAGTGGGATGAGCAATGGGGAAGGACAGAACAATTACCTCTCAATAATAATATTTCTGGCTCTATCCGTGACGAAGCAGATCTCAGCGCCTGGTTCAGCGCGCGATGGGATTGGGAGCACCTTTATTTTTATATGGAGATTAAGGATGATAGTCTTAGTGTAAATTCATCAGTAGACTATTTAAATGATGGACTCGAGCTTTATCTGGATACAGATAACAGTAAATCAAAGTTCTACGGAAACGACGAGTACCAACTCAGATTTGTTTTAGGTGGTAACAATTTGTATGCTGATATTGGAGCCCATTTTGAAGGTGCGCGAATTGAACAGCGCTCCCAATCTGAGGGATATACACTGGAAATTGCCATTCCTTGGAAAAGTTTAAATGGAATGCCCAGTGTCGATCAACTATTGGGTCTGGATGTCCATATCAATGATAATGACAGCAACACCAGAAATGGTAAAATATCCTGGTTTTCTTCCAGCGATAATGCGTATCAATCTCCAGCAAATTTCGGTACTGTGAGATTAGTTGAGTAGATTTTCCTATCGGAGGAGCGCGATTTTTATACTGGCAGTAAGTTCGTTTTGAGTTAATCGAACCACGTACATTCCAGAACTTTGTGCCAGCCCATGCTCATTCCTTCCATCCCAATGATAATTTCCTGAACCACTTCGTGATGAATTGATGCTCTCTGAATGAATCATGCGACCTCTGAGATCAAATATATCGATCTGAAATAACCCGATTTCGGCAACGGTGTAAGGGATGGTGATCATTGCATTGAATGGATTTGGGAAGGCCATTCCGATTCGAAATTCCGTAGGTCCGTTGTCATTGTTGAATGCTGATGGAACAGCAAAGCTGCCATTTTGAGCACCAGGCGTCCCCAGGTTATCTGAAACAGCCCAACTCGTACTCAAACCATTGTCCAGAGTAGGGAATGTCAACTCTAATGTAGGACCATCTCCATCAGGCTCAGTAGGCCATGGATCCTCATCATCATAGCGTACACTATCCACAATTATTTGATCTGAGTTAAAGAGGCGAATCAATTCTCCTCCATTGCTGAAATTGAAATCCAGATCACCAACAATCCGAGCATCACTCCCGTGAATACTTCTATAGGCGAGGCTATCGCTAGTCACAATCAAATATGCATCAGGAGCAAGTGATATTTCGGACAACACAAACCAGTTATCATCGTTGTCATCGCTGACTGCCCATCCTGTCAGATCGACAGCCTCAGGCGTGCCATTAAATAATTCGATCCAATCCTTGGTGTCAGAATCATTCAGGGAGTTATAATTGATTTCGTTGATAACCAGAGCACCATCATCGGGAGAAACAGGAACAAATATAGCCGTTAATTCAACATCCGATGCCATGCTAATGGTCAAATCCACATCGGTTACCAGCCTATTCTGCCAGTGTGAAAATTGATATCCCTGAAGGGCAATGGCGCGGACGTCAACAGGAACCGATGAAAAATAAGTTCCCACCCATGGATAGTTATCCGGGACGATGGAATGGACACGCACTTTTCCAGCGCCTGCTGGTTCAACATTGACCTGAAGTTCACTGTCTGCACCAAGGTTAAATTTACTTCGAAAGTGATTGCGCATATAATAGGGTCTATTCAAAGCAAAGTTATCCATGATCATCCCTTCGTTGTACCAGTTGGGAAGACTCATGTGATTCCACCGCGAAATATGGTCTGGAAGGGATGGTAATAACCATTGTTGATGCTCATTGAGTGCTGACTCAACCTGCTCGTATATGAATGGCTGATTTAAAAGGTCACAAGCGGTGAGGATGAAATTCCGCTCGAACCCTGGGTTCGTTAAAAATTTCCGAAGGAGGAGAGTAGACCATGGTGGATTGGGCCAATCTGGTCCATTTGGATCTGTGGCAAACTCCAGAGTATTTCTTATATAGTTATTATTACTCCAGATGCTAAAACCAAAATCAGTATCATACAATATCCAACGCCATTTGCCACCGGGCAGCCTGGAGCGCCAAAACTTGATATTATTTCCAGGCCAGTCCTGGTTATCGAAGTAGATCTGGGCCAATTGGTAATTAATAAAATTATCAATATCCACGCGTTCTTCAACGTACTCAAAATCGAGATCAGAGTTAAGTGTGTGAGAGTTGATGTAATCAATTAAGTCCACATAATGGTTGTTTTCACCATGCACCACCTCATTCCCATCCAAGGCCAATAAATCGATATCATCATTATCAACATCGTGATGACTTGACACAAAATGCTCGTTTACCTTCTCTCGCAAGTTATAAATTCCCCAATAGTCACCATTTAAATAGACTTCGACTGGCTGAAACGCTTGCTTGTCAACATCCCGCTCAGAGACAAGGCTTGTCATAAAACCATCTCTATAGCCTGACATATTCCAATCATTTCCAGAATTTCTGAGCACAATAGCCTCGAATTTATCGATGCCCAGGTCCGGAAAGAAAGGGTACTCAAATTTGCTGGTTCCATAGCGTCCACGGGCAAATAATGAAAGAGACTTTTGTGGATTCCCTCTACTCCAGCCCCCAAATATTTTCACGCCTGCAGAAGCCGCATAGCTGAGCTCATTCCCACCATCAAAATATTCGACGTGAACTTGCCTTTCCCAGTCTTCCCAGAAATTTGCTCCAAAATGGGGGAAGGATGGAGATGCATCTGAACCCATCACATACAGTCCAGTATCATTATCAAAAAATGCACCCGGTTCAAAAATGAGAGACATGACAGGTAGGTCGGGTTCCTCATTAATGAAATAACTAAATGAATTTAGAGTGGGATTCGTGCCATCAGGGGCGCATGTTAAGACTCGAACTACTGTGGTTTGAGTGATAGATAACGGTGTGGTATAGGTTGCTGAGCTCAGATTCGGAATGCTTCCATCCAGTGTATATTTATAAACCCGCCCTTGTGGCACTGCGCCCATGCTCAGCGAGATACCGAAGTTATAAAATCCCGGTCCAGGAGACAGAACAGGTGGTTCGGCAGGGACAGTGAATCCTCCCACATTCGTCTCACCAGGAGTTGGTGGATTGAAATAGAACATATTTCCACTGGCATCAGGCTCTCTACCCCAACTGATGTCTGAGGGCAGCTCAGGTACTCGAATTGAATCTAGACTCCCACCATCAGGACTCGTTAACATGACCAACTCACCATCACTATTAACTTTAAAATTGGTGTGAAATTGGCTTTGAGCAGGTGACTCTAAAAAGGAAGGTAATGGAGAATCAGGTGTATCCAGTTCGCCTATACTCAGAAATGGGATTGCAGTCATGTCAGATGAGGACAGGCTGTGATTATGCACTTCAACTGCAATGACGTTGTCACCCTCCACCATTAAATCACTGGAGATGAGGGTAAAGGGTAGATCAACATTGTCAGGCAATGATGGTTCGGTATAGGTTGTTGCCGGTGTGTTATTATTTACCTCGCTTCCTGGCTCACCCATGTTTTCTCTGGAGAATTCAACACCATTGAGGTAGGCGACATATCCATCATCATAATCGATGTGAAAAAGGAGACCGGGGACCGAGGAGGTATCAGAGATAGTGAATGTGTTCCGCAGATAAACGGACATGGTCGACGGAATTATCGTATTATCATCATTGTCCCCGTAACCAAACCCGCTGACACTCTCTAGCCATTGATTTTCATTAAAATTCAATGAGTTCCAATTTGAAGGTGGATTTGAAGTACCAACAAAATAGCGCCACAGAGAACCTTCTTCGAATATGAGGTCCCAGTTTAGGTTTAAGGCTTGCCTGTCCTTATCTGATGCAAAAATAATGGCATGACTATCGCCATCTATTTCACCAGCTCCAAATATCCATTTATATGGATTGTTAATATCATCAGAAAGACCAAAACCTTGTAAGCTGACTGCAGATGAGGAAGTATTGTATATTTCAATCCAATCTGGTGTGTCACCATCCTCATCGTATAAACTTGCTCGGTTAGAAGCAACAATTTCATTAAGAATCAAGGATTGACCCAAGAGAAGAGAGGGTACTATTGCTACCAGGAAACCAGCTGCTCTGAATAATGCCATTGGTTGAGGGATCATATCAACTTAAGCATAATTCCTTCATTTCTATTAGGCAACATCTAATAACTCATTCCATATCCTACAGGAAAGAGAGGTGAGTAATTATTATCACCCTGGTTAATTGGTATTTGACTCATGTCTTTCGGCCAGGTCACTGAGAGTTTTCCAGTAGGTGAATAATCACCAAAAATCACATCGGAGATTCCATTGCCTTCTGTTCCAGGCAGCCATGCAGCTAGCAAAGCATCCACCTCTTCAATGATATCGGTGACGATTATAGGACGTCCTGAAAGGAGCACGACCACCATAGGTTTTCCACTGGTCTTTACTGTGTTAATAACTGCCAAATCTTCGTCTGATAGGACTAGATTATCCCTATCTCCATGCATTTCAGCATAGGGTGTCTCTCCAACAACAACTATTACAGCATCTGCACTGGCAGCAGCTGTTCCATCAGGCGAGTGAATCACCTGGGTTGATGAAGAAACGCTTGCTTGAACGCCTTCCAAGACGGTAGTACCGGGAGTGATATCGCCCATACCACCCTGCCAGGAAATGGTCCAGCCACCACATTGCATGCCAACATCATTGGCCCCACGACCAGCTACAACAAGTGTTGAGAGCTCTTTGGATAATGGTAAGACGCTGTTGTTCTTTAGCAATACTACAGATTCACGGACAGCTTGCCGGGCCACTTCTCGATGCTCGGGTGAACCTACGTGGGAGATGAGATTGCGATCGTTGCTGTAGGGCGCATCCAACAGACCCATACTCTTTTTAACATTCAAGATTCTGGTTACAGCATCATTGATGCGAGACATTTCTATCAAGCCTTCATTGATGGCTTCGGTCAACTTGGTGATAAATTCTCTGTATGTGTACCCATCTTTGCTCGTATCTCCAGGAACCATAACCATATCAACACCTGCGTTGATTGACTCAACTATATCACTCTTATAATCACCTGGGAGCTCATCAATGCCCGCCCAATCTGTTACGATGAAACCCTGAAACCCAAGCTCTCCTTTGAGTACATCGGTCATGAGATATTTTTGCCCATGAAGTTTTTCACCATTCCAGCTGTTATATGAAGCCATGATGGTTGCTGTCCCACCTTGAATAGCAGCCTGGTAGGGTGGTAAATGAAGGGCTCTTAATTCATCTTCGGAAATTTGAGCATCTCCGCGATCAATTTTACCATTATTGCCTGTTGTCCAGGTGGGAGCGCCATCTCCAATGTAATGTTTCGTACATGCCACAATTGCATCAGGAGCGCTAAGTGATGCTCCCTGATAACCCTCAACCTGGGCCTGTCCGAGAGCGGCTAGGAGAGCTGGGTCCTCTCCATAGGACTCATAGGCGCGTCCCCAACGTTCGTCTCTTGAGTTAGCGACGCAGGGATCAAATGTCCAATTAATCCCCGTTGCTCGAACTTCTTTTGCGGTGATGTGGGCAATTTCCTTTACCAGTTCAGGATTACCTGTGGCTCCAAGGGCAATATTATGTGGAAAGATAGTAGCACCCACTACATTGCTGTGTCCATGGACTGCATCAATACCGTACATGAGAGGAATTCCCAAACGAGATTTGGCAGCTAGAGCCTGATAACCATCAACCATATCAGCCCAGGATGTGGGATTATTAATTTCAGGGGTTGATCCACCTCCACTGAGAAGGGATCCTAAGTGCAATTCCGTAATATCAGCTTCATCAATTAGATAGCGCCTATCAGCCTGAGTCATTTGTCCAACTTTTTCTGCCAATGTCATCAATTCAACAATGTTCTCTACACTTTTCCCCGTCACGGATACATGTTTGACAATTGGTTCGGTGGAATTGCAGGTGACTACTAGTTGAAGCATGAATCCAAGCACAAAAATTTTCAGAAATATCGATCTCGTAAACATGTTTACTCCTCATATGTTGATATCTAGATACAGAATTGCTTCCTGGTATTTATGTATTCAAATTGGGTGCCACTCCTACATCAGTTTTATACCCTCTACTATCTGCGAAATGAAATCTTTGGCAGATGAAGATCCAGATAAATTATTTAATCGGAAATCTATTCTCAGGAAAATGTGTGTAACTCTTTGTGTTTATGTCAATAACACCATTGAATTGATGGCAATTTAGATTTCGTAAGGCGGAGATTGGATTGGATTTCATATCCTATTTTGGTGAAATTAATTTCTCATTCAAAGCCGTGGACTGATTTCCCTGCAATTTAATAGTTAGAGCTTGTATTGTTTTGATATGCCAATTATTATCATTTCAATAATATGAATGATACGAATTTACAAAAAGAGCCGCCCAAAAAACTTCGGTTAAAAACACTCTCCACAAGTCTACCCTTTCTGTTTTCAATTGGGGCACTAATCTTCCTCATATCATTCTTGATTTCATCATTTCCTCTTGGTCCAAATCCGCTAAACACGGATGGAATTGAGCGAGTTTATTTTGCAGACAATATTGGGGTGGGTCATGCTGAAATAATCAGGCAATTTAATGAGCTTTATAGAGGGGAAATAGAAGTAATAGCCATTGATTTACCCTTTTCTAAATTCAACACGAATCAACGTAAGGAGCTGATAGCCAGAAACTTAAGAAGTCGTAGCAGTAGAATTGATGTTTTTTCCGTCGATTTGATATGGGTACCTCGATTTACTAAATGGGCCGAACCGCTTACGCCTTATTTTGCACCTCAGTTTTTAAAGAAATTAGTCCCTCAACCACTCCAAACTTGTTATGTCAATGACATCTTATATGCCGTTCCGTTGTATACAGATATTGGTGCCCTTTATTATCGTAAAGATATGATCCTCGCATTAGAAGACGGCGAGGCCATTGTGGACCGTATAAATCAATCCATATCCTGGGAAGAATTGCTTGAACTCAGGGAGAGATATTTCACAGATAAACCTATATTCATCCCACAGGCAGTCGCCTATGAAGGACTGATTTGTAATTTCAATGAAATCATCGGGCGAACACTGGAAGATGAAACTTCTGGAAAGCTGATTGACCTGACACATCCACTAATCATCGAGCGAACCCATTTCATGCGTGAAATGATCAGCACAAATTTTGCACCTGTTGAAGCATTGAGTATGACAGAGGATGACTGTATCCGTTTCGCACTGGCTCACGACATACCCTTTGTCCGTGGCTGGCCTACGATGAATAATGAGAATTATCAGCGATTTGATCCTGAATTGTTTGAAAAATTGGAAATAGCTCCCTTGCCTCACTTTGAGGGAGGTGAATCGACACCGGTATTTGGCGGTTGGAACATGATGCTTTCCAAACATTCTCCAGTCAAAAATGCAGCCATTGAATTCATGAAGTTTGCTGCCTCTATGGAGGGACAAAGAATATTCTATGAAAGTGAGGGACTTCTTCCTATTCAACGAGAATTTTATAGTCGGGCTGAATCTGGACCACGCCAAGAGAGATTGCGGTTGATTCAGAAAATGATGCAGAAGGGGCTGCATAGACCGACCTTGGATCATTACACCCTCATATCTGATATTCTTTCAACGCACTTACACCAGATTATGTCTGGTGAGATTGAGGTTGAAGCAGGGCTTGCCAAGGCGCAAAATGATATCGACGATGTGCTAAAAAGAGGTCAATCTTTTTGAAACTGACTCAAAAATTTGAAAACTACCATTTTGAAATTCAACACATCCTGGTGTTGTTTATTGTGGTAGTGGTATTTCAAACTGCCCTTTCATTTATCAACAGTCAATCAACCAATCAAATATTTCAACAGGCTATGGAATACTACCGACGTGACTCTGCTGAAAGGGTTGCTGATTTAACGACTACTGCACTTGAACTTCTCATTGAGCAAGGACGGCAGGATATCCCGATAAACGGTGAGAACAGAATTAAGACCATCGAGTCTTTTGATAAATTATTAAGCCAGCAAATGCTCCAAAGGAATATTGATGAAGTCTATCTCCTTGTCAATCAGGGGAGTAGGGTCACTGCCCTGAGAGACGGAGCTGAAATCTATGATCTTTATCTTGAGCCAGATTCAATCCGGGTTATTGACATTCAACCATCTGCTTCAAATGCTATTCTTTATTATCATGAACATTCACAGGTCTTAGTGGATGAGGAACAAATTGTCAGCTCACTTGAAGGCAACAACACCTTCCATGTGTTGGTTCCCTTTTATGACAGGGGTGAAATTGCAGGTGCAGCCTATATGCGGGTGACTCCTGATGTTGCAGGATTTCTCGCACTTATTGAATCTGCATATAGTCAAAGTGGAATTTTATTTACCGGTCTCATTCTGTTTGGATTTTTAGCAATGTTTTTCATTTACTCCTACACCGCTCAAGAACGGGATGAGGTCCAACATCAATTGTTTGACCAACGCTCAAAACAGCTTCGAGAACAAGTAGAGCACCAGAAAGAATCCCTCTTTACAAAACGTATTTATCACACCCATCATAAAGCGGAAAAGGTCATGGGATTTATTAAAGAGGATCTCAGAGGCTTGAGGGATAAAAATCTGGATGAAACGCGCAACCGCGTCACAAAATATGCAAATTTTGTGTCACGGGTGATTTATGACATGAAAACCTACGATCCACCCCTTCATGTCATCCGTAACCCCATATTTCAAACCAATATTAATGAGGTTATTCAGTTTGTTGTAGAAAACATATTTCAACGAGTTTATAAGGCGAGTGAAAGCAATGCCGTCAGTGTTGAACTCGATTTTGCAGAGGATATTCCTATCCTGCATGTGAATGAATATGTGGCGTGGGAGATCATCGAGCCATTGATTCAAAACGCTATAGAGCACAATGTTGATCATGACCTTATTCTTAAGATTAAAACAAAACATGATGCAGCTAAAAAAATCCTCATGATTGAGATTTGCGATAATGGAAAAGGTTTATCATCTGAATTGTTACAAGTTGACGAACAGGGCCAAAAGGCCATATTTAAAGAATCTGTGAGTACCAAAGATGGAAGTCAGAACTCTGGTTATGGTTGCTACCTGGCATGGGAGATTAGCCGCAGATGCGATTGGGTGGTGGATGCACATAACAAAGCAGAAGGAGGTGCCTGCTTCACATTGCAGGCTCCAACAGGATAGAATATGGAACAGGATCAAATAAGAGTACTCCTCATTGAAGATGAAGAGTTTGACGTTCGCCGCATTAAAAATACCATCGCACCCTACCGAGAGAGAATCAGTATTCGGGACATCGTTTCCACAGGTGAAGATGCCCTTCACACGCTTGAGGAAAAGGGACCGTATGATGTAGCCATTCTGGATTACCAGATATCAGGTGGGTTATATGGAGAACGACTCATAAAACGCTTGAAAAAAGTTGATCCCACTATCCAGATCATCGTTATCACAAAAATGACAATCAATCAGACCGACTTGCATTTTGCCAATCAATTGATTGAGAGTGGTGCCTATTGGTTTGGTACAAAATATCCTTCTGATATTGAGGAGTTTATCTACCAGCCCACTGACTTCATTTTGACAATTATGAATGCAGCAGAAAAAAAGCAGTTGGAGCAAGAGCGCATGCGTTCACAGAGCAGGTTGGATAATAAAATTGCTCGAATTATTCAGGAACGACCTATGTTGGGTGATTCAGAAAGTATTCTGAAGGTTCGCGAACGTATTACCAAATATTCAGCGACTCACGCAAATGTGCTTATCATTGGTGAATCTGGAACAGGGAAGGAGTTGATAGCCAGGAACATCCACTATCAAAGCAGCCGACGATATGAAAATTTTGTCACTGTTAATTGTGCCGCCATCCCTGATGAGCTAATCGAGAGTGAACTATTCGGATTTATTAAAGGTGCATTCACCGGAGCGAAAGAAGATAAGGCTGGTCTCTTCGAACAGGCAAATCATGGAACCATTTTCCTGGATGAAATATCTGAACTACCATATCAAGCACAGGCCAAACTGCTGCGAGTTCTTGAGACAGGAGAAATGGATAAGATTGGTCGGAAGAAGAGTCATCGTGTTGATGTGAGGGTAATAGCTGCCACAAATAAAAATTTAAAAGAACGAATGAAGAATAATCTCTTTCGAGAAGATCTTTACTACCGTTTGAATATACTCAATATCCAGGCACCGGCCTTAAAGGAACGCAAAGAAGATATCCGCATTCTAATTGACTATTTTGTTGGTCATCATTGTCGGGATCTGAGTATTGTTTTACCTGTTATAACAGATGGTGCCTGGTCCCTTTTAGAACAATTCCATTGGCCAGGGAATGTGCGTCAGCTGAAGAATGTTACACAAAGACTAGTTATACTGAGTAGCGATGCCATAACACGTGATATTGTGGAACTTGCCATGGACGTGCAAGCACAAGATTCAACTAATGGCATCACAAATCCAGTATTCTCCACAGAGGGCATAAAACCGCTAAAAGATGTAGAACAAAACTTTCGCAGACAGTATTTTGAATTTGTCCGTCAGCACAGCCGAACTGACACAGAGGCTGCTGGAAAACTGGGACTCGCACCACCAAATTTTCATCGGATGTGCAAGGAACTTGGGCTTAAATAAATCTGATCATTATCATATATCACTTATTATAATAATAATATTATTATTCCTATAATAAGTGACTCTCCTGATTTACAGACCTTCGAATTCTACATGAAGAAAAAATAATTTAAGACAAAAATTTACAGAATATTATCTGAATTTGTATTTGTAAACTCTTGTTATACAAACACCTCCGTATCCTACAATAACTGACTTAAAAATCGATATTCTCTTCTGATTATCTCGCTCTGTATTGGTATGGCTAAAAGTGGTCTGGTATTTGACTTATATAGTATTAACCAATGAGATTTATTGCACAAATCATCAATTTTTCCTGGAGTACTGAATGAGCGGTTTGGATTTCGCTGTCATTATTCTGTACTTCCTCCTCGTAGTGGGAATCGGAATTTACTTTTCCCGTCGGACCAATGATAGCACGGAATATTTCCTGGCAGGTCGAAATGTTGGCTGGCTTGCGATTGGTGCTTCCCTTTTTGCCTCTAACATCTCAAGCGAACATTTTATTGGGTTAGCTGGAACAGGTTCAAGTAGTGGGTTGGCTGTGGGTCATTTTGAATGGCTGGCTGCCTTTATGGTGCTTTTCCTGGGATGGATTTTTGTCCCGTTCTATTTGAAATCAGGTGTTTTTACCATGCCTGAATTCTTAGAAAAACGATACGGAAAAGCCAGTCGCATGTATCTCACTTCAGTATCCATCATTGCTTATGTCATTACAAAAATCTCCGTCACTCTTTTTGCAGGCGGATTGTTGCTCAATAAGATTCTAGGTTGGGACATGATGACCTCAGCCATTGTGCTTATTATTGTCACAGGGATTTATACCATTGCTGGCGGTCTCAGCGCTGTGATCTATACGGAGCTTGTCCAGGCTTTCATTCTTATTGGGGGTGCAATTGCCTTGACGCTCCTTGGCTTAAATGAGGTAGGAGGATTTACTGGACTTCAGGCCAAGCTACCCCCAGAATACTTCCAAATGTTCAAGGCGTTTGATCATCCAGACTTCCCCTGGACAGGAATCATCTTCGGAGCGCCGATATTGGGTATCTGGTATTGGTGTACGGATCAATTTATCGTTCAGCGAGTTCTGAGCGCAAAGAATATTAACCACGCCCGCTCAGGGGCCATCCTGGCGGGCTTCCTCAAAATTTTACCGGTATTTATACTGGTTCTCCCCGGTTTAATTGCAGCCGCTCTTTTTGGTACTACAGGTGATGAAGCCTATCCGACACTGGTCACTAGTTATTTGCTACCCTCGGGAGTCAAAGGTATTGTGATTGCCAGCCTACTGGCGGCATTGATGTCATCTCTAGCCAGTGTTTTTAATAGTACCTCAACCTTATTTACAATTGATTTTTATAAAAACTTTAGACCAAATTCCTCAGAAGTTGAACTGGTTCTGGTTGGTCGCCTAGCAACAACAGTGATGGTCATTTTAGGTGTTCTCTCCGTTCCACTCATCACAATGCTAAGTGGCCAGCTCTTCGTTTATCTCCAAAGTGTCCAAGCCTACATCAGCCCTCCCATTGCTGCAGTATTTATTCTTGGTATTTTCTGGAGTCGGGCAAATGCTCAGGGAGCGATATCTGCACTTGGAGTTGGCGCTGTTTTAGGAGCCTCACGATTCATTCTCGAGATAATGGCAAAATCAGGCAGACCAATGGGGAGTGTTGAATGGTTCGCCACAATGAACTTTTTACATTTTGCTGTATTCTTGTTTGTTATTTCTGTGGGCGTCGTGGTGATAGTTAGTTTGTTCACTTCCATACCAGATCGACAACGCATCTCCGGACTTACTTTTGCGACGGCCTCTGAGATGCAGACTGATATGAGTCGACGCATGGATAATCAGAACTCTAGATGGAATAAAATTAATGTGATAGCATCCATTGTACTGGTTTTAACTGTTCTAGTACTCTGGGTAATATTTGCATGAATATGTTAGGAATGAAGGAATTATAATGATTCACATAACCAAAGAAGGAGGAAGCATAATGCTACCTAAGCGTTACTTAACAAAATTAGCAATTGCAATGCTACTGTTGTTACCTGTGTTACTAACCGCACAGACATACAATGTGACAATTGCAGTTGATGCAGCCCGTGCTAGCGTACCCGAAGGAACCAGTATTTGGATTACTGGTGAAGTCGATGGCTGGAGTGGTTGGGGAACTGAGCTTACGGATGCTGATGCTGATGGTATCTTTTCCGGAACGATAGCTGATGTTGCTCCAGGCTCTTACCGCTACTTATACCTAATAGGCGGTGGCTGGGGAAGCCCAGAGGGAAGACCAATTGATCAGTCAATTTGCGATTCTGCACTCGATGAAGGTGATGCCACTTTTGGTTTTACTGTTGTTGATGCTGACGTTGTTGCTGATACAACATGTTGGAATTCCTGTGATCCTTGTCAGGATACCTATGATGTTACATTTATAGTAGATATGAATGAAGAAACAGTACCTGAAGGTTCAAATATTTGGGCAACTGGTGATTTCGGTGGTTGGACAGGCTGGGATCTGGAACTTACTGATGATAATGATGATGGCATCTATTCAGCAACTGCAAGTGTAGCTGCAGGAACTCACCGTTTTCTATATTTATTAGGTGGTGGCTGGGGATCTCCTGAAGGAAGACCAGCTGTTGGATCTGCATGTGCATTCCCTCATCCCGATAATCCCAGTGATGTTACATATGGCGTCGTTGCCTTGTTCAATGATGTTGTGATGGACACCATCTGTTGGATGGAATGTGTAGGTTGTGACGAAGTACTCGAAGGTCCAGCTGTTGCTGCACCCACACCCACTGAATTGGAAGCTGATGTTATTTCAATATACAGTGATGCATACACTGATATAGCAGGGACGAACTTCAATCCTGGTTGGGGTCAAGCAACTGTACAATCAGAAGTACAGATTGATGGTAACAACACCATGCTTTATACTGGTCTCAATTATCAGGGAATTAATATTGGTAGCACTGATGGCGGCGTTGCTCACGATGTTTCTGCAAAAGGATATTTGCATGTTGATTTCTGGTCAGATAACTCTACTGCATTGAATCTTTTTCTAATCAGTATCTCAAGTGGGGAACAGGCTTTTGCCTTACCCGTTGGATCAACTGGTTGGACGAGTGTAGATATCAGATTAGATCATTATACTGATCTGGGTATGGTTCTAACCGATATTCACCAATTGAAATTTGATGGTAATGGTGATATCTATTTAGATAATATCTATTTTCATGGCGAACCATGGGTCATGCCTGATGATCTTGTATTAAATGGTTTTGAAACTGCTGAAGATATTGCCATTGGCGCAGATGCATTCTGGCAGTTTGACTATCCAGTTGAATCCGAACTTGTCAACTCCATTACTTCCACACTCGTGTCAAGCGCAGGATTGCCGCAAGATGGTGTTGGCGCAGGCCAGTTTGATTACACAATAGAGCACTATTATCAATATGGTGGTTTCTCTTCAGTGAATCATATTACTGATGATTATCTTGATATCTCAAGTCATAATTATCTCAGTTTTCAGATTCAGAACTACATCCCAACCAACATTGACTCTTCAATGGCACTCCGATTTACCCTGGTTGATGCTAGTGATCAACCTGATCCAACTAAATGGAGTAAAGATAGTTGCGAATTCTACTATGCCTTTATCGAGGATGATTACTTCCTGGATGATGATGCTGGTTCAGGTTGGTCAGAGATCAGAATTCCGCTTGTAAAAACAGAATCCAATGCTGGTGGACAAGAATATACTAACGGTTTTGTCCGTACTGGTTGGGCTGGAATTGCAGGAAATGATCTCCTGGATCTAGACAAAATTGTCGGGTTTGGATTTGAATGGGTCTCACCACCATGGAACACAGAAATCGGTGATGTTATGACTGGAGCTGTCTGGTTTGATAACCTGAAAGCCATATACTCTGATGATGTTTTCGGTTGTATGGATCCAACAGCTCTTAACTACGATCCAACCGCCACAGTAGATGATGGTAGCTGTTATTACGATACGGATGTAGTCGATGTCACGTTTATGGTGAATACTGAAATGATCGAAGTTGCCGAGACAGGGATGTTCCTGGCCGGTGGCGGTACTTTTGGTGTGCCTGGTGATAATCCCATGTACGATGATGGAACTCATGGCGATGTAACTGCAGATGATGGTGTTTATACATTGATTTACACCTTGATGAATAATCAATTCACTCATTATACATTCACGAATGGTGATGCAGGCGACTGGTCAGGTAAAGAAAACATTGCAGGCCAGGATTGCGCTGATCCAGATAACTTTAATGACAGATACATTCAGGTTGGTGTGAATGATACCACTGTTAACACCTGCTATGCTCAGTGTACTGATGATGGTAGTTGTGGTTTTGTAGATCTTGTAAACGTGACTTTCCGCGTGGATATGCAGGATGAAGTTGTCCATGATGAAGGTGTGTTTATCGCAGGTGGAACATTACCTGGCGACAATCAGACTGGGTATCAACTGTTAGACCCAGATGGTGACGATATTTATGAATACACTCTTGAACTTCCAAGAGATATGGAAGTGACATGGAAATTCAGAAATTCACCGGCCATCAATGGATGGGAAGGTGATTGGGAAGAAAATGAGGAGCTAGTAAATGGTGGCTGTGGTCTGCCAACGACAGACTATACTCGTGGTGATAGACAAGTCACACCAACAGAAGACATGGTATTACCAGCTTACTGCTTCAACTCTTGTTTCCCATGTGCACCGGCTCATGATGTAGACGTCACATTCAGCGTCGATATGAGTGCAGTGTCAGGATTTAATCCTGCTTCTGATTCACCATATGTAATCCATTCAGCTAATGAGTGGGATTTCTCAAATCCAGTTCTATTTACAGAAACTTCTGTAGCTGGTACCTGGAGTGGAACCATCACGCTTACCACCCGAGATACTGTGAACTACTTGTTCGCTTATGGAGCTGGAACCTTTGAGGATATGACAGGACTGGAGTGTACGGTATTTGATGAAGGTGTCTCCTTAGATGTACGCCAACTTCTCACTCCCATTGGTGACGAGACAGAATATGATGCGGATGGTGCAGTGTTTGGAACATGTGATGCTGTGGCAGTTGAAGATGAACTTCTTCTACCTACCGAGTTCCTGATGCATACATATCCAAATCCTTTCAACCCCGATGTAAACATACAATATCAGCTTCCCGCTGTAGAAGACGTTAAAATTGATATCTTCAATATGTTAGGTCAGAAAGTTACATCTCTTGTGGATTCAAGACATGCAGCTGGCCATTACAATGTTGTATGGCACGGAAGAAACTCATATGGACATTCTGTTGGTACAGGTATCTACTTTGTTGTAGTATCACGTGCTTCTGGTACGTCTGTGATGAAGGTTACACTGCTTAAATAGGGTGAAATAACTGCAGTTTAGCCCCGGAAACATGTGAGTGTGGCCGGGGCTAGCTGCTTCTTTGATTTCGCTGAAAGTGAATTTACCAAAAATAAAGTTTCCTATGAAAAACATACTTACTACCCTGATTGCCATCCCAATTATCGCTTCTAGTCTTTTTGCACAGACTACAGGCAAGATTGCTGGAAAAATTAGAGATGCCGAAACCAAAGAATTTATGGTTGGAGTTAATATAATTATTGAAGAAGCGGGTGTCGGTGCGGTTACCGACGTAGATGGTTATTATGATATCATCAATTTGACACCTGGTTCCTATACAGTAAAAGTCTCTATGATAGGCTATGAAATTTACGTTGTTGAAGATGTTCGAGTTTCTACAAATAGGACAACATATTTGGATGCCGACATCAATAGCAGCATGCTGGAAGGTGCAACTGTATTTGTTACAGCCAGTAAAATCTCGACTAAGCGTGATCAGACTAGTACAGTAAAGAATATTTCCGCAGATGATATAGCAGTTCTTCCTGTGGAAAGTGTTGGTGCAGTTGTAGATATGCAAGCGGGAGTCGTTGCTGGACACTTTCGAGGGGGGCGTAGCGGAGAAGTCAGTTACTTGATTGATGGTATACAGGTCGATGAAGTCTTTGGTGGAAACAGTGCTGCAGTGACCATTGAAACGGAAGCTGTACAAGATTTAGAGGTTATCACAGGTACTTTTAATGCAGAATATGGCAACGCCATGAGTGGTATTGTGAATGCAGTGACCAAGAATGGTACCACTGAATTTCACGCCTCAGCATCCTCCTCTATTGCCACCTATTTCACATCTAATACCTATGAAGGTGAAGAAGATATATTTTTGGGTTTGAAGCCATTTGGACTCACAGATAACGAGGAGGATCATTACAAGCTAAACACAAATTATGACAATAAATTTATGCTCACAGGTCCAATCCTCGGTGATAGGATTGGATTTTTTATTAATTATCGAGAGCAATCAACAGCGGGTCATTTAAATGGAATCCGACGTTTTAACGTTTGGGATTTGAGTGACTATTCATCTGCAGATTCTCTGGAGTGGATCGATGACCATTCTGGCGACAGTGCATTCGTTTCAATGAGCTCAAGTAAACATTCATCCCTGCTGGCAAAAATTTCCTTTAGACCAACACCAAAACTTCGCTCCTCTCTCATGTTCAACAGAAATGACGATGAATGGATAGGTTATGACCACGGAAGTAAATACAAACCTGATGGCAGAAATAAAAATTATGGTAATTCGGATTTTATTGCATTCCAGCTAAACCACATGCTCAGCAACTCATTTTTTTATGATCTTAAATTGAGTCAATCCACCAATTATTATGGTAATTACCTTTTTAAAGATCCTCAATCCTATACCATTGCAGAAGAATTTAGTCAGATCAATGGGCTCTGGTATTTCGAAGGCGACACGGTCTATAACTATATACATGACATTTATGCTCAATCCTATGGACCCGGTTTTGCCTATGGTGGGCAAGATAAAGGCCACACAGAGCGTGAAACAATTACCCGAAACATTAAATTTGATTTGACCTGGCAGGTCAATAATGCACACAGCTTAAAAACAGGATTTCAAATATCTGAGCATGATATTACAAGCTCTTATCACCTGATTAGAAATTTATACGCTGGTACTGTCAACGAATGGAATTACAAACCCGTATTTGCAGCATCTAATACAGAGAATGCAGATAGTTATCAAAAGCAACCCATTGATGGATCCTTTTATATACAGGATAAGATGGAGTTTGATGAAATGGTCATCAATCTCGGTTTGCGATATGATTTTTTTGATGCCAACACGGTTTATCCGTCCCAGAGACGTAATCCATCCAATTCCTCAACATATTATATCACTGATTCACTCGGCGTTCCTGAACTAGTTTGGGATGATGATCTCCAGGACAGCGTAAAGGTTTTAGACGAATCTAGGATGTCTGAGTATCTTGATTCAGAATCCATTTATCAAATAAGTCCCCGTTTTGGTCTGGCGTATCAGCTGGGAAACAGAGCTGTATTACACTTTAGTTACGGACATTTTTTCCAGATGCCGGCTTACTCAAACATTTACCAGAATGATGGATTTTTTGTTGGCAGCGATTTTGGAACGACTATGGGGAATGGAAACCTGGGTGGCGAAAACTTAGGTTTGAATGCCCAAAGGACAGTCAGTTACGAAATCGGGCTTTGGCAAGAGCTTGCCGAAGGAATGGGGTTGGAAGTCAATCTATATTACAGAGATATTTATGACCTGTTAAGTGCCGCAGTTGTAACAACATATAACCAGGTGAGTTACGGTCTTTATACCAACAAAGATTATGGTAATGTGCGCGGGTTGGAAGTCAAGTTTGACTTCAATAAGGGTGGATTTCGCACCAATGCAAATTATACGCTTCAGTACACAAAAGGTAATGCAGACAATGCCCAACAGACTTTTAATCGGGCAGGTAGCTCCATTGATGAAGTCAAGAAGATGATCACCATGAGTTGGGACCAAAGGCACACCTTCAATTTATCTGCTGGATACTCGGCTGGGCATTATGGGACATTCTTTACAGGCTATGTTAATTCTGGAACAACCTTTACATATTCACCACCTGATGGTAGTGACCTTGTAAATATTGTGCTGCCTGCAAATAACAGTCACAAAGCGCTAGGTTTTCATGTTGATTTTACAGGATTCTTAAGACTTCCCGTGATGTTCGGGATCAATGCGAAATTAAATCTATCCATTTACAATTTGCTGGATCGATATAATGCAGCTTATGTCAATGGGGCTACTGGAAGAGCATATTCAGGTATTATAAAAGACATTGATAGGGAAGGGTTTCGAAGTTCTTTTAACACCATAGACGATGGTTATAAGAACCCAGGTATGTTTACCACCCCTCGTGAAATAAAAATTGGTTTGGAAGTTGAGTTATAGAATGAAAACAATAAAACATATCCACATAGCGCCAGCATTAATCATACTCCTCACACTGCCACTTGCTTTGTTCAGCCAGGGTAGACCATATAATGGTCCGATAGATGTCGCAGGTGATTTTGAAGCTGAACGCGAAGGAACCATGAATGGCAACCGTATTCATCTCGAGTTTACGAATAATACTGAATTGTCAAACTGGCCCGACGAAGCAGCTTCAAAATGGCCCAATAACAATTCTGGGTATAAGATGGTTGATGGTATTGGCCTCCTGGTAGGCGCTCGTGTCTATATTGAGAATGATATGGATGATACTACAGTGGACTCTATTGTCGTAGATGACCCGGACATAATTGCCAACAACCCAAATTTGCACATTCTTCATTTTTTGCAAACCAGTTATCGTGAGCACATGGATCAGAGCGATACAAGTAATGTTGAATGGGGTTTTTACCCGGTTTGGGGTTATTTCAATGAGACCAGCGAACATCCTGCTATGAGTGATGATACAGCATCCTGGCCGCTAGAGGGTTGGCCCAAGGGCGGTTATGCAAAAGAGTGGCCAGGGGAATGGGATGGCCGATTTGGACGAGGTATTCAATACGCCGATCTAGAGACATATTTTGTGGTAAATGATGCCCAGGATCAGGAGTATCTGGGTGATGATGACATGGTCAAATATTATCCAAAACCAGGAAGATTTATTGGAGATGAAGGGCACGCAATTACCATTCAGGATGGTGCTCCCTGGGGTGGCCTGGGACTACGTGTAGAAACCCGTGGATTTCAGTGGAATAATCCACAGGTTCGAGATGCACTATTCTGGGAATACAACATAACCAATAATTCAATTTACGATCTCCCTGAAGTTTGCTTCGGATACTGGGTCGACAATGCCATTGGTGGAGAAGGTCCGGACGATGATATTGGTTTTTACAATGATGAGTTGGATTTGGCCTATTCATGGGACAAGGATGAAGAGGCTTCTGATGGTGGTACTCCGGGAATTATGGGCTTTGCGTACCTGGAGAGTCCGGGCTTGGCCTACGACATGGAAGACAATGATGATGATGGTCTGATAGATGAGGCAAGGGATAATCCGGCAGGAAGTCTCATAGGACCTACCGATGGGATTGCAGATCTGGCTAAGTTTCTTGATTTCTACGGACTTGTAGAATCGGAATTGAAAGAACATTGGTCAGGAGATGAGGATCAGGACTGGACAGATGGAGTTGATTTAAATGGAGATGGAATATACCAGGCTTTTGAACCCTATGGTGATGATGTCGGATTAGATGGTCTCGGACCTTTAGATTTGAATTATCCTGGTCCAGATTTAGATGGTACGGAAGGAAATCATAAACCGGATTATGACGAAGCCCTTGGCTGTGAGCCAAATTTTGCTGAAACAGATGTAAGTGAATCTGATATGCTTGGATTGACATCCTTTCAGCTGTTTACAATTGTGACCGTTCCTGATGGTCCAGCTCCACCAGGTACCAAATGGTTTAATAATGATGATGTCATGTGGGATATGGTTGCAGCAGATACACTGGTGAAATTATATGATGTGAACGCCAACCTAGTCGAGTTATTCGCTTCAGGTCCCTTTCCACTATTTGCTGGAAGAACTGAGCGAATATCCATGGCAGAACTTCATTCTACTGATGAAAATATGATGGCTCCAGATTGGGTCGCACCAGCTCTGTACCAATTAAAATCTGTGGTTCAGTTGATCTATGAATCAGACTATCGTTTTGCACAGCCTCCATTGATGCCAACACTGGAAGCAACGGTAGCTGATGGGAAAGTGATCTTGACCTGGGACGACCGCTCTGACAAACTCACCCGTGATCCATTTATTGGAAATGTGAACGATTTTGAAGGATATAAGCTCTATAAATCAACAGATAAGTTCTTTGAAGATGCCGAAATAATCACCGATGGATATGGACTGCCAACCTTTAAAGATCCTATTTTCGAATGTGATTTAGTGGATTCAGTCTTTGGTTTTGCTGAATTTGGCTTAGTAAATGGAATTGCTTTCAACCTCGGAACAGAGACAGGATTAAAACACTATTATATCGATGAAGATGTCCAAAATGGTAGAACATACTATTATGGGTTGACTGCCTACGACTACGGTATAAGCACAAGTACTCCCGGTATTGCGCCTTCTGAGAATAATCTGGTGGTTAGCATTAACGAATATGATGAGGTAACAGGCGTTGGCTCCAACGTCCAGATTGTTACACCGAGAGCGACTGCGGCAGGATATAACGAGCCAGTCGTTTTGTTGGACTCATTACAGAATCACATCCTGGGAACGGGGCGTGTAACCCCTGTTGTATTTGCACGTGATCAAATCGAGGATGGACATACTTACGAAGTCACCTTTCTTATTGATACGCTCGTGAATGATAGATCGAACCCCAGTCACTACATTACAAGTGGATATAAAGTATCAGACATTACAAGCGGGTCTCCAATTGTAGTGTATAGCGAATCTCGCTTTGATTCAAGCGGAAATTCAAATTACTCCGTCGAGAATTTAATTTTGGATGAGGGCTTAAATACCTGGACCTTAAATCCAGATACTCTGATTAAAACTGATATATTTGATGGTCTTCAACTGCAGATTGACCAGAGAGTTACTGAACCAGAAATTGATGATGGTCCACATGCGACTGGTTGGATTAGCGGTTCACCCATTAACCATATGACTGTTTCGCTCACCAAGCGGGAATCAAATCTCTTCCCATTTGATTATGAGATTGTTTTTACTGGAGATTCAACAGCATATACGAGCCAGGTAGCATCATCTACAGATGTTCGGGATGAAAATGACAATGGTTTGTGGTTCCCACCCAAAGTCATTTTGGATCAATCCTTTGATTTTTATGTCATAAATACAAGTTTAGTTGATGATGATGGGAATCATCCCATTATGGATTTAGTCGTTCAAGATCACTTTGGTCCCAGTTGGACAACCGATGGTGTGTTCAATAAATTTCAAGATAAAATCCTGGTGGGCAGTGTTGATACATCTGCCAAGTGGTTGGGAACTGCCTTTGTAATTGATTTTATTGGTGGTGGAGATTTCGACTATCCTTCAGTCGGGGACCGATACCAACTCAGTTTTGAGCGACCATTCTGGGGTTCGGACACTATCCGTTTCACAACGAAAACCATTGATGAGATTGACATGGTCCGGGAAGCTCAAACCATGGATAGTATTAAAGTGGTTCCAAATCCCTACGTGGGTACAAATGCTATGGAACCTGCGTTGAGAAATCGCTTTTTGAACCAACCTCGTAAGATAATGTTTACGCATCTCCCAGCCTCTTGTGTTATCAAGATATTTACTTCATCTGGAGTTTTAATCAAAACAATCGAAGTTGAAAATTCCGCTGCCAATGGATCGATGCATTGGAACCTGCTAACGGAGGAAAATCTGGAGATTGCAGCTGGTATGTACATATACCACGTTGAATCAAACGAATCTGGAAGAGAACATATTGGAAAGTTTGCGGTGTTGAAATGAGAACATATATGAAATCATTTTTAAAGATTACGATTTTAGGGTTGCTGGTCTCTAGCTCCTTATTTGCCCAGAAACCGTACAGATATGGAACCACAGCTGCCAATTTCCTGGAAATTGGTATTGGACCAGCAGTAGCAATGGGTGAGGCCTATGTGAGCGTAGGCAAAAGCATATCCTCAATTTATTGGAACCCAGCAGGTTTAGCCTTCCAGGTACAGCCCGAGTTAATTGTCATGGATCAAGCCTGGGTTGCTGGCATTGCCAATCGTTATGCCGCAGTTGCTATTACTGTTCCAAATGTGGGTAACATTGGCTTAAGCATGAATCACGTCGATTTTGGAAGTATTCCAGTCACCAATTTACGGTACCAGGATGGGACAGGTGAGTTTTATCAGGCCTCAGAATATGCCATGTCTCTGACCTATGCCCGTTCTATCGTCAACTGGTTCTCTTTTGGCGTATCAACAAAATACATCTCATCGACTATTTGGCATAGTGGGGCAAGTGCATTGGCACTTGATCTGGGTGTTTCAATCGTAACCGACTTCTTCAGTCCCACAGGTAAACAGGAAGAGGGTATGCGAATTGGTATGAGTATTTCCAATTATGGTTCAAAAATGTCGTATTCTGGTATTGATATGCTTAATGTCATCGATATTGAACCAGATGAAGCTGGAAATTATTCTACGGTTCAAGGTGAATACAAAACCGATTCATGGGACCTCCCAGTAATATTCAGAGCTGGCATATCCTTATATCCGCTGTATACCCACAAACACAATCTGCTGGTTGCCATAGATGTTTTGCACCCAAACAATAATAGTGAATCAGTCAATTTGGGACTCCAGTACGATTTAGCGTTTATTCGAGGTACACATGTGTTCCTGAGAACTGGAATGCGAGGATTGTATTTAGTTAATGGCGATGAAGAGCTAAATTTATTTGGTTCAGAAATACCATATTCAGCCATCACTTGGGGTGGGGGAATCGAGTACAAGCTGTTTGGGCGTCAGGCAATTGCATTGGACTATGCCTATAGATCCATGGGTCTGCTAGGGTATGCCAACTCTTTTACATTGACATATCAGTTCTAGTGAGTTAATGATATAGCAGGGATGCTTGCTCAAAAGATATACCGATCCTTTTATGTCTTGACCGTATCTTTTTTTCTCCTTAGTGGATGTGGAGGGAAGAAGGATGTCGACTCCTATCCCAATTCTGAGGTAATGGCTCGAGTTGGCGATCGGGTAATTACTAAATCAGAATTTATTCGCAGAGTTGAATATACGCCACGACCGAGTTACTGTAGTGGGGACAATAGCATCCACAAAAAAATTATTCTCAATTCACTGATTGCGGAAAAACTTCTTGCCCTTGATGTCTTAGCGAAACCTGAATTTGAATCTCCCATTCAATTTGATAAGTACATTCAGGGTCGTCGAGAACAAGCGATGCGTCAGCTATATCGATATGAGCATGGTATCAACCTGGTTAATTCAACTGATGAGCAATTGAATCGGAGCTTTAAGGATGCCCATCGTGAGTTTGATTTAGGATTCATCACTCTGCCTGACTCTCAATTTGCATATGCTACAAAAACTTTCCTGGATGATGGAGAATCATTTGAATCCGTCTATGAGCGGATTCTTGGTACGAAAGTGGTGGAAGTAAAAAAACTTACCTGGTTTGATGATGAAGAAATCATCATTCGGGAAGCACTATTTTCTCAACCCCTGGAAAAGGGATCAGTAATTGGCCCTCTCGAGCTGAGGGATGGAAAATATCTTATTCTCAAGGTGATGGGTTGGAATGACAAACTGAATATGAGCGAATCAGCAAATCGGACGCTATGGGAGGATGTCGTCTCGAAGGTAAAAGAGCGTGAAGGCAACCTGATTTTTAACGAGCATACTGCTGAACTTATGCGCGGAAAAAGTTTCGTTCTTGAAGAAAATACTTTTCGGGTTGTGGTCGATGATTTGGCTGAAAAATACTTGATGAAGGAGTCGGATAAAGGCTCCATGCTGAATCAGGCGATTTGGGACCTTGAAAAGCAGCATCTGGCATTGAACGAATCTGATCTTAATGAATCCCATTTGGATCAAAAACTCTTCTCTTTTGATGGCAAAGACTGGACTGTTCAAGATTTTTATATCCTCGTGGCCAGTCACCCCTTGGTGTTTCGTGAAAAACGCTTTGAAATGTCTGATTTTGCCCGTCAGGTGAAACTCGCCATAGCAGATTTACTCAAGGACCACATTATAACTGGAGAAGCATATGCCAAAGGGTATTCAACCCGTAAGGAAATAATCTCTTACGAGCAAATGTGGCAAGATCAATATCTATCCGGAATTTATAAGGAAGTAATCAGGTTCTCGATTGACGACAGCACGATAAGTTCTTCAAATTCCATCCCTTTCATTGAAGGATACATGAATCCCATCATAGACAGCCTTCAAACTGTATATTCAAGTGATATCTACATCAATTTTGATGTATATGAAGCGGTAAGCATTACACATATTGACATGTTTGTTGCCCAGGATAATGTTCCATATCCTGTTCTCGTGCCCCCTTTTCCTCAAATTACCACGGATCATATCTTTGATTATGGGAGTAAACTTGAATCTGATTAGTCCAAAACTGATTATAATTTCAATTCTTTCAATCGGTTTGTTAGTAGCATGTAAATCTCCAACACCTCCTGAAGACCCAATTGTGGAAGTGATCTATGGTTGTATGGATTCCAATTCAATAAATTTTGATAGTACAGCCACCGAGGATGATGGAAGCTGTCAATATTTTGGCTGTACGGATTCAAGTTCTGCCAACTTCGATCCAATTGCCACTGTAGATGACGGAAATTGTCTGAAGTCATCCGAAATTCCTGTGGGTTGGAGTTTGACTTGGAATGATGAATTTAATGGTAGTAGTATTGATACGACAAAATGGAACCATGAAGAGTGGTGGCCAGGCTATGTCAACAATGAGTTGCAGTCATATACCCAGGATCCTGGTAATTCTGGCTTGACAAACGGCTACCTTTATTTAACAGCAAGGAAAGAGAATCCCTTTGATCCAAATGCCCCTGCTTATAATTCAGCAAGGATGAATACTGCACAAAAAGTTGACTGGAAGTATGGGCGAATTGAAATCCGAGCAAAACTACCTCGAGGACAAGGACTCTGGCCTGCTATATGGATGATGCCCACTTATTCCGTCTACGGAGGATGGCCTGTAAGTGGTGAGATTGATATCATGGAGTTCCTGGGTCATGATATAACACGCACATATGGCACCATTCATTATGGAAACTATTACCCTGACAAAAGCTCCACGGGGACCTCATATGTACTGCCGACTGGAAATTTTTCTGACTCCTTTCACACCTTTGCCTTTGAATGGGAGGCGGATGAAATGAGGTGGTATGTTGACGATGTTCTGTTTCAGACACTAAGTAGTTGGTTTACAGTTGGCGGCGACTACCCAGCGCCATTTGATCAGGAATTTCATCTTATATTGAATGTAGCTGTAGGTGGAGACTGGCCTGGTAACCCTGACGCGTCTACACTTTTCCCCCAAACCATGGAAGTAGATTACGTAAGGCTATTCCAGTAGGGGGAGTTGTGGGATTAATCAAACCAAACAGGTATGTATTTCCTGGAGCAACGTGTTACCCTGAATCACTAAATCATAACAATTTACCTACGATAACAACCAACCCAATATTGCAGGATTTTACACAATGAATAAGGGTTATATGAACATCGCTCATTATGTGAAATTGATGAGAGCAACGACCATGATCTTGATTTTATCCCCAGTATTGTTCCTTCAGGCTAAGGACTATCGTGGTGGTGAATACAGAACAATTGAAACCTTCCTGTACGGCCGCTTTGAAGCGAGAATAAAATCGGCTCCATTTTCCGGAACGGTTTCAAGTTTGTTTACCTACCACGAACTCGGAGGTGCCGGGATTCAGGATTGGAATGAAATTGATATTGAATTTCTTGGTCGCTATATCAATCGAGTGCAGTTCAATACAATTACAGATTGGCAAACCAACCATGAACATTCAGTTACTCTCGGTTATAACCCAGCAGTTGTGTTTCATGATTATGCATTCGAGTGGACGCCATGGTATGTAGCCTGGTTTGTTGATGGAGTGGAGGTCTATCGACAACAATATGGGCATATCGAACAACTAAATCGATCTCAGAAATTAATGATGAATATCTGGCAACCTGACTACCCTGACTGGGTAGGACCCTTTAACCCGACAAATCTACCAATTTATGCCTATTACGATTGGGTAAGCTATGCTGCGTATACACCTGGAGATGGGACTACAGGAACCAACAATGGTTTTACACCTGTTTGGCATGATGATTTTGATAGTTGGGATACTGACCGGTGGCAGAAAGCAACTCATACCTGGAATGGGAACAACTGTGATTTTATTCCAGAGAATGTCGTGTTTAACAATGGTTATATGGTTCTGTGCATGACAACCCCAACTAATACAGGGTACAGTGGACCTGCTCTTTCACTCAACGACAGCTTAATAAGCCTTCCCGAGGATATGAAGCTTTCTCCTGCATACCCCAATCCTTTTAATGCGAATACGAATCTGATATTGCAAAATTTTTCCCAGGGTAATGCAACATTTGAGATTTTCGATACGGTTGGCAAAAAAATCTACTCAAAAGCCATATCGTCAAATCCTACAGGTGTACAAACGCTGGTTTGGGATGGTAAAAATGATTCTGGCAAAACGGTTTCCAGCGGATCCTACATTGTGATGGTGAATGCAATGGATCAGCAAATTATTCAAAAGGTATTAATGCTAAAATGATTAACAGTAAATGGAATTAATACGTTGAAGCTCTTGCCCTTATTGTTAGTCCTGATTGTGATTTTTTCCCCTCTGGAGGCATTTGTTCATGCTGAAGGCCAGAGCATTGTAGATGCAAATGGTAATCCGGCTCTGATGAGAGGTATGGGTCTTGGTGGATGGCTGGTTCCAGAAGGCTATATGTTACACACTCCTGGAATGGGATCCCCCACAAGTATCCGCGCACAAATAGTCGATGTGATTGGAGAGTCCGGAGCAGATGAGTTTTACGCAGCATATCATGATAACTATGTAACGCGAGAGGATATTGCAGAACTAGCCCTATGGGGCTTTGATCATGTTAGGATGCCATTTCACTATAATATGTTTTCCAAGGCACGTGGAGTACCTAATGAATGGGGATATGAAGTTACTGATTCTCTGATTGCCTGGTGCTCTGATGTTGGAATGCATGTTGTTTTGGATATGCATTGTGCCCCTGGCGGGCAGAATCATGGACCAATTAGTGACAGCGATGGAACGGCTCGTTTGTGGTTGGCAGACTCCAATAAATCGCACACGATGATGATTTGGGAAGCAATTGCAACCAGATACGCCGATGAACCGTGGATTGGTGGATATGATCTCCTCAATGAACCAGTCCTCCCTGAGGGAGTGAGCAGCCAGGCATTCCGAAGACTGTATACAGATATAGCGGAGGTAGTCCGGGCAGTTGATAACAATCACATACTGTTTATCGAAGGTAATTGGTATGCAACAGACTTTACCGGGTTGACGCCACCTTTTGTTGATAATATGTCATATAGTTTCCATAAGTATTGGAGCGAAAATGGACCTCATTCTATTGACAATCATCTCGATATGCGCAACAGTTATGACGTTCCGCTATGGATGAGTGAAACTGGTGAGAATTCAAATCCATGGTTCCACGATGCTGTCCAGTTATTTGAGGCTAACAATGTGGGCTGGTGTTGGTGGACAACCAAAAAAGTAGATACTATAACAAGCCCGTATTCAATTGCCCGTCCCACAAATTATAGTCAGTTGATTCATTATTGGGATACTGGAGAAAACAAGCCTTCAATCCAAGCTGCCAAGGCTATACTAATGGAGCTGGCAGAGAACATCAAAACAGAAAATTGCACTTATCGTCCAGGTGTGGTTGCTTCACTTTTTGATCCCGAATTTGCATACCAAAACAAACCCTTTAAAGACCTCCTCGTTCCCGGAAAAATCCTATTCGCAGACTATGATATCGGGCATCAGGGTGTTTCATACAATGATCATGTTTACCAAACCGTGCACTGGAACGATTATACTGCGTGGAATTCAGGGTATCAGTACAGAAATGATGGTGTGGATATAGAAATGGACACTCACGGTGATCCCATTATTGGATGGACTGAGGATGGCGAATGGCTTCTATATACCATTGAAGTTGACCAGGGAGGTAGTTATAGCCTTGATATTGAAGTTGCCAGTCAAAACTCCTCAGGTCTCTTGCGGCTCTACCTTGATGGTGAGTTGATGGAGGATGCCATACAGACTCCAGTAACCGGTGGGTGGCATAATTGGTTACCTGTGCAACTTGATGATATATCAATGAGTGCTGGGAGTCATTTGCTAACTGTTGAAATATATGAAGCCGGATTCAATATGAAGTCCATGGAATTTACCCTGGACTCTTCCTGGACAGCACCAGAACTACCTGATGTTTTTAGTCTGGGTCAAAACTTTCCCAACCCGTTTAATGGAGATACTACGATTCCCATCACGAACATATCAGCAAATTTGATTCAAATTGACATAATTGATGTGAGAGGTCGTATATTACGTAGATTCAAAATTGATGAAGTAAGTGGTCAAAGGCATATAACATGGAACGGAATTGATTCTGAGGGAGTGTATGCATCTGCAGGATTGTATCTCATTAGCGCTTCTGCAGGTGATAACATTCAAATCAAGAAAATGATTTACCTTCCATGAAAATATATTAGAATAGCTGAAAATTCGGGATTCATGACTTAAGTTTTTGAGCAGATGGATATCCTTAAAAAGCGTCTTCTACCTTAGGAACTTATTTGAGTCAATATTTAGGAAGATGGTAGCGCGATGATTGTAAAGCACAAGCGAACAACCCCATATGTTGTAATTGCAGCAGTATTATTTGTGGTGCTATTGTTTGTACCATTTCCACAGGGAACGTCACAAAAAGCTGTGGTCACTGCTTCGAGTCAATATCAGGTTATTACGAACGGAAGTGGTGCCTACTCCACTTATCATAAGGATTTATGGAATAACCGTACTATTAGTTCTACAAGTTTAGTTCCAGATCGTGGTGGCTTGGTTGTTTATCGTACCAATTCGAATATTTCTCAGAGTATGGTGACAGAGGGGGATACCCTGGCTTGGTTGTATTCTTCTACACTTGCAGATAAAATTGTGAGCCTCGAAGGAAATATTAGTACTCTGAAAGCCTCACTCGAATTTGAGCAGTCCGGTAGCAAGGAAACTGAGATTGAAGCTGCCAGACTCAGGCTGACTTATACCAGGGCACGCCTTGAAGAGCAACAGAAAATTCTAGACAGATCCAAAAGCCTGCTTGATGGGAATATTATACCTCAACAGGAATATGATATTGAGCTGCGTCGGGAAAGACTTGATGCAATCAGAGTTTCAATAGCTGAGGCAGATCTTGGATCAGCATTGAGCGGTGCCCAAACCAGAAAGTTGGATGTTTTCCGGTCTCAAATAGCTGATGAGGAGAAAAAATTAGAACTGGCACGCGATGTATTGACCAAAATGACTTTTGTGAGTCCAATTTCTGGAAAATTATTATTCCCACTTTCCGAAGACACCCTTATGAGTGTTGAGAAAGTGGATACTCTCGTGGCTGTCCTACCTATTCAGGGCGGCTCCCATAGCACGGTCGAATGGACAGCCGAGTTAACCCTGATGGGTCCAAATTATCAGCAGTCGGTTAGCTCAGAGCAATTGCAAGTAGACGATCAAATCCTAAAAGTAGGCAGCGAGCAATTAATTTTGGTTCGAATTCGGATTGACAATTCTGATGGTGTTCTTGTTCCTGGTCAAATACTTGAAGCGTCAGTGAGTTTTGCTTCGAAGAGTGTATATCAAATGCTAAGCGAATTGTTCTAGGAAGTAGCGATGCCCGGTCGTCAGGAAAATAAGTATGTCATCCCCATGTATTCAATGGATGAGATTCGCAAAGCTATTTCCCCCTATGTGATTGCCGACAATCATCGGGCCCTGCAGAAATCCAATATTTACGAGATTCGATCTATTTATTTTGACACTTTTGAATTGAAGGATTATTACGAGAAACATGCAGGACTTCAAATGCGCAAGAAACTACGCATGAGAGGCTACAACCAGGTTAATGCAGATAGTGAAGTGTTCTTGGAAATAAAGTGGAAGAATAATACGTTTATTTCAAAAGATAGAACCCCCTTGAGATATGCTGATGTGGATAAGCTGTTTGCAGGCGAGGAAATGGACAACATTCTTCCTTATCGCAAGGATTTTCCGAAATCCAAGAAAACTGCTAGTAAATTTCTCTTTTACTTGAAGCGTAGCTCACGTGTTCCTGTGAACCTGGTGACCTACACGAGGGAAGCGTATATCGGAAAATTTAATCATTCTGACCGTATTACTCTGGATAGCCAAATTCGATCGTTGATGTTCCCAGGGCTGGGTGATCTCTATGAGGAGAAAAAACTGATTACTTTTCTCGAAAATGAATTCGTTTTAGAATACAAATCTGAGAACCCTATGCCTGAATGGTTCCGACGCGTCATCCGTAAGTTCAATCTCAGAAAACAGGCTTACTCCAAATACGTAAGGGGAATAGATGCCCATTATCGACATGTTGGAGATTGCACCAAACATGAAATTGTTTCTATGAGTCATTACTAGAAAGAGAAAGTATGCAATTACTAGATATACAGTCACTTATGGACATGAATATCCGTACTGGGGATGTGTTGTTGAACTTACTCGTAGCATTTTTGTGCGGTTTGGTTATCGCACAGACATATAAAATGACTTTTGGTGGTGCTTCATATTCCAAGAGCATTTCCAATTCCCTTGTAGTATTGGCTATGATAACAACCGTGGTCATTATTGTTATTGGAAATAATCTTGCTAGGGCTTTCGGGTTAGTAGGCGCCATGTCTATCATCCGCTTTAGGACTGCAGTAAAAGATCCCATGGACATCGTATTTATATTCTTTTCTTTGACCATAGGTTTGGCTGCTGGCGTAGGATTAGCTCAAATAGCAATAATTGGCACATTAAGCATCAGTGTAGTGCTTCTTGTTATGAGTAAAATTGGTTATGGTTCCCACAGAAGTGATGAAAATTTGTTGCAGTTTGCTTATAGCGGAGATCATAATGGGGGAGAACCACTCTATTTAGGCATCATACAGTCACACTGCAGATCACACACCATGATCAACGTAAGATCATTGGGAAGTAGTCAGCAGTACGAAATATCCTATTATGTAACGCTTAAAAACTCATCAAAAGGTAATGACCTGGTCAAGGAACTTTCCGGTTTGGATGATGTGGATAAAATTAATCTATATTCTGATGAATCTCTTTCAAAGTAGGGTGCAATCCCAATATATTTCTCTCAGATCCTAATGTAGACATGATGAATCCTTTGCTGAATTGAGTAGTGAGTCTGAACTATTCGAGGACTCTGAGCTTTCTGTAGGTTTCACCCTTGATCCTCGAATTCTGTCAGCTATAGATTCAAATCTTGTTTCTTACTCCTATCCAGTCAGGGGTAGTCTATTACTATTTGCTGGTGAGTATTTCATCTCTGCCATCGCAATCTGACCACCTTGACAATCGTAGAAAGTCCATGATCCAAAGGCGAATCATCTTTCTTTTTTCACATGTATCAGCTTATTACAATAATCCATTAATTAATTATTCACCGGAAATACCATTCTCGGTGACATCAAGTCTCGGATATTTCCGGGACTATTTTCTTTTTATAAACAGCTCTCACATGGAATAGAACGATTGATCCAATAATATTGAATAACCATATATAATTGATATGCATTCTATATCGATATGAGTAATAATATTGGCGAATTCATTTTGACTTTGCTGTCAGAATATATCCTAACCAAATATGAAACAGTAACATAGGGTTGTCTTCTGCAACCTTGGCATGGGCCTTGTGATAAAGGATGGTATGACACTTACTCGAAACCTGCATTCGAAGCGAAACGAAATTCGAGACAAATTGAGCATTCGTGAGGGTGCAAACAGCTAGTTTGGGAAAATAATGGATAAAATAATTGAAAGATCTGCATGGAGCAAATATAAGCCCTACACTCTTATCGCAGGGGCGGCTATTGTAATCATTTCAGCACTTGTCGTGGGTGCTAAGCGTAATGATAGTTTAAAAATTGACAATCGTCGCATAGGCATCAGCACCGTAGAAAATGGAGAATTCCAGGAGTTCATTGCTTTCAGCGGAGCCGTAGTTCCTATCAAAACTTATTTCCTTGATGCAATTGAAGGTGGTAGGGTAGAATCAAGGTATATCGAAGCAGGCACTTATGTTCAGAAAGGTGACAAGATAATCAGTCTGGCAAATACAAATTTATTGCTTGATATCATGTATCGGGAAGCAGAGCTATTCCAGCAGAGCAATAACCTTCGTAATACCAAATTAGCTATGCAGCAAAATCGCCTGAACATCCAGTCCCAATTATTGGATCTGGATTATCAAATACTGCAAGCAAAACGTATCTACGAGCGCAATGATAAACTTGCTGATAAGGACATGATCTCCAGCGAAGAATACGAATCCAGCAGGGACGATTATCAATTTTTGGTAAAAAAACGCGTTCTTACACTCCAATCATTTGAGCAGGACTCAATCTACCGGGAAGTTCAGGTGGAACAGTTGGAAAGTGGTCTGCAGCGCATGCAGGATAATATGGAAATCGTGAAACAAAACTTGGATAATCTTGTAATCACTGCCCCAGTATCTGGTCAATTAACCTCTTTAAATGCAGAAATCGGTGAAGCGAAGGTTCGAGGAGAACGTCTGGGACAGATAGATATCCTGGATGGATTTAAGGTCAGCGCTCCCGTTGATGAACACTTCATCACTCGAGTTCAGCTTAACCAGCCTGCACATTTTAGTATAGGCTCCAAAGAATACACCGTTCTTCTAAACAAGATATATCCTGAAGTGGTCAACGGTCAGTTTCGCATTGAACTCGGCTTTGAGGAGATTGAGCCAGAAGACATTCGACGTGGTCAAACCATCCACATGCGTCTGGAGCTGGGTAACTCATCGGAAGCTATTCTTTTAAGACGAGGTGGATTTTATCAAGAAACTGGAGGCCAATGGGTCTATGTCCTGGATGAAGGTGGTCAAAGTGCCAGTAAGCGTGAAGTGAAGCTTGGGAGACAAAATCAGGATTATTATGAAGTTCTTGAAGGCCTCGAGCCTGGTGATCAAGTCATTACAAGTAGCTACCACCAGTTTGGAGACTACGAGCAATTATTTTTTAAAAATGAAACATGAAAAAATCAATCTAGGAGAATACAATGATAAAGACGGAAAAACTCAATAAAGTATTTCGCTCAGACGAAGTGGAAACTACAGCATTGAACGAAATTGATCTCAACATAAATGAGGGTGAATTTGTATCCATTATGGGACCTTCAGGTTGTGGTAAGTCCACCTTGATGAATGTCCTTGGTTTACTGGACAATCCCAGTTCAGGTAAGTTCCATTTTCTGGGAGAAGAAGTAAGTGACTACTCAGAAACACAACGAGCAGATTTCCGCAAAGAGAATATTGGCTTTGTATTCCAAAGCTTTAATCTCATAGACGAGCTCAGTGTATTTGAAAATGTTGAACTACCCTTACTCTATCTTGGCGTTCCCACTGCTGAGCGCAAAGAGCGTGTCAGTACCATGCTGGAAAAGATGGGTGTAGGCCATAGAAGTAGTCATTATCCGCAGCAACTCTCTGGAGGACAGCAGCAGCGTGTTGCTGTATCTAGAGCCCTGATAACCAACCCAAAAATTGTCCTCGCAGATGAACCAACTGGAAATCTTGATTCCCAACATGGCGATGAAGTGATGAACTTGCTGAAGGATTTGAATAAGCAGGGTACAACCATCGTCATGGTGACACACTCCCCAGCCTATGCTGCGTACGGGAATCGGACTGTGAATTTATTCGATGGTAAGATTGCAGATGAAACCCTGAACGGGAATTTTCATGTCTAGGAGATCTACTATACACCAAATAGGAGTGGTAATATGTGGTTAAGTTATATAAAAGTGGCGTTTAGATCTCTGATTAAGCAAAGATTATATGCCTTTATCAATATAGTAGGATTGGCTATCGGTGTGACCACTTGTATCCTGATCCTGATGTTTGTCGATTATGAAAGAAGCTTTGATAGATTCCATGGCAGTGCTGATAACATTTATCGTTTGAATCTTGAAGGTAAACTGGGGGACAATGAGTTTAGAATGACTAATTCGGCTGCTCCTGCTGGACCTACCATGCTGGAAGAATATCCTGAAGTGGTTAACTATACACGCATCCGAAATACAGGGTTCCCAGTCTTGCGTTATGAAGATAAGGTCTTTTCTGAGGAGCGTTGGTTCCAGGCAGATTCAACGGTTTTTGACGTATTCACCATCCCCATGGTACTCGGCGACCCTAAAACGGCCCTGACACAACCCTTTAGCGTTGTGATTACTGAACGTATGGCTAAAAAGTACTTTGGTGATGTCGATCCTCTCGGGAAAGTGCTCAATTCTGATAATAGAACCGATTTTACCGTGACTGGCGTGGTTCAGGAATTCCCAGATAATTCACACTGGCATTTTGACTTTCTGGGATCGATGGTTTCTTATAATCCTGATCGTAATGCAAACTGGTTAAGTAATAATTTTCAGACCTATTTGCTGCTTGCTGATGGTGCCAGTGCAGCTGAGTTCGAAGCAAAATTCCCTGATCTGATCAAAAAGTACGTGGGACCAGAAGTCCAGCAATTCCTCGGTATATCATTTGACCAATTAGTAGAGAGGGGAGATGCATACGCATTCTTTCTCACACCCTTAACTGACATTCATTTGTACTCACAGTTGTTAGGGGAATTTGAGGTGAATGGTGATGGACAAACCGTGAAAATATTTGGATATATAGCCATTTTTATTCTTCTACTAGCTTGTATTAATTATATGAATTTATCTACTGCTAGATCAATGAGTCGCGCACGTGAAATAGGAATTCGCAAGACCCTGGGTGGGACTCGCAGACAAATAATTATCCAATTTCTTGCTGAATCCATATTTGTGACCTTTATTGCATTTTCACTCGCGATCGTGATGGTACAGTCCATTTTACCCTGGTTTGCAGAATTGATTGATACCCCTTTGACATTGAGCTTATCGGACCTACCTATCATATTGCTTTGGGTTATACCAGTGGGATTACTTGCCGGAAGCTACCCTGCTTTTTTGTTGTCCTCTTTCAACCCACTCAAGGTTCTAAAAGGAAATACAGTTACATCTAAGGGTGGAAATTGGTTACGAAACGGTTTGGTTATTTTTCAGTTTTCAGTATCGGTAACCCTGCTTATTTCGACAATGATAATTAGAGATCAACTGAATTTCATCCAGACAAAGGATTTAGGACTAAATCCTGATAATCTACTGATTGTAGAGAAAACGGATGATATTGGACGTACAATTCAGGCCTTTAAAGCCAGTCTGAGGGATGATCCTGGTGCAATTATAGTAAGTAACAGTACGGTTATCCCAGGAAATGAAGACGGTGTCAATGGAAATGCCTCTACCATGGTCGTGAACGGTGTTGAGGAAACCCGACTGGTAGCCAGCTTCCTAGTGGATCACGATTATGCTGATGTGTATGAACTCAGCATGGCCGAAGGTCGCTTTTTCTCAAGAGAGCGAGGATCGGATACCAATGGGGTTATCCTGAATCAAGCTGCGGTTAAGGCGTTCGGTGTTGAGGATCCTGTTGGCAAGGACCTTCTGACGTTTTTCCGCAGGGATCCAGTACCCATTGAAATTATCGGTGTGGTTGAAGACTATCATTTCGAATCTCCACAGAATGAGATTCGTCCCATGGCAATGTTTCTTATGGGTGATGGAACGGCTCGATTTAGACCAAACTGGGGCAAATTCGTTACTGTTAAATATGATCCAAATCGTCTGGAAGGTATCCTGGCTCACATAGAAAATACATGGAAGAATTATGCTGGAGAACAGGCTCTGGAGTATTCTCACTTCGATGAATTGTATGCTGAACTGTATCGGACTGAACGACAATCAGCTGATATTGTCCTCTTGTTTGCTGGGCTGGCGATATTTATTGCTACCCTTGGTCTCCTGGGACTAGCCTCATTTAATGCTGAAAAGCGCACCAAAGAGATTGGTATCCGAAAAGTCTTGGGAGCTTCTGTAGCAAATGTGCTTCTTCTCCTATCAAAGGATACCCTCAAACTCATGGTGATTGCGGTAGCTTTGGCGATTCCCCTAGCCTACTATGCTATGGGTGAATGGCTTCAAAATTATGCTTATCGGATTGATATGAGTATTCTGATTTTCGTTGGAGCCTCGTTGATTGCAATGGTTGTCGCAGTTTTTACAGTAGCCTGGCAATCGTATCAGGCAGCAGTAGCCAATCCTGTGAAATCTTTACGCTACGAATAGAGTAGTAGAAGAATCCTATGCAAACCCTCATCACGCCAGTGGTGAGGGTTTATTGATTAGTCTCAAAACTGTCTTGAGGCAGAAAGACTGATCCGATAAAGCAATTCACCCTTTTCAATTTCAAAACGGGTACGCACTCTGAGTCGCTGCAATCCAGGAACTTTGGCAGAAAACGATACTTCAGGCAGGTGCCGGGTTCTAAAACTTGATTCACCCAATATTTTGTAGAGAAATATCTCATCGTATAAATCGACATCAAGCCAGGGGAGTACGGCCTTGCCCAGAGAGGCGTATACCCGACCTCCTTCACTTAAGTAGGATAACATTAGCATACCACCTGCATTCAGGGAAATGGCTTGAGTGGTAAATTTTCGGTGATTCATCGATAAGCCAAAGATTTTTATTTGCCGGTTCCTGTGATCCCCTCGGAAACTGGCTTGACCGGTGAGAGTCAGACCAGATCCAAACATGAAACTAAGATTGGAATTAAAAGTGTGTCTCGCTGCCTTTTCATACTCGGTTTGTGCCGTATCAAGTAAATCTACCACATTTTCTCGGTAACTATAGCGAGTGGAGCTAATGAATGAACGCCATGGACGCCAACTGACGGAAGCACGGAAGCGAGTGAGGGACAGGGTTCTCTGAAATTGAGATTGATCCTGTAAATCGAGATCAAATTCGCTATAGCCCCGAAGTCGTAGCTTTGAACCAATCTTTGCGGTAGAGCCTAGTAGCAAATAATTTCTGGAGAATGCCCCAGATTCGGTTTCCCCAATAACTCCAAATTGCATCTTACCCCATTTGAATTTTTCCTCATCAAGGATTCCAAATTTATTACGTTGAACCTGATCCTGTATGTCATTCACATTTGACATCAAACCGGCCGCTACAGCCAACACTCGGCGATTTGATCTCCAAGTCATCCCTAGACCGTCTATGGTGCCCAGCATAGAGAATTGTGGATGGTACATACGTCCCATTAAATAGCTAAAACGACTGCTGGGATCGTCATAACTCATCATTATTGAGTATATGCTTGTATGGGAACTGGAATCTCTGAATGACCGATTGCTGCGCACATACGTACTTACATCGAGGTGTCTTATTCCCAGGTCCAAAATCTTGAACTGACCATAGATGGAGCCAGTTGTTTCTCGTACTCCGCTGGTATCACCACCTCTATCAGAGACGCGTGTTGAGATGTATCCCGTAAATGCAGGTGAAAATCTATCAGAATCCAGAGTCATATTGCTGGGAGTCCTAGGAGCATAAGAACTACTATCCAGAAATACCTGAGCCATTGGCTTCGATTTAGTCGCTTCTTCAGAAGAAGCAATAGTGGGGGTTTGAGGTATTTGCGCTAAAGTGACCTCGAGTGCAACATTATCACCGATATCCCATGGAATATCTGCCGGTTCCAGTGCCTCCATAGCTGAGGAGGCTCCACTTGATTGAGAAATGCGAGCAACCCCCAACAAAACATCATCACGATAGACTTGAACACTATCACCAATTTGGACACCGGACTTCTTCCCCAGATCAATATAGGCTTGATCGCGGCTGATATAAGTAATGGAGCCTTCTACAAGTTCTCGACCAGATAAACTGCCCACAATCAAAGTCATGAATATGATAGGCAATACACCTTGCATAAAGAGACAACTCATCAATCCCCGCATATTATTCATTCCCTCTTGGGTGACAGGCAAGACAGTCATTTGAGTTTACTCCAGTGCGTGGGTAAGTGAGTCCACTACGTTGTTCACAATCATTGCCCTCACAATGTTCATCGTTCATGTCAGCCTCATCATGGCAACCAGATCCAAAACATGTAAACACCTGATAATCCCCTGACTGCTCATGACAATCGGTGCAAGCATTCCATTCGCCACGATGTTGTCCACTATGAATGGGGAAAAAGACATCATGGTTTATAGCTAATATTTGATCCCACCGGGTAGGGGCGTGACAGGTTGAGCAATCTGTTACTGGAGATAGGTCAGCATGGGCAGGCAGATCCTGGCTGAAATCAGCCTTGTGGCATACATGACAATCCAGAGTGGGTATCATGCCCAGGGTCGTATGACACAAATAGCAGCTTTGTGATTGATGCGCGGCCAGGAGGGGGAAGAGTGTTTGATTGTGCCTGCGATATGCCATGGCTGCATCCCAATTCTGTGGGCTGTGGCAAGTCTCGCAATCGCTACCCCAATAATTCTGATGAATATCCTGATGACAGTCCACACATTGATCTCCTTTCACAGAGAAAGTATGAAATTCATCAATTGATCCACCGGTGTGACACTGGCTGCAAGCCAGATCCGAGTGTTTGTAGATTAGCTTGAAATCTGTGACCCGGTTATGATCAAAACGGGGTGTTTCTGATAATGGGAGCCATGATCCTGACAAGTGACACTCCAGGCATGATCGGTCTTCAACCATTTGTGATTGCCCAACCAAAGTGGATAAAACCAGAAAAAATGTCAGTCTAATGAGTTTCATTAGTTTTCTTTTCAGTGGGCTGGGGAAGTGTTCTTATTTTGAAGAAGTTAAACAGATCGCCTTCACAATCATCATCATCACCTGTGGGATGACAAGTATAGCAATCTTCAGGTGTGACTCCCGAAACAGGGTAGGTGTTCCCATTGCAACTCTCACAATCGGTGCCATCGCAATGTACATCGTCCATTTCAGCGATATTATGACAGCCACCACCAAAACAGGTGAAAACGCCAAAATCATTGGCATCGACATGGCATTGTGAACAATCATCCCACTCACCACGATGCTGACCGCTAAAAATTGGAAAATCCTGGCCATCGTGATCAAATGTTGAAGGCTCCCAGGCGGTCATGCTATGACAGGTTTCGCAATCCAGTGGAAATGAAGCAGAAGCATGATTTGGATCAGTTACGGCATTATAATCAGGCAAATGACAACTCCCATCAGCACATGTTCGGATTTCTGGAACAATTTGCCAGGGGGAATGACAACTCTGACATTCAACCAGCTCATGAGCTCCTTCGAGAGGATACCCTGTTGTCTGTGTATCATGGACAAATTGAGATGGTACCCACGCCATCGTGGAATGACAGTCCTCACAGGTCTGAGTAAAGCCCATAGTTTCATGTGGTGGGTTGCTGGATCCTGAATAATTGTCTGCGTGGCAGCTCCCATCAGAACAAGTTCTGACCTCAGCGACAATTTCCCATGGAGAGTGACAATTCTGGCAGACAACATCAGTATGAGCGCCATCCAGGGGATAACCGGTATTCTGCTGGTCATGCTGGAAAGCCGATGGACTCCAGGCTGTGGTGGAGTGGCAATCAGTACAGTTCTGAGAGAAGTTCATGGTTTCGTGAGGAGGATTTGAACTCTCTGTAAAATTTTCCAGGTGGCAAGAGGATGAAGCACAGGTTCTAATTTCTGTAGGCGGGGCCCAGGTGTCATGACAACTGTTGCAATTAATTTCCTGATGAGCACCGTCTGTTAGAAAACCTACTGTCTCAACATCGTGAACGAAACTGCTAGGGGACCATTTATCTGTTGTGTGACAATCCGAACAGTCCTGGGGGAAGGACAACTCAGCATGCGGCGGATCAATAGTGCCAGTGTATTGAACCAAATGACAGGTCACACAGGTGATTGATGTGGCCTCATGGGTAAATAGGGATGGCTCCCAGGCATCCTGAGAGTGGCATGTCTCACAAAGATTTTGGGGTAAACCATTTTCTCCATGATCAGGATCGCTAGTGCTTTCGAAATTGCTCTGATGACAGGCAAAACAATCGGAGGAAAGCCCTGTCCACTGATCAGTCTCATGGCAGGCATAACAATTTTGAGAGAGGAGGGTGACATGAGCTCCCTGGATTGCAAATCCTGTCAGAGCAGGATCATGGTCGAATGAAGATGGCTTCCAACTAACCTGGCTGTGGCAAATCAGACAGTCCTGACTGAATCCATATTGGGTATGATCAGGACTGGGACTATTTGTGGTTGAAACATAATCCGGAAGATGACAGCCCTCACAATCTGTAGGTAAATCATAACCTTCTGCATGGCAAACATTACACTCAATTTCAGTGTGTGCTCCAATTAATGGAAAAGCAGTCTGAGTATGATCAATTTCTTCTGATTCCCAATTAGCTGTCGTGTGACAAACCTCGCATGTCGTTGGAATATTGCTAGTTACATGATTAGGCTCAAGCGATTCATCGTAATCTGATTGGTGACAATCTACACATTCAGAGGGCTGTTCTGAGTAGGGAGAGCTAGTGTGACAGTCCTCGCAACTGGGACCAATATGAGCTCCAGTTAAGGGATATTCAGAGTCAGTATCATGATTCCATAGACTGGGTAACCACGCGGTCGTGGTATGGCAATCCTCGCAGATCTCGTCAAAATCTGCATCCTCGTGTGGTGGTGTTTCAGAAGTCTCCCAGTCACTACTATGACAGTCATTACAGGTTTCTGGAGTATTGTCAAAATTTTGATCTTCATGGCAGTCGACACACAATGTGGTTTCGTGGGCACCTTCAAGAAGATAGCCGGTTTGTTCGTGAAGGAAGGTTGATTCCCAGGTGAAGCTGTCATGGCAGGATTCACAGTCCAGCGGATAACCTTCTTCCAGATGGGGTGGTGTAAGACTTGACTCAAATTCATTCATATGGCAACCCACACATTCCAGTGGTGTGTTGTCAGCACTCTGAGTGTGGCAACTGGCACAACTAGCCTCATGGTGCATCCCCAATAAGAAAAAACCCGTATCATTGTGATCGAACACAGAAGCGGTCCACCGATTGCTTTGGGGAGCATGACAGGCTACACAATCAGTTCCCAAATTCAAAATTTGATGTGATGGATTATTGCTGGCATTGTATTGCTCAGAATGGCAGCCATTACAATTTAAAGGAAGTGTTGCTCCAGAACCCGGATTACTGAGATGGCAGCTCTCACAACTCAAACTCCTGTGCGGTCCCTGTAGGGGGAAATTGGTTAAATTATGATTCTGCTGCTGCGTGGATAATGTCCAACTATCTGGGGAATGGCAGCGTTCACAATCCTGTCCCCATTGATCATTGTGAATATCTTCATGACAGTTGACACAATCCTGGGAGACCTGCCCAAAATTATGCTTTTCAGCGGGTGTCGATCCAGTATGACATCTTCCGCAATCTATATCTGCATGGGTACCCGCTAATTCATAGCCTGTCATGATATGATCAAAATTCTGTCCAATATCAGAGGTCCAATCACCCCCGGCATGGCATACTTCACAGGTTAAATCCGTTTCAATACCTTCTGTATCCTGAGCAATGCTGTGATTACTCACCATGAGGAGGCAGATGGATAGCAGCATTTTCATCTTTTAAAATCCCCAAAACTATGACAATCCTGACACTCATGAGGAATCGGTTTAAAACGAATGGTATTCAATTTTGGCTCAAATTTATGGCATTGACCACATTCCAGGTTTTCATGTTGACCATCCAATGAGAAAGAGGTCTGGGTGAAATGATCAAACTCGGGAATTTTCCATTTCTCGGTACTATGGCAATCCTTGCAACTCTGTTCCTCAAATTGCTGTGAATGCACATCAATATGGCATTTGCTGCAACTGGTATCAGTATCCTCATATTGGATTATCTCCATGTTGCTAATGTGGCAGGCAGAACAATCCATCTCAATGTGTTTCCCAGTCAAAGGGAAAAATGTTGCGCTATGATCAAATGTAAGATCGCTCCAATCTGAGGTCCTGTGGCAGCTTTCACACCAGTTCCCATTTTGTTGATAGTCCAAGAACTGACTTCCATGGATGGTGGCATGACAAACATGACAATTCAAGGGTTCCCATTGGTAGACAGGTTCAAAATCCTGTTCATGGCAAAAGATGCATGGTTGAGCTAGATGAGCTCCATCAAGTTCAAAACGAGTATTTCTATGTTCGATCACACCGAATAATGGCGGAAAAAAACCTCGGACGCTATGGCATTGGTCACAGGAATTATCACGATCTGGTTTCTGGAAAATGCCCTCGTGGTTATCCGCATGGCAATCTGAACACTGATCAAAACTTGAAGTCAAGTTGTAGCGATCTTTCTGTGTATGACAGAGCTCGCACTCGACGTTGATGTGTTTGCCTACCAGGGGATACCGTGTTCTCTGGTGATTGAAAACCCCGGTTAATTCCACCTGTTTAAAAGTATTTTCAGTATGGCACTTGAGGCAATCTGAACCAAAGGATCCCTTGTGTTCATCGTCATGGCAATCTGTACAAAGCGTGTAATTCAATCCCGAAAAGCGCTGTGCCTGAAAATCACCATAGGCATCCTGGGTTGTTGTATGGCATTTTTCACAGTCCAATATTTTATGCGCCCCGCGTAATGGGAAATTGGTATCAAAATCATGATCATAGTCAACCCTGGCTGTCTCCCAATTGGTCTCGTCATGACAATCGTCACAGGTCTGATCTAAAAATTCTTTGGCATGCACATCGATATGGCAGCTGGCACACTCGCTCCCTAGGCCAAGGAAGGTAGTGGAAAGCACATCAGCAGTCTTTTGGGACCGGGCATATTCCAAAATATCCTCAGAAATGATAAAATCCCTATTATGACACTCCCCACAGTTGAGCATGAGGTGTTTACCTTCGAGCTCATAACCTGTTTGGATGTGATCGAAGTCTTTCTGAGAAGGCTCCCAGTGTATCATTTCAAATTGACGATCCAGATGATCGATATGACAACCAAGACAGTCCAATTCCTCAAGGTTTCCATGAAAGCCGAGTTCTTCAGTTATCCTGGTTTGGATAGGCGTATGACATTCTAGACATTTTGGACTTAAATCTTTGCTGCCCCAGGTGTGACAGGTCAAACAATTTGTCAGGCCAGAGAGGTGAGCATGGGGTGCTGCTAGGGGACCTGGGCTCAATTGAGCCTCTAGTCGTAACGAGCAAAAAAGGAAAACAAGAAGCCCAAGGAAAGAAAACCTCATGAAAGAGTTGAGGTCCCAAATTGAATGCCAATTGAATTCATCAGCTTGAAGGGCGGGATACCCCCAGCAAAAATGAAGACATAGTCATTTTGGACTTGTTTCTTATCTTCGAGATGATTGATGATTACATGATCATCACTGATTGAATCGACTGTGGACTCGTACAGGATATTTATCCATCCATTTTTGACCGCCCTGCGGACTTGCTCATCATTTCTGCTCTTTATTCTCGCAAAACCATTTTTCCGATAAGAGAGAGTGACGGTGTTGCCTCTTTGTTGGCCAAGACCAACAGCGGCTTCAACTGCTGAATCACCACCTCCGACTACGAGGATATGTTTATTTTGGTAGGTTTCAGCATCCATGAGCTTGTATGCAACCTTGCTTAAATCCTCACCAGGAACTTCCAATTTTCTTGCTGTACCTCTACGTCCAAGTGCCAGGACCACATGATCGCTAATTAACTCACCAGCAGTAGTGGTTATGCTATAGCCATCACCAACCTTTTCTATGGATTGTAATTGGTGCCCACTACGAAAATCGGGTTTGTGTTTGTCAATTATTTGATCCCAAATATCTAGTAGTTCTTCTTTTGAGTATTCTGAATTGCTCATCTCGCCATAACCTGGCATATCGATGGGTTGTACCATGACAAGTTTTCGACGGGGGTACTGGAGTATGGTACCACCAGGTTCACTCTGATCTATGAGCATCACTGGCAACCCCATTTCCATGAGGGACATGGTGCATGAAAGTCCTGCTGGACCTGCCCCAACCACCACGATAGGCTTTGATGGTGTAGAGCCATTCAGTTTAGTGTGGATGGAATTGGCAACCCTGGTTCCCTGATTTACTGCATTTCGGATGAGCGCTAATCCACCAAGTTCACCAATGATATAAATGTTTTCAAAGTTGCTTTCCAGCTCCGGGCTCAATTGTGGAATATCCTCTCTACTGGAAATATCCCCCAGACCTACCTCAATGCCACCGACAGGACAACTCTCCATACAAACTTCGTGTCCCACACACTTACTACCGTTGATGAGGACAGCCTTTCCACCAACCAGACCGAGTACTTCACCTTCAGGACATACTTTTGTGCAAATGCCACATCCAATACATTTAGATAGATCTATAATGGGGTGTTGCATGAGGGCTTTATTCGACCCAATTCGTTTCGCCTCATCCAGTTTTTCCACTGTCTGAGACTGTTTCCGCTTCCACCTGATGAGATAGGGTATCGTAAAGGCGAAGATGAGCAGTGCGCCCAACAACCAGGATAGGAAAGATTCGTTGTTTAGAATATCCATGTGAATCCAAAACTTATTGTGAGAATGATATGCAAGGTTAAGACAATAAAAATTGCATAGGCAAACGGTTTATGAATGACATGCCACCAATGAAAGACCTTGCTGACTGCATCAAGCACGATAACTCTTTGACTCATAACCAGTTGCTTCTCAACTGTTTCTTTAAAAAAGATCAGATTTTGCTGACTCACCCCGTATCGAGTCTCAAAGTCCTTAAGGATCTGATTCAGTTGGTATCGTCGCTTAACATCAAACACGGCGAGGTGGTACAAAGATAACAAGGTACCAATCCCATCTAACTGTGGGGTTAATCCCTGGAACTTTTTGATATCATCAGGTGATATCCCAAATTCCATTTGAAGTGAACGTAATTTAGAGGCCCTCTCAGTATTGATTTGTTTCATGCTCATTTCATGTCCATCACGACGACGGGGTATGTGTCCATATAGATATCGTCCCACGATACCACTAAGCATAACTGCAATCATAGCCCAATACATGACACCGATGAGTCCTTCAAACTTAAACGCAGCATGGTAGCCAGCCAGGAGTGGTGCTACAATGCCAAACCACATATGATATTTGAGCCACTGGCTCAGCCGACCCACACCCCGCAAGCGCTTCCAGTGTTTGCGAATAATATAAAACCACAACAAAAACATGAGGAATGCAGCCAGGAAACCAACACCGTGTCCATATAGTCCAGAGGGACCATAGAGAGCATCTTGATCCTTTAAAAGGTAACGCTCTTCAACAGGTGTGTTTAAATATCCAAGACTTTGGATTGAATAAAGTACCAGGAATGTAAGTATCAGCAGGGATAACAGGATAATTATATAATTATGGAATTTGGCTCTGATCAATTTGCTATGGCCATTTCTTTCAAGATATTAAACACATTGGAAACGCATTACTTTCTAAACGCACATAATAATAAAATATTAATCATATATACACTTTTTCTAGATCAATTCATTTAAATTTGTAATTAAGGGTTGTTCAGTCCCCAGTTGAAAATAGTTTTCTTCTGATCATAGACCTTATAAAAAAATGGACTCTATTTCAGGGGAAACATTCTGAACAGATTAATAGAAATGATAATCAGCCTCATGGTTGTGAGTGTTCTACATATGAATCCTCTCATTGCAACAGACCTAAGTTGGTTACCTCAGGGTTCATTCTTCCCATCTCTTTACCTGGATCCAGCAGCAGGTCAGCAAAGTATAAGCGTTTTGACCTATGAGGTTGAAGGGGAGACCCAACAACTCATGTATGTCCCTATCTCCTTAAGTATGCACCAACAGTTCCTTCGCTCTGTACCATCACACACCAGGCAATGGGAAGTGGGTATGGAGTTTACCATCTACTCTCAGTTTTCCATTGTCGATGTAGGCGAAGCATTTATGGGAGGACTACAGAATGCCGATTATCGTATTTCAGGTGTCTTTCACTATCAGTTCAATACGCAATCCTTAATTCGGATCAGTTTGTTTCATCAATCTTCACACCTGGGCGATGATTATATCATACGCAATTTTATAGTGACTCCCACACTCCGAACTCAAAATTATGAGCAGCTGGATCTCACGTTATATAAGAAATTTAAGGGGTGGAATTTATATGGTGTGACTGGCTATAATGTCTCGCCCAACACAGTCCGTAGACGTCTGCTGTTTCAGTTGGGTGGCGATTGGATTTATCCACTCCCCAAAAAGCCTGGGTTTGCTCTGCTAGTAGGGCTTGATATGAAGTATTATGAGCACAATAAATATATCCCTAACATGAGACTCGGTGCTGGAATTGAACTCGCAAGACAGACTGAAACACCTGTGAAAATATTGCTTAGCTATTTCAAGGGGCAATTACCCTATAGCACACTTGAATATCAAAAGGTGAGCTTAGCAGGATTAAGTCTTATCTTCGCTATCCCAAACACACTAAATGAGCAAAATTAGTTCAATGAAATCCTACAAGACGCTGTATAACAGTCTATTACGAGTATTAGCTCTAGTGTTATCGCTACTTATTAGTTCGTGTAGCCATCAGGCTGCTCTTCCTGATCCTGAGGAAATACTTATTCTCAGGGATGCACTGAAAAATGTAACACATGAGTTCTCGAATCCTCGATTGGTGACAGGAGTGTTAACTGTTAGAATCGAAAATATGAGATTGCTCACAGGAGATGCCCTGGCTGAATCCAATCAAGCTCAGGGTCTGGCGGTGGATCAAACTCCTACACTCCATATCTGGAGTTCAGATATTCGAGATTTTCCCACTCAAATGGTGCTCTCTGGATCAACCATTCATCCCAAACCCCACGATATTTACATGGATCCGGAGTATGGGAATCAAATCTTGAACTGGCATCCTTCCTTCAAACCTGGCGGAAATTATATCATAACCAGGACATTTAAATACATCACTTTCGACTATCGACCCGAAATAGATAAAATTGCAGAGCGTAATCATTGGGGTGAAATCCCACCAGAGATCAGGGATAAATATGTTCGATCAGAGTTATTCCTGGAGCAGGATGTGGGTCTGGTTGATACGGTATTTCAGCTTTTAGAGAATATTGCAAATCCTGTTGATCAGGCTGAAGTTATTTATAAATGGGTTCAGAAGTCCATGACATATGTTTATCCACCAGAAAAGCGCGGAGTTAGAAATGCCTTGGAAACATTGAGTGGGGATTGCGGTCAATATTCTGCTCTATTTATGACCATGTGTCGAATTGCTGGTATCCCGGCTCGTCAACAATCAGGGTTTAATTTTGTACCCGATAACACAGGGGCACATGTCTGGTCAGAAATCTATTTGCCCGTAAAAGGGTGGGTACCTGTAGATGCCACGCGTAAAAACGGGTTCCTATTTCTGGACAATAAAAGACTTATTACTTCCATTGGCTTAAACATCCCACTCAAGTTTGCACCGAACTGGACGACATTTGAAAATTCCGAAGTTGAAAATGGGCGCACTGATTTCATGCAGATGTATACCCTCGCGAGGAGTGGAGTAAGCGCGACTTTTAGTAGCTCGCGTAAGGTGATTCGATCTGTAGAACTCCCTTAGTGCAAGGGGTAGCGCAGAGTCCAAAATAACTTCAGTCAATTCAATCATAAACCCCATCTGTATCAAATATCTAATCTTAATGAAAAAATATTGAGCTAACTTCAATATATCTTTTGACATAGCTATAACCAAAAATTATACTATGCGGCTTTGCTCCAACATTTCGTCTGATAAGTTGAGATGAAATGCCTAAGTAGTTTGAAATGTTGGTTTTAGAGAGGACCTATGCTAATAAGTATGACCGGCTATGGCCGGGCTGAAGAAAAAATTGGTGATCTGAAGGTAGTTATTGAGCTGAGAGCGGTGAATAGTCGCTTCCTTGAGTTCGTCATGCGACTACCCCGCGGTTACGAAAAAGTTGAAGATGGTGCCAGAACACATTTACAGTCACTATTGACTCGTGGAAGAGTGACCCTTACCATGAATATGGGGACGGATCAATCAGCTATTGGTAAACCACGGATGAACGAGGACTTATTGCGTCATTACCAAAAAATTGCTAACAATAGCGCTCAGATTTTAGATCGTGACAGCGAATCTTTATCCATCGCAGAACTTCTTCGCTTCCCAGATGTTATCACATATGACACAGATGAAAAGAACCAGGAAAAGTTCAATGATGCTGTTTTAATACTCATTGAGAAGGCTTCAGAGCAATTACAGGCCATGAGATTGCGTGAAGGGCAGTTACTGGAAGAGGCAATTCTTGAGCAATTAAGCAATATTGTGAAGATTACCACCAAAATTCATGCTGAAGATAGTGGCCGCTTGGAACTCATCGCTGAAAAGATGCGTAAAAAGATAGCTGGCAGTAGCATAGAGGGTGAATCTCAGATTGATGAGAAACGACTGGAACAGGAAATAGTCCTCTGGAGCGACAAACTTGACATTGCTGAAGAATTGACTCGCCTGGACGCTCATATTCAACATTTCCGGGAATTGATGGTGGATAACGGTGATGCAGGGAAGCGATTAAACTTCCTGCTTCAAGAGATGAATCGTGAAGCCAATACTATTGGTAGCAAGGCCAATTCAACACCAATAGGTCATGCTGTTGTTGAACTGAAAAATGAAATTGAACGTATAAGAGAACAGGTGCAAAATATTCAATGACATCCCAGCAAGGAAGATTGATCATTGTGGCTGGACCTTCGGGGGCTGGTAAGGGAACGGTTGAAAATGCCGTTATGGAAAAAAATCCTGAGATTCAATTCTCAGTCTCTGTCACCACTCGACCTCAAAGAGATTACGAAGTGGAAGGGGAGCATTACTTTTTTATCAGTAAGGCTGATTTCCTTCAACGTATTGAGCGCAATGAATTGGTTGAGTGGCAGGAAGTCTACTCAAAAAATGGACATTATTACGGAACCCTGCGTTCATATGTTGATGCAGCACTTGAGCAAGGCAAACTGCTGCTCATTGATATCGACATTAAGGGAGGCATAAATTTGAAAAAAGCCTATCCCGACAATAGCATCTCTATTTTTATAGAGCCACCTTCAGTTGAAGCATTGGAACAAAGGCTCATTAATCGCAAGACAGATAGTCCTGAGCAGATCAGAATCCGCCTGGATCGCATGCCCGAAGAAATGGAATTGGGAAAACAATTTGACTATACCATCGTTAACTCTGAGTTAAGCGAAGCAGTTAACGCATTTACCGAAATATTAGAAAACCAAATATATCAACAACAAAGGAGTATATAAATGGGTTTACAGACAGTACCGTTCAGAAAAATCGAAGAGCATACCGAAGATATTTTTGAGGCAGTGACTGTGATCGCTAAAAGAGCGAGACAGATCATTGGTGATCGTTATGTCATCGAAGAAGAACGTCGTCGTGAAGAAGAAAACCTTGAAGAAATCAGTGGTGAAGATGAGATGGCACCAGCCTACGAAGTTGACACTGAAATAGATAGAGAAGCAGCCGATGCAGTTGTGAAACCCACCACTGTTGGTCTTACTGAATTTCTATCCGGTGACCTCAAGTGGGAAAAACAGGCCATGTTTGATGATGGTACCTCAACTGAAGAGGAAACTGAAGAAGCCTAACTGCTCAGGAGGCTTTCGAGGTGATGAACAAGACCGACCAAATAAAAGCCTTCGTCAAAGAAGAGTTAGAAATATTTGGCGGACCCTTATACATGCCTGAATCAATTCAGGAAACCGATGTGGAGAAGATCTCTGTGAGTGATGATATAAAGACTCTAGGTGAATTCAAGAGTGCTATTGAGAGCTGCATGAATTGTCCCTTGGGCGCTACACGTACCAATTTTGTGTTTGGTGCCGGTAACCCCAACGCAGATATCATGTTCGTGGGTGAGGCTCCTGGTGAAAAAGAGGATCTCGAAGGTCTGCCTTTTGTCGGTCGCTCAGGCAAACTCCTCACCGATATTCTTAAAGCTATTGATCTTAGCAGAGAGGATGTCTATATCGCCAACATACTCAAATGCAGACCACCCAATAATCGTGATCCCAATAAGGCCGAAATTGAAGAGTGTGAGACATATCTATTAAAGCAGATCGAGATGATTAAGCCAAAACTGCTGGTTGCTCTTGGTCGGATATCAGCGACCACTCTCCTGAGGAGTAAGGATTCCCTCACCTCAATGCGCGGTCAGGTTTTTGATTATCACGGAACTGATATGGTTGTGACCTACCATCCCGCAGCTCTATTGAGAAATCCCAACTGGAAACGTCCTGCCTGGGACGATTTCAAGAAAATCCGACAGATGTATCTAGAAAAGAGAGGGGAGCAGGCGTGAGCGAGACCAGTCAAAATCTAAGACTACCACCCCACAACGAAGAAGCCGAACAAAGCGTCATTGGATCCATGATGTTGGATCGTATGGCTCTTTCCTCAGCTATGGAGTTTTTAGAGCCAGAGAGTTTTTATCGTCCTGCTCACCAAAAAATATTTAACGCCATTCTTAATCTGGATGCCCGTGGTGAACCTGTCGACCAGATCTCTGTTGTCGATGAATTGAATCGGAGTGGCGATCTCCAGGCGGCTGGTGGTGCATATTATATCACAGAATTGACTGAAAAAATTCCATCCACAGCCAATGCCCGATATTATGCCCGATTGGTCATGGAAAGTTCCGCTCTCCGTGCTTTAATTCAGCTCTCAGCAGAGCTATCTACTGAAGCATATGAAACCCGCGAACGTGTTGATGATCTTCTTGAAAAAGCCGAGAGCAAGATTTTTGAGCTTTCAGAGAAGCGCTTTAAAACAGCTGACTTTGTTCGGATCCGTAGTGCGCTGGATGAGGCTTTTGCACAGGCAGATAAATTTCATGAGAATCCAGGCGGTATCCGCGGAGTAGCTACGGGTTTTGACGCTCTGGATGACATAACTTCTGGTTTCCAAAAATCTGATTTAATCATCGTCGCAGCCAGACCCTCAATGGGAAAAACTGCTCTGGCACTTTCGCTAGCACGCAATGCTGCCGTCAAGTATGGCACCAAAATTGGCATATTCTCACTAGAGATGTCTAATTATCAATTGGCCATGCGACTGCTTTGCAGCGAAGCCAAGGTGGATGCCCACCTAGTTAGGACCGGGCGCTTGCCTTCAAACTTGTGGCCTCGTCTCAGTACTGCAGCTGGCAATCTGGCTGAAGCGGAGATCTATCTGGATGATTCTGCATCACTAAATATTACTGAGTTACGAGCAAAGGCTCGTCGGTTAAAAGCTGACAAAGAAATTGATTGCATCATTGTTGATTATATGCAGCTCCTGCAGGGGACGGGTAGAGTTGAATCCCGTCAACAGGAAATTAGTCAAATTTCCCGCTCCTTTAAAATGTTGGCTAAAGAACTTGATCTACCCATTATTGCTCTCTCCCAGCTATCTCGTGCAGTGGAGACCAGAGGGGGCGATAAACGACCCATCCTCTCTGATTTACGTGAATCTGGCTCCATCGAGCAGGATGCTGATGTTGTTATGTTTATCTATCGTCCTGAAAAATATGGTGTCCTTGATGACAATGGAAATACCCAGGAGGGTATTGCTGAATTAATTGTAGCCAAACAGCGTAATGGTCCTACAGGAACGGTGAAGCTTAGTTTTATTGATAAATTCGCTTCCTTTGAAAACCTTTCGGCGTATGCACCATCAGCCCCACAAAATGAAGGAGCCCCTGAACCCTTCTAATGGCTGCGGCAATACTAGATAGAATACTTAACACGGATGGCGCAAAGTATCCCACTGACTTCCAGGAAATTATTGATCTGATGGGTGGAAGCAATGCAGTGGGGCCCAGTGGCGAAGATTTTGTCTGGCGTGCCTATAATTTTGGGAAGAAAGCTCACCAGGGTCAATTGAGAAAATCTGGTGAACCTTATTTCACTCATTGCGTTGAGGTGGCCACAATCCTGGCAGATATGAAGCTGGATCCTGTCACTATATCTGCAGCACTCCTCCATGATGTTATTGAGGATACAGGCTATACACACAAGGATGTTGAACAAGAATTTTCAGAAGAAGTTGCCACCCTTGTGGATGGAGTTACCAAGCTTTCAGACATCAAATTCCGTAGTGAAGAAGATAAACAAGCCGTCAATTTTCGGAAGATGCTCCTCTCTGTTGCCGATGACATACGGGTTATCATTATCAAGTTTGCAGATAGACTTCATAATATGAGAACTCTCAAACACTTGCCTGCAGTAAAACAAAGACGTATTGCCCGTGAAACCAGAGATGTTTATGCTCCTCTTGCACACCGTTTGGGGATGTATAGAATTAAATCAGAGATGGAAGATCTTATCTTCGATATCCTTGAACCGAAAGCATCACAGGAATTGCACAAACTTATTCCAAAGCGACAGGCCTTTTTTGAGAAGTATGTCCAGAAATTTTTGGAACCTGTTAAAGAAAAAATGGGAGATGCAGGGTTTGAAGCCATTTACAAAAGTAGATTTAAAACCCACTATTCCATTTTCCGAAAAATGCGGGATCAGAATCGACCCTTTGAAGATGTATTTGATATTTATGCTGTGAGAATTGTCGTAGAGCGAGTCGAGGAATGCTATAGTGTTCTGGGATTGATTCATGCCTTTTATACACCCATTCAGGAACGATTTAAAGATTTCATTGCCCAACCCAAATCAAACGGGTACCAGAGTATACAAACCACCGTTGTTGGACCTGATGGTTTTCCAGTCGAGGTCCAGATTCGAACCAAAGAAATGGATGACACAGCTGAAGAAGGTGTAGCAGCACATTGGCAATATAAAGAACAGGATTCAAAATCATCTCAGGAGGATATTGATCAACAGGTGACATGGTTAAGAAACCTGGTGGATATTCTGCAGACAGAGGATAAAACAACCTCCCATCAGTTTATGGATCTTTTAAAAATTGACCTCTACAAGGATGAAATCTTTGTCTACACCCCAAAAGGGGAGGTTCGCATCTTGCCATTAGGCGCTACACCCCTGGATTTTGCATTTGATGTTCACTCACAGGTTGGCTTGCATTGTATCGGTGCCAAAGTGAATAGTCGAATTAAACCTCTAAATAGTGAATTGGAGAGTGGTGATAAGGTAGAGATTATTACCAGCGATTCTCAAAAACCCAATTCATCCTGGCTAAAATTTGTAAAAACGTCAAAGGCTAAATCCAATATTCGTAAATGGATCAAGGGTCAAGAGTTTGAGCAGAGTGTCCGACTTGGCAAGGATATAATTGAACGGGAATTGCGTAAGATTAAGAAAGCCAAGGAATGGAAGCATCTTAAAGATGCGTATATCACCCTGAAATTTGAATCTGAAGAAAAAATGATTGCCTCCATTGGCTCAGGACATAGAACTGTTTCATCAATTCTAGGAAAATTTTTCCCGGAAGAATATTCCAAACCGCGTAAAGAAAAATCAGAAAGCTATTACGCTGAATCATTTCTCAATCGCGCCCGGAGAAATACCAAAGGAGTTTCCATCCAGGGCATTGACAATATGATGATCAGCTTTGGAAAATGCTGTAATCCAATTCCCGGTGATCCCATTCTTGGATTCATCACGCGGGGTAGGGGAATAACGGTTCACCATAAGGATTGTGACACTGTAGGTACCAATCTTCCTGAGGAAGAGCGCATTATTGATGTTGATTGGGCTGCAGCACGTTCACAAAAATTCCTCGTTCGTCTCAAGATATTGGCGCAGGAGCGCAAACATTTAGTAAGAGATGTCACCGAGACAATCTCTGCATATGATATTAACATTGATACCTTGTCAATGAAGGTCGACGGTGATGTAGTTACCGGTTTGGTCATTATTGAAGTTGAGGGTGTCAAACAATTAGATCGATTAAAAGGAAAACTACTGGCGTCTGAAGGCGTGATAAGCGTAGAGCGCGAGTAGAGCCATGGCTAAGAAAGGATAACCCATGTCAATTACATACACAAAAAAAGATGTAGCAAAAAAAACTGCTGAGAAACTCGGCCAAAAAATATTCCAGACCGAAGAAATCGTCGATGGCGTATTCACAGTGCTCCGTGAGATGATGAGTGGTGATGAAGCTTCAATTCGTATTGAAGTCCGTAATTTTGGTGTTTTTGAAGTCAAGCCTACAAAGGCAAAACCACGCGCCAGAAATCCTCGTACCAACGAAGAAATCTTTGTTCCTGCCAGAAGAAAGACTCACTTCAAACCTGGTAAATTGCTGAAGGAAGTCTTGAAACAGCCAGTAGACTAAGCCTTTCGAAAAGCTGTCACGTGCAAGGTCGAATATTAGCAATCGATCCCGGTGGGAGACGTGTGGGCTTAGCCCTCACCGATCCGATGCGGATTATTGCTAGCCCTTATAAGACACTGTTGATTTCGAGTAACGATGATGCTGTGGACCAGATCCGTGGAGTTATTCAACAGGAACAAGTGACAGAAGTGGTGGTAGGAGTACCTCTCAGACCTGGGGCTGAAAAAAGTGAGCAAGCCAAGCGGGTCGAAGTATTCATCGAAGTACTTAGGTCAGGGATTGATAAACCTGTATTCACCATTGATGAGAGCTATAGCTCTGTTGAGGCGGAAGAGTCTCTCCACCGCATGGGCAAAAAGGTTGGCGATGATAAAGGTGCAGTAGATAGAATTGCTGCAGCAATCATCTTGAAACAATATCTTCAGGAAACACAAGGATAACTAAACGGTAGAAACGTCATGACCAAGAGATTCAATCCAGAAACACTCGCTATCATCTCAGGGTTACTGCTTACATTGAGCTTCCCACCGTTTGATATGTTCTTTATTGCCTGGGTAGCCTGGATACCTCTTTGGGCAGCATTGCAACAGGATGGCTGGCGAAGAGGATTTAAACTTGGGTATATCACTGGATTTGTTTTCACGCTCTCAAGCCTTAACTGGATAGCGAATAACTCAGGAACTAATATCTGGGTTGCCTCAGCCTCCATGATAGGTAGCGTGGCATACATGTCCCTCTGGTTTGGTCTATTCGGGTTGATGATTGCCAGAACCGGTAGGAATCTTGGTACAAAGGGTCTCTGGATGGCTCCTGCGTTCTGGGTTTCTATTGAATTTCTGTACAGTTACCATGGTTATACCTTAGCATTCCCCTGGTTATCTCTGGCTATGACTCAAAACTTTGCCCTTCCCATTCAACAACTTGCTGAATATGGTGGCATTTATGCCATCAGCTTTTGGGTCGTTGCAATCAATACCATTCTGTTTCAACTTGAATTCGGGAAACTCACAGTTCGAACCCAACAATTGATCTGGGGTGTTTTGGGTTTCATTATTGTAGGCTCATTCATATTCGGTGCGGTTCGGATGAAAGTGATCGGAGAGTTGAACGATTCAACCATCCGCGTGGGTATTGTCCAAACCAATCTAGATCCACATCAAAAATGGGTTCGCAAAAAAAAGACTAAACACGTTGAAGCCATTTTGGAGCAATCAAAGAAAGCAGTGCAAGATAGTGCTCGGATAATTGTCTGGCCTGAAAGTGCCGTTCCAGCTCATTTACACTATTACCCACAGTTTGACCGCAAAATCAGGAGTTTTGTTGAAAAATATGATGTTTCTATCCTGGCCGGTGCCCTGCACCATGAAGAGGAGAATGGGGATTACCAATTCTTCAATTCCGCCTTCTACTATTCTCCTGGGCTGCCAGTTGTACTATCCAGTAAGCAGGGTCTGGTTCCCTTTGCGGAGCGCATTCCCATGGTTGAAACATTCCCCGTCCTGGCAAACCTGAATTTTGGGCAAGCGAATTTTCAACCAGGAGATGAATCAGTCGTTTACCCCATGGGGAGTCGGGATGAAGTGACTGATCTTGGTACGCTGATTTGCTACGAATCAGCAGATCCGTACATTTTTCGAACTTTTATTAACAATGATGCTGATCTCATGTCAATCATAACCAATGATGCCTGGTTAGGTAATTCACCGGGTCCCTACCAGCACCTCGCTGCAGGACGACTCAGAGCCATTGAGCATCGAATAAGTATAGCAAGAGCTGCTCAAACTGGTGTGAGTGCTATGATTCTACCCTCAGGTAGGATAGCAGAATCAATTCCCCTCGGGGAAAAGGGTGAGATAGTCTATGATGCCCCTATAGGTCTAGAAAGAACCTTTTATAGCAAGCATGGGAACGTTTTCGCATTGACGATTCTACTGCTTTCTTCTCTAGGACTGCTCTGGGTGATTCTAGGCAAATCCACAAAGCTATTATAAATATTTCTAGTGATTCTATGGTTGTTACTGAACTTTATCAGGTCCTTTCCTCTTGAAGCATATTCTGATTATTTGGTTGTTAATTGGAATGGCATTTGGACAATCAAGCCATCGAGATTTGACAACTGAGCTCCTGAAAGATCTACATAAAGCAATATCTGATTCCACCTCGATTACATCGGATAGCCTGACTATATCATTTGTAGATGATATAGGACTGGAAACCTATTTAAACTCGTGTTTACCTGAAGCAATACGTGAAACTGAGAAGGATGCGATTGGAGTGTCAATTACAGATATTATGCTCACAATAAATTCATCTTCACCAAAATCTATGCGGAACCCCCGATATCTTCGACAGTTAGAACTGAATGTGTTATTTGTACACGGTGGGAAGGAATATGGCTGGAGTGGGAAAATCTCAGATAACCTCTCAAAGGTTCAACTGAAATCCCTCCTCGATGAAGAAATCCCCATCCAGGTAAGAGGTGACTACTCCAGTGGTGAGCCTGCAGGAATTCTGATTGTTTTAACAACACTAGGCGTATTTTCTCTTGGTGCAGCACTCTTTTTCATAAGGACTTAATAATTGCGACATCTTAACATGAAAGTATTACTGGTAGTCATTTCTACGTTATTCCCGATTATTGGGGAATCATCAGAGGGTGCGATGACCAATCCTTCTGTTCTAAGAAGTACATTGATCCCTGGTTGGGGAGAGCACAGCTACGGAGAACACAGCCGAGGCTATCTTTTTAATGGAATTGAGGCTGCTTTGTGGATATTTGCCGGTATCGCCAGCTCAACTGCAAAAAACTATGAGAATGATCTATACTACTATGCAAATGAATATGGTCACATAACTGAACCACAAAAAAAGTCGGATATCTTTTTAGATCGGGTGTCCAAATACGAAAGCATGGACGCTTATAATGAACAAATGCTTCGTAATCGGCAATGGGATCGAATTTACTCAGCTGAAGATGGGTATAACTGGTACTGGGAATCAGATGAAAAACGCGGTGAGTTTTTTGACATCAAAACTGAACGCTATTTGTGGCGACAACGCCTAACCTATACTTTTGGAGCCATCGCGCTAAATCACCTCGTCAGTACCATGGATGCACTTTATTTGAAGCGTTTGAAATCTACTATGGTCATTCAACCTGAGGTGACTGATGGAAGTACTGGATTAAGAATTTCTCTGACTTTTTGATGGCTGGATTGAATTGGTAGGCAACAAAATCCATAGCAAAAATGTGCAAACGGATGCCGATCCCTGGCTAATATGGTTCACGTTTTTTGCCTCTGCGCTAGTGTTTATCTCCCTATTCATTGTTTCATCACTTTCATGGCACATGGGTATAACCATCGTAACGCTAAGCATTCTCTTTACAACCTCATCCACGCCAATAAAGACCCTCGGTTTGATACTGAGCCTGGTTCTATTTCTGGCTATTCTTCAAATCACCTTTTCCCCATATATGCGAGAACTCTTTCTAAAATCACTTGAGCATGGCTTTACCTGGTCAGACTGGAAGTATTTGCTCTTTGCTGTAGAACGATTCGCCTGGCCTCTGGTCATTGTATCAAGTTTTCAATCAAAACTTAGTGAACCGGGAACAATTGCTCAGCTGACAATCCTCCTATCACCACTGAGTTGGGTAGGTCTTCAGATAGGGAAATTACAGACATTGGTGGTCTTGTCATTAAGATTTATCCCTTCACTAAAACTTGAGTGGCAGCGTTTCTCAAGATTTCAACTCTATTTTGTTTCTGGTTCACCCAGAAAAACTCTACTCCAAAGATTGCGATATTGGCAGGGTGTGTTTCGGGCAATGATATCACATACTATCCATCGATCAATGACACTAGGTGAGTTACTTTCGATTCGAGGATTACCCGTAGTACGGTCGCGGAATACTTCAAAACACATACTTCTTCTGAGCTGTGCCTGGTTGTCTATTGGGCTGGTATTTCTTGCCTTTAATAAAACGATGATATTGATTTGGTCGATCATGACCGCGTGGATGGGCTTGGTGTCCATTACCGGAAAAAAAGAGATTGCACCATGAAGATAGCTCTCTTGGTTCAATACGATGGATCCGCTTACCACGGTTGGCAGATTCAAAAGGATCCTGAAACAGTACAAGGTTATCTGGAAAGTTCCCTACAAACGGTTTTTGGCCAGAAAATCGGCCTGTTCGGGTCCGGTAGAACGGACAGTGGTGTGCACGCTCTGGGTCAGGTGGCACATTTTGAAATTGCAACCAGCCCAATCCCAGTGGAGAATTTATGGAAGGCACTGAATCGTCATTTACCTGATGACATTCGACTCATAGCATCAGTAGAAGTCAAGGATGATTTCCATAGCCGTTTTGCCGCCGTACGACGACAATATTTATATCAACTCACAACATCGCCAAATGTTCTGGATCGCAATACCCAATGGTATGTGCGACATCAACTGGATATTTCCAAGTTGGAGACTTTATCGAAGCTTATTCTTGGTGAACATGATTTCTCGAGTTTTTGTTATGCAGGTACTGAAACAGAAAATATGATATGCAATCTCGCCCAAGCTGACTGGGAAGTGCATCAATCAGGTGTTCTGCGATTTACTATAGCTGGAGATCGGTTTTTACACCATATGGTGCGCATGTTGGTCGGGAGTATGATTGAAGTTGCCCGTGGGAAGTGGGAAGTTGATCATTTCGAGTCATTAGTAATTAATCCAAATCGAAAGTCGCATACAGTGACTGCACCAGCGCATGGGCTTGCTCTTATGCAAGTTAGTTATTCGGATGACATTCAACCCTCATGGTAAGTTGCTAAGGATGATCTTGTCTGATCAAGCAATAGAGATTATTATTTAGATTCGGAATTTAGGATGATTATACTTCGATGAAAAAGATCACTACACTCATATTTGCCTTGGCTTTATTCCTGGGAATGCTAACGCTTTCGCTGAGAGAGTTAAGAAACTGGCAAATACCAGGTGTCACCGAGTTCACCACTTCCGTTGCTGAGGATATAAGCTTGGTATCTGAAAGTATTATCCCAGCTGAGATTCCAGAGAAAGTCTCGTTATACGATTCCCGAGAAACTGCAATCACGAGGGGGATAGCAGATGTTTCTCCAACAGTTGTAGGGATTTCTACGACTCAAATTAGATACACTCAGTCTCCACTCATGTCTGATCCCTTCTGGCGTTTTATTATGCCAGGGACTCCGCGCTGGTTTCAGGAGAAGGAAGCTGTCATAGGATCCGGTTTTATATATGATGCTGAGGGCTACATCATTACCAATGCCCATGTTGTAGAGAATGCAGTTGAGATAATGGTTACCCTGGCCAATGGAAACCAGCACAAGGCTGAGGTTGTAGGGATTGATGAAAAGACAGATCTGGCAATTATTAAAATTATAGATCCAGGTACTTACCCAGCAGCCGAATTAGGCAATTCAGATGGAATTATTCTCGGTGAGTGGGTCATTGCACTTGGGAATCCGTTCGGTCTCTTCAGTGAAAGTAAGATGCCCATCGCAACTGCAGGTATCATCAGCAGTCTCCATATGGATTTTGGATTCCAGCAATCTGGTCGCATCTATCAGGATATGATTCAAACGGATGCTTCAATTAACTCAGGAAACAGCGGTGGTCCACTGGTCAATTCTGAAGGGCAAGTCGTGGGAATAAATACTTTTATCTTTTCTGGTGGAAATCATAGTGGTTCCATTGGGATTGGGTTTGCCTTACCGATCAACAGGGCTATTGGCATTATTGATGAGTTGAGGGCTAAGGGTTTTGTAGATAGGAATTACTCGACTGGAATTAGCTATCGACCCAACAATCCTCGAACTGCTCAACTTCTAAACCTTGGGTCAAATGTGGGAGTAGTTGTGGTTGGAGTGAAAGATGGTTCACCTGCTGATAGGGGGGGTGTGGAAGTCGGAGACCTCATTGTTGGGTTGGATGGCCAGCAGATCCAGACTGATGACGATATTTTTACCTACTTTAACCTCCAGGATTTAAAAAATGGTGATCAGCTCGTCCTCAATGTATTACGTCAGACTGAAAGTATGGCTCTACCAATCATCTTGGGTGAAACAGTTGCAGCTGAAGAGTGATAGGTTCATCAGTAAATCTATCGTTTCCAGATACTACCTTGATACAAAAATTTAGCTATAAATCCCTTGAAATTCTTGACTTTTCCCCTGGAAAAGCGTGTTTTATTCTGGACGCCCATCGCTTATCTTTGCGCGGTTTAATAGAGAGGAATTTTTCAATTAATTATGGCTCGTGAAGGATACATAAATATAGCAATCGTGTTAGGGCTTACCGTAATCCTGACAGCAATTACATTTTTTAATGGAGGTTCTCTCTACTGGAAAATCCCATCCATGGTTAGTGGCCTGCTTTTACTATTTACTTTATATTTTTTCAGAGATCCTGAGCGTGAAGTTGCCATCAACCCCAAGCATATCTTAAGTCCAGGTGATGGTGTCATTGTTGAAATTAAGGATGTCGAGGATGATTATGTGGGTGAAGCAACCCTTATTACGATGTTCCTTTCACCATTGAATGTGCACATCAATCGAGTACCTATCTCAGGTAAAATTGGATTCGTTAATTATAAGTATGGTGCTTTTAAAGCCGCATTTGCCGAAGATGCCTCAGAAGTCAATGAACAAAGTGTTGTGGGGATGGAGAATGATTTGATGAAAGTGAAATTTGCCCAGATAGCAGGTGCGCTGGCACGTCGAATCATTAATTACCTCAGAGAAGCAGACGAAGTCACCCAGGGTGACCGCTATGGCCTTATTAAATTTGGTAGTCGCATGGATATTGTTATTCCTCGAGCAGCCAATATTGCAGTTGAATTAAAGGAACCAGTACGCGGTGGCATTACCGTTCTGGCCCAAATGGACTAAATATGGTAAAAGATCCTGCTCGTAAAAGACGACCCCTCAAGGAAAATCCAAGACGACGGTTTATTCCTAACGCAATCACAATCTTCAATATGTTTTTAGGATTCATGTCCATTATATCCTCAGCTAATGGCGATTATTTCTGGGCGGCCTGGTTCATTATTTTTGGTGCTATCTTTGACGGATTTGATGGGAAAATAGCCAGAGCTCTGGATAGTACATCTGATTTTGGAATCCAATTTGATTCACTGGCAGACATCATCACTTTTTGTTTGGCACCTTCAGTATTTGCATATATGGTTTGGGCAGAACCCCTCGGACAACTTGTAGGTGGATTTTATGCCTTTATGCCCCTCATGCTGGGATCGATTCGCCTGGCAAAATTTAATCTCGAAGCTGAGGGGGACCAGAAAGGCCAATTTTTTGGTGTTCCCACACCTCTCATGGCCATGACGGTCGTGGGTATCTGGTTATTCTTGAGTCAAATACATAAATATCCCTTTTTGCAATGGCAACCACGCGAATTGGGTGGTGACGCTCGATTTGTACTGCCCCTGGTCATGATCATATCATTTCTCATGCTATCGAAGAGTCCCTTTCCCAAAGCACCTCCCATGAGTTTGAGAGGGACAACGAAAGAAAAACTAACACTGATTTCAGGAATAGTAATGATGATACTGGTCTTTGTGAGCAAAGGCTTTTTATTATTTCCTCTTGCTATTATAATGATTCTTTCAAGCTTGTTAAAATGGACAAGATCCCAGCGTTATGATGAGGGTGGCATCGAGTAATGGATCCGAGACGTCGAAATATTAAAATAATTGTTCTCATGATTTTTAGCGGAGCCATCATTGGCTCTGTTTTGGGAGATGTAGCAGCTGCTTTGCTCCCTGAAAGTGTGGTCCGAGATTTCTTTGTATTATCATTCGATACTGCAAAATATGGATTGGCCGAGCCCTTTGTACTGGATCTTCGCATTTTCTCTCTCACCTTCGGATTTACTTTAAAAGTAAACTTTATGGGTGTTGTTGGAATGGGTGTGGCCTATTATCTATTACGTTATTATCGGGTGTAGTTAAATGATTAATAAAAGCAAATTAGAAATAGTTATTAAGGAGTAATCCATGAGTTTACCTGGTGGCTGGGAATGGCTTATCATTATCTTATTTATATTGATCTTTTTTGGAGCAAAACGTCTACCTGAAATGGCCAAGGGACTTGGCAAAGGTATCAGGGAATTTAAGGGCGCTTTGAGTGGCATCACTGATGAAATTGAAAAAGCCGGTGAAACACCTGCTGAACCAAAGAGTGAAGAGAAGACTGAAACAAAAGAAGACTAATTCTCATCCTTAATTTGTAGAATTAGACCTATTCTACTCTCCTGAAAATGATGGTTCTACTTATCTCAGCTTTGAGGAGCTCAATGGGTGGTTATTAAAATCACTCCTTTTATACTTGAAATTATCAAAAAAATACTTCCCTCAGCGAAACAAATAATAATTCAAAGACTATAAATGATGTTTTGGTTATATGGTCGAATTGAAGAGAAAAAGATAGTTTAGGATAAAGTGATACTTGCCTTTCAATATCCCGGATTAGCCTGGTTGTTCTTAAGCATTCCAGTTCTACTCATTATTTATATTTTTTATTCCCGTAAAAGATTTGGGACACTAAGATTTTCTTCACTCATGATGTTTGAAGGAATTTCTAAAACCTCAGGTATGTGGAGAAAGCACGTTCTCTACACCCTTAGAATCCTTGCTATTATGTCTATATTTTTTGCCCTGATGCGTCCTCAGGAACGCAATGCGCTTCAAGAGGTTAACGCTGAAGGTATTGATATCATGATGGTGATTGATATCTCAGGGTCAATGCGTGCCATGGATTTCAAGCCAAATCGACTTGAAGCAGTTAAAAAGGTTGCCCAATCCTTCGTTTCTCAACGGCAAAATGATCGGATCGGATTAAATGTTTTCGCTCGGGAAAGTTTTATGCAATGTCCCTTGACAACGGATTTAAACCGATTGAATGAATTCATTGCAGGTTTGGAAATCGTGAATGAAAAATTCGATGGAACAGCCATTGGAATGGCCGTGGCTGGAGCTATAAATCGCTTGCGTGACTCTGATGCCAAGAGCAAGGTCATTGTCCTGCTTTCAGACGGTAGAAACAATGCAGGTGAATTAGATCCGATTACTACTTCTGATCTGGCGAAAGAATTTGGCATTCGAATATATACCATTGGTGCTGGCACCAGAGGTACAGCGGCTATGCCTGTACAAACCGTTATTGGTACGCGTAAAGTGCAGGTTCAGGTAGATATTGATGAAGAAACCTTGACAAAAATAGCCGATATCACGGGTGGGCATTATTTTAGGGCCACCGATGAAAAAAGTTTAGCTGCAATTTATCAGGAAATATCAAAGATGGAGACCACCGAGTACAGCGTCAGGGAATATGTCCAACATGCTGAGCTCTTTTATTATCCACTTCTGGTTGCGCTATTGCTTCTCATGATTGAATTCATACTCGAACGCCTGGTATTCAGGAGATTCCCCTGATGATTCAATTTGAATCATACCCTCTGTGGTTACAGACGCTACTCTGGTCAGTGATTCCACTCATGATATTGGCTGGTACCTGGTTTCGTTTTTCCCGAAAAAATTTGATGATGCGAGCAGGGGATCCAGAACTCATTGAGCAATTATCTCGAAGTGTTAGCAAAAATAAAAGGTTAACCAAGGATCTTTTACGTCTACTAGCTATTCTAGTACTCCTTTTTGCTGCCTGGGGACCCAAATTCTCAGATGAGCTAACTGAGATTCATCGTGAGGGGGTTGACATAGTTGTTCTGCTTGATGTATCCAACTCCATGCGAGCTCAGGATATAAAACCCGACCGCCTTGAAAAAGCTCGCTTTGAATTGAGGAAACTGATCCATGAATTACGAGGGGACAGGGTCGGATTAGTCGTGTTCGCTGGTCAAGCCCATCTCCAAACTCCTCTGACACTTGATTACTCAGCTTTTGACATGTTTTTAGATATTTCAGATGAGTCGCTCATTGGTGTACAGGGTACTTCCTTCGAGAATGCTTTAGAAATTGGTCTCAGTGCCTTTGATCCAGAGGACCAGCAGCATCGTGCCATGATAGTAATTTCTGACGGAGAGGATCATGAAGGTAATCTTGAGGAGGTCCTCGAACGTGCCCGCGAGGAAAACGTAATCATCCACACAGCTGGAATTGGCTCATTCTCAGGTACACCCATTCCCATTTACGATGATAGAGGTACAATTAAGGGTTATCGCAAAACCAGTAGTGGTGAAGTTGTGACTACCAGACTCTACACAGAAACACTTCAATCCATCAGTGTGGAAACTGGTGGAAGATTTGTTCACTTGAACACTGCTGCAGCCGGTCTAGAAGAAATCTATAATGACATCCTGGGGATGGACCAGAAAGAATTCAGTCGCCACGAATTCACAAACTTTAAGGAGCAATTTCACTGGTTTGCCTGGTTAGCTTTACTTTTTCTCGTTCTTGATCTGTTTATCACAGATTTGCATAGTACTGAGCGAAACTGGGAGGGAGATTATATCCGTGATTAACCTGAACAGAAACCTCGCTTTAATCCTTGTATTGATATTGTTTCCAGTTTTCAATGTCTTTGGCCAATCCGAAGCAAGGAAAGCCTTTGATGCACAACAGTATGAGGAAGCTGTGGAAGCCTGGAACAAACTGCTGGAAGAGAATCCCGAATTGAAGGATATTCACTATAACCAGGGAAATGCCAATTATAGATTAGGCGATCTGGACGAAGCCATCGGTTCATACGAACAGGCCTTAAGTCTAAAAGACAATGACGCGCTTGCTGATGTATATTACAATTTGGGGAATGCCTATTTAAACAAGCAAGATGTAGAAAAGGCAAAAGAATTTTATAAACAGGCGCTAAGAATCCGGCCGAATGATCAAGATGCAAAAGCAAACCTTGAACTGTTGAACCATATGCCCCCACCACCTCCTCAAGATCAAAATTCAGAGGATGGGGAGGATGATAAGGAAGAGCAGGACAAACAAGATCAGGATGAGCAAGAGGATTCTGAATCTCAAGACCAGAATGATGAACAAGAAGAGGATGAGCAACAAGAGCAGGATGAGTCTGAGAGCGATGAAGAGAATGAACAACAATCTCAAGATGAGCAGGACCAGGAAGAACAAGAGCAGCAGCAAGAGAATCCTTCAGAAAGCGAAGAACCCGTCGATGAGGAAGAGTTACTAAATGCTCAACAGTTACTTGATGCACTGAAAGACCGTGAGACTGAAAATATGCGTGAGCAAATCAGGCTGAAAACTTCAGGAAAAGACAATGAAAAAGATTGGTAATGAAATGAAGTATAAATCTTTACTTTTTCTGTTCCTTGCTTTAATGAGTTCAATAGTATATGGACAAGTACGGGTCACGGCCAGTTTGGATGCCAAACAGGTTCTGGTAAAGGAGTCGTTCACCTGGAAGCTTGAGGTCGAGGGTAGCGACATTATGCCCAATGTACGTATAGGAGATATTGACAAGATTGCTTTACTGTCAGGACCGATGCAATCATCCAACTATACTATTGTAAACGGCAAAACCAGTAGTAAAAAAACCATCAGCTACACTTTTGTTGCCATGGACCCCGGTCAGGTTGTATTTCCAGCAGTGAATGTCAATCTGGGTAGCAATAGATACAAGACTAAGCCATTAACACTTGAGATTGTTGCAGCACGTGGATCAGGAGGTAAACAGGCGGCCGCCACCCAAACCGTTTATTTGCAAGCCATTCCATCTAAAACCAGCGTCTATGTCGGTGAACCCCTCACAGTTCGCTATAAACTTTTCACCAAGGTTGGTGTGTACAACTATCAGGTTGAGAAACTACCCGATGCAGTGGGTTTTTGGGCTGAGGAAATTCAGCAATCTGCACAGCCAAGATTGGTTTCTCAAGTGGTTGATGGGGTCCGCTATAACACAGCTGTGTTGAAAACTGTGCTTTACTATCCTACGCGCTCGGGTGAACTGGTAATTGACCCGTTAAAGACCGAACTAGAAATCGAGGTTAAATCAAACCAGAGAAGCACTCGACGATTCAATGATCCATTCTTCAATGATCCATTCTTCAGCGGAAATAGAAAAGCGACCAAAAATTTTATTTCAAACTCCCTCAACATCAATGTGAAAAGTCTGCCAGAACCAAGACCGTATAAGTTTAGTGGTGCTGTAGGTAATTTTCAAATTCGAGCTGGATTGGATACAAATGCAGTATTCGCCAATGACGCTGTGGGCTTAAGTGTTTCACTAACGGGAACTGGTAACTTTAAATCTCTGCAACTCCCTGAGCCAAAACTTCCTGAAGGAATTGACATCTTCAAACCCGAGAGAACTGAAAACGTAAGTATCAAGGGAATGAAACATACGGGTTCCAAGAAATCCACCTATTTATTGGTACCTCGAATTGCTGGGGAAATCGATATCGACCACATTGAGTTTACATACTTCGATCTCAACACTCTGAAGTATGTAACCAGGTCTTCAGGTAAAATTAATTTGAGCGTCTATGATACTGAAGGCTCGCAACCCGTAGTTACATCGGGTTACAGTAGGGAAGAGGTTGAATTGATGCAGGAAGATATACGTTATATCAAATCTGCAGACCACCGATTTTCCAGGGTACACAGTACCGCCATGGGCGGAACATTCTGGGGTCTTCATTTAATCGGTTTATTCGCGCTTGCTGGAACTTTTTTATACGAATATCGTTCCCGCCGCCTTGAGGGAAATGTTGATCTAAAACGCCGTACTAATGCCATAAAACAAGCTAGAAAACAATTAAAGCAGGCGGAGAAGCTCTCCGAAGATTCTGAAGAATTACGCGCTTTACTCCATCAGTGCATTACGGGTTTTATTGGTGCTCGACTTAATGTTTCAGAGAATACATTGGATACATCTGATTTTCCCAAATTATTGAGCAAACATCACATTCCTGAGGAGATTATTGATGAGAGCAGGATTTTTCTAGAGGGTCTGGCTATGGATCGCTTTGCTCCTGGTGCCGTAAAACGCTCTGCTCCGGAGTGGATAACAGCTACTCAGGAACTCTTTCGAAAGCTAAGGAGGGTCCTATAATGAGATCCATCCTGACTCGCTCGCTCCTTTCGCTCATCATCTTTTCATCAGTTTTCGCTGTTGATGTGGAAGGTTTGATGATCCAGGGGAATATTCATTACGAAAAGGGTGAATTTGAACACGCCATCAGCTCTTATGAAAAAGTAATAGCAACTGATATGGTGTCTACGGCACTCTACTATAATCTGGGTTGTGCGTATTTTTCAGAGAAGGAATATGGGAAAGCCATACTGCAATTTGAAAAAGCTCGACAATTGAGTCCCAGAGATGAAGATGTTTTACATAATCTTCAATATGCCAAGCTTTTCCTGAAAGATCGCTTCGACTTGCCAGAGCCAATGCCATTTATTGCATGGTTTAAATCTCTACGGAAAAGTCTGTCTCTGGCAGAATTGAAATTTCTTGAGGAAATTCTATTTGGCCTCTTAATCCTGGGTATCATTGCATATCGTCTGACCCGGGGGAATTCAATGGGTCGTGTGATCATGCCCTTCACCATCGGGATAAGTGTCATGTTTTTGATAGTCGGTGGATGGCTCATTGACCGATCAGTAGCCTTAAATGAGAGACATGCTGTTCTATTGGTAGAAGAAGCAGAAGTAACCAGTGCACCGATACCAGGATCCAGTACCCTCTTTGTCATTCATGAAGGGACTACTGCCGAAATTTTAGATGCAACAGATGCCTGGTATGAACTTAGATTGGAAGACGGAAAAACAGGATGGATAATTCATGAAGCTGTTGGTCTATTTTAGTTTGGTGTTACCCCTCATCATGTTGGGGCAGGAGAAGGTTAAATTGGACGAGTCTTTCGATCCAACCACCTTACACGATTGGCCGAGTTCAAAAGCCCGAATTGAGCAAATCAAATCTTTAAGATCTCATTATGCCAATATGGGCGATAATATGGATACAGTCGAGGTCACCGAATACTCCAGTTTTGTATTCCGCGTGCAATTAGGTAGCACAAATGATTATGATGATGCAATTGCGCTAGAAACCAGAGCTGCAGCAACTTTTGAAGAAGAAATTATGATGCAGTTTGACAGTCCCTATTACAAAATTCGAGTTGGGAAGATGAACAATAGGGAAGATGCTCAAAGTCTACAGCAATTTGCGTTTCAGAATGGGTTTCGTCGTGCCTGGGTTATCAGAACAGAGAACACACCAGAATTAGAAAATTAGAGTGGGAGAATTATGTCCGGTCATAGTAAATGGTCCACCATTAAAAGAAAAAAAGCCGTTGTAGATGCTGCCAGAGGCAAAGTTTTCACACGGATTGCCAAAGAATTAACCATTGCTGCTCGTGCTGGTGGCGGTGATGAAGCCACAAACCCTCGTTTACGGACGGCAATTTCCACCGCCAAAGCCTCCAACATGCCAACAGCCAATATTGAACGAGCTGTAAAAAAAGGTACCGGCGATCTTGAAGGTGTCATCATTGAAGAAATCATTTATGAAGGGTATGGTCCCGGTGGTGTGGCTCTGATGATGGAAGTAGCTACAGACAATCGCAACCGCACCGTTTCCGAGATTCGTCATCTTCTCACTAAACATGGTGGTAATCTGGCTCAAGCTGGTGCCGTGGGATGGATGTTTGATACCAAGGGTGTGCTGCAGGTTCCTGCAGAAGGTGTTGATGAGGATGAACTCATGATGGCTGCCCTTGAAGGTGGAGCTGAGGATATGAGCAATGAGGGAGAATTTTTCGAAATTATATCTGCACAAAATGATCTCAATACAGTCAACGAAGCAGTCGTTGAAGCCGGATACAAAGTTGAGGTCGCTCAGGTTCAGAATATCCCTAATAATTTTACTGAGGTGAGTGCTGAGGATCTTCCTAAAGTGGTCCATCTCATGGAACTTCTCGATGATCACGATGATATGCAGAAACTATCAGCCAGTGTAAATTTCACTGATGAAATGCTGGAAGGACTGGAGTAGAACCTGCGAATCATAGGTATTGATCCCGGTCTGCGAATTTTAGGAGTTGGGGTCGTCGACTATGATGGAAATCGATTTAAGTCAGTTTATTCCGGTGTCATTAAGACCAAAAATAGTGACCCATTATCTGATAAATTAGCTGTCCTCTACAAGGGCATTTCTGAAACTATCAAACAGTTCGAACCTGATGTACTTTCTATTGAGGAAGCTTTTTATGGTAAAAATGCCAGGACAGCCTTGCTCATGGGGCATGTACGCGGTGTTTCCATGTTGGCGGGAAAGCATGCTGATCTGGAGGTTCATGAATATGCTGCTCGTAAGGTCAAATCTTCTGTGACAGGTAATGGAGCTGCAGACAAAGAGCAGGTCCTCTTTATGGTAAAGCGTTTGCTAAAGCTCAAAGAAGATCCAGTCACAATGGATGCCTCAGATGCCTTGGGAATAGCAATTTGTCATGCTCTTAATTATAAATTATCAAAGTTGGGTATCTAATGTACGAGTTTATTTCCGGTAAGTTGGTGAGCAAGCAGACTGATCATGTTGTAGTTGAAACTGCAGGAATTGGATATCGGCTCAAGGTATCCCACAGTACATTTGAACAACTACCATTACCTGGTGATGCTGTCATGATTTACACTCATCTTCATGTCCGTGAGGACATTTTTGATTTATATGGATTTGCCCAAAGAGATGAACGTGAGTTCTTTTTTAAATTGATTGCAATCTCAAAGATTGGACCGAAAGCCGCCCTGGCTATTCTGTCAGGAGGTTCTCCTTCTGAGATCTGCAACTGGATTATGTCTGAAGATGCCAAGACCATCGCGAAAACTCCTGGAATTGGACCAACTACAGCAAAACGACTTATTCTGGAACTCAAACCAAAAATTGAAAAAGGTCTCGGAAGTAGTGAAGCAGGTGGTTTAACCTCTAGTCTCGGGACCACTAGTATTGAGAATGAAGCCATCCTGGCTCTGGAAGCTCTGGGCTATTCGCGAGCAGAAGTCTTTTCTAAAATCCGAAAAATTGTGAAAGACAGTGAGACTACCCTGACCACCGAGCAGTTGATCAAAAAAACCCTCCAAAAATAATCTCCTCAAAATGTTGGTTATTCAGCCTGATTCCTGGTTGCATTGCGACCAATGAGTAGGGAAAAGAATACATTCTGGGTGAGTGAGTAGCTTAGAATGACTGCCACTGCAGATATTGGGAATGTGTTGATAATTAATAGAAGTGCAAGCCCGGTATTTTTATGACTGAATGTGACCAGCGCTTCCATTCTTCTATCTGATGAAAAATAATACCCCATAATTGCAAAAAGTGCGAAGGTTCCCATTCCAAGCATAATAGGCCAGGTAAGATCAAACCATCCCAGCTGAAAATTTTCAAAATACCAATCTCCAACTCTGGATGCTGAAACTCCCAGAATTGCGGCCCACAGAAATCGTATAAAAACAGTGCCGTATTCCCTGGTTTTGCCTTCGATAGAAAATCCATTAATTCGAAGCAAAATTTTGGAGACCATAAATGGAATTATTACAGTAATTCCTACTATCCTAAATGGCTCGAGTGAGGAAGCAAATGAATAGGAGTCATCGCCGATCAAAGTGGGGATGATGGAGAATGTGAGACAAGCGAACAGATTACTTACAACAATTACAGACATAACATGACCCATATTGAGCCTTAACCCAGATGCGATAGCACCGGCAGAGACTGCTGTGGGCGTAAGTGCGATAATCAAACCAGCTACAGCTATTTCCAAAGAAAATTGATTTAAAAACACAAAGATCCCCAGAGCCACAATGACTTGTCCCAATATCAGAAACAAATGCGTCTTCTTCAGTTGACTCCATAACTCTGCTTTTGATTCAACAAATGTATTGAACATGATGAACATCAGACTGGGTTGAATTAACCAGGTTACATCAGATCCTATGCGCGAGATCAGACCAAAGAGAATAGCAAGGGCAGGTAACCATCTGAAAAGAGTATGCTTCCACTTCATCAGGTTGATTCCTGGCTATTTTTCATAACGGAGTAGACTGACTCTTCCATCAGTAGCTGTACTCACCACATTTGAACCATCTATGGCAGCCAATGTATTTACCAATCCATCACTAATACGGTATCCCCAAAGTGTCTCGCCACTCTTCGCCTCGAGACAGATGACATATCCTCCATCTGTAGAGATGAAAATGTGTTCATCAGCCTCGATAAGAGCATTGGGAGCAATATCATAGTCGACGGAGGTATATTTCTTCCAGTTCAGCTGAAAATGGTCAGCTGAGGCATTGACTGAAATGACTGTATCCTGCATGGTGCGAGCCACAATACTATTACCGCTGGACCATACCCCAATGGATTCCCTTACTTTGTGACCTGTTTCTCGCCAGATAGTTTTTCCAGTTTGAAGATTGATCGCAGTCATTGCCCTGTCAGGTGCTACAATAAATACTTTATTCTCAACAATGACAGGCCAGCAGGCAGCAGGTGAGTATAACAAACCTGGACGACCATCCTGCCATTGCCATTTTAGTCTACCCGTTTTTACATCAAGTGCATAGAATGATTCATCCCAAGCGCCATAGAGAATGAGACCCTCAGCAATAACCGGTTTGGTTTCGATATAGCCATTACCTCCTGAAAAGGTCCACTTTTCGTGACCATTTCGAAGTTTAAGTGATAGAACAGATCCATCACCACATCCCACATAGGCCTTCCTGCCATCAATCACAGGGGAACTAAGTACTGGAGCAGGAGCTTTAACCTGCCATATAAGCTTGCCGGTTTTGGTTGATAGGCAGGTGATCAGCGAATCAACGCTGCCAAAGATTATTCTCGATCCTTTAATAGCTGGGGTGGAATGTATCGCCTGACCACCTTTCCAGCTCCACAGGGTTTTTCCATCGCGTTGATCATATGCGAATACACCTCCACGATTTGTGGTTACATATACCTTCCCTTTTGAGATGGAAGGTGCAGATGTGATCATCGATTTAGTTTCATTTTGCCAAATGATCTTCACCGATGAGTTTTCATTAATGGAGTAATCTGGATAGGGAAGTTTTAAGGAATCTAGACTATGCCTTTCACCCAATGTCATATCGTGCCAATGGAACAAACTATCTGCCAGGGGGATGCGCTCAGTGAAACTAGCCTGGTTTGTATTTAGTTCAGCGATTGTATACCCAGTTGGTTGATCGCCTCTGCGTAGGATCGAACGGCTCATGATTCCGGGGATCCCTTCGTATGATGTGGTTCTGTTTCGATGCCCATGGCCATGGAGAATGGCTTGAATATTAAAGGGGTCAACAACATCACGAAGTTGATGCCAATTATCCACTGAGGGATTCAGAGGGTAGTGTTGGACCAAAAAAATCTTTTGATCTGGATTTGGAAGTGCCTGAAGGATAGAATCCACCCAACTAATGTCATCGGGGTCGATGTATCCTGCTCCCATACGCAGCATAGGTCCCTGGTGGTAACCGATAAAACGAAATTCACCAACTTCAAAATTAAAACGGTCTGAACCCCACAGTGCCTCGAAGTGCCCACCTCCAGATGAGCTCCATTTGGTATCATGATTCCCCGGAATGATGTAATATGGGTGACTCAGGCTATCCAAAATACGTTTTGCAGAGGGTAGATTCTCTTCAGCATCCAGCTCAGAGACATCACCGGAGACAATCACAAAATCGATGGCATTCTGTTTGTTGATATCCTCTACAACAATTCGAAGGTCTTCTTCACCCGTGCGAGCACCAACATGTGTGTCGGTTAGCCAGGCGAATTTTATAGCTTGAGTTGAATCAGTTTGACCCTGAAGTGCAGAGAGTAAAGTAATCAGGAGAATTGAAAGCCGGAGTAGGGATACCATTTTGTAGCCTTTATTTTTGGCCAATATAAAATATTGTGCTGGGTTGAGAAGCTGCATTATCCATTCTGTTTGGAAAGTCCAAGTTGTCAACCCAACAATGGTCTAATCGTGGGGTATACTCAATAATGGGTTGATTTTCAATTTTGACCTTCTCCTGTCACCATTAGATTCAAAGCTGAATAATTGTGTAAGGACTCACACTCATGAAATTAACAGCTTTCAATGCTATTCATAAATCGCTTGGTGCCAAAATGGTACCCTTTGCCGGATACGAAATGCCCGTTCAATATGAGGGGATTATCGCTGAGCATGAAAAAGTGCGAAATCAAGCTGGTCTGTTTGATGTTTCACACATGGGGGAGTTTTGGGTTACTGGTGAACAAGCACTGGATTTTGTTGAATACGCCACTGCTAATAATGTCGCATCAATGGAAAAGGGTCAGGTTCAATATTCAACAATGTGTCTTGCAAATGGTGGTATTGTAGATGATCTACTCATCTATCGGTTTGCTGATCGATTCTTACTCGTAGTAAATGCCTCAAACCTTGAAAAGGATTGGAACCATTTATCCAATCTGGTAGAAAAATTTCAAGATGTTCAACTCACAAATGGCTCTGATGGAATAGCCTTACTTGCACTTCAGGGACCTGAATCAAAAAACATTTTAAGCAAGCTAACATCAGCTAATCTTGATGCATTGGAATTCTATCATTTTGGAATTGGTGATGTGAATCTAAAACCCATGATCATTTCTAGGACTGGGTACACTGGGGAGCTAGGCTATGAACTGTATCACGATCCTGAAGAATCAGAAGCACTCTGGAAAATATTGATGGAAGCGGGTGAAGAGTTTGGATTGGCTCCCATTGGACTAGGCGCTCGTGATACCTTAAGAATGGAAATGAAATTCTGTCTCTATGGCAACGATATTAATGAGACTACCACACCACTTGAAGCGCGATTAGGTTGGGCAACTGATCTTGAGCATAGTGATTTTCTTGGTCGAGATGCATTGATTAAACAGAAGGAAGCTGGGTTATCCCGATTCCTGGTTGCCTTTGAAATGCAGGATCGTGGTCTACCACGTCAAGGCTACGAAATTTATGCAGGTGAGGAAAAGGTCGGCGAAGTTACCAGTGGGGGACAGAGTCCTTCCTTGAAAAAGGGAATTGGACTGGCCTATATTGACAAACCTCATCAAAAAGTGAATACTTCACTCAGTATTGATATCAGAGGACGACGACTCGCCATAAAAATCATCAAACCACCGTTTATTAATAAGAAAACCAGTTGATTATATGGTAGCCAAAAAGAAGCAAATAAGTTTAGAAGAAAAAAGCCGCGAAATACTCGGTATTCTTACCATGGTGGTAGGACTATTTGTACTGCTAAGTCTGGTAAGCCACGAACCCACTGAAGAGTTAAGTATCATGCCTGGGGTCCATTTCAATAATTGGATGGGGTACGTGGGAATCTTTGTTTCCTGGGTATTGTTTAAAATGTTCCTGGGATGGGGTTCAATCATCGTAGCTATTTTGATTGGTATCTGGGGTTATACGGTTTTCTCAGAAAAAGATTTCCAACCTGCATTCCGCCTTAGCGGTTATAGTTTCGGTACCACTCTGGTCCTTATGACCCTGTTTGCTCTCATTGCAGAAAAGAGCGGCATGGCTTCAGAGCAATTATTTCGGCATAGTGGGTATCTTACTGTGAGTATAAGTCAGCTGTTAAAAGATTTCCTGGGTTTTCCAGGAGCGATCCTCATACTGCTTAGTGTAGGGATTGTGACTATCCAGGCTTGGCGTGGTTTTTCATTCCGTCACGTCAATGATTGGATTGAAGACCGAATTTCTGAACTCCGCAACAAACTTAATCTGGCGAGCAAAAAACGGGCAAAAGTTAAAGACCTCAAGGAAAGGTCACAGGCGCCAATCCAGAGAGAAGAAGTTCCACCAGCCAAGAAGAGTGTGCCTGTACCGGAACCAGTAGCAGAAGAAGTCCCCCCGCCAATTCAGCGTGAAGAGATTCCACCAAAAAATTTAGGCAAGGCAGAGCAAACCACGTTGAAACCAAACGAAATTGAAATCGAAGCCGCCATCATTGAAGATGAAGTGGACTATGATGAGACACAGGATAATGTCCCGAAAAGGGAGTATAAGCTGCCTTCAGTTGATTTACTCATGGAACCCCCTCCATCTGCCGAAGGTCAGTCAAAGGAAGTGCTACTGAGGAAAGCTGAGTTATTGATTCAAACTCTGGAAACATTTGGTGTAGATGGTCGAGTAACCAATATCGCTCCGGGTCCAGTAATTACAAGATATGAGGTTGAGCCCGGTCCAGGCATACGAGTTTCCAAAATTGCCAACCTCTCTGATGATATTGCCCGTGTGATGGAAGCCCAGAGTGTCAGGATTATTGCACCCATTCCTGGCAAAAACTCCGTAGGTATCGAACTCCCCAATGATGAGCCTGAAATAGTGTATTTTAAGAGTGGTATCAATTCACCAAAATTCTCTGAACCTGCTTCGGTTCTGACAATTGCCCTGGGCAAGACGACGGCTGGTGAAATATTCGTAGCTGATCTTGCAAAAATGCCGCATTTACTGGTTGCTGGAGCTACTGGTTCTGGAAAATCGGTATGTATTAATACGATCATTACCTCACTGCTTTATCGTGCGAGACCAGACCAGGTGAAATTCATCATGATCGATCCCAAGAAATTGGAACTCTCAACTTACAAGCGCTTACAGGGTTACCATCTGATTACCAGTGAATCAATTGACGAGTATGTCATAACAACTCCCAAGAATGCCATTCACGCTTTGCGTTCTGCTGAACTGGAGATGGAAAAGCGCTACAACCTGCTTAGTAAGAAAACAGTTCGGAACATTGATCAATACAATGAACGGGCAACTGGTAAGGATGGATACGACCCATTGCCATATATTGTGGTACTAGTTGATGAGCTGGCTGATTTGATGATCACTGCAGGTAAGGAAATTGAAGAACCTATCGCTCGTTTAGCTCAGATGGCCCGTGCTGTGGGTATTCACCTGGTTATTGCTACACAAAGACCTTCTGTAGATGTTATCACGGGTGTGATCAAAGCAAATTTCCCAACTCGAATTGCTTTTAAGGTGGCACAGAAAAATGATTCCAGAACAATCCTGGATCAAAATGGTGCTGAAAAATTATTGGGTAGAGGAGATATGTTGTTCCTGGCACCTGGAGCACCTGCTCCCGTTCGTCTCCATAACGCCTTTGTGACCCTCGAGGAAATAGAGGATGTCCTGGACCATATTGAGGAACAGCCCAAACCAGAGGAAGAGCTATTGCCAGGAATAGTTGATGAGCAAGATCCTACAATTGCAGGTACCGAAGGAGGGGGAGAAGTTGATCCTCTCTTTGATGAAGCCTACCGCCTGGTTGTGCTTCATCAACAAGGTTCAGTGAGTATGATTCAACGCAGACTTCGCGTTGGTTATGCTAGAGCTGGTAGGCTCATTGATGAGTTGGAACGTGCCGGCGTGGTTGGACCAAATACCGGCAGTAAGGCCCGTGACGTGTTGATTGGACCTGAAGTCCTGGATAACCCTTCATTTGATGAAGATATCCTTGATGATTAAGCTACAAATACTTCCCATTAGACTATACCGATCATTAAAAGCTACTCCTACAGTGTTGGCGCTTTTGTTATGTCTGAGTGTTTCCTTATCAGCAGCGAAACCTCCGAAAGAACTTTCAAAAGTCATCGATCATTTTATGAATATGGAAGCCACCAGCGTAAAAATCAAACAAGTTATTGATTGGCGGTTTTCAGATAAGCGAGATACCGTTAGAATCCAAATGGATATAAACGGCGGTAGAAATTTTCATGTGCAGTTAGCCGATTTTGGCATGGAGATTTTTGTCACTGAACAGGAGATGATCACACTGAATCATTTGAGACAACAGGTTTTATATGAAAATACAACTCCTGATGCATTGCTTAAGCAACTCTTTGTAGGCGGTGATCTTAACCAGGCTCGTTTTAAAGGTGAGAAGCAACTCAAAGACGGTAGACGCAGGCTAAATTTTTCATTTGATAGCGATTTTTCGGACTGGGAAAGTCTCTCTACGGTATTAGGCACTACAGACAAATTAGAAAAACTTATTCTCGTTGATTATGACGGGAATAAATACATCATATCGTTAAGTTATTTAATCCAATTCGAAGAATTTACGATTCCAAAAATTGATGAAGACTACCTTGACTATCAGATTGCAGATTTGAGGGAAAATTAATGCAGATTGTTGAGTTGATTAAAGAACATCCCTGGAAGTTTTTAATCTCCATTGGAGTCAGTCTGGGTCTGGTCTACTTTTCCTTCAAGGATCTTGAATGGGAACCATTTTGGCAGGCAGTCATCTCCATCAACTATTGGTTGTTTGCTTCCGGTGCATTTCTGCTTGTATTTAGTAACGTAATCCGTGCCGCTCGCTGGAAGATATTGCTGAGCCCCCAGGGGTCCATCAAAACCAATCATCTCTTTGAAGCCACTATGATGGGGTATATGGGTAACAATGTACTGCCTTTCAGGCTTGGCGAGGTCTTGAGAGCCATGGTCGTTTCCAAACGACATCATTTAAAAATAAGTGGAGTCGGTGCATCGATTGTTGTTGAACGAGCATTGGATATGGTCTCATTCCTGATCCTGGCTGGTATCTATGCCACACTGGTCCCCACGTTTGAGTCCGCTCGCCTCCTGGCAATTCTGGGGTTAACTGCTCTGTTTATCATCTTTGTATTGGGCGTTTTTGTAAATCGTCACCATGCGAAATTTCAGGTGCGCGTAGAAACCTGGAGTCAATCCTTCATCGATGGGGGGCATCCTAAAAGAGCTGAACATCTCGTTTCCATATTTAGAGGTCTTGAAACCTTATGGCGCATGCCGAAGCCTTTTATAGTAATCCTTCAAACAGGTTTTCTGTGGTTACTCTATTTTATGGTCACTTTCCTGGCGCTGGCAGCTTTTGATTTTGGTTTGGATGTGGTAGATCTCTGGAAGGTGTCATCCATCCTACTTGTTTTCACCACGCTGTCTCTTTCTGTTCCTGCAGCTCCAGGTTATGTTGGCACTTATCATGGTGCTGTGCTTGCTGCCCTCATGATATTCAATATTGAAAATGATGCAGCGAAGGCGTTCGCCATTGTAATGCATCTGATGAATTATTTGCTGTACACGCCCATGGGAGCCTGGTATCTAATGAAAGCCGGTTTAACTCTTGATCTTGCCAGGGCGAGGGATGATCTACCTAGCTAGATTAAAAGTGCGAGTTCATCAGGAATAGAAGATCTTTGGAATTGTGAGATCTAGAACTGAAAACTTTTTGAAGGCCTTTATGAGCTTCATTCCTTGCTTGACTGTTTGCCAGTCATCGTTTAGCATTGAAGGCTAAAATTTAATAGAAAGCTCAGCGTATATCCATTATGAGATAATCGACATTAAATCGCTTATGAATCTGGATTCCTGGGGGATGAATAACTTGGACTTAGGAGCAACTTATGAATGAACTAAATCTGACAGCGAATCTCATCTTGCGTAAGCACAAAGAGCAGAGTGCTTTGCCTGTGCGTGAACGTGATTGGGATAAGATCGAAGAACTTGTTACCAAAATTAATTCAGTTAATTCAACTTTCCAGATTATGGCATCTTTGGTTTTTGGAATCTCATTTTCTATCATTAGCCTCCTCATTCTAATGATGATTGGCGGTACAGGAGTTGAATCTGCTGCCATGGTTACCGGGAATTTTGTTGTCTCCGTCATCGTTGGGATCGCTATTGCCTTAACCATTTTAGCGAGACAGCAACGGGCCAATGTTGCTAAGGCCATTGATGTTGTTCTCAATGAAATGGATCTCGTACAGAAAGAGTTCAGTCCAGTTAGTATGGCAACTCAGGTTACTGAGGAAGTTGAGGATTCAAAAGCATCCGTGGCGGACCAATTTCTGAAATAGGACGAATGTCCCCAAGTCCTTTATTTTATTAGAAAAGAATGTTCAAAAAGCTGGTAAATCTGCTTGCTCACGCATAGGCGGGCAGTTATTTTCGCACGCTTTTTCGCGCCTTAGTTGGTGCCACAGGAGGACTTCGCTTTGTTTTGGATGTTCTAACGATTCGAGATGTCAGTTGTTTTCCGGTGAAAGAATAGGAATAAGTGGGGCGATTAGCTCAGGTGGTTAGAGTACTTGCTTGACATGCAAGGAGTCACTGGTTCGAGTCCAGTATCGCCCACAGAAGAATGAACGCGAATGGGAATATACAGATCACTTACCCCGACGGCCGAACTGAAGAGTTGCCGTCCGGGATTCGTGCATTCGAAATTGCACAGGGAATAAGTCCCCAGTTTGAAAAGCAACTTCTCGCGGCCAATATCAATGGTGAAGTAATTGATCTGGCAACCGTCCTCACTGAGGATGCTTCAATTAACTTCCTTAAGAGAACTGATGCTGAAGCACATGAAATCCTGCTCCATAGTACTTCGCATATTATGGCCCAAGCAGTCAAGCGTCTGTACCCAGATGTCAAAGTGACAATTGGTCCTTCCATCGAGAATGGCTTCTACTATGATTTTGATATTGATACGCCATTCACTGATGAGCAGCTTGGGGCCATCGAAGTTGAAATGCAAAAAATCATTGATGAAGATCTGCCTGTAAAACGGGTGGAACTTTCCCGGGATGAAGCGGTGAAACGCTTTGAAGCCATGAATGAAACCTACAAGGTTGAAATTATCTCAGAGTTACCAGAAGACGAGATCATATCAGCTTATGAACAGGGTGAATTTATTGATCTCTGTCGTGGACCTCATTTGCCCTCAACAAAACGGGCTGGTGCATTCAAACTCCTGAATGTCGCTGGTGCTTATTGGCGTGGTGATGAAAAGAACCGTATGCTCTCTCGTATATATGGAACTGCCTTTCCCGACAAAAAAGCACTCAAAAAGTATCTTAACCTTCTTGAAGAAGCAAAGAAACGCGATCATCGCCGTCTTGGAAAAGAATTGGGCTGGTTCAGTTTTCACAAGGAATCACCGGCCAATGCCTTTTTCCATCCCAAAGGCACACAGATTTATAATGGTATCGTGGATTATATGCGTGAGAGTAATCTCCGCTATGGCTATGAAGAAGTTGGAACACCGCTCATCCTTTCTGAGGAGTTATGGCATCGAAGTGGGCACTGGGACAATTACGGTGACAACATGTATTTCACCAAGGTTGATGACCGTGACTTCGCTGTGAAACCAATGAATTGCCCTGGCCACCTCTTAATTTTTGGCGATACTTCCCACTCATATAGGGAATTTCCCATTCGAATGGCAGAATTTGGCCGAGTTCATCGTCACGAGCGTTCAGGCGTAACTCACGGTCTTTTCCGTGTTAGAACCTTTGTTCAGGATGATGCTCACATCTTCTGTACAGAAGCTCAGATTCATGAAGAAGTTGGTCTTGTGCTGGATCAAATATTTGAGACCTATCGTGCTTTTGGTTTTGATGATGTTCATGTTGAACTTTCTACCAAACCTGAGAAAGCGATTGGTTCTGCTGAAACCTGGACTAAGAGTGAAGCCATTCTGCAGAAGGTATTGGAAGATAAAGAAATTGATTATCAGCTGAATCCTGGTGATGGTGCCTTCTATGGCCCAAAAATTGACTTCCACATTAAGGATTCTCTGAATCGAAGCTGGCAATGTGGGACCTGTCAATTGGATTTCTCCATGCCAGAGCGGTTTGACCTGGAATATACCGGTGAAGACGGTGCTTCTCACCGTCCGGTCATGCTTCACAGAGCTGTCGTTGGAAGTCTGGAACGTTTCATGGGTATCCTGGTGGAGAATTACGCTGCACGATTACCAGTTTGGTTGACACCTGTACAGGTAAAGGTTATTCCCATTGCGGATCGTCATGAAGACTATGCTCAGAAAGTGGTTGATCAATTGAAAGCCGCTGGAATTCGAGTGGAAGCCAACTGGAAGAACGAAAAAATTGGTCAGAAAATACGTCAAGCAGAGCTTGAAAAGGTTCCATATATGTTTATTCTTGGAGACCGAGAGGTGGAAGAGAACAAAATTAGTGTTCGTCGTCATGGTGTCGGTGATTTAGGCAGTCTTGACCTTGCAGAAGTGAGCGAACGAATTTTAGGTGAAATAAGGGAGAGAATAGATCAAAAAGTATAAGGTATACGCTAAGGAAGAAGAACTCCGAATCAATGATGAGATTGACACTCCAGAGGTTCTCCTTGTGGATGAAAACGGTGAACAGGCAGGTTTGGTTCCCGTACAAGAAGCCCTGGTAAGAGCAGAGAATGCCGAACTAGATCTGGTTGAGGTTGCACCCAACGCCAAGCCTCCAGTCTGTAAGCTTATGGATTACAGTAAATACAAGTACGAAAAGGCCAAAAAGGCTAAAGAGGCTAAGAAAAAACAAAAGATTATTCAGAACAAAGAAGTGCGCTTCAGACCCAACATTGAAGATCACGATCTAAAAACGAAGGTCACCAAAGCACGTGAGTTTCTGGACGATGGAGACAGAGTAAAAATAACGATTATGTTCAGAGGCCGGGAAATGGCCTATCTGGATCGTGGTCCTTTACTCATGACAAAAATCATGAGTCATCTTGGTGAAGATGTACACATGGAATACAATCCGACTATGGAAGGTAGATTCCTTACTACAGTCGTCACCTTGAAAAAGTGAGGTAAATAGATATGCCCAAAATGAAATCAAATCGTGCTGCCAAAAAGCGCTTCAAGCTTACCGGTAAGGGTAAAGTGAAAAGAAGTAAAGCTTTCACCAGTCACATGCAGAACAACAAATCACAAAAGCAGAAAAGGAAACTGCGTAAATCCGGTCTTTTGATCGGTGGCGATGCTGCTAAAGTGAAAAAAGCGATTTCCGCTTAAGTATTAGGAGTTACAATGCCAAAAGCTAGTAGTGCTGTCGCCCGTAAAAGACGGCATAAAAAATATTTAAAGGCTGCCAAGGGCTATTATGGTGCCCGTTCCCGTTTGTACAGAACAGCCCGTGAAACTGTTGAACGTGCATGGGTTTATGCATACAGGGATCGTAAGGATCGTAAACGTCAATTTCGTCGTTTGTGGATAGCTAGAATTAACGCTGCTGCTCGTTTGAACGGCCTGAGTTATTCCAAATTGATGAATGGTTTAAAAAGAAATAGTATTGACCTCAATCGCAAAATGTTGGCTGAGATTGCTGTAACAGATCCAGCTGGTTTCGCATCGATTGTAGCAAAAGCTAAATAAACCTCAGTTAGGATCGCGTATGTCGCTTTTTAACAAAGTCGACGAATTACGCTCGGAATTCAAGGCAGCGTTGGCATCGAGTCCAGCGCTTTCTGATTTAGAGCGGATGAAGCAAAAATATTTGGGACGCAAAGGCGTACTAAATGATCTTTTTAAGAAGATTGCTGAAGTTGAAGCAGATCGTCGTGGCGAATTTGGAAGTCTGATTAACCAGCTAAAGCTGGATATTCATGATCTAATTGAAGAACGCATCAATGATCATAGAGCGGAAACACAATCAGTAAGTGCTGTCGATGTTTCATTACCTGGCGTGGAGTATGAACGTGGTACTCTGCACCCAATTGAAAGCACACTCCGAGATTTTAAACAGATCTTTCACCGACTGGGGTTTGCCGTAGCTGAGGGACCAGAAATTGAAACCCAGTGGCGTAATTTTGATGCATTAAATTTTCCACCAGAACACCCGGCAAGGGATATGCAGGATACATTTTTTCTGAAAAATGATTCTGTTTTACGCACTCACACATCTCCTGTACAAGTTAGACTCATGCTGGAAGAAAAACCCCCGATCAGATCTATTATGCCCGGTCGCGTTTATCGCAATGAAGCCATAGATGCTGGACACTATTGTTTGTTTCATCAGGTTGAAGGTCTTTATGTTGATAAAAATGTCACCATGGGTGAATTGAAGGCAACCCTAGAGTTATTCTGTCGTGAATACTTCGGCGAATTTGTGAAGCTCAGGTTTAGACCAAGTTTTTTTCCCTTTACTGAACCCAGTAGTGAAATGGATGTTTCCTGTTTCCTCTGTGGTGGGAAAGGCTGTCGTGTTTGCAAGCAAACTGGATGGCTGGAGATTGGTGGATGTGGTATGGTGGATCCCAATGTATTCAAGGCGGTGGATATTGACTCCGAAAAGTACACTGGCTATGCCTTCGGAATGGGAATTGAACGAATTGCCATGATGAAATATGGTATCACTGATATTCGTCTGCTTTTCGAAAATGACGTTCGTTTCCTCAAACAGTTTTAGAATGAGTAGGACAAATAACAAGCTGAATTACTTGTCTTTGCGAAGGAGGGAACAGACTACGGCGATCTCCGGTAAGAGATTGCTTCGTTCCACTCTTAATGACTCGTTAGGATCATTATGAATATTTCATACAATTGGCTAAAAGATTACGTAGATATAGACCTCGAGCCTGAGATTCTTGCTGAAAAACTAACGGATGCTGGTCTGGAGGCAGTCATTGTTGAGACCATGCCTGATTTTTTCAAAACTATCCTTGTTGGCCATGTGGTTTCACGAGAAAAACATCCGGATGCTGACAAACTCAGTGTATGCATGATCGATCTGGGAGATGGTGAACCCAAACAAATCATCTGTGGAGCCCCGAATATAGATGCAGGACAAAATGTCCCAGTTGCGACGATTGGAACAACATTTCCTGATGGTATGAAGATCAAAAAAGCCAAACTGAGAGGTGTGGTTTCAAATGGGATGGTCTGTTCGCAGCGTGAACTTGATCTATCTGATGATCATTCTGGCATCATGGTTTTGGATCAAGATGCAAAACTGGGCATTGACATGAAAACATATCTTTCAGGTGATGATGTCAGCATTGAACTTGACCTTACTCCGGATCGCTCTGATGCCCTTGGCCATATTGGTGTCGCCAGAGATTTAGCTGCCTTGTTGGGAGTAGATCTTCGCAAGCCTTCCATCAAGCTCACCGAATCTTCCACGAAAACTTCAAGTATGGTTAGCGTGGAGCTGGAAGATACTCAGGCCTGTCCACGGTATGCCGCACGAATTGTGAGGAATGTAAAGATCGGGGAGTCACCAGCGTGGATAAGACAACGCCTTCAAGCCGCTGGCATTCGATCCATCAACAATGTTGTGGATGCAGCCAATTATGTCCTGATGGAAACCGGACACCCCTTACATACTTTTGATCTCCGTTATATCGAGGGTGAAAAAATCATCGTTCGAAAAGCAAGGGATAAAGAAAAAATTCCCACACTTGATGGGAAAGAACGTGAATTAGACGATTCGGTATTACTCATTTGCGATGGTGTGAAACCTGTTGCTGTGGCTGGGATTATTGGTGGCGAGAATTCTGAAGTTAAGGATGATACAACTGACCTATTACTTGAGAGTGCTTATTTCGATCCAGTAATAGTGCGCCGTGGGGCTAAAAAGTTACAGTTGGCTACTGATGCCTCGCATCGTTTCGAGAGAGGTACTGATCCCAATGGCATTACTTATGCGCTGGATAGACTTGCGGCTCTGATTGTTGAACTGGCAGGAGGGGAGCTTACCGAAGGTCAGGTTGATGCGTATCCATCAATTATTAAACCGCTTGAAGTAACATTTCGTGCAGATCGCTGTAACGCCATCCTCGGAACAACTATTGATACTTCAGACATGTCAGATATTTTCCACGGCCTGGAAATGGCTCATAGCGAAGAGAATGGCGTGTTCCAGGTGATCGTTCCAACTTTTCGACCTGATATCGAACGCGAAATTGATTTGGTAGAGGAGATCGGCCGAATATACGGCTACAACAATATTCCATTACCTGCACATTTCAGTATTGCCAATAAAACAAATAAAAAGACGCCTGATCAGATGCGAGAAAAGATCATAGATCATCTCGCAGCAATAGGATTTAATCAAATCTATGGGAATGGGCTCTTGGCAGTTGAAGAACATCCATTGGTCTTTGGCGATGAAGAAGCCCTCCTGCTGGCAAACCCCCTCTCTAGAGATATGGCCTCCATGAGATCATCTCTGTTAATGGGTATGGCAAAAGTAGCGGATTACAACATTAATCGTCGCCAATCAGATTTAAAGCTTTTTGAGCTGGGGCAAGTCAGTACTTTGGATCTAGACTCTGACACTGGAGCTCGAGAAACAAGTCATCTCGGAATATTTATCTCTGGAGAATTGCAGCCCAAACAATGGTCTGTGGATAGTGTTGCTGTGGATGTCTTTCATATGAAGGGAGTTTTGAACTCAATTTATCAGGACCTGTTTGGTCATTCCCTCTTGTTTAAGTCTCAGGATCATGACCTGTTCTCAGAAGCTATCGGAGTTTATTTGGGAGAGGAAAAAATCGGTGTAATGGGGAATCTGAATCAAATAAACCAGGCTCTCAAAAGTGTTAGCGGAGTTTATGTTGAGGTACGAATCTCAGAAAAACTTGGTTTAGGTCGAGATATTCAGTACCAAAAAGTTTCAATTTATCCTGCTGTAGAGCGGGATTTATCTATTCTAATCGATTCGCACGTTGTCTATGAACAGATCGATGAGACCATTCGGAAAAATGCTGGTAAGTCCTTAGTATATAGTCGTTTATACGATATCTATGAAGGAAAATCTATTGCAAGTGGCAAAAAAAGTCTTACATTTCGGCTGGTTTTTCAGAATAACAAGAGAACCCTTACTGAAAAAGAAATCGACAAAGATTTCCGAAGGATTCTCAAAGGCTTGGAAGACGCGTACAACGCCACACTAAGAGAGGCAATCTAGTGATCAATGATGTCCTGAGTAAGTTTGAAGACAAGGTAAGATTACTAGTTGCTCATGTGAGTTTACTAAAAAAAGAAAACCTTTCACTCCGCAATCAGATCATAGAACGATCTGCAGATGGTGCACCTGGGAATAAGGATGCCATCCGTAGGAAGTTAAATAATATGATTGAAATGATCGATGCGGAGTTGGAACTTTTATGACGCGAATTCTACCTGGTGAATGAATAAGTGAACGACGCAATGAATACTACTGATAACAATACGGTTCAAGTTACGATATATGGAAAAACTTATACCATCAAGGGTAAGGCAGATTCCAGCTATATCAGTGGTGTCGCTAATTACGTCGATATGAAAATGAGAGAAGTTGATGATGGTCCCAATTCTGCTTCGGCTGAAGGGAAGATAGCCATCCTTGCGGGTATGAACATTACTGATGAATTATTTTCAGCCCGTCAAGAGAGCGAAAAATTAGCAAACCGATTCGAGGAGCGTGTACAAGCGCTCACCGAACTCATTGACGAAACGCTTAGCACGTAGGTAAGAATTCCGTATAGCAGTGTGTTCGCACTGATTTCCTGTTTACAGGCATAATAGATTCCGAGGGCTTTCATTCTAATATGAAAGGTGGAACCTATGGATCTTACCCAATTCCTACCCCTAATAGCGGTCATCTTAGGGTTTGGCATCGCCATCCCCCTGGTATCCTATTCATTTAAACAAAACGCAAAAAATGCCGGCATGCTGGCTGAGCAGATTCTCGCTACAGCTGAAAAAGATGCCCTATCAATCAAGAAAGAGAAAGAGCTGGAAGCCAAGGATGAATCTTTGAAGATTATCCAGAGGGCTGAACAGGATGCTCAATTAAAATTGGTGGAAGTTCGTGAATCTCAGAAAAATATTTCTAATCGGGAGAATAAACTCGATAACAAGTCAGAAGCCCTGGACAGAAAAGAAGTCGAGATTCGCAAAGTGGAAGCACAGGTTTCCCAATCATTGAAAGAAGTCGAAGCCGAGAAACAGCGCTATGAAGAAGTTGTTAGGCAAGAAAATGAGAAGTTAGAGCGCATTGCTCGAATGACCCAGGAAGAGGCCAAAAATACGCTTATTGAGAATTTGAAGGAATCAGCTCATGCTGAGGCTGCTCAAGTGGTAAAGCAGATTAGGGAAACCGCGGTTTCAACAGCCACCAAGGAAGCCAATAAAATAGTAATCTCAGCAATACAACGGTCTGCAGCTGACCATACTGCTGAATCAACGGTTTCAGTTGTTGAATTACCTTCAGATCAGATGAAGGGGCGTGTGATTGGTCGTGAGGGACGAAACATACGAACATTTGAACAACTCACAGGTGTTGAGCTTATTGTCGATGATACACCTGAGGCTGTGGTTCTTTCCGGTTTTGATCCAGTTCGACGTGAGATCGCCCGTGTGGCCCTGACCAATCTGGTTCAGGATGGTCGTATCCACCCTGCCAGAATTGAAGAAATGATTTCCAAAGCCACTGCTGATGTGGATGAAGAGATGCGGGTTGCCGCTGAGGAAGCGCTGGCAGAATTACATTTACCTGCGTTCCATGCCCAAATCATGAAGTTGATTGGTCGTCTTAAATATCGCACGAGTTATGGGCAGAATATCTTGAAACATAGTATCGAAGTCGGATGGCTCACAGGCCTCATGGCGTCGGAATTGGGTATGGATGGTGTCCTCGCACGACGGGCAGGTTTCCTCCATGATCTTGGTAAAGCCATCGATAGAAACACTGATGGGACCCACGCATTAATTGGTGGTGAATATGCCCGTAAATTTGGTGAGCCTGATGCCGTTATCAATGCCATTGAGTCCCACCATGAAGAAGTCCCTATGACAGGACCAATTTCAGCACTGGTTCAGTCAGCAGATGCCATTAGTGGTTCTCGTCGCGGAGCTCGTGGAGATACTTTGGAAAGCTACATCAAGCGTCTGAGGAACCTTGAGGGAATCGCTACAGGATTTGATGGTGTTTCTAAATCATATGCTATTCAAGCGGGTCGTGAGGTACGCGTCATGGTTGAAAGTGATAAGATTGATGACAACAAAGCCCAAACCTTGAGTAGTGAAATTGCTGGACGCATTGAAGCTGAGATGACCTATCCAGGTCAGATCAAGGTTGTTGTAATCCGTGAATCTAGGAGTACAGCGCTTGCCAAATAGTCCACTTATTCTGAGTGGGAAAGAAGTTTCCCTAGCTGTAAAATCAGATTTAAAGAATCGGATATTAGAGTTAAAGGAGAAGGGCATAGCTCCGGGACTCACAGCGGTTCTGGTTGGTGAAGATCCAGCTTCTCAGGTTTATGTGCGCTCCAAGGAGCGCCAGAGTGCCAAGCTAGGTTTTAACTCAAATGTCCTACGACTGGATAAAGGAACATCCCAGGCCGAGCTTCTCGATGTCGTGAAGCAACTCAATGATGATCCCTCAGTTCATGGAATTTTGGTTCAATTGCCACTGCCTAAGCATATTGACTCACAATTGATCATAGAAAGTATAGATCCTGCCAAAGATGTTGACGGCTTCCACCCTGTCAGTGTAGGAAAGCTGGTGCTTGATTTGGATGGTTTTGTTTCATGCACCCCAGCCGGTATTCTGGAAATTATGAAATTTTACAAAATCGAAACTGCCGGCAAACACGTTGTTGTCGTAGGTCGATCAAATATTGTGGGCAAACCCATGGCAAACCTCATGATCCAAAAAAAGGATTTGGGGAATGCAACTGTGACCCTGGTTCACACGAGAACCCCGGATATGGGATTGCATACGAGACAGGCTGATATTTTGATCGCTGCAGCTGGTGTCCCAGAATTCATTACTGCCGATATGGTGAGGGATGGTGCAGTTGTCATCGATGTCGGAATTAACCGCGTAGAGGATGATAGTACTGAAAAGGGATATCGTCTGGTCGGGGATGTCGATTTTTCAGCTGTTTCCAAAAAATGTGCAGCAATTACCCCTGTTCCTGGCGGTGTGGGTCCTATGACCATTGCCATGTTGCTATCCAATACGGTTAAATCGGCTGAGAACAGCCTGAATTAGATTTTGCATGTGCTGGTATGACTAATACCTTTCGGCGCGTATAAACGCCGGACATTACCTCCGGTCTAAGTCTTTCAGGCTACAGGAGTTTGACAGAAGAAAAATGTGTCGGTGGTTTCATTCATTGACACAAATATGCGCCCGTAGCTCAGCTGGATAGAGCGTCGGTTTCCGGTACCGAAGGCCGCAGGTTCGACCCCTGCCGGGCGTACATAACTCCGGTCCAATGGAGATCTAAGTCTAGCTACATAATCAACGATGAGTACTGCACGGTAATATTCACTAAAAAAATCTTATGATGATTAATCCTTCACATCCATTCAATATCATAGCAAAGCCAGTCGGACCCAGTTGCAACCTTGATTGTACCTATTGTTTTTATCTGGAGAAAGAGAAGATTTATCCAGAGGTAAAGGACTTCCGAATGGATTCTGATGTCCTGGAAACATTAATTCGCCAAAAGATTGAAGGCCACAATGTTGACCCAGTACATTTCACCTGGCAAGGGGGAGAGCCGACTCTCTTAGGATTGGAGTATTTTCAGGAAATTGTTCGTTTACAAGAAATGTATGCGGGATCAAAACGAATTGAGAACGGATTTCAAACAAATGGAATTCTTCTAAATGAAGCCTGGTGTAGATTTTTCAAGGAGAATAATTTTCTGGTCGGGCTTTCAATAGATGGTCCGAAAGAACTGCACGATACTTACCGCATAGACCGAGGTGGAGAGGGCAGCTTTGATCAGGTCATGAGAGCATTGGAACTCCTCAAGGCACACGAAGTCACCTATAACACCCTGACTGTGGTGAATGCATTGAATCAATCTTACGCAGATGAAGTTTATGACTTCCTAAAATCTTCAGGAAGTGTTTACTGGCAATTTATTCCTATTGTAGAACGTAAAAATCAGAACGGTGAATCGGTAGCCCCTGGAGAGGGAGCACACATCGAGATGTCAGAATGGTCAGTAAATGGCGATTTGTACGGTCGTTTTCTGGAGAAAATATTTCAGCGCTGGGTGAGGGAAGATGTGGGAAACATATTCATCCAGCAGTTTGAATCAGCTCTAGCAAATCAAATGAATATGCCAGCAGGTGTGTGCATTTGGAATGCGACTTGTGGTCGTGCTCTAGCGATTGAACATAATGGCGATTTATATCCATGTGACCACCACGTTTTTCCTCAGCATCTCCTGGGCAATATTATGGAAACACCCCTCATGGGAATGATTCAAGCACCTATTCAAATTCAGTTTGGAAAAGACAAGCTTGAGAAACTTCCAAAGGATTGTCGCGAATGCAATGTCTTGGATTTATGCCATGGAGAATGTCCCAAGAACAGATTTATGACCTGCTCAAATGGAGATCCCGGATTGAACTACCTCTGCAATGGATATAAATATTTTTTTACATCCATACGGTCGGAATTGGGTGTATTAGAGGAGTTATTTAGACTTCGACAACCCTCTGAGAACATTATGCAGTGGATGAAGGAAAAAGATGCAGGGTTTCCATCTTTGAATCCACAAGGGAAGGATCCCTGTCCCTGCGGGAGTGGCACAAGCTACGATATCTGTTGTGCTGGGTGATATGGGTTGCTTGAAAACATATCTCAAGTTAGTACATTGGTCTTTTGATAGACTTTTCTTGCGGTATTTTGTCTTCCACACCTCGAATCCTGGTAAAAGAGATCTGAGGATTGAAGCATCTTATGTATATTGTCCTCTTGATCACATCAGCCCAGAAAAATCTGCATAAAAGCTGCTAAATGAGCTGTAAATTCAGTAAAGTGATAAAGAGGTAATTGAACTTAACCAATGAGTTGGTATGATAGAATTAGAAAGAAAAAGTGGTAATTCATGACTAATCTAAGGCAAATAGGGGCTACAAGAATTAGCATAGTGGTGATGATAACTGTATTGACACTCCCACAGCTGCTGGGACAGAAGTATCTCAGTCTAGATCAAATTCAAAAAATTGATGATATGAAGTCCCAAATGCGAAGTGTTGCGCAATTCGAATTTGAAAATCCCATCCAAGGGCGCATGTCAGATCAACACTCTCCATCTGGGTGGGTATCTTCAACATTTTTTATTGGTGTTATGGCAGCTTATCAGGCTACTGACGATGACTTCTATTATAATCATGCTATTAATTGGTCAGAAAGCAACAAATATGCACTTGGACCCCGAACACGTTATGCAGAGGATCATGCCTGTGGTTCAGTTTACCTGAGCCTATACTCCAGGACGAAGAATGTGAGTCATATCAAGGCTACCAGGGCTGTCTATGACCAATTAATAGCGACCTCTAAGCCTGGACGAGAAGATTGGTGGTGGTGCGATGCTCTTTTTATGTCACCACCGACGCTTGCGCAGCTGGCTAGCGCTACTGGCAATAAGAAGTACTCTAAGTATTTGCACGAGATGTATTGGGACACGGCTGAATACCTATTTGATCGCAACTCTGGTCTGTTCTTTCGTGACAAGCGCTACTTCTATCGTCGCTCAAAACATGGGGAAAAGGTGTTTTGGTCAAGAGGTAATGGGTGGGTAATAGCGGGATTGTCGCGAATCATACCATATCTCCCCGAAGCGGACAAACAGCGTGAGTCTTACATAGAATTATTTAAAACGCTGGCAATGTCTCTGAAAGACCTCCAGGGAGCTGATGGGTTCTGGCGGTCGAGTCTTTTGGATCCAGATGAATATCCGAATCCTGAAAGTAGTGGAACTGGGTTTATTGTCTATGCTTTGGCCTGGGGGATAAACCAAGGTTATCTAGAGAGTAATGAGTATTTACCTGTTGTAGAAAACGGGTGGTCTGCCTTGACTCGGGCTCTTCATGGCGATGGTAAGATAGGTTGGGTGCAAGATATAGGAATGGATCCGCGCGATGTGACTTTTGATGATACGCATGCCTATGGAGCTGGTGCATTCCTTTTAGCAGGATCTGAAATGATAAACCTGACTAAAAATGGAAACAATTAGTCCCGTAGTTTGAGTGCCTGTAAAATGACATTCTGAATATCCTCAACAGTAAAAGGTTTCGCCAGGGCAAAATCTATGAATTCTGCCAGATTGGGCTCTTCCTCTAGAAAGATGGGCCATCCCGATAGCAAGAGAACGGGCATGTCTGGTTGGTGTGATTTGATCACCTCCGCGAATTCACGACCACCCATTTCAGGCATTTCCATGTCTGTGATCACCAGATCGTATTCGTTTTTTGTGAATGCATCGAGGGCTTCAGTTGTAGACGTATATGTAGAAACCGTGTGACCTTCGTCAGTGAGTAATTCTGTAAGCATCTCAGTAATGAATTCATTATCATCCACTGCTAGAATTCTGATGGGAGGAACTTCAATTGCCTGAACTGGCACCTCCACTGACATGGCCTCAACCTTGTCGAAGACGAGACTTATGGTAGTACCCACACCGACTTCACTTTCAACCAGAATCTCCCCATCGTGACGTTTTATGGTTCCATAAACTTCACTTAAACCAAGTCCTGTACCAGAACTTCCCTTTGTGCTGAAAAATGGATCGAAAATTCGATTGCGTACTTCCTCAGTCATCCCAGTCCCAGTGTCCTGAACGCTGATTAACACTTTACCATTTTTCTCAGAATTTGATAGGGTTAAGACACCGCCATCTGGCATGGCATCTACACCATTGAAGATCAGGTTGGTGACAGCATTGATTATTTCTGATTTACTCCCTGCTATATATAGATCAGGTTCAAATTCATTGATGGTAGAAATAATGATGCCTTCCTTCTGCTCAACTTCCATCCACCTCGCCTGAGTCATGTACACAACATTCTGCATGAGATTGGCGGTTTCCAAATTTTCTTTTTCTGTAACTCTTCCACCACTCGCAAAATCAAGCATGCGCCGAATCGTATCAGAACCAGTTCTGGTAGACCCCTCAAGAATGTCTAGCTGTTTAACCAGAGTAGGATCTTTGGCAGTCTTTTTGATAAATCTGATCTGACCCATGAGCTCAGCCATAACGTTGTTAAAGTCGTGGGCAGCCCCTGCCGTTAATTTGCCTATTGATGCCAATCTACGGGACTGAGCTGATTCGTCTTCAGCTGCTCTAATGTCACTAATATTACGCAACGTAATTATGAACCCCTTGAACTGATCATCCTCATCAACGATAGGATGCGTTCGCTCTTCAAAGAATTCTCCATAGCGTGCATCAAAGTAATTGGAATTTATCAGGCTTCCAGATTCCAGAGATTCAGGTAGGGGACAGTTATCACAGGGGTGATTCTTATCATGAATAACCTTATGACATTTCTGACCAGTCAGCTCATTTCCCTGACCAATAATGATATTTGCAGAACGATTTGCATCTATGATACTGTAGTCTGCATCCGTTAAGGCGATCATATCTGTTAAATGATCCAGGACATCCTGAAGGTTTAGTTTGTTGTCTTGAGGCTTCATTGCCTACCTTATAATTGGTTAAACAGACTGCGTGACAGCAGTCTGATCAATTGGATAATTTGACTTTTTAATATTATTAAGCAAGAAATTACCTTGGGGAAGTTGATAGAAATCAGGTTCATACTGAAACCCGCAGACCTACCCGAAACTCAATCTTGAGCTTGGGGTAGGTCTGATAACTGCTAACTAGGTTTTGTAATCCATAGGAACAGCCTGGAGCGTTACGTGGTTATGGTAGATAACTCTCCCTCAACCTCTGTAACTCTATCCAATGCATGTAAATCCACGAAACTAGCTTTGGCCTCTTTCAGCAAGTTGATGGCTTTTTCCGTGTCTCCCTGGTCCAAAAAGAGATGGGCAAGCTCAACCTGCGTTTGGCCGACATTCAGTGGTTTATTGTGGTCTCTACAAATTCTGAGACTGTTTTCCAGGAATGCCTGTGCAGTTCGGTATTTCTTCCGTTTTCCGGAGATCATACCAAGGATTTTATAGGTTTCACCTATGCTGAGTCGATCACCAAACTGTGAAAAGGCTTGAAACGCGGATGTAGCCAGAGCTGTTCCAGCTGACAAATCATCCTGACGATATAAGAGTTCGGATTTCTCCAGATAAGTGAGGCTCTTCATGTAGGTATTCTCTGCAGTGGTGGAAAGATCAATACTCTCGTTAAAGAGATCCAATGCTTTCTCATCCTCGTGCTTAGCCTTGTAGGCTAGCCCGATGTTATGCAGTATTCTTGCGCGAAGGGTACTATCATTGTTCTCATCCAGAAGCTCTAGAGTCTGCTTCAAATGGTTCAATGAGTCATCATAGGAACCCCTCATATGGTAAATGTTACCCAGGTTCATGTTGATTTTGATCAACATTTTCTTGAGCTGATATTCAGTAGCCAGAGCTTTGGCTTCCTGCATCAATATCTCTGCTCGTTCAACCTCCCCCTTTTCGACCAGAACAACACTTGCTGAAAGCATGATTCCAGCCAGTCGTTGAGGATTCTTGAGCTTCTTATAATAGTCCATACACAGCTCATACTCAGTTAAGCTGGTATTGAAATCTGATAGATAGAAAGAAATATCGCCCAGACGTTGGTGGACTTGTACGGCAAAGTGATCGTCGCTTGCCAGATCAGAATGATCCTTTAAGGTCAGAAGCAGTTGTTGTGCTTTGTGAAATTGGCCATAGGGAATCGCAATCTTTGCAATTTCATAAAGCAATTCAAGATATTGCCGTTCGTCCAGGAACTTTGAGGAATGAAGCTGGATCGTATCAAAATCGATCTCGCGGAACACTTCACCCTTGCTCACCAGAGTCTTAGGTGTAGTTTTCTTCCAACTCTTCTTAAGCAGTCTTTCCCGCTCCGCTCGCAGCTGTATCAGATAGTCGGCAAAATCTTGCCCACATCTTTCTACTGCCAGCTTGTGGACAGCGCTTAGGAATGATTGTAAATTCTTGTCACCCATAATTTATGTCTTCTTTATTTATGTGTGTTTGCATAGTAGTAAATAGTTGGACACGCCTTATGGCTCGCTTAATCATCCTCGTCCAGAGCCCACCCATACTGGGTGAAGTGATCAATACTAAAGCTGATTGTCCTGTCATCAGCATTGATACTGAAATCTTCTACAGGAAACCATGTTACACCTTGGTCTTCACTATAGTAGGGCTGTAGATTTAGACTTTCCCAGTCATCTCCTTCAACATCAAGAAATTCCCAACTGAGAGTAATTCTTACATCTGCATCGTAGTTCCTGCTTGGTAAAAATTCCACACCAGCAGCCGTCTGACCACCTGCATTCACATGAAGCACGCGGACACTTATGTCCAATTTGCGTTCATCGAAAGCATCCTCTGGCACTTCAACAAAATTACCAAATGTTGAACGCCCACCAACAGTACCCCCACGTTGGCTATGAATCTTTTTTGATTCATAACCCCTGGCACGACGAGGTAGTGCTCCATCTAATGCCCCTTCAAGCTCAGCTATAGTTTCAGGATTCCAATTCACCCAGGTGATCTGATCTTGCGGGATTCCATTCTCTCCACCATTCATTTCTGGAGCCAATGGATTTACAGAACAGAATTGGAGTATTAAGACCGTGAAGGCCAATACTGTATTCCGCAACCAATTTCCATGTTTCATGAGACAATTCCTTCCTAAACATTTACCATATGATTAATCATTAACGAATTCTTCTATCGTTAACGAGTGTAGCAAATTTTTCTTTTCCTCATATGCGAGGCAGGCGAAAGGGTCTAGATTCCACAATCGCGAGATCCATCTTGTTTCGAAGATGTACTTCTACAAAGCCAGCCTCTTCGAATCAATAGTATTTTCACGAGTTTCTTAATGCAAAACTTTAAGCAATAGACAGAAGATACTATGATTCGGCTTACTATAGCAAGCCAATTTTCATGCCAGACTTTGAAAATGATCAAATTTTACCCTGATATTGGGTTGAAATAATGCAAAATAAGGGGTGCTTTAAGAGATACTTGAGGAGTACTATTACATCTACAGTGCTGTAAATGAATGTTTTAAGGTGGTTTTCCGGTAGATGGTGAGAATAGAGGAAATCGGATTATTAAATGTTCTTCATGCGAGATTGAGATGATTTATTCTGCTGGAGATGAAACAATTAGAGAAAAAAGTGTGGGGCATATAAACCATAGCGGGTGAAAAAACCGGTTTATATGACCCAATAACTGGAAAATCTAAAGAGTAAGTTTGAGTTCCAGGGTGAGGGGTCGCTCAGTTCGATGGATCAATTCAAACTTGGTGGAAACGTTTCTGATCACCCGGGCTAAATAGCGAAAGGGAACTTCGCCAGCGGATGGGATCGCTATACTCGACCCCTTATGAGTGTCTCCTGGAACTTTCAAAATCTCCTTTACGTCAGTTTGGATAATGTACTTATTATTCTTATCATCGTAACTCGTACGCAGAGAGACGGGACCATCAACTTTATAGCGTTTCACGTGCTTAAAGAAGGCATAGAGAAAAACCCAAATTATCCCAGGGTTAGAAGTGGTTTTCACTACTTCTGGGAAAAGGTCCAACTCAATCTCAATGTTGGCAAATGTTGGGAGTTTAATGAGCTTTTCCACAACGGTAGAGATTATACCTGGGAACTCGAACTGCTTACTGTTTGAGTTTATTAAGTCAGTGCTCATCAATTCCTGGGAATATTTGACCAGATTACTAATGGAGTCAGAGACCTGAGTGGCTCTTGCCAAAGCTTTTTCATAGTCTTTGTTCTCTAGGGCCTGTTTTAAGAAGGATGCATTCATGGAAAGAGAAGTGAAGCGATTATTCATCTTGTGAGTGAACCCAAAATCATGGGCAGTGGCAGTATAGGCGAAGACCAACTCCATCAATTCCTCGTATCCTTCGATATCAAGATGATCAATTTGTATGTTATTTAGCTTATCTTTCATGGCCCCACTTATTCACTTCTCAGTCATCTGAATCAACAATTCAATTAGGAAAGGTTAAACTTTTTTAGCCTGTATTTCATGGTCTCTCTGCTAAGACCAAGTAAGGCGGCAGCCCTTGTTTTATTCCCACCAGCCCGATCAAGGGCTTGCTGCAACAAGTGCTGTTCAAACTCCTCAAGTGATATACCTTCATCAGGGAGTTGATATTCTTGATTTAAATCAGGAACCACCTGTGCCGGCGTCCCTTCAGCACTGGATACCTGTTGGAGGCTGATCGTTTCAGATGAAAGAACATCACTCTGCTCAAACAGCACTGCCCTCTCAATGACATTTCGGATCTCTCGGACATTCCCCACCCATGAATGTCCAATCAGCATTTTCTGAGCAGCAGGGGAAATATTACGGATACTGCGATTAAATTCTTTATTGAAAAAATCAAGGAAGTAATTGGCTAAAACAAGGATATCATCACCCCGTTCACGAAGTGCTGGGAGCCGAACCGAAGCAACATTTAGGCGGTAATATAAATCAGCTCTGAATTTTTTTTGTTCAACCAATTGCATCAAATCTCGAGATGATGCACTAATTATGCGAGCATCAATTTTAATCTCTTTTGTTCCACCAACACGTCGAAAAGTCTTTTCTTCCAGTACCTTCAGTAGTTTGGATTGTGATGCCAGGTTCATGTCACCAACCTCATCCAGAAAGAAAGTTCCATCATGGGCTAATTCCAGTAGCCCTTTTTTTCTGTTTTTAGCGTCTGTGAAAGCACCAGCTTCATGTCCGAATAATTCTGACTCAAGCAAACTGGGTTGGATCGCTGAACAATTCACTTCAATGAATGGCTGCTTAGCCCGAGGACTCTGGTAATGTATTGACCGGGCTACGAGTCCTTTGCCAGTACCAGTTTCACCACGGATAAGTACCGTTGTTTTTGAAGATTCAGCCACCTGATAGATAAACTGATAAACTTTTTGCATGGGTTCACTGGTACCCACAATATCACCAAACTGAAGATGACTCTTTATCTGAAGATAGTTTAGTTGTTCACGTTTCTTTCTCCGGTCAATGGCGTGATTGACCTGGATCTTTAATTCATCAGGATCAATTGGTTTACGGATATAATCCATGGCTCCTAACTTTATTGCTCGGATCGCTGAACGAATATCTGCTTGACCAGTGATCATGATAACTTCCACATCTTCGAATTCAGTCTTGAGCTTCTCGAGATAGGTAAGACCATCCATCCCTGGTAACCCGATATCTAATAAAATCAGATCAGGATTTTCACGGAGTATGTAGGGGTGCGCATCTTCTGCTGAATTGAAGGTAGATACCTCATAATCATCCGTTTCAAAGAGTTCTCTTAAGACCTCTCTGACCTCGGTGTCATCATCAATGATATGGATGGCGACCATGCCCCAAACTTTAATTTATTCACCCATAAAGCAAGCAAAAATTAAGTTTGGCACGTGATTTGAGACATTAGACTCCTCTTGGAAACAAGATTAGTCCTTTCAAAGCTCCACAAATCAGAGTAATTATGGAACGGTTTGAATGCAAAAAAAATAGAGGAGAGAGTCTCAGAATTGCCAAAACAGAACGATCAGCATAAAACTATCCTAATTGTCGATGATGAACAATCCATCAGGGAAGTCTTAATCACCTTTTTTGATGAACAGGGATATGACGTACTCACTGCCAATGATGGCCGAGAGGGTATTGCCTTGTTCGAAAGCAATCCAACTGACATTGTTATCACAGATATTGTCATGCCACGAGTCGAGGGCATTGAAACCATAAGAAAAATTCGAAAACTATCCAGGACTGTCAAAATTATTGCTATGACTGGCTATGTTGATTCCTACTTGAAGGAAGCCATGATTCTTGGAGCAGACGATTCAATAAATAAACCATTCAATACTGAAGATTTGATGGCTGTTGTCAATCGAGTCAATGCAGGATAAGGTTTTTGATTCCTGAGTTAAACATAAATCCGCAAGTATAACTGAATAGAACATCACCAAATCACCTCTGGTTGATAGGTTCTAATTAATCATTTAACAGGATCACTTCCTACCATATCCACAATACTTATTCATATTGATAATCAATTTTATGAATATGATAATAAAATGAAGAGAAAACAACCCCCAGGGCTTACGTAATACCATTATCGTTGTGGCCTGATGTTTGTGCTGTGGCATGATGGAATTATAAATCGATAGTAAAATCGACGGGTTTCGACTGATTTCTCATCAACTCAGTCAGCACGGACTAAACAAAATGAAAAGGGTTCACGCATGCATTTTTCAACACTGGATTATGTTGTTTTCATCAGTTACATCGTCTTCATTGTAGGTTTGGGGTTGTATGTGTCCCGGGAGAAAAAGGGACACCAGAAGAATTCGAGCGACTATTTCCTGGCCAGTAAAGCCTTACCATGGTGGGCCATCGGTTTTTCACTCATTGCGGCAAATATATCAGCCGAGCAGTATATTGGAATGTCTGGATCCGGTTACGTAATCGGGCTGGGTATTGCGACGTATGAATGGACCGCTGCCATCACACTTATTGTGGTTGCAAAATATTTCCTACCCATCTTTCTAAAAGAGGGTATTTATACCATGCCACAATTATTGGAAATCAGATATGATAGTCGTGTTAGGACTGGATTAGCTGTATTCTGGCTCTTGCTTTATGTGTTTGTCAACTTGACATCAGTGCTCTACCTGGGAGCTCTAGCATTGAGAACTATCCTTGGTGTACCACTTATTTGGGGTATCGCTGGATTGGCATTGTTCTCTGCTCTATACACTATTTATGGAGGATTGAAGGCAGTTGTATGGACAGATGTGGTTCAGGTTCTCATTCTCATCGTCGGTGGTCTGGTTACCACTTATTTCGCTCTTGATCAAGTAAGTGGTGGCAACGGTGCTTTCGCAGGTTTTAGTGACCTTGTGTCGAAGGTACCAGAAAAATTTGACATGATATTGGATAAGTCCAATCCAAACTATGCTGAATTGCCTGGGCTTGGAGTACTGTTAGGTGGTATGTGGATGGCGCATTTCTTTTACTGGGGATGCAATCAGTACATTATCCAGCGAGCTTTGGCAGCCAAGGACATCAAAGAGGCTCAGCGTGGACTCATGTTTGGTGGGTATCTCAAGATATTGACCCCTCTCATTGTTGTTATTCCAGGAATCGTAGCATTTGCACTAAGCGCGGATTTAGCTAAACCCGATGAGGCTTATCCATGGCTCCTCAGTACGTTTGTACCAACTGGATTAAAGGGTTTGGCGTTCGCTGCCTTGATTGCAGCCATCGTTTCGTCATTAAGCTCGATGGTCAACAGTACTGCAACAATCTTTTCAATGGACATATACAAACAAATTATCAATAAGGATGCTTCTGAGGGACGTCTGGTATTGGTTGGTCGCATGACCAGTGCAGTGGCACTGATTGTCGCAGTAATTATTGCTCCATCCCTGTCCAGTTTAGAGCAAGCCTTCCAATTCATTCAGGAATTCACCGGGTTTATTAGTCCTGGAATCTTTGCAATATTCATTTTTGGATTATTTTGGAAAAAGGCAACAGCTAATTCAGCCGTTTGGGCCGCAGTTCTCACAATTCCATTGTCTCTGACCATCAAATTCTTTATCCCTGCTCTGCCATTTCTGAATCGCATGGGTGTGGTCTTTCTAATCCTGAGTGCAATTGTTGTTGCAATTACCTTAATTGAGAAAAAAGGTGTCTCAGACAAAGCTATCAAGATTGACAAAGATCTTTTTCACACTGATACAGTCTTCAATGTTGGGTCAATTGGAATCTTTGCTATTCTGGCTGTCCTATATACGATCTGGTGGTAATTCAAATAGACTAAGCTCTAGTTATTCAAATCCCCTCCCAGGATGTTAAACTCAAAATGGAAGGGGATTCTTGCATATCCCAATCTCACTGATTCAACTCAAAAGTCCATTTAGATTTTATTTCCTATAGGGTAAATCTACCTAAAACAATAGGGTAAGCCTGATTGAACCATCTCTGTGAATAGGCTATCATAACTCCAGTCGGACCCATTGCAGGTCTAGTTGAAAGGAAGTAGCCATGAAAACAGTGAAACATATACTCATTCTTGTTCTCTCTTCTGTAACTCTTTCTGCGAAACCTGTGAATCTCGACTATGTAGAGGGCACTGAAAATGAAGATATGTCAATAGAGTTTATTGATCTCGATAAGGAAGCCATTGAGGGACGGCTGATTTATTCCGACGAAACCTATTACTACTTTCACAATCATGGGGATGCCTCCATGCAAATAGTCAGTAGAATTAATGTTCAATACCTGGAGACCAATATGAACCTGGATTTACACTCTCTCTTAAAAGGAAAAGACCCCAATGCCCTCGGCGATGTAATAGAATTGAATGATGGGACTCGCATTCCCAGTATCATACTTGATGTCAGTGCAGATCAAATTCAATATTTTACAGGTGTCTCGATGAAACGAGAAACGCTCCCCGCCAGCTCCATTTATATGCTTTATTTGGATGATGCGACAATTAGTATTCCCTTTCCATTGGTTTCATCCGATCAGCCCATTCTTTAAGTGGGAGAGGTCACTTCATACTGCTCTTACGACCGTAATTCAATTATCTCAAAATTACAAAATTCATGGAACGCTTCTTGCTTGGTAATTCACCGAGCTTGATAAAGAAACTATCCCTTAATCCAGCTCTGATTACGAAATGGTGGGTGCACATGCTTCACATCGCACTCAGGGCATTTCGTACAACAACAAGTTTTACACGTTTTATGGATGGAGAATTATCATGACCTACAGAAAATCCTGGGCGGAACCCTGGAAAATTAAAATGGTCGAGCACTTAACGATGACTTCACGAGAAGATCGCGTTAAGGCAATCGAAACTGCTGGATATAACACTTTTCTACTGAAATCAGAAGATGTCTACATCGACCTACTCACAGATAGTGGCACCAATGCCATGAGTGATCGTCAATGGGCTGGTATGATGCTGGGAGATGAGGCCTATGCAGGCAGTCGCAATTTTTATAACCTGGAAAAAGCAATCCAGGACTTTTACTCATACAAATACATCATTCCAACCCACCAGGGTCGTGCGGCCGAACACATGATGTCGCAAATTCTTATCAACGACGGTGATTATGTCCCCGGAAATATGTACTTCACCACAACCCGCCTACATCAAGAACTTGCAGGCGGCACTTTTGTGGATGTCATTATTGACGAAGCTCATGATACAGAAAGTGAGCATCCCTTTAAGGGCAATGTTGATCTGAAAAAATTGGATGATCTGGTAAAAAAGGTCGGCGCAGACAAAATCCCTTATATCTGTATTGCCACCGCAGTCAATATGGCTGGTGGACAACCCATCTCACTTCAGAATATTAAAAAGCTGCGTGAATACACAACAAAACACGGTATCGATATTGTCCATGATATGACTCGAGTGGCTGAGAATGCCTGGTTCATCAAAGAACGAGAAGCAGGCTATGCTGATAAGAGTGTTAAGGATATCGTCTTTGAGATTTGCTCGTTGACAGATCATGCAACCATGAGTGCCAAAAAAGATCCCTTGGTCAATATAGGTGGATTCATGGCAACCAATAACGAGGATGTTTATCGTCAGGCACAGAACATGGTTGTTGTATACGAGGGGCTGCACACTTACGGTGGTATGGCAGGACGAGATATGGAAGCATTAGCTATCGGTATTGAGGAATCTGTTCAGGATGATCATATGCGGTCGCGAGTCGGCCAAACTGAGTATCTAGGAGACAAACTGGTTGCTTATGGTATCCCCGTAGTCAAGCCGATTGGATCCCATGGTGTCTTCCTGGATGCCAAAAAATTTCTGCCTCATCTTTCCCAGGATGTATTCCCAGCCCAGACTTTAGCCTCAGAGATCTATATCGAGAGTGGCGTCAGGAGTATGGAGCGGGGCATGGTCTCAGCTGGTAGAAACAAAGAGACAGGTGATCACAACCGTCCCAAACTGGAATTGGTCCGTCTCACCATTCCTCGTCGTGTCTATACTCAGGCCCATATGGATGTCGTTGCTGAATCTATTGCCGATGTGTATGAAAGACGGGCTGAGATAACAGGTCTTCAGTTCACATACGAACCAGAATACCTGAGGTTTTTCCAGGCGAGGTTTGAACCACTCAGCTAAACCTGATTTACTAAAATGTGTTATTGAAACGGCTCCCTCTGAGGAGCCGTTTCTGTATCCCCAACATTCAGTTTGAATAAATAGGTCGTTCAACTATTATATCACCAATCAGGAATCGAATAATTGAAGTTGATAATCTGCGATGGCAGAAACTGTTCCTTGAAATGATTCCTCAAAGAAGATAGGAGACCAATACATCATGGCTGAAAAAACCAAATTATGGTATTTGCAGAATTTCAATATGCTTGAAGGGATGAGTCCCAAGATGATGATGGAACTTGCCGAGAATACTTCAATGCAAAATAACTCAAAAAAGGAAATTATCTATTTCCCAGAAGATGCATCAAACACTATATATTTTCTTAAAACTGGAAAAATTAAGATATATCGACTCTCAGAAGATGGTAAAACGACGACCCTCCAACTGCTGGGACCTGGAGAAATATTTGGGGAAAGTGCTATTCTGGGTCAGGATACCCATGACAATATTGCTGAGGTTGTGGAAGATGCTGTCGTATGTGCAATGGATAAACGCGATTTTCAAGATCTCATGGAGAAAAGTCCTAAATTGACCATGAGTGTAAACAAGTTCATTGGCTGGCGATTGCGGAAGATCCAGGCACACGTTGAAGATTTAGTGTTTAAAAATGCAAGCCAAAGAATTACCTCATTCCTGCATCGCTATGTTGAGACTTTTGGCAAAAAGATGGTCGACGGTTGGATGGTGCGACCCTTTCTAACACACCAGGAGATCGCTGATCTTACTGCCACAGCCAGGCAAACCGTAAATCAAGTATTGAATGAATTAGCAGAAAGAGACGTTATTAAGTTTTCCCGACGATTTCTACAACTTAAGGGTGACCTTGACCAATTGGAGACCTGAGTCCACATTGTATTCCACGAACATGTCTGCAAAATGACAGTCAACCTTCCACGGGCTATCTAGATTCTGCCATGGAAAAAATCATTACTGAGTCAGATCTTATCCGAGTTGAAATAATAGTCCGTGAGGGATGCAACTTCAGTTATAAGACCCTAAAATCTTTGCTACTATGCCGTGAACAATTCCCTGAAATGATCGTACGCGTCGTAGATATTGCTGAAAGTGGTGACAATCGTCGAACCTTAGGTGGGATTACACCCTCAATATGGGTTAATAACAAACTTTGGTTTCTGGGATCCTTTTCGGCAGAAACATTCCGCACACGTTTATCCCTGATATCTGCACCTCAAGCAGTTCCAAACCAGGCGTAAAGCCCTGCTGGTAGGGAAAAAGATACTACTCACTCATTTAGGGATTAGATTAAACCTTTAAAATTAATCTTCACTTTCTGATCCGAATCATGGGAGAAAAATTGATGTTGGGGATAATCGGTGGTACCGGTCTTTACGAGATAAACTGGATGAAGGTACTAGATAGCCAGGTAGTTGGAACTCCATTTGGTGAGCCCTCTGCAAAACTTTCATTTGGAAGCGTGGGTGAGAAGGACATTGCCTTTTTGCCCCGACATGGTGAATCTCATCAGCTTTTACCCTCTGAAGTAAATTATAGGGCAAATATATGGGCGCTCAAATCAGTGGGTGTCAAGCGATTAATTTCCTTTTCAGCGACTGGAAGTCTTAGAGAGGAGATAAGACCAGGCGAATTTGCCCTCCCTTCCCAATACTTTGATTATGTAAAGGATGGACGACCCAAAAGTTTTTTTGGAGATGGACTTGTAGCTCATATCACTTCATCAGAACCAGTTTGCAGCACACTTAGAAGTCAGATATTTAGTTCTGGACAGTCTTTAAATTTGCCCATACATAACAATTTAACCTACGGGTGTGTTGATGGTCCCAGACTCGGAACACGAGCGGAGAGTTTCTTCCTACGCGATGCAGCCGGTTGTGATTTGGTTGGTATGACAAATATCCCCGAAGCCTTTCTAGCCCGTGAAGCACAGATGTGCTACTCAACTATAGCAATCCCGACAGATTATGATTGCTGGATGGATGATCCAAGCCAGCATGTAACTGTACCTCAGCTACTTAAACGATACAGTGAAAGTCTTGAAAGCGCTCTGAAATTACTCAGAGACACCATTATTAATCATGATCATCAACGAAAGTGCGAGTGTCATTCAAGTTTGCAAGGCGCGCTTATGTTTGATCATTCCAAGCTAATTGGTGGACATAAAATCATGATGGATGTTTTACTTAAGTAACTGAATTGAAGTAACTTTACGGGAGACTCTGAATTAAATCCAAAGTAAAAATATTTTTTATCTTTATCGCAATCATTCTGTGGAACACTCCAAACCATGCTCAGGAGATATCTAGGAGTGATTGGCTTATCACAGGTTCTGAATTGGGCTTTGCTCTGGGGCTGGAAGTATTTGGAAAAAACCATCTAATTCCAGAGACTCCTCGACTTAGTACGCCAAATTCTATTGACAGGTATATGCGCGATCGATTGTGGGTTGGGACTAACAAACAGGATAAGGCTAGAACCTGGAGTGATAGACTCATATATGGGGTGAGTATGTCAAGTCTACTCTGGGGACCTGGGCTAGCTGATGATACAGAACTGGCCCTCCTGATAAATGCTCGTGTCTTTGCTGCAAATAGTGTCATGACAAACATATTGAAGATATCTGCAGCCAGAGAACGACCATATAGTTACTACAAGACTCGACCATCAGAAGGTGCCAAGGACTTTGCATCATTTTATAGTGGCCACAGTAGCGTTGCCTTTTCTCAGGCCGTAGCAAACTCCATAATTCTAAGTCGCAGTTATCCTGATTATAAATCTGCAATCTGGTCATCATTAACCGGAATTGCAGGATTAATAGCCTATTTGAGAGTTGCCGGTGATATGCATTATTTTTCTGATATCCTCACTGGTGCAATATCAGGATCAATAATTGCATGGGTGGTTACTCATCAGGAGCTCAAACGATTCGGTGAGGATACTAATCAAAGCCAGGTTTTGCTGAAGAGTCAGGGGAATCGTTCGAATATTGTGCTTTCACTTAAAATACCTTTGGGCTAAAACGGGTTTTGAGCGTATTTTCACAAATCGAAATACATGAATATAGGAGTTGAATAAAATGACTGAAAAGTTACCTGGGAAAAGTAACCAACAATCATGGATTGCCATTGTTATCATAGCCATCGGAGCGATCTTTCTATTGCAAAGTTTAAATATCATGCATCTCGGTCATTTTTTAAGCGAGTGGTGGCCAGTGATTCTGATTGTAGCAGGATTTTTAAAGTTAAAAAGTGATGATCGTCGCAACGGATCAATTTTGTTTATAGTTGGTCTCGTGTTGTTATCTGCCACCCTTGATTTCATCAATTGGGGTAGCATATTTAAGCTTTGGCCATTAGCAATACTCTATGTTGGCGTGTCCATGCTGTTAAAATCCAAGGGTAAACCTGGGTTGTCCTTTTCCACAGTATCATCAGAGGATGATGATTTTATAAATGCTACGGCCATCTTTGGAGGAGTTGAAAAGAAGGTCCACAGTAAGGCGTTTAAAGGTGCAAATGTTATGGCACTTTTTGGAGGGGTTGAGATTGATTTGACTGAAGCAAAGGCCATCGATACAGGCTGTGTAGTCAATGTTACCGCCTTGTTTGGCGGTGCTGAGATTCGGGTTCCTGACGACTGGAATGTAATCGTCACCGGAACACCTATTTTTGGGGGAGTTGAGGATAAATCTAAGGGTGGAGCTGAGGGTGCAGTGAACATTACGCTAAACTGCACAGTTGCATTTGGAGGTTTAGAGATTAGAACTTGATCACCTCAGACTAGAATCAATTACTCAAAAAGACCGGTTTTCACCGGTCTTTTGTTTATTCTGGACGGTATAATCTTTCCGAGTAAATCCCTTTTGTGCCCATGTATGCTCGTTTATATTGGCGTGCTTTTTTTAAACCATGATGCCCCTGTAGCTCAGCAGGATAGAGCAACGCTTTCCTAAAGCGTAGGTCAGGTGTTCGAATCACCTCAGGGGTACGAAATAACCCATGAGGCCGGAGCCAGGGTTCATTATTGACAATAGTAATTTTGAAGGGATATGATATCCGATGTTGACGCCAAAAAAGAAAATAACAAAAAAAGAACTAAAGCACGATCCACTGCTGGATACTCTTGAAAAGGGACAGCAGTTCTATGAAGAGAATAGCAAGCAGATCATATCTGGAGCAGTAGCGGTAGTCGTAATTATCGTTTTAGGGTGGGGTTGGATGAATAGCATGGAAACCACACGAAGCGAAGCCATGCTGGCTAGCACGAAGGCTACTATAGCTGCAGCTATCGGCGTGGATGAAAACGTCCTTGCAGAACTCGAAAACGTTGTGAACGAATATGGTGATAATGAGGCCATATCTCAGGCTACCTACCAACTCGGTGTAGCAAGATTGCAGGCAAATGATCTTGATGGTGCCAGAGATTTGTTCACTACCCTGGCGAACAGTTCAGATAAACAACTCATGCTGGCTGGAACATTGAAATTGGCATATATCCTCGAAAAAGAAGAGAATTATAGTGAAGCAGCCTCTCTTTACAGTGAGGTTGGAGCCCTAAAAGAGGGTGTAGTTTCTGAGTATGCGATGCTCCAGACAGGTTACTCATATATGGCTGATGGAAATGTCATCGATGCCGATAAAATTGTTAAAGAACTTTTAGATGGAAAACCGACAGGAAAATTCCTGGAACAGGTCAAATATTTAGAAGGCAAAGTGTTGGAGAAATAATTGCAATTATTGAACTTGCAATCAGGGCTCTCCCCGAATATATTTCGCCCGCAAAGTGGGTTGAATGACCCACTTTGTTTATTTGTAAAGGGTATGAAGACGCGAAGTGAATTGGACCGATGAAGAAATAAAAGCCGGAATAGAGCATTGCTTTGAAGATGCTGAGGACATTTTCCTCGTTGATGCAAAAATGAATGCATCACGGGGTGGGTTCCAGCTCATTGCAAAGTGTGACAGTGATTCCGGTATCACCATCGACCAATTGGCTCGTATCAATCGATCCATTCATAATAATCTTATACTCCCCGGATTAGATATTGAGAAGGTTTCTGTCGAAGTCACCTCACCCGGTGCGAGTTTTCCTGTAAAATTGGCCCGTCATTTTAATCGATTATCCGGGCACTCTATGAAAATTGAACATCGCTCTGAAGCGATGCAGAACCCCCTGGATGGCGAAATAGTATCAGCCACAGACGAATCACTTACTATCAAAGTAGCTGATGAGGAAATGGTCCTGGATATGGATGATGTCATTCATGGCAAAGTAAATATGCGATGGTAGAAGGAGGATTGACCCCTTGATCAGTAAAATTATCATTGAATCGTTTATCCAGCTGGCAAAGGATAAAGATATCGACCGCAAAGAGTTGGCTGATATCATAAAAGAAATCTTTGAAGCTTTGATTCAGAAGAAATACGGAAACGTTGACAACTTTGACGTAATTGTCAACATGGATAAGGGTGAGATTGAAATCTACCAGGAAAAAGAGGTCGTTGAAGTAGTTGACGATCCTGATTTTGAAGTGGATGTCAAGACTGCACAGGAAATAGCTCCTGATCTTGAGATTGGAGACCCCTTTATTGATGTTGTGGATCCAGCAACATTTGGACGTCGCTTGATCACCTTTGCTCGTCACGTCATGGCTCAGAAAATTCAAGAATTTGAGCGTGATCAGATTTATCGTGACTACTCAAGCCGTGTTGGTGAGATCATTATCGGTGAAATTCATCAAATCCGACGTGATGCTCTCTTTGTGAATATTGACAAGGCCGAGCTCAAAATGCCCCGCGAGGAACAGATCTATAGTGAACGCTACCGTCGTGGTGACAGCGTTCGTGCTATCATTAAAGAAGTTCGTTCTGATAAGCGTGGTCCAGAAATCATTATATCCCGTGCTGACCCAAGCTTCCTGCACAAGTTGTTCAAAAATGAAGTGCCAGAAATTGAAGATGGCATCATTGATATTCGCACACTATTCAGAGAACCTGGTGACCGTACCAAAATCATCGTTGAGTCTCATGACAAGCGAATTGATGCTGTTGGTGCATGTGTAGGTATGAAGGGAAGCCGAATCCAGGTCATTGTTCGGGAATTAAATGGTGAAAAAATTGATATCATCAATTATACATCAGAACCCCAATTGCTTGTAACCCGAGCCCTTTCTCCTGCTAAGCCATATCGCGTAACCATAGATTACGAAAATCACAGAGCCCTGGCTTTGTTTGAGGCTGAAGATATTTCAATTGCCATTGGAAAGAATGGACAAAATGTCCGACTCGCTTCTAAAGTGACTGGTTTTGAGATTGATGCAAAATCACGAAGTGAGGTTGAGGGTCCAGTGGTCGTTGAGGTATATCTAGAAGAGGTTGAGGGACTACCAAAGCGAGTTGTCTCAATTCTTGCTGAAAATGGCATTGATACGGTAAATGAAGTTGTCAATACCAGCAAAGACGCCTTGCTGGCGTTGAAGGGTCTTGGAGAAAAATCACTCGATGAGTTTATGACAGCACTGATGGATAAAGTTGAGGTAAAAGTTGAAGTCATCGAAGAAGTTGTGGAAGTAGACACCTCCGGTGAGGAAAAAGACTAGGGAACTGCTACTGGAAACAGTTTTAGATTGTCTCCGGTTTCGCAGGGCTCAGATGTTTCTGCTTAAAAGGGATGAGGAAAGAGGAACGATTGGATAAACCAAAACGAATATACCAAATTGCAAAGCAGATTAATATCTCTCATAGCGAGATAGTGACTTTTCTCAAGGATCAAGGTCTTGATGTGACCAATCATATGAGTCCTGTAGATGAAGAAACTCACAATCTGATTCTCAAAAACTTTGCATCTGATCTCTATCAAATTGAGTTGGATCAGAAAGAAGTAGATCGCAAAGCCCTTGAAGAGCAGCGTCGGATTGAAGAAGAAGAACGCATCCGCAAAGCTGAAGAAGAAAAAATTGCTCGGGAAGAGGAAGATCGTTCAAGGCGGGATGCTGAAGAACAGCGTCGTCAAGAGATAGAAGATGCCAAACGCAAGGCGGAAGAGGATCGCAAAGAAGCAATTGCACAGGCCAAGCGCGACCTTGAGGAAGAAGAGAATCGCAAACTCGCTGAAGCCCAAGCTGCCAAAGAGCGTGAGGAACTTGAACGCCAGAAGAGTGCCAAAAAGGCTGCTAAGCCCACTATCCTTCGTCCTGGTGAAGATCCTGATAAGAAGACAGAAGAATCCACCACAGATAAAATAATCGCCAAGAAAATTGAGCGTAAGATTAAGCACGTTGTGAAAGCGACTGCCCCAAAGGGCAAGGGCAAACCTGCTAAAAAACGCCGCACCTTTGATCAGAAAGAAGTTGATGCCTCTATTAAGAAGGTTATGACTTCGCTTGATACAGGGAAAAAGCGTAAACGTCGTAGAGATGGAAAACAGGAGGAAATGACCGAGGATCAAGCCTATCGTGTCTCCGAATTTGTTTCCGTCCATGATTTTGCTGATCTAATAGAAATTGATGTTGCTGATATAATCAGTAAGTGTATGGATATGGGCATGATGGTGACAATCAATCAAAGAATTGATAAAGATACCATTGAGCTCCTGGCTGAGGAATTTGAAGTAGCCGTTGTTTTTGAAGACAATACAGTTACAACCATGGATGAAGAGATTGCTCTTGAAGAAGTGGATGAAGCTGATCTCAAACCTCGTCCACCTGTAGTAACTATCATGGGTCACGTTGACCATGGAAAAACTTCACTCCTGGATTATATCCGAGAAGCCAATGTGATATCTGGCGAAGCTGGTGGTATCACCCAGCATATCGGAGCCTATTCTGTTTCTGTTGGTGATGATAAGCTAATCACCTTCCTTGATACGCCGGGTCACGAAGCCTTTACAGCAATGCGTGCTCGCGGAGCTCAAGTTACAGATATCGTTATCATTATTGTCGCGGCTGATGATGCTGTGATGCCGCAAACCATTGAAGCTATTGACCATGCAAAGGCAGCTGGTGTCCCCATTGTGTTTGCCATAAATAAAATGGATGTACAAGGCGCTGATGCCGAACGAGTTCGACGCGAACTCTCGGAACGTGACATGTTGGTTGAAAGTTGGGGTGGCAAGATTCCCGATGTTGAGATTTCCGCTAAGATGGGAACGAATATTGACGAATTGCTGGAAACTGTTGCTCTTGAGGCAGAAGTTCTTGATCTGAAAGCGAATCCATCAGGCAAAGCCCGGGGAATCGTAGTTGAATCAAAACTTGATAAGGGTGTTGGAGCACTGGCAACCGTTCTGGTGAGTAGGGGAACACTCAAAATTGGAGATCCCTTTGTTTGCGGTGATTACTCTGGTCGGGTTCGTGCCCTTAAAGATGATCATGGCAAGAGAATTAAAAGTGCAGGACCATCAACTCCAGTAGAAATTCTTGGATTTAGCGATGTACCACGTGCAGGTGATAACCTGATTGTCATGAAAAATGATAAGGAAGCACGTGAGGTCAGTGAGCAGCGTCGTTCCTTGCGTAGAGAACAAGACTTCAAACGTATGCGCCATATGACATTGGATCAAATCTCGCTGCAGATCTCCGAGGGAAAGGTTAAAGAAGTTCCTCTCCTGATCAAGGGAGATGTGGATGGTTCTATTGAAGCCCTAGCTGATTCATTCATGAAAATGGCCACAAATGAAGTTGCCGTACGCATCATTCACCGAGGAATTGGAATGATTAAAGAGTCGGATGTACTACTCGCTGCAGCTTCAGATGCAATTATCGTCGGTTTTAATGTGACTGCTGATAGTAATGCCAAACTTCTAGCCAAGGCAGATGATGTTGAAATTCGCTACTATGATGTGATTTATGCAGCAGTCGATGATGTCTTCCAAGCTCTAGAGGGTTTGCTGGAACCTGATGTGGTTGAAAATGAAATTGGTAAAGCAGAAGTCACTGATCTTTTCAAGATTCCTAAGATTGGGATCATTGCAGGTTCTATGGTTACTGAAGGTGTTGTTCGTCGGAATGCCAAAGTTCGACTCATTCGTGATGGTGAGACACTATTCAACGGTGAGTTGAATGCCCTCAAACGCTTCAAGGACGAAGTCAAGGAAGTGATGGAAGGCAATGAATGTGGAATTTCACTGAAGGATTTTAGCAAAATTAAGGTCGGTGACATCATGGAATTCTATTCAGAAGAAATCATCAAACGCAAATTGGAAGCTTCTGAAAAGAAAAAGTGACCCTTCGGATAAAGTGAAATAAATGGGTATTGCAAGACAAAAACGGGTCGCAGAGGCTATCAGAGCCGCTGTAGCTGAATACTTGATCCTCAATCTGGCAAATGCAACCCCAGGATTTGTTTCTGTCACCAAAGCAAAAATGACTCCTGACCTCAAAATGTCTTATGTGTACTTCTCCATATATGGTAGTGATGAAGATGTAGCCTTCACCTTTAAAACCTTAGAACAGCACAATAGTCGGGTTCGTTTTCATGTTGGGAAGGAAGTCCCACTAAAATATGTACCTGAACTAAAGTTTTTTATTGACGACTCACTAGGGTATGCTGATAAAATGAATCGGGTCTTGAAAGATCTATGATCCCCAGTGAGCATATCATCAATATTAACAAGCCTATGGATTGGACCAGCTTTGACGTTGTCCGAAAAGTACGGTACACTACCAGGATCAAAAAAGTCGGTCACGCCGGCACACTGGATCCATTTGCTACAGGTGTACTTATCGTATTAACGGGAAAAAATACCAAACGTCAAAATGAATTCATGGATATGCCCAAGACATATGATGCTGAAATCTTATTTGGAAATAAGACTGATACCGGCGATCGAACAGGTGAGGTGATTGAAACATCATCAATCCCAGAGCTCACAGAAGCTAAGATTCTTGGGGCATTGGCAGAATTCAGTGGTGAAATTACACAGATCCCTCCCATGTATTCTGCTAAAAAAGTTGATGGCAAGAAATTATACAAACTGGCTCGCAAGGGTCAGGTTGTAGAACGCAAACCTTCCACGGTCATGATTTATGACATTGAGCTTAAATCATGGACAAGCGATCAGTTAAATATTTGTGTGAGATGTGGTAGGGGAACCTATATCCGGGTTTTGGCAGAAGATATTGCTCATAAACTTGGTACCCTGGCCCATGTTAAAGAATTGAAAAGAACAGCGATTGGCGACTATCGCATAGAGGATGCCTTGAGCATACCAGAGTTTATTGAAAAATGGAAATCATCCGCTGCATAGAAGATTTTCCTGAGCTGAGCGGTAGCGTTGCTACTATCGGAAGCTTTGATGGTATACATCGTGGTCATCAGACGCTGATCTCAAGTTGTATCTCTGAGGCGCACGAACGAGGATTGCCTTCTGTAGTCATTACTTTTCACCCTCATCCACAAGAATTGTTGAGGGACAGTGACCTGAGGCCAATTCGATTATTAACAGGAATTGAAGAGAGAGCATCTCTCATCGAGCAATATGCTCCTGTGGATTACCTGCTTGTGCTTGACTTTAATCGTGGATTCTCGAGCATGATTGCAGATGAGTTTGCCGAGCGGGTTCTTGAGGATACACTGAGGGTCAAGCATGTGGTAGTGGGCTATGATCATCGCTTTGGTCACAACCGTGCCGGGGATGCTGAATGGTTAAGACTCCGTGGTGAGGACAAAGGATACAATGTTAGTGTTGTCGGTCCTATTAATAATGAGAATCTGCCTGTAAGCAGCACGCTCATCAGGGATCACATTGAATCTGATCGATTGGATCTGGCCAATGCCATGTTGGGTCATGCCTACACAATATATGGCACAGTAGTGCATGGTGACGAGAGGGGACAGAGTCTCAATTTTCCAACTGCGAATATTGATCCGCATGCGGAAAACAAGTTGATACCAAACAAGGGCGTGTATCTTGCCCGGGTCAAGACGGATGAATTTTCCAGTTTTGGAATGTGTAACGTTGGGGTTCGCCCAACCTTTAAAAATGGCAATGAGATCACGATTGAAGTGAACCTCTTTAACATTCCAGCAGGGAAAGAAAATTTGTATGATCAAGATGTGATTCTTGAGTTTTTACAAAAATTGAGAGATGAGAAGAAATTTTCCAGTGTGGACGATTTAATAATACAATTAGAAAATGATAAGAAAACGTGTATAGCGATAATCGAAAATTATCGGGATGTCTGAAGGAGGACACATGTCAATAACAAAAGAAGAAAAGGCTGCTCTCGTCAAAGAATATGGCGAAAATGAGAAGGATACTGGATCAACGAGTGTTCAGGTTGCCATTCTCACGACTCAGATTAGAAATCTGACAGAGCACTTGAAAGCCTACAAGAAAGACCACCACAGCCGCCGCGGCTTGCTCAAAATGGTTGGGCAACGTCGCCGCCTGCTACGCTACATCCAGAAGACTGATGCAGCTGAATACAAAGCTTTAATTAATAAGCTTGGTATACGTAAATAGGAATTGGAGATATTTTGATTAAAAAAGAAATGATGCTGGGCGGACGTACGCTTAGTCTAGAAACAGGTCGCATGGCCAGACAAGCTGGTGGCTCCGTGCTCGCCATTTATGGTGAGACATCTGTCCTGGTGGCAGCTACTGCATCAAAACATGAAGACAATAGCAGGGACTTTTTCCCACTGCAAGTTGAATATAGAGAAAAGGCTTATGCCGGTGGAAAAATTCCCGGTGGTTTTTTCAAAAGAGAAGCAAGACCATCTGAGAAAGAAATTCTCAGTTCTCGAATGACGGATAGACCTATTCGTCCGCTTTTCCCCGATAGCTTTAATAATGAAACTCAGGTTATGATTACTGTGGTTTCAAGTGATGGTGAAAACACCGCTGATGCATTAGGTACGATTGGTGCCTCATTTGCCCTGTCTATCTCCGATATCCCTTGGAATGGCCCTGTAGCTTCAGTTCACGTCGGTCGTATCGATGGAGAACTTATCCTCAACCCAACCTACGCCCAGGCCGAAGAATCAGAAATGGATATTACCATTACTGGTACAGCGACTGATGTTGTCATGGTTGAAGGTGAAGCTGATGAAGTATCTGAAGAAGTTATGGTTGAAGCTCTCGTCTTTGCCCAAAAGGCAATTTCTGAAGTTGTAGCCTTCCAACAGAGTATCATTGATGAGATCAAACCTGTAAAACGCGAACTCAAAGTGGATGAGACGAAGGAAGCTATCATTGCTGATGTCGATTCTGCGATTGATGAAGGTGTTCTTACTGAATTGAACTCAATCGTACTTAAGTCAGAACGACAGGATGCACGTGGAGCTGCCAAAGACGAATTCGTTGCAAAATACGAAGAAACATATCCAGACCATCTCAAAGTGGTAGGAGAAGTTTTTGATAAACGTCTCAAAGCCAATATTCGTGAAAGAATTATGGCCAAGGGTAGTCGAGTTGATGGTCGTGGATTAAAGGAAATCCGTAAGATCACTGCTGAAGTTGGTGTCTTACCACGAGTTCATGGATCAGCTCTGTTTACCAGAGGTGAAACCCAGGCATTGGTAGTTACAACACTCGGCACCAAATTAGATGAACAGATCATAGACAATATTGATCAGGACTACAAAAAATCATTCTATCTGCATTATAACTTCCCACCATATTGTGTGGGTGAGACAGGTCGTATTGGTTTTACTGGTCGTCGTGAAATTGGTCATGGTAACCTGGCAGAACGGAGTCTTCGACCTTTCCTACCCGGAAAGGAAGACTTCCCATATACCGTACGTCTTGTATCCGAGATTCTAGAGTCAAATGGCTCATCCTCAATGGCAAGTGTTTGTGGAGGCTCATTGGCACTTATGGATGCTGGTGTTCCCACCAAGAAAACAGTTGCTGGTATCGCCATGGGCCTCATCAGTGACGGAAAACGCTTTTCTGTCCTTTCTGATATCCTTGGAGATGAAGATCACTATGGTGATATGGATTTCAAGGTTACAGGTACCAAAGATGGTATTAATGCTATTCAGATGGACCTCAAGATTGAAGGTATCAGTGCAGAACTCATGACCGAAGCTTTGCTGCAGGCAAAAGAAGGTCGTGAGCACATCATTGATATCATGGAATCTGCTATGCCAGCTGCACGTGAAGAACTGTCTCCACATGCTCCAAGATTTATCACAATCCGTATCAAACCTGATCAGATTGGAGATGTTATTGGACCACAGGGCAAAATCATCAAAGCTATCCAGGCTGATACCGGCGCAACTGTCGAGATCGACCAGGAAGGTATTGTTTTTGTCTTTGCAGAAACCGCTGAGGGTGCCGAAGCTGCTGCTGATCGTATTAACGGAATCGTTCGGGTACCTGTAGCAGGTGAAGAGTTTGAAGCCCAAGTGGTACGCCTCATGTCATTTGGCGCTTTTGTTGAATTTCTACCGGGCAAGCAAGGACTGATTCATATTAGTGATCTGGAATATGCACGCGTAGAAAAGGTTGAAGATGTTCTCAATGTTGGTGACACCGTTAAAGTAAAACTGATGGAAGTTGACGACAGCGGACGCTATAACTTAAGTCGTAAAGCACTTCTCGAAAAACCAGAAGGCTGGGTCGAACCACCTAAGAGACCTCGTCCGCAGCGTGATAACAATCGCGGTGGCAGAGGCGGTGGCCGTGATCGTGGTCGTCGGGATAACAATCGTCGGTAAATTACTGAAGTGACGTCACTTCGTAAGCAAACGACACTATCGAACGGGCTGACCATCGTTACAGAAACGGTGGACACAGTCCGTTCGGTGGCTTTAGGCATCTGGGTACGTGCTGGGAGTCGTTATGAACCTGAACCCCTTGCTGGCATCTCACACTTTCTTGAGCACACTGTTTTTAAGGGGACCAAAAATCGGTCTACTTTTGAAATAGCATCTTCATTGGAGAGTGTAGGTGGACATCTCAACGCCTTCACTACCAAGGAGTATACCTGTTATCATGCCAGATTTCTCAGTGAATATCTGGAGGATGCAGTTGATGTTCTCTCAGATTTATTGCTTCACCCCACTTTTCCTCTCGCTGAAATAGAGCGCGAAAAATCTGTAGTTCTGGATGAATTACGAGACAGCAGAGATGTTCCGGAAGAGCTGGCATTTGATACATTTGAAAAATTTCTCTATCCTGAGAACTCCATCGGGAAACCCATTCTGGGAAATGAGACATCCATCAAGGGATTTACAGCTGAAGCCTTAACTGCCTATTTGGATCAAAACTACAGCCCTGAGAATACAATAATTGTAGCTGCTGGGTATGTGGATCATGAAGTACTTGTCAAGCTGATTGAGGATAGATACGATCGTCCTGGTTCCGGTGCAAATCAGTTTGAGCCAATTGTAGACACAAGCTATGTCCCGGGTAAAGAAACCAGAACCAAGGATATTCAGCAAAGTCACCTTATCACTGGCCTCCCAATTTTTTCTGTTTTTGACGAGCGACGCTATGATATCGCTGTACTCAATTCCATTCTAAGTGGGGGAATGAGTTCTAGGTTGTTTCAGAACATCAGGGAAGCCCATGGTGTTGCCTACCAAATATTTTCTTTTGTGAATCTGTATCGTGATACGGGATCTTTTGGTGTTTACCTCGCTACCGATCCAACAAAACGAGATCTTGCAGTTGAGCTAACCCATACTGAGCTTGAAAAAATGGTCAAAGATCCAGTGAGTGATGCTGAGCTGGAAATGGTAAAAGCACAATATAAATCAGGAATCGTCATGGGTGATGAATCCATGGAGCGACGTATGATGCGTCTGGGTCGTCAGCAGATATATTATGGTGAAAATATCGGTCTAGACAAATTTCTTAAAAAGATTGAAGCGATTGATGTGGAGAGAATTCAAGTCTTGGCACGAGAATTGTTCAATCCGGATAGGTTTTTTACTAGCATTTTGGAACCGGCTAACGCAGTCTAGAGGACCGTCCCGAGGGGAGTTCGAGTTCGAGGTTTTCGAACGTGGACATGCACAACCGTCCAAGTATTATCATAGGAGGCGAATATGATCGTCGGAGTACCCAAAGAAATAAAAACGAATGAAAATCGTATTGCAATGACTCCAGGTGGCGTTGAATCGTTGGTTGCCAACGGTCACAAAGTCATCGTAGAGGACAACGGTGGTATCAACAGTGGCTTTTCAAATGAGATGTATGTTAATGCTGGTGCTACGATAGAACCTGATGTTGACAAAATCTGGGCTAATGCTGAGATGATTGTAAAAGTTAAAGAACCTCAGGCTGTAGAAATCGCCCGGACAAGACCTGGACAAATCGTTTTCACCTATTTTCATTTTGCTGCTGATGAAGCGCTCACAAAGGGTTTCCTCGAAACCAACGCCTGGGCAGTTGCTTATGAAACCGTAGAAAATAGGGCGGGAAATTTACCGTTATTGGAACCTATGAGTGAAGTTGCAGGTCGCATGGCAACTCAGGAAGGCGCACGTTTTCTAGAGCACAAGAGCGGAGGACGCGGTGTGCTCTTAGGCGGTGTTCCTGGAGTGAAACCTGGAACTGTCATGGTTTTGGGTGGTGGTATTGTTGGAACCCATGCCACAAAGATTGCTGCTGGAATGGGCGCTCAGGTTTATATCATGGATATTGATCTGGATCGTCTTCGTGACCTGGATGATTTTATGCCAAAAAATGTCACCACAATTTATTCATCTCCTGCTAACATTCGTGAGCTATTGCCTGAAGTTGATCTCGTAGTTGGTGCAGTACTTCTGCCAGGGGCAAAGGCTCCCCGACTCATCACTCGCGATATGCTCAGTCTGATGAAAAAAGGCTCAGTAATTGTTGATGTCGCCGTTGATCAGGGTGGTTGTGTTGAGACTTGTAAACCAACTACACATGAAGATCCAACCTTCGTGGTTGACGGTGTGGTGCACTACTGTGTGGCAAATATGCCCGGTGCTGTGCCATATACTTCGACCATTGCTTTGACAAATGCCACCCTGCCATACGTGATCAAACTTGCCAACAATGGTGTTGAAACAGCTCTCAAGTCAGATGATGGCTTTGCTCTTGGTTTGAACATGGTCGATGGTAAAGTAACATGCGAAGCAGTCGCGGAAGCCTTTGGACTGGAGTACACGCCCTTAGACCAGGTTTTGAGTTAAATTTTGTCATTCCCTGTTTATAACAGGGGCCTCGTCTATCACAAGGTCTCTGAAAAATTTGAGTGGGGAGTAACGACAACAACACCGCATCAATTCAGAACCCAGATGCTGGAACTCCGGCGTCTGGGTTTTTCATTTTCCCGGATCAATGATTTTGATCCAAAATTAAACCAGATTTTGGTCACATTTGACGATGGATACTCATGTGTTAATGAATTTGCCGCTCCCGTTTTGGATGAAGTGGGTGGCGTGGCAACCGTTTTCGCCATTACTGACTATGTAGGGAAAAAAAATAGCTGGGATTATTTCCCTGAAAGCAAACAAATCAGCCATATGAATTGGTCTGAACTCCGCGGTCTTCATGAGAAAGGGTGGGAGATTGGGTCCCATGGGAAAACCCACCGACGTCTCATTTCTATGGATCACAAGAAAATTCAGGATGAACTGGTGAGTTCAAAGAAACACATTGAGGACCAGATTGGCAGTGAAGTGAGTACCTTTTGTCCACCGTTTAATGCCTGGAATTCAGATCTATTGATCCAGATTGAAGATGCTGGATACGAAAAGGTTGCGATTTCTTACCCACTAACTGGATTACCAAAATGGGGAGGCAGTTTTATTCCTCGTCTTGGGGTATACTTGCATGATAGCAAACCCCTTTTCCTGGGAAAAATATTTGCTAATCCTTTGGCACCCTTGGAGATCCTTCAACAGCAGTTAATAAATATTGCAGGGGATGGAAAAATTTTGGAGAGTTGGCTAAAGCCTCAGTAGTTTACTAACACCAGACTTAAGTCGGGTGTTAGAGACATGCAAACAAGAAAGACCCCGTTTTTACGGGGTCTTTCTTGTTTTAAGCGGAGAGAGTGAGATTGACTGCGGGCGATGCCCTCGTCTTACTACACTTCGTTTCGTTTCGAACTCACCAAGTAAAGCTACCATTCCATGATAGTTCGAATATAAGATCCTGTACAGATGGTGCGGAGAGAGTGAGATTCGAACTCACGGTACGTTGCCGTACACACGCTTTCCAAGCGTGCGCCTTAAGCCACTCGGCCACCTCTCCATATTTCAACTGCCTGATATCTCAAGCGGCAGGCAATATATTTCCGTACTTTCCATTCACAAAAGCTAATTGTCAAGTCCACAAAATGATTACGAAATAAATGTATGCTTCGGTATCAAGATTCTCCTTGAAGCAACCCAAGATTAGCGCTTGATAGACAAGGTGTTTCCTAGATCACACTTCCACGTAAAGACTTGTTTCAAACTTGAGTTATCATAAATTTCACGATTAATAAAAAATGGTCTAAAGACCAATATAAGGGTACAGAGTATTATGCTTTTGTATTTCAGCAAATTTACACATCAGGTTTCGAAGTTTTCGGTAGTTGTTTTAGGACTATTGATACTTACGCTTTTTTCGCCGAATCTCTATGGACAGGAAGAAGATTTGTTTGGTGACTCTGAAGGTGATAGCCTCCTGTTTGGGGATGAATTTGATCTTGGAGGCGACGACTTCTCTTTTGAGACTGATGATGAAGCAGATTCGGAAACTGATGTATCCAGTGAAGATGATTTTTTTGGAGACTTTGGGGAAGAAGAGGATACGGAAGAAGAAGCTGAGGTCGACACAACTGAAGTGGATGAGTGGGGTATTGATTCAGATGATGATTATGAGAGCTTGATCACCCGAACAGCTGAGGGGGATATTCTGGAAGATGTTACAGACCACCCCCTGGAATTGGGTAAATATGTCAAGGGTACTATTCTTGAGGACACAGGCTTCACGCTATCATTCTATTCGCCACAGGTGGTGCCAGAGGAATTAAATACCTGGTTCTCTTATATGGATGTTTCTTTGACAACAGAACTTCCATGGCATTTCACTTTTGAGCCAGTTGAACTTTCCTTCTCTGTGGATATCTCCAGCTTCAATTTTGTCAATTCGTTTCCAGTAGGTGGCGAATTTAAGGGGTTTTCAGTTATGCCCTTGGCCAGAGCTGAAATATACGGGGCTGAACTCGAGTTGGGTCTCGGTATGTTCACTCCCACCTTTGGAGCGATGGCTGGGCTTGGGTACTCATATCAATATCATTCTCTATTTTTCTCAGCAGGCTATCGCTGGAACTGGGCCTATAACATTGAACCAATTGGATCTAGCTGGTGGTTGGAACCCAGGTTTACCGCTGGTATAAAGTTCTGGTAATCAAGTAGGATTGAGCGAGAATATTTGACCATGCTGAAACGGCTAAACATGTTGACCCTGCTGTCGCTTGGTTTCTATCTAATAGTATCAACTCCAATCATGGCTCAGGATAATTCTGATCAGAATGAAGCGGGGACACAGGATACATCTCTGGTTTTCGGTGATGGACAAAATGGTTCTGGAAACACGGACTATGATTATGAAGCTCTTGTAAAAGAACTATATGGTAGCGATGAAAAAGCAGAAGTCGTACCAGAAGATATTCCAGAGGAAGTAGACCAGGGTAGAAAACGTAAAGCAGTGAGAGGCCCAGCACCTGGTATTTTTAAAAATAGCAGATTGAACGGATCTTACCTTTCCTTCAATATGTCTTCACCGTACAGCGTATCCGGTCAACTTGAATCCTGGTATTCGTATATAGATGCGGGCATGGCAGTTAAGTTGCCGTATGAGGTTTATGTGGAAAGTATTCCACTCTATTTTTTGTTCGAAGTTTCTACATTTAGTTTTGAGAATACCTATCCTCAGGGTGGAACCTTTGCTGGTTTGGCTTACATCCTCCAGGCCTCTGCAATCGGTGATCAGTCCAGTGCAGCATTTGGTTTTGGTTTCTGGGACTCTGAAATTGGGAGCATGTTGGAACTGGGATACAGGTTTCGCCCGACAAAAAATACTTTTTTACGCGTGGGGACACGCGGTGTCCTTATAACAGATATTGAATTAATTGGCTCCTCCTGGTGGGCCGAATTAAGACTTTCGATGGGGTTTGAATTATGAAATTAAGCCAAACTGACAATAGCTATTCCCAAAATATATTTGGAAAAATTGGAGCAATTATGCGATTCCATAGGTCATTTGTAACACTAATACTCGCACTGATTTCAATCTCATCGGCCTTTGCTACGAATTCCTTTACGGTTGCTGGTGATCCAGTTGTATCCGGATATTGGAATGCTTCAAATACAGGAGCAACGGTTCAAGCGCAATCCTGGGAAGTTGGCATTGTTAGTTTTAAGACTTACATCAGTGTTGATGGTGCTGGCTACATTCAGTTTGGGTCGGTCTCAGCCCAGGGTGGGGCGAGTACGGGTCAGCAGCTCAGTTTTTCACTTACTGCAACTGATATTGAGACAACAGATCCCCTGTCTGATACGGAGACATTTCATATTTATGTTGAATTTAGAAACGGCTCAAATGTACCTGTGGATACTGTCACATGTACATCAACAGCCATCGTAGTTGACCAAACAGCTCCCAGTGTAGTTAGCCTTACTTCAGATGCAGCAGCCGGCGATTATTCCATCGGCGAAAGTGTAGATATCATAACAACGTTTTCAGAAACAGTGAGTTCTACGGGGAATATCCAAATTGTTGTGGAGACAGGTACGCCTGACCAGACCGTAACCATATCCAGTTTTTCATCCAGCCTTACGGCAACAACTTCATATACTGTTGTTGAGGGTGATGAAAGTTCCGACTTGAGTGTGAACAGTTTAACCAAATCTTCCGGTGAGTTGAGAGACGCAGCAGGAAACGATGCAGATCTATCCATCCCTGGAGGGCAAAACCTGGATGATAATGAAGCCATCGTCGTGGATGGCAATATTCCTGCAGCAGTCAATGTAGGTACCGTAGTTGCCGTCGGGGCACCTGTTGCAACTGATTTCTGGAATAGTTCTAACACATCCTTAAGCGTGACCGTCCCCATACCAGGTGATGCCAGTCTGGTTCAGGGTTCAGTGCAAATTAAAGGTTATTGGGGTGCAGATGTAAATACGGCACAAAACCTGGGTGATCCCGAAACTATAGGTGCGACGGGTGATATGACCGTTTCCATTCCAAAGGCAACTTTGGAGGCGTTTGGAGGTTTCACGGAATCGGGTGTGTTAAAGGTCGTGACTCTCGTTACTGATAAGGCTGGAAATACGAGTTCTGTGGGAACGGAGAGTGATAATGAAATCACAATCGATCAGACAGCTCCAACCGTTACAAACATAACCTCGGATAAGGCCAATGGCACCTATGGTATTGCAGATGTAATAGATGTGGATCTAACGTTTTCCGAATCAGTGACTCTGGTGGGAGACAATCTTCAAATTGAACTGGAAACGGGTGGCACAGATGAAACTTTTGTAGTTTCAGCCTTCGCAAGTAGTTCATCAGCGTCAGCAGATTATACAGTCGCTGAAGGTAATGTAAGCAATGATTTAACCGTTAAAAGTCTCAGCTCTCTAGGCGGTACATTACGTGACGCAGCCGGAAATGATGCAACCTATGGCTTGCCTACGAATTCCAATTTAAAAGATAATAAAGCAATCGAAATTGATGGTGTATATCCAACGATTACATCAATTACTTCTTCACCATCTACCGGTGACCTGGCAATTGATGCTGAGGTTGAAATAACCATTAATTTTGATGAATCACTCACCTTAAGTGCCGGTTCTCTGGATCTGGTGCTTGATGTTGGGACCACCGTGCAGATTACAAGTGTTAGTGGAACCTCAGCCACAGGTACCTACACCGTTGCAGATGGGGATGCCAGTTCAGACCTAACTGTTTCGGAAGTGAATGTGACAGGTGGAAATTTAACTGATGGGGCTGGAAATGATTTGGATGAAGACTTACCTGGTGGGAACAATCTGGGTGATAATAGTTCTCTGGTAATTGATGGGAATATTCCTGCTGCCGTTAATGTCGGAACGGTTGTGGCCCGTGTTGAAAATGTTGTTACGGACTATTGGAACAGCACTAATGACTTTCTGGATGTAATTGTACCCATTCCAGCTGACGCCAGCCTGATCAATGGGGGTGGAACCATTCAATTGAAGGGATATTGGTCTGGAAATGTAAATGATGCCGTAGATCTGTGGACCGCCCAAACTATAAGTTCCTCTGGAAATCACACGCTTGCTGTACCAGAAGCTACATTAGAAACTTTTCCTGGATACACAGAAGGTGGAGTATTAAAAGTTGTGGCTGTTGTCACAGATAAGGCTGGTAATACCAGCACAGTCGGAACCGCCAGTGCCAATGAGATTACCATCGATACGGTAGTGCCAACGATCCAAAGTTTAACATCGAGCTCAGGAAATGGTCCTTTCAAGCCAGCTGATGATATTGTTGTGATTGCAACATTTTCTGAGGCAGTAAAATTAATTGGTGACAACCTTCAGCTTGAGGTAGAAACAGGTACACCAGATGAAACGTTTATCATCAGTGCTTTTGATTACAGTACAACCGCGAGCGGTACATATACGGTTCAGGAAGACAATGAAAGCTCCGATCTTTCTGTAAACAGCATAACCTTGCTGGGGGGAAGTCTTCGAGATGCAGCTGGAAATGATGTGGACCGCACAGTTCCTTCTGATTCGAATTTAGACGACAATAGCAATATTGTGGTTGATGGTATCGTACCCACTATTGTCAGTATCACATCAACAACTTCCGCTGGCGACTATGCTATTGATGATGTCATAAATGTAACAGTGGAATTCAGCGAGGCAGTAACTCTGGCAGGAGCAGATCTCGTCGTTACACTAGATGCAGGCGGTACCGCCAACATCGGGGTCTTCAGTAGCTCAACTACCGCTACAGCTGACTATACAGTTGGTTCAGGAGACGCAAGTTCAAGTTTATCTGCAAATAGTCCACTAACAACAGGGGGGACTATTGTTGATGCAGCAGGTAATGCTGTTAATCTTGTTACCATCCCCATCAATATCAATAGTGATAGAACAATCGTGGTTGATGGAAATATCCCGGCTGCCGTGAATGTCGGAACTGTAGTTGCACGGGTTGAAAATGTTCTTGCGGATTATTGGAATAGTACCAATGAATATTTAGATGTGATTGTTCCCATCCCAGCGGATGCCAGCTTAACAGGTGGCGGTGGAACAGTACAGCTAAAAGGATATTGGTCAGCAGACGTAAATGATGCTGCGGATTTATGGGATGCACAATCAATTAGTTCATCGGGAAACATGACACTGGCAGTGCCTCAGTTAACTCTGGAAGCTTTCCCAGGGTTTGCGGAAGATGCAGTATTAAAGGTCGTGGCTGTTGTCACAGATAAGGCTGGAAATACGAGTGCAGTTGGGAGTGCCAGTGCGAATGAGATCACAGTTGATACGACAGTCCCCACAATACTGAGTTTTACTTCAGATTCAGGAAATGGCCCCTTCATTCCAACCGATGATATTAATGTCATAGCAACATTTTCTGAGGCCGTCAAACTGATTGGTGATAATCTGCAGCTCGAGTTAGAAACTGGTACTACTGATGAAACTTTCATTATCAGTGCCTTCGATTACAATACGACAGCTAGCGGAACCTATACGGTTCAGACGGATAACGCCAGTGATGATCTGGAAGTAATAAACGTGTCTCTTCTTGGCGGTAGTCTCCGGGATGCTGCAGGAAATGATGTAGATCGTACCCTCCCTACAAATTCAAACTTAGATGACAATAGTAATATCGTTGTTGATGGTATCGTGCCTACCATAGTAAGTATTACATCAACCACCGCAGCTGGCGACTATGCAATTGATGATGTAATCAATGTAACAGTTGAGTTCAGTGAGGCTGTTACCCTGGCTGGTGCTGACCTGGTCGTTAACCTTGATGGAGGAGGAACAGCAAACATTAGCGCTTTCTCAAGCTCGACCACCGCTTCGGCAGACTATACAGTTGGTTCAGGGGATGCCAGCTCTGCATTGTTGGCTGAAAGTCCACTTACAACGACTGGTACGATTCAAGATGCTGCTGGGAATAGTGTCAATCTGGTCACCATTCCCACCAATATTAATAGTGATCGAACCATAGTGGTAGACGGAAACATCCCAGCGTCTGTTGATGTTGGAACTGTTGTAGCCCGCGTTGAAAATGTGGTGACGGATTATTGGAATAATACCAATGAATTCCTGGATGTAATTGTTCCCATTCCAGCTGATGCAAGCTTGATCAATGGTGGTGGAACCATCCAGTTAAAAGGGTACTGGTCTGCCGATGTAAATGATGCTGTGAATCTGTGGACTGCCCAATCTATTACTTCGTCCGGTAATCATACACTGGCTGTGCCAGAAGCAACCCTTGAAGCCTTTCCTGGATACACGGAGGATGCAGTATTAAAAATCGTGGCCGTAGTGACAGATAAAGCCGGAAATACTAGCGCGGTTGGGTCTGCCAGTGCGAATGAGATCACTGTGGATACAGAAGTGCCCACAATCCTGAGTTTTACTTCAGATTCAGGAAATGGCCCCTTCATTCCAACTGATGATATTAATGTTATAGCAACATTTTCTGAAGCTGTCAAATTGATTGGTGATAACCTGCAGCTCGAGCTGGAGACTGGTACTACAGATGAGACCTTTGTAATTAGCGCTTTTGATTACAGCACGACTGCCAGTGGGACCTATACTGTTCAGGAAGATAATTCTAGCGATGATCTTTCAGTAATAGGTGTGACGCTCCTGGGAGGTAGCCTCCGAGATGCTGCTGGAAACGACTTGGATCGTACGATTCCAACAAATTCTAATTTAGATGATAATAGTACAATCGTGGTCGATGGCATTATACCTACAATAGTGAGTATAACTTCCGGGACTGATGATGCTACACCCGTGGGTAAGGATGGTACAGTTGGTCTTATTGTCACCTTTAGTGAAGCAGTTACACTGTCTGGAGGAGAGACCCTGGTTCTGGATATTAATTCCAGTACGACTGATTTAAACATCACCAGTATTTCCAACTCGCTTACAGCCACCTTGGATTATACTGTTCTTGCTGGTGATGAATCCTCAGACTTGAGCATATCAGGAATTTCTCTTTTGGGAGCTGGAACGCTTCAAGATGCAGCTGGAAATGATGTTTCAAATATGGCAACTCTAGCTGGAATGACCAATCTCGCCGATGGTTATGACTTCATTATTGATGGAATTGATCCGCTTGCCTTCACCATGGTTTCGGCAACTACAACAACAACAAGTGGAAATATTGTAGATAATTATTGGAATGAGGATAATGAAGGGATGAGTGTCATTGTGAATATCCCCGATGATGCTAGTCTCACAGATGGAGATGGTGGTACACTCCAAATTCAGGGTCGGGTAGCCTCAAATGACTTGGTGAATCTGGGTAGTGCCTCAACAATTGATGCGAGGAATACACCGAAAACCATCCTCCTGGATGATACCGATATCGAAAGTATGGTTGGATATGGTGAAGACCAGACCTTCTCTATTACTGCACTTATAACTGATATTGCTGGCAACACTACTGTAGCGACACTGCCCTATATCGATTTTGTAGTTGATGAAGTTGACCCAACGATAACAGAGATAACCTCCACGACCAATGATGGTTCATACAGTGTTGGTCAGGATGTCAACGTTACCATTAATTTATCTGAAGAAGTGAGTCTGGAGAGCGGAGAGATGTCCGTTACTCTTAACACCGTTGCAGAAGAAATTCTCACTGACAACACCATTACTGATGAGCAGGTTTTACCCTTTACATTGAGTATTGTTGAAGGTGTGACTGCAGATCCCCTCACCGTTATTTCCGTTACTGCCTCTGCTGGTCAGTTGGTGGATGATGCAGGTAATGAAGTTGACTTTTCGCTCCCATTTGGCGAGAATCTCGCTGATAATAGTAGTATCACCATTGATGGTGAGTTTCCTACAATTAGCAGTATCAGTGCAGCTATCGTAACAGATACTTTAGGTGTGGATGAAACGGTTGATGTAGAAATTGAGTTTAATGAAGCATTAACACTTTCTGCATTAGGCTCCTTGGATGTTCTGTTTGATACAGGTCAAACCGTTTCCATTACTTCAATTTCAGCATCAAGCACAGCTATCGCTACTTATACTGTGGCTGAAAATGAAGAGAGCGCAGATCTGACAGTCCAATCTATTACGTTATCGGCTGGTACGCTTCAGGATGATGCTGGAAATGATCTCGATACTGCTATCCCAAGTGGACAAAACCTTGGTGATAATAATGATATTCTGGTAGATGGGATATTCCCCTTTGAGGTAGCTACTGGAAACATCTTAACCCTGGGAGCTCCAGTGGTAACGGGCTATTGGAATATCCTCAATACGGGTGTAGAAGTACTTCTCCCATACAATGGTAGTGACCCCTCACTAGATGGTGGAACCGCACATCTGGAAGCTCGCATTGACGCCAATGATTTTTCTATCATAGGTGATACAGAGGATGTTGGTACAAATCCTATTACTCTCAGTCTGACAAGGTCGCATTTTCAAAATGAACTGGCAGGGTATGAGGCAGGAGGGACCATTCAGATACGTGGTGTTTTCACGGATTATGCTGGAAATGAGACACCAGGCGCTACCAGTGGGGTTAGCTTAACTATTGACCAAACTGCTCCGACAACACCTACTACAGGTCTCCTAAACGTTATTGGGGGCAATGTGTACACCGGTTATTGGAATGACACCAATACAAGTCTGGTGGTTTCAATTCCTCTTGATGATGACGCCACTTTGATCGGCGGAACCATCCAATTAGAAGCCGATATAGACAATGCCAATAGCTTTGCTATTATTGGAGATGATTCCACCATAAGTGCAGTAGATGGAAACCACGATATCACATTGAGTGCAGCTAACATTACAACTTATGGAGCGGCAGATGACGATGAGTTGTCATTCCGTGCAATCGTCACAGATCAAGCTGGAAATGAGTCAACCGGAACTATCGGTCTGAACACAGTTCATGTTGATTATACTTATCCAACAACAGTCGCTCTGGGAACTGTAGTAGCTACTGAGAATTCAGTTGTAACAGGCTATTTCAATTCAACAAATTCTGGTGTTGATGTCACAATTCCAATTGAGCTCTCCGATGCCTCACTTGAGGGTGGACAAATTCAGCTCAGAGCTACTGTCGATGCCTTCACTGCCGAGAACATATTAGCTCCCCACGATATCGATGCCTTAGAAGATGTAACATTATCTGTAGAAAGAACCGTCTTGGAAGGTCTGGCATTCTACGGTGAGGATAGAGTCCTCACTTTTGATGCAATTGTCACTGACGTAGCTGGAAATTCAACCACTCTAAATCCAAGTCCAACAACGCTGACTGTGGATGAAATAGTGCCTACAGCCAACGCCTTCACGGAACTGATCCCACAGGGGGATTATTCCAATGAGGGATATTGGAATGCAGACAATACAGCTTTGGAAATCACTATCCCCATTGATACTGGGGATCCATCTCTCATTGATGGAAATATCAAGATAGCAGGGAATATTGTTCCAGGTGATGGTAACTTTGAAACATACACGCCTGAATTAGATATCAGCTCCCTGGTTGCTGATCAGACCTTTACCCTTCTGAAAGCTGATCTTGAAACCGTGACTGGTTTTACAGATGGTCTTACTCTAGAATTCAGGTATATCATTACAGATATTGCTGGAAATGAAACCGTTTCAGCAACCAGTGCAACTACTCTAATCATAGATCAGACCTTGCCAACAGCACCTGACATTTCTGAATTCACTATTAAAGGGGAGAATGTTTCTCCTTTACGGTGGAATGCTACCTCTGATAGTCTGCTCTTGACAATCCCGGTCAACACCATTGCTGATCCAACATTGGTAGATGGTTTCTTCCAGGTAGAAATGTCAATAGGGGCCACCTTTGCAGAAAACCCCTACTATGCGGTATTACCGGACTCTTTCACTATACCGACATTTGATGATACGATTCGGATTGCTGCAGCCGATCTGGAAGCACTCGCTGATTTCGACGATTCCAATCTCTATACACGGATTCTCGTTCAGGATCGTGCAGGAAATGAGACTATTGGCACAACAGCGACAGATGTCATTATCATCGACACAAATGGTCCTGCACCATTCACATGTGGACCGTTGATTTCAACAGGTGGTGTAATTAGGGAGAATGCGTACAACAATACCAATACCGGTATATCTCTCGAGATACCTATCGCCGATGATGAAAGTCTTGAGGGGGGACAGGCGATTATTCGAGTTGGAATGCAAAATATGCTTGCTGTGCCTCCTATACCAGTCATTCCAGAGCATGTGGATACCGTAGCAATCGTGAATAGAAATACAACCCTCACCATGACATTGGATCATGCATTTCTTAGCGGTTTATCAGGTTTTGGACCCAATGCTGGGATCGTTGTTAGCGCTGATCTGTTAGATATCGCAGGAAATCAGGTTGAAGGCACAGAAAGTGCGAATGAGTTGGTTGTGGACTTTCAGGGTCCTGAACTACCTGTGGTTTCAGATACCACTACAATTGGTGGAAATATTGTTGAAGGCTACTGGAATTCTACGAACTCGGGAATTGATATTACGGTCTTAACTCCTGTTGCAGCTGATAGTTCTCTGTTTTTGGGCTACATACAGGTTGAAGGTCGTATTGGTAATGATGCACCAGGCATACTTGTTGACTCCATATCAATAGACTCAAACAATATGACAGAAATTGTTGCATCGATAGATTCAGTTGACCTAGAAGCCTTATCCATAAGTACAGAGGGGCAGCCTATTGACCTAAGAATCACTATAGTTGATGGGCGTGGCAACGATACCACAGGTGCTTGGTTGGAAGATATTATGATTATGGATCAGCTGCCAGCGTTACCAGTGTTCTTCCTGTCCAATGGTACCACAAGCGATGAATACATTAATGCTGAAGACACTTTAGAGGCAAGTTGGATTCCTTTTACTGATGCTGTTTCCGGTGTGGCATATTATGATTTTTCGATTGGTAACACAGCAGGCCTAGATGACTTCCTGAATTGGGACTCCCTTCTTACCACATCCACTGATACACTCATGAGCTATACACATGGTGACACGTATTTCTTGAATGTACGCGCTATGGATGTAGCAGGAAACATATCAGAGATCTTGAGTACACCGGCTATCACAGCTGACTTGATCTTGCCAGTGACTACCAGTGATATGGAACCTTATTATTTTATTGATGCCTGGCCAGGAACGCTAAGTGGAACCTTCAGCGATGAATTGTCCGGGATGGACAATGTAGAACTCATGCTCCAGCGTGATTCAGATAGTTTTTATTGGGATGGTACCCAGTGGAATGGTGTTGATACGACTCGCTTTGATCTGGTTCTGGGTGCTGGAACCTGGGAATATGATTTGGCAGCAGACTCCTTGGGCAATCGTGAAGATTACATTATTACCCTCCTTGGATATGATGTTGCCGGAAATCATCAATGGCCGTTCGATGATCCATTATTTACTGCAACTCTTGATACATTTCAATTTGTTATCAATACAGCCCCAGAATTTGTTGATGATAGTACATATACGGATTCCTCTGCTGAAGACTCTGAATATTCCAGATTCTTCGTTGTGGATGATCCGGATGTGGGATCAATTAGTGCTGATACGCTAACCTGGAGCCTGTCAACTAATGCTCCGCCAGGGCTCGCCATTGATTCACTCACCGGTGAAATAACCTGGCTGCCAGTTGATTCAGCTGTTGGAGATCACTCCTTTACAGCATATGTGCAGGATTATTATGATGAAATGGACTCCATTCTTATCTCGCATCGCGTACTTGAAACAAATGATGCCCCTGAGCCGGTTACCCTACTGCTACCAGCGGATTCAACTCAACTCGTCCCTGCAGACGGTTTGTCACTGTCCTTTACATGGACAACTGCCTTTGATATTGAAGACAACCCTGTGACTTATCGAATCAACCTCGAGGGTACGGACTATGATACCATGCTGGCAACCGGGGATACAACCATCACCGTTGATGTTTCTGAGATGGATTTCCCATCAAGTACCATCGAATGGTTTGTCCGGGCTTTGGATCAAGCCGATACATCAGCAATTGCTGATACGTTCCATGTGACGACTTCGTCAGCATTTGCATCGCTTGATACGGATAGCATTGCCGTAGACATTGAGCGACTGACCAATATTGATACCTCATTCACTATGAGTAATCTTGGCCTGACCGATTTACGATGGTCGTTATTGGATACACCGGAATGGATATCACTTCCATCGGAGACAGGGACAATAGAATATGACACGAGTGCTGTTATTGCGTTCAATATCAATCCATCTGCATTCACAGTTGGTGGATATGGTGGCCAGTTCCGGATTCTAACAAATGATCCATTACAGGATACAATTACTGTTACGGTGTCCATGGACATCTTTGATGTACCCACACCTGTCATCGCCTTTTACAAAAACAGGGGTTATCCATCGTATTATGAAATGATGATTGTGGATAGTCTGGGTATGATTGATTCGCTTACTGTGACTCATTCTGGTCTCGATGTTGAGCTCACTACAGTTGATACTTTCAGCTATGTAGCAGTGGTTCAAGTAGCAGAGGAAGGTCTCAATGCTTTTGAAGTTTATGCGTCGAACTGGGTTGGAGATACCACCATCACGGTAAATGTCACTGTCAGTTTGATTAAGCAAGGCAGTGGATGGTTAGCGCGCAGTCCCGATGCTCAATTTGAGATCAAGGGAAATTCAAACAGCGCCGCAAAATCAACGAGGATTGCAGTACTGGACTCTATGCTGAGCGCTAATGATAATGCCAGTTACAAAGTCCTTACAGATGGGGTGGTTCTCGCTGAACCTGTATTAGTGAGTATGCCTGCGCTGGAGAATGATCAGGCCATCTATCTTCGGGATGCAGCGGGTGAATATAATGAACTCGCATCTGTATCAGACGGTGAACGAGTGAGGGCATGGACGGCTACAATGGGTGCTTTCAAATTGGGACCAAGGACAATTATTGTTCCTGATAAGAGCCAATTGTCACAAAACTACCCGAATCCATTTAATCCTTCCACATCAATCGATTTTGATATTGGCTTTCTGGATGGCTTAAATCAGAATATTCGATTTAGTGTTTACAATATCAGAGGGCAGGAAGTTCGCAATCTTATGGATACACAAATTCAGCCTGGTAGTTACTCAATTACCTGGAACGGCCTGAATGATCAGGGTCAGCAAGTAAGTAGTGGTATTTACTTCGCTCGAATGATGACGGGCAAGGGGTATGCGAAAACTGTCAAAATGCTGGTTCTAAGGTAGGAGGTGTGAATATGAATAAAATGAATTGGTTGTTTGCGCTGATCCTACTTACGAGTCTCTTTGGATGCCGTGAGAAAATTGAACCAGAAGTCGATGATTTCGTAGAATATGGATGGACTTTATATGCTGAACGTGAGTTCGTAAGTGCATTGGCTCATTTTCAGGAGGGTCTGGATATGGATGCCCAGTACATAGATGGTTACAATGGTGCTGGATGGTGCTATATTGAGTTTAACAGTCCGGATACGGCAATCACCTTCTTTAATAGTGGTCTTGACCTCATCACCATTGATAGTAGTCAGGTTCGCTTTGAAATGCTGGCTGGTATTGCCTTGAGCTATCATGTCACGGGTGATTATGTAAGGGCTATTTCTAGGGGTGAAGAGCTCATTGAATTTCGACCTGTCTTCGAGTTCACCCACAACTGGCGCATAGATTACGCCGAAATCACTATTATGTTGGCCGCCGCAAATTATGCTACGGGAGATTTCGCTGCTGCACTTGCGTGGGTCCAGAATTTAGATGAGGACTTTATGGTTGATATCACTACCAATGAGGGACGGGCAGAACTCATTAAAAAGATCGAGACATTACAGGATTTATAGCTATTTTGGTTTAGCCAACCAGAGTTAATACGTTCACTAAGATGGGAAGAATGATGAAGTCACTGAAAATATTATTAACGCTTACCATGATTTCGATGTTCATGTGGAATTGTTCATCCAATGCCGCTAATACGGAAGTGGATCAAAAGCTTAAAACACTCTTTGACAAGAATGATAAGTTCCAGAAGATGGCAATCTCAAAAATTAAAGCGCTTGAAAAGGATGTTGCCACCCTCAAAAAAAATCAGAGCAAACTTGGGAAGCAGATTCCTGTCATCGTGAAACAGATCAAGATTCTGAAAAAAGCCGTTAATTCCAGTGGAAAAGGTATGCCACCAGGTATGGTCGCTCAATTGGACTCGATTGTTCTCAATCTGGAAGCCATGGAGCAGGAATTGGCCCTGGTGAAAGAACATGGTATTATGACTAATGGTGATAATGGGGGCAACGATACTGCACCACCCATTTTGATCAAAGGCTCTGATCAGGAACGTATTTATCGCCAGTATGGTGATCCCATTGAGAGATACATTGTAGATGAAACCAATCAGGTCTGGCTTTATGACAATGGTGTTGCTGTATTTGATATGAATGGGCGGATTGTGTCTATCGAATTTAAATAACCCTTTGCTACACTCGTTTTACTAAGCCTCGCATCCTCTGCGGGGCTTTTTTTATATCAAAATACATCATTTACTTGATATACACCTTTTGTACACCTATATTGGATGCATGAAGAATACTGAATGGAAAACCGAGAAGAAATTGCATCAGAATCGTAGAAACTTTGGGCGTGGGGAACGATTAACTCAGCATGCCATAGAAGTTTTTGATCTTGTCGACATAACTCCTGCCACCATGGTAGAGAAGACTGTCGATCATGAGTTTCTCCAACCTGATGCTTTGGCTACTGTTGCACGATATAGTGAGACACAAAGCACAAATTTATATGTTGATGTCACCCATGGAGTAAGAGCATGCTAACCAAAAAACAGCGCGAACTCTACGAATACATCTCACAGTTCATTCAGAACCATCAGATGGCGCCAACTATTTCTGAGATACGGGAATTCTTTGGATTGAATTCCAATTTCTCTATCCAGAAGAAACTGAATATTCTACGTGAAAGAGGCTACATCTCCTTTGATAAGAGCAATGCTGCCCGCAATATTCGGTTAACTGGTCTGGTAGGAGAGACGGTTGTTCTGGATATCCTGGGACAGGTCACTGCTGGTATTCCCATTGAGGCGATTGAGATTCCTGAGCCAGTAGAAGTGCCGAGTTATCTCCTCAAGGGAACCAATAATTTTGCATTGCGGGTTCGTGGAGATTCCATGATGGATGCCAACATTGAAGATGGTGATGTTATCATTGTAAAACCCCAACCCAAAGCTGAAAGCGGTCAGATTGTAGTTGCCACCATCAATGGAGAAGCCACAGTCAAAAAGCTGGATCTGCATTCTGGTGGGGTCACACTGCGTCCATGCAATCGTTCCGGTCAGTATCAACCCATCCAGGTGGAAGAAGACGATGACTTTGCACTCAAAGGTGTTGTTGTCGGTCTGTTAAGGCAATACCAGGCATAACAAAAATAGCGAACATCAAAAAGGATCACATATGCGATACAACTCAATACCTCAGCCCGTCTCCAGCCTGTTTCGTGGTCCCCGGGGAAGAACCAGAGCCGTATTGTCCTCAGTATCCCATGGAGTAGCTGGGCTTTCGGCCACTGTCCCTGCACCAAAGAAACAAACCAGGCCTGTCCGTCCAGCAGCTCCTGTGATTCACTATGAGATTGCCGCCACCAACCGCCTGGCCGGTTAGATTTGCTCTCAGGGAAGTACTGTTTACTTCCTGTTCTCTGAATCCTCATTTCTGCTTTTTATCCTTTGACCTTCAACTCTGGGACTTTTGACCATGAAAGATGTTCTACACATAGAAGTTCCATCATTTCCAGCTACGGTAGAACAGGCTGTCCATAGCAGTTATCGAGATCGACCTGTGGTAGTGGCATCTGGATCTGGAGGACGGGCAATCGTGTTATCGGCTTCTGGAGAAGCCCGTCAGGAAGGCATACACCGGGGTATGCTTTTGGGACAGGCGCTTAAGCTGGAACATCGTCTTATCGTAGTGGATTCCAATCCAGAACTTTACCAACGCGCAATGAATGCCATTACCAGCCAGGTTTCTCGGTATTCACCCTATGTTGAACCCATCCGCTATGGGCAGGTTGCCATTGATATGACGGGTACCACACGCTTGCTGGGACGCATCAAGGACAGTGCCTATCGCATTCACAAGGATATTCGCGAATCATTTCGTCTGACTTCCAGTATCGGTATCTCTGTCAACAAACTGGTTTCATCTGTGGCAGCTCGTTACATCCGTCAATATGCTGAACTATTTGATGTTCTACCTGGTAACGAACGCACCTTTCTGGATCCTCTGGAACTCAAGATGCTACCAGGTATTGGTCATAGCACCGATCAGGTACTTCTGGAAGAATTGAATCTGACCAGTATCGGTATGCTGGCAGCAGTTCCCATCAATAAGTTGATTCTGGTCATCGGTAAGAATGCCCTGACCTTGCATCAGAGGGCTCTGGGTATTGATCTAAGCCCTGTAATGCCTCCTGAGCAGCGTTTAGAGATAAAAGAGGAGTACACCTTCAGTGAGGATAGCAACGATGATCAATTGATTATGGGAGTTGTCTATTACCTCATTGAAAGTGGTTGCACCCGTTTGCGTCAGAAGAACAAGAAGGTCAATAGCTTTCGCATCTTTTGCCGCTATTCTGACAGCAAGATTGCTACGCGTACTGTGCGCCTTCCTGAGGCAACACACAAAGAATATCTCATGTTCTATCATACCCGGAAAATCTTTGAGCAACTCTTTGAACGGCGTACTCGAGTCCGCTATCTCTCCATTGGTTTTGAGAATCTCATACAGGCTGCCCAACAGATCAGTCTCTTTTCCAGGGCGATTGATCCAGATGCTGCCAAACATGGCGATTTGCATCAGGCCATGGACAAGCTGCGAGCCCGACATGGTTATCCTGTCATACGGTTTGGACTCACAGAGCCCGTAGCACTGGATACCAGAAACAGTATCATACACAGTCCAGTCAGGGCATAGGATGGCAACCTTCAAGGGGCTGGATGTCTTCCAGCGTGCAATACTCATGGCCAAATACATTTATACAATTACCTCACAATTCCCGGATAAAGAGCGTTTGGGGATGACTGCTGAGCTTCAACGTGCTGCAGTGAGTATCCCGGCTATTCTGGCAGAGGGAACCTCCAGACGTACGACCAAGGATCGTCAGCACGCCGTAGATGTTGCCCTGGGGGCTCTGAATGAGATTTATGCCCAGCTACTGGTTGCCAGGGAACTCAAATATCTGCAGGAGTCCGAGGTAAAACGCTTTGAGCGTGGCTATGATGCTTTAAGACCAAAATTGATTGCTTATCAGAGATCTATCCAGCCACATCCTGACAGCGGACTCCAATGATATGATCCCTCTCGAAGTCCATAGCCATTACTCTTTACTCAGGGGAACGCTTTCTCCCAAACATCTCTGCGATTTTGTGGTCAAAAAGGGCTACACGAAATTTGCCATTGCTGACACCAATAACCTCTATGGTATGGTTTTCCTCTATCAGACAGCACTGGAGCGGGGTCTGGATATGATTGTTGGGGCAACATTGGATGATGCGCAGAAACGCAAGTCTGTTCTATTGGTCAAAGATATCACAGGTTACTCCAACCTCTGTCGCCTCATCAGTCAGCGTCACGCTGAAGAAGACTTCGATTTACTTAAGCGTCTCACAGGACGCCTGGAAGGGTTAGTCATGCTGACCCAGGATCGCGATCTGCTAGAGGCTTACCGCTCCAGGGATGTGTATGTCTCTCTGGAATCAGGGAGTTACAGCTTGTACCATTGGGCTCGTGAGAAAGGTTTCCCAACTGTGGCCAACATCCCCGCCTACATGGGCTCGCCACGGGGACATCAACTCCATCGTATCATGCGCGCCATCAACCTGAATACCAAACTGTCACGCTTGCCTGAAGAAGAGCTCATTCCTATTGATAACTACCTCCATAGTCGTGCTGAAACACTTGATGTACTGCCCTTTGCAGAGGAAGCCCTGGATCGTACCAGAGAGATTGCTGAGAAATGTCGCTGGAGGCCACCACTGGACAACTTTATTTTTCCTGACTCAAATGATAGCAGGGACTATCAGGAACTCAAGAATCGAGTCTACCTGGGTGCTCAGGAACGCTATGGCAACATGACAGATCACATCCGAGACCGCATTGAGCACGAGCTAAAAACCGTTAAGGAGAAACGCTTTTCCAATTACTTCCTCACAGTTCAGGATATCGTCAAGCAGTCACCAATCACTTGCGGGCGGGGGAGTGCTGCTGCAAGTATTGTTGCCTATACACTAAAAATCACTCATGTCGATCCCATTCGCCATAATCTCTTCTTTGAACGTTTCCTGTCACCTGGGCGCAAAGACCCACCAGATATTGATGTGGATTTTCCCTGGGACACTCGTGACGATGTTTTGCAGTATACCTTTGATACCTATGGTGATTCCCATTCAGCCATGATCTGTAATCATGTGACCTTCAAGGCGCGAGCTGCCATTCGGGAGGTTGCCAAGGTACATGGTTTGACTGAGAGTGAGATTGGCATTGTAACCAAGCGTCTGTCCCATCTCTGGTATGTCAGCGATCCGTTTGAGGAGCTGGCCAGCAATCCCTTGCTCAGTGATCTTGACCTCAAGGATCCCTGGCCTGAGATAATCCGTAATGGCTTCTATCTTGCGGGGTTTCCCAGGCATTTGAGTGTACATCCCGGGGGAGTTGTCCTGACACCCCAGGAAATCCGCAGCTATGTACCCATTCAGCGTGCGCCCAAAGGGGTTCAGATCATCCAGTGGGAGAAAGATCAGGCAGAAGACTTTGGGTTGATCAAAATTGATCTCCTTGGCAACCGTTCACTGGCTGTGATTCGAGATATCCTAGCCGATGTCCATGAACACTATGGTGTGGATATACCATACTGGAAGCTTAATCCCCTGGAAGATTTACGGACGCAGGAGCTTATCCGTACTGCCCGTACTATGGGCTGCTTCTATGTAGAGTCACCAGCGACTCGCCAACTGCTGAGCAAGATGCAAACCGGTGATTATGAAAACCTGGTCATTGCCTCCAGTATCATCCGACCAGCAGCCAACAAATGGATCAGAGAATTTGTCCGTCGCCTCCATGGTGGTGACTATGATCCGCTTCATCCCTTACTTGATCAAACCCTCAAAGAGACCTATGGTATAATGGTATACCAGGAGGACGTAACCAAGGTTGCCATGCGTCTTGCCGGTTTTAGCGCAGATGAAGGTAACGAATTACGTAAGGTTATGTCCAAGAAGCACAAAGAGGCCAAGCTCCGTGATTATTGTGAGAAATTTGTCAGTGGAGCACGCAAGAATGGCGTAGAAGACAGCATTATCGAGACACTCTGGGAAATGATAATGTCCTTTTCAGGATACTCTTTTTGTAAACCTCATTCCGCCTCATATGCTTTGGTATCATTTAAATCGGCCTATCTGAAAGCCCACTATCCAGCGGAGTTTATCGCATCGGTCATGACCAACCTGGGTGGCTACTACTCTACCTTTGGCTATTACTCTGAGGCACGTCGGCTTGGCTTGAAAGTTTTGCTGCCCAGCATCAATAACTCAGAGATCCGACATACTGGTCTGAATGATTGGGTGCAGATTGGGTTTATGCAACTGAAGGGGATTAAGCGGGCTGCTTTGGAGTACATTGTTGCTGAACGTGAATCCAATGGTCGATTTCTGTCATTTGAGACATTTCTGAGGCGTATGCCTGAATTAGATCAGTCTGATGTCCGTATTCTCATCAAAGCTGGCGCTTTTGATGGGGTAGAAGGCATGGAAGCGCGTCCCAAACTCATGTGGCAGCTCTATCAGGCCAGAGCCAGCCAGCGTCGTCGGGAGAAACCAGCATCCTTGCTGGATCTAAATGAGCAAGACAGTTACTATATCCCTGACACAGGAGCATATTCTGAAAAAACAATGCTCATACATGAGGCTGACGTCCTGGGTTTCCTTATTTCTCGGCACCCCTTAAGCCTATACACAAAGCTGTTGCAGCATCTGTCCTATGTACAGGCCTGTGATCTACGGAAGTATGTTGGGAAGGAGATTCCTGTTATTGGGTGGCTTATCACAGGGAAAGTGGTTCACACAAAGAACGATGAGCCCATGGAATTCATCAGCTTTGAGGACACCACGGCCATATACGAGACTGTGTTCTTCCCAGAGGTTTATCGGAAATTTTGTCGCATGCTCAGTAATGCTCGCCCGTATCTACTGCATGGCCTTGTAGAAGAGGACTTCGGGGCCATCTCTCTGACAGTCAAGCATATAGAGTTTCTTGATAAAGTTAAAGTGGCACGCCAAATCGGTCGTCCTCAGGCAAAAATGCTGCACCATGGGAGCCAAAAAACGTTATCTCCACCCAATCCAAAAACCCTATGACTACTACGCCATCCAAAGCTGCCGATCCAGAGTCCGATACTGTATGGCTTCTGATATATGCTCAGCACTTATGTTTGGACGCCCAGATAAATCAGCAATAGTCCGCGAGACCTTGAGAATACGGTCATAGGCGCGAGCACTCAAACCCAGGTTTGAGATAGCGGATTTGAGCAAGGAAGCGGAATCACCATCAACTTTGCAGAGACCCCTAATCATTTTGGGAGGCATATCAGCATTGGAATGAATATGGGGCTCATTTTCAAAGCGTTTGATTTGGGTATCTTTGGCCATTTGGACGCGTTCTCTTACATCATACGATGATTCTCCATCTTGTTTGCTGGATAGCTCCTCAAAAGGAATGGCAGGAACTTCAATATGAAGGTCAATTCTGTCTAGCAAAGGACCAGATATTTTGGCCATATACTTTTGGATACCCACACTACTGCAGGTACACTCATGTCTTGGATCACTGCTGTAACCACATGGGCAGGGATTCATGGCACTCAAAAGGATGAAATTAGCAGGGTATGTAAGACTCATACTGGCCCGACTGATAGTAACTTCAGTGTTTTCAAGGGGCTGTCGTAACACCTCCAGGACATTTTTCTGAAACTCAGGTAACTCATCCAGAAAAAGGACACCGTGATGCGCCAAGCTCACCTCTCCAGGTCGTGGAATTCGTCCGCCACCAACCAATGCAGCATCGGAAATGGTATGATGGGGTGATCTGAATGGTCTTGTAGCAACTAGTCCTTCAGTCTTAACCATCCCTGCAATAGAATGAATCTTAGTGGTTTCCAGGGCTTCATCCAGAGTCATTTGTGGCAGAATGGTCGGAAATCGTTTAGCCAGCATGGTTTTTCCAGAACCGGGAGGACCTATCATGAGGACGTTATGTCCTCCGGCTGCAGCCACCTCAAGTGCACGCTTCACATGAGCCTGACCTCTGACATCAGCCAGATCAACAGGATAAGACTGTGCTTCGGAAAACAATTGATTCGCATTGACCTCAACAGGCTCAATTAATTGTTCACCATTGAGAAAGCGGATGGCCTCTAACAGGGTGTTAACCGGTATGACATCGATGTTCCCAGTTACAGCAGCCTCACGGGCATTCTGAGCAGGTAGGATGAGTCCCTTCATCTCATGCTCATGTACCCCTACTGCTGAGGGTAGAGCCCCTTTTACGCCCCGTAGAGTCCCATCCAGGGACAATTCACCCATGAGTACATAATCCTCGAGATCTTCATGAATAACTATCCCCAAGGCAGCGAGAATGCCAATGGCAATGGGGAGGTCAAAGGCTGATCCCTCTTTTTTAATATCAGCAGGTGCAAGATTTATTGTATATGCCTTGGGTGGGAATCTGAACCCACTATTCTTAATGGCAGATATCACCCTGTCTTTACTTTCTCTTACCGCCAATTCTGGCAGTCCGACAGTTGAGTAGCGGAAGGCGTGGCCCTCAACATTAACCTCCACTTCGACCAGATATGGGTCTATTCCAATTAGTGAACTGCTTAAAACGCGTGCCAGCATAGCATACTCCTTTTTGAAGAATGAGAGAATTGAAAGATCCGAGGACCTTTTATGTGTTTAAGGATATGAGGTGAAACGGGTGAGAATGTACCTGGTTAGCTGGACATTTTCTTTAAATCAAGATATGGAACATGAGCTTACATACAATTCTGATCGAAGGCCTGCTCAATGATAAGTTTATTCATGTATTTCCATCTCTCTTCATTTGATTGAGCATGTGAAAACTTGAAGTTAAAGGCAGACATGCTTTCAAAGCCATGCCTACGGGCGAGAGATTCGAGCCTGACAGGGTCCTGCAAAGCGTCAGGTTGATTCTTATTCAGGCATTCGGTCTCCACTGCGAGTGCAACAATTCTCAGCTCTTCCTCAGTCAGTACGAAGGCCGTGGTAGGTGTTGCTCCCAGGGGTTTGTATGCCATGGGTGGATCGATTTCGGCTGCTGAGTCCACGCTTTTCCTGGCCTCAGAAGCGGCAATTTTTCGTTCGATCGCCTTTTGTTCAAGAACCTCATCCTTGGGTAATCGGGAGTCAGGAGCAGTTGTTTTTCCCCAGAATAATTCCAGGACGGATTTATCTTCAGATTTAATCTTCTGGTGTGCGTATTTTATGGCATTGATAAAGGCCGTGGACTTGTTTGCATCAATTTCGAAATAGAGATCAATCCAACCGATGAATTCATCCATGGCCGCATCGCCATTGTCTTCCATAACCAAAAGGTTTTGCCAGATTACAAATAAATTATCAATTTCCTCATTAAACTGGTGTGTATTACGAGGAGAGGTTGCAATAGTGGAATTTACAAGCTTACGCATTTCATAGGCACTGGAAATATATGCGAATAGAAAGGTCTGCTTTTCAGAGGGAGTGAGAGCAGACCAGTAAATACTTTGGGCAAATGCTACATGCTCTTCAGCAGTGTCAAGGTTTCGGGCTTCTTGAGCAAATGAGGGCTGGAACAGAGATAATGTGAAAACTGCGACGCAAAAAAGAGTGTTCCTCATAGAATTTCCTAGTGGTTTATTAATAATAGCCTAAATCTAAGCTAAGATTTAAATACAGTATACAAAAAAATAATCGTGAAAATTGACAACTTATTCAGTGAAAATGCATTCAATACTGACTGAAAGCTCAATTTTTATGGATCAACCCAAAAGCCTTCACTTTTAATCAAATCTATCAGAGCATCAACGGCCTCAATCTGGGGAACGTGTGGTTGAACCACCATCTGTCCGCGATACAATGATACTTTACCCGGACCCGTCCCGACATAGCCAAAATCTGCATCTGCCATTTCACCTGGGCCATTAACTATACAACCCATAATTCCAATCTTGACACCTTTCAAATGACTGGTCCTGTCCCGGATTTGAGCTGTTACATCTTCCAGGTCGAAAAGCGTTCTGCCGCAGGAGGGACATGCGATATACTCCGTCTTGGTCATCCGACTGCGGCTAGCCTGAAGGATGCCAAAGGCTATTTCATTCAAATCTTTGGTCACAAGCAAATTGGATCGCAACCAAACACCATCTGCAAGTCCGTCATTCAATAAAGACCCGATTTCAGCAGCTGCAGAAAGTACAAATCCATCTCGGTCTTCATCATTGATTCGATTTTGCAGGATAACTGGTTGTTGAATACCATGGTTGATTAACTCAAGAATAAATTGCCTCAGATCAGCAATCTGATGCTCATTGGAAGAACTAAGCAGCCAGACAATGTTTGATTCCTTAGGGAGTTCAGGTATAGGAGTATCATTAGAAATCTGTATGAAATTAGCGACATCATGTTTCATCGGTGACGCTGAATATGATTTCAACGTGAATAAAGGAAAACTGTTATCCCAAGTATCCAAACCACCCCAAGTCTCTGAATCATAGAGTGTTAATGGATTACCTGAAAGTTGAATATCTGGATTATTCTCGCCAAAATAGAGAATATCAGCGCCTTGATCACCGCTTCTCCATGTGTTAGTCATGAGATCAAAATTGTATCCTGCTGAGATCAATTGATTATCGGTGACATCTTTCATATCAGATAGATCAGCTATTACCACTGGAACATGATCCCCACCAATGGATGCAGTTGCCTGGGTGTTCCTACGTTGGTACTCAAACAAATTGATAGGCAAATTGGATAAAGGTTCAATTGACGCATGTTGGGGAAGTGTCTCAATGGATTTTATAATTGAAAGTGCTACTGGGACTTCCGCTTCAGGGGCTTCCGTCAACGAAACCCTGATAGTATCACCTAGTCCATCACGTAGGAGAGACCCGATTCCAAGGGATGATTTGATACGGGCATCATCCCCATCACCTGCCTCTGTCACACCGAGATGAAGGGGGTAATTATAGCCCTCCTTATTCATCTGGTGCACCAACAGCCGATATGCCTGAATCATAATACGGGTATTGCTGGCTTTCATAGAAATGACAAGATCGTGGAAACTGTTTGAAGCACAAATTCGTACGAATTCCATCGCTGACTCAACCATACCCTGCGGCGTGTCACCATAGTGGCTCAGAATTCTATCTGACAATGACCCATGGTTAGAGCCAATGCGCATGGCCGTTCCCTCATCCCGACACAATTTAACAAGAGGGTTAAATCTCTCCTCTATGCGATCAAGTTCAGCCTGATACTCACTTTGATTATACTCCAACTCCTGAAATTTTTTCCGATCCACATAATTTCCTGGATTAACACGCACTTTTTCAACCAGTTTGGCAGCTTCCTCAGCTGCTCTGGGAACAAAATGTATATCGGCAATAAGAGGAACAGTATATCCCCGCTTTCTCAATTCTGCTTTTATCACAGCCAGGTTTTGGGCTTCCTTGACACTGGGAGCAGTAATTCGCACATAATCACAACCTGCATCCACCAGACGGATGGTCTGCTCAACAGTGGCCAGAGTATCCATGGTATCAGTATTTGTCATGGATTGCACTCGAATGGGATAATCGCCACCCAGGGGTACGTCGCCAATGTGTACCACGCGACTTTTATAGCGCTGATAGGAGGTTAGGGTTTCAAGTGACTCGGTGAAGTGGGTACTCATTTATATGCAATTTCCTTCGATTCGTGTGTTCATCACTAATCAATCTAAAGAGCAGCATGGGTTAAACCAATTGGAATAGATTGACCATATGCCCGGAAACTACCTTGGGAGAGGATAAGGAATCGACAAAGTTGTACCTTGTCCTGAGAGGTCCCTCAATTTATTTTCATGGTCTTATAAAAGGAGCATTGAAGCCATATGTTTAAGAGTGACATTTACAATAAACGCAGACAAAACTTAATAAAACTTATGGGTAAGGGTGTTGCGATCCTGAAAGGGGCACCTGAACAAATACGTACCAATGATACTGAATACCCATACAGACAGGATTCGGACTTCTTTTATCTCACGGGGTATACGGAACCTGGCGCAGCTTGCATCATAGATCCAAATAACAAGGAAAATCCATTCACATTGTTTGTACTTCCACAGGATCCTAAAAAAGAGGTGTGGACAGGCTGGAGACTCAGTTTTGATGAAACGGTAAAAAAATATAAATCCGATCAAGCTCTTGATATCGCAGAATTCGAAACGGCTACACTGGCTGCGATGAAGTCCTCGTCCAAAGTTTACACCAACTTGAATCACGATAAAGAACACCAGTACAAGATGTTGGATTATGTGGGTCAGGTTCGCAAAGATGTACAGAGGAGAGGCGGAGGTCCAGTAGGACTTGAATCCGTTGGTACGCTCACCCATGGTATGAGACTGATTAAGGATGAACACGAAATAGGGCTTCTACAAAAGGCTGCCGATATCTCTGCCGATGCCCATTCGAAAGCCATGAAGGCCTGTTCTCCCGGAATGTTTGAGTATCAACTACAAGCTGTGTTGGAAAGCCATTTTGTTCACGAAGGAAGTGCGGGACCTGCCTACACCTCCATTGTTGGAGCTGGCGACAACGCTACAGTCTTGCATTACATAAAAAATCGTGATCAGATAGTTGATGGTGATATGATTCTCATTGATGCTGCTGCCGAATATGACATGTATGCTGCAGATATCACCAGATCCTTCCCTGCGAATGGGAATTTCTCTGAAGCCCAAAAGGCCATATATGGAGTAGTTCTTAAAGCCCAGAAGGCAGTAATTGAAGCCTCTAAACCTGGTGTCACCTTTAAGGAACTTCATAATATTGATTTGAGACTTCTGGTGGAGGGAATGATTGAAATCGGTTTATTGGATGGTACCCCTGATGAGGTTATCGAAAATAAAAGTTATGAAGACTATTTCATGCACAACACCGGCCATTGGCTGGGTTTGGATGTCCATGATATGGGAAATTACATGGCTGATGGAGAATCCATCGAGCTTAAACCAGGCATGGTATTTACAGTAGAACCTGGTATTTATGTCAATTCAAAATCCAAGGCACCTGAGAAGTTCAAGGGTATTGGTATACGAATTGAAGATGATATTCTTATTACTGAGTCCGGGAACAAAAACCTCACAGCAGCTGTTCCTAAAGAGATATCTGAAATTGAAGCACTTATGAATAAAGGTTGAAACAGGATAAACAATGAAGCTACTTCTCAAACAATCAGGATTGATGCTCATGCTCATTACCCTCGTGGCAGTGGGATGTAAAAGTGAGTCTACCAATCCTTCATATAATGCAAATGAATTCACGCTTATGGTTGCAGCCAGTAATGATGGGGAAGTAGGACCCTGCGGCTGACGCTCTAATCCACTTGGCGGTCTCGCCAGGAAGCATACAATTATGAAAGGACTTGCTGAAACAGAGGCAGTCTATCTTGTGGACGCAGGAGATGCATTATTCAAGCATCCTTATGTTGCTGAAGCGCAACGTGATCATTTGAAAGAAACAGCCAGGGCCATCATTGCATCCTACAACATCATGGAATGTCAGGTTATGAATGTGGGGACAAATGATCTGGCCGGAGGCCTAGACTTCATTCTCGAGATGAACGATCTAGCCAATTTCCCCATCATTTCAGCGAACACCAAAGATGCCAATACAAATAAATTTCTTTTTGAACCATATACCATTGTCGAGACCCATGACCAGACCCTGGGTTTCATTGGTATCACCAAGGGAGATCCCAGAGTAAAGGAATTTGCTTTTTCAGACCCCATTGAGGCTGCTCAAAATGCAATTGATGAAATAAAAGATAAGGTGGATCTGATTTTTCTCATGACCAACGGGGATGACAAATTAGAACGGTCTGTTGTCGCAGAGGTAAAGGGCATTAATTTTGTAATTAGATCCAAGACAGGATCATTACAAAGAAATCCAAAACAGAAGGACGGTACCACCATTATCCGAATTGGTAAACAGGGGAAGTATGCAGGTGTGTTGAGGATAAGGAATGTTGATCCTGTCAGTCAAATGAAAAATGTGAGTTCTCAATACACGCGTATCAAGTTTGCGGATAATCGTCTAAAAGCAATGTCCAGAGGCCTGGAAGAGGGGATGACTCTGGAAGAGCATTTTGCTGAAGATGAAAATAGGTTAAAACTTATCGCACGTCTTCGGGATGAACGCAAGACCAACGTGGATTTAATCAAGAAGTTAAAAAACAGCTACTTCTTGGAACCGATCCCATTAAATGATAAAATTGAGGATACACCTGAAATTGCCATGATTGTTAAGGATTATATGCCTGATGAGACCAAGAAGGCTGAAAAGGACAATCACAAGGGGCATTAACTAGATAAAAAAAATGTATAAAAAAAGAGGCTGAAAATTCAGCCTCTTTTTTTTGAGCGAGAGACCGGACTCGAACCGGCGACAACCACGTTGGCAACGTGGAGCTCTACCAACTGAGCTACTCTCGCTAAAGCTGTCTGCCATCAGAGATGGCTTAAAAGCGGCGTGAATATAAATCTCGTCATTGGCGGGGCAAACTATTTTTCCCTCTAAATATTGACCTTGGAGTTGATAACCCAAAATATGCTACTCCAGGTACTTTAAAAGCCGGTAGGTCTATATCATATTGATATATTATCAGATCATATGCTAATAGCAATTGACAACTTCTAATAGAGATAACAACACGGTTAGTGCAATAATATCAGTATGATAACATTACTTCCATAAAAATGGCATGTCACTTGTGTTAGAGAGGTCTATGTTTAATGGCATAACAAACTTTTAGAGGGGATTATCATGAACAGAATGAAACGCTACATAACTGCCTTGATACTATTAGTTGGTGTAACACAATTGATGGCTGAACCACAGGCTGAAAAGAAATGTTGTAATCCCATGCCTGTGGGCGGGATGAAAGCATTGGCACGTAACATTGTTTACCCAACTTTTGATCGTATCGTCCGTAATAATGCCGATGTCATACTGAGTTTTCATGTTGACATCCAAGGCAATGTCTCAGACATACGGGTTACCCAGAGTGGTGGATCAAACTTTGACCGATCTGCTGTTAATGCAGTCTTGAATACGCAATGGAAGCCAGCAATGCAGAATGGGATTCCAGTTGCATTGACCTACGCAATTCCATTTGAATATCGCTATAAATAGGCGATAGCTAGCCTGTTTTTTGATAACCGGAAGATTAATTCTGTAGAGTGTTAATGCTAAAGAGGTTTAATATTAATCTCAACATTTACCATGTTGTATTTTAAAGTCTTAAGTGCGTCAAGGGCTGCGTCAATATCTAGACTGAATGTTTCCTCGCTCCCATAATTCAGCATGTGGGCAACTGAGAGATTGTAGGCCTTTGATATTTTTGACAGAGTTGAAAAGGTTGGATCTGCTAAACCGCGCTCAAGCTTGCTAATATAGCTTTTGTCTAGACCTGCACTTGTGGCGAGATCCTTCTGTAGAATCTGATGTGCTTCCCGCACAAGTCTCAATTGTTTCCCGATATCCATATTTGAAATCTCCCCATATTAAATGGTAATGATCTGCTTTGGTGCTGACCCTGGAAATATCCCAAAATATAATTGAACCTCGACCAGAAATTAATGTTTTTCGATAAGTTAATGCTTGGGTAAGGAAAACGATTAAATTGCAGCCATGTCACTTAACGAGAGTGGAGATACACGAGACCTCCGACATGAAATGGTTTCAACCCAGCTCATGAAAAGAGGTATACTTCAGCCTGCTATTCTGGAGGCATTCAAGGAGGTTCCCCGGCATTTGTTTGTTCCTCACATCCCGCCGGATCATGCCTACGATGATCAACCCCTTCCCATAAAATCTGGGCAGACCATCAGTCAACCGTATGTTGTCGCTTTGATGCTGAGCTATCTTGAACTGCAAGACAACCATAGCGTTCTTGAGATTGGTAGTGGCAGTGGATATGCTACAGTGCTTATGGCGAAGCTATGCCATCACGTAACGGCAATGGAAGTGTACGGTGAATTGCTTGGGCATTCACAGGACATCATTGACCAGCTTCATCTTTCAAACATTGATTTCATCCATGCCAGTGCCTGGGAACATTTAAAGAAGGGCACAGTTTATGACCGTATCATTCTATGGGCCAGCCCTCCAAAGATACCTGAACATATCTTTGACAATTTGAAAGAGGGGGGCATCCTTGTTGCTCCAGAGGGGAAAGCAGAGCAATACGTTTGGGTATATAAGAAGATAAATGGTGAAATTACAAAAATAAGAAAAGATCCTGTGAGGTTTGTTCCCCTTGTAAAGGGATCAGTTAAAGAAATTGATCGAAATTCACAGGAAAACTGAGGGAAAAGAGAAAAACATGAATAGACTATACAAATCCAATAAAGATAAAGTGTTTGAAGGTGTTTGTGGTGGGATAGGAGAGTATTTCAACGTAGACCCTGTTATCATACGGCTCATGTGGGTGGTTCTCGTAATATTCGGTGGAACTGGAATAGTAGCATATCTCATCGCCATGCTCATTATTCCAAAAAGGCCTGAGCTTGAAGAAAATGAAGTGGAATCTCCATCGGAAGTAAGCACCGAGACTTATTCTAATAGATTCTGGGGCATTATCATGGTAATAGCAGGAGTCCTGTTATTATTTGGTATTGTAGGGCCGATTGCAGGCATTTTTGCTGGGATAGCCTTGGCCATGGGTCATGTCCTTTGGCCGGTATTGATTATTGGTCTCGGGCTCTATCTGTATTTCAATAGTGATGGGGATGATGAGACAACACCATCGATGGAAGAGATATTTCCCCCTCAGAAAAAACTCTACAAATCACGCTCGGACCGAAAAATATCCGGTGTTTGTGGGGGTATAGGGCAATACTTTGACATTGATTCCAATATCATCCGTATTTTTTGGGCAGTTGCTACCCTTGGATCCATCGGTTTAGGTATCCTGGCATATGCAATCCTGGCCATTTATCTGACTGAATCAGATTAAACCCCTTTATTTGTTGTCACATACTGATATCTCAATCCCGGGAAAAAATATGTCTCTCCTACGATCTCTAATTCTCCATGTCTTGCTGTTGTTATTCCTGGATATAGGTGTTTTTTCTCAACATGTTTATGAGAGAGGTACTTTTGTCAGTTTTCCAGCTGGCAAGCATGTCAACCACAGCTATTACAGCACCTGGAATGTCTATTTCGCTGTCGAAGATGGAGTTCTTGTGTACAGCCATCACAAGGGTGAGTGGCTTGAACCCATCACTGCCAGCAATGGATTGAGTCAATATCCGGTTTTACTGGTATGGCAGAATGCAGTTACTCAGGACGTGTGGATTGTAACACCAGACTATGTGTTTACTTATGACGAACTTTCAGGTTGGATGTCGAGAATGCCATTGCCGGTTGATCCTAATTTTTCAGGCAGTTATGATATAGGGAGTTCCGAAAGATATTTCATTGTTTCGGCGACCTCACCTGAAAGTGGTGATAGACACTCCGCACTCTTTTCAAAAGCCGCAGGAACGTTTGAAACCTGGGGCTCAAATCATGATCTAGATATTAACTGGGATAATGTGGATTGGATCCATTCCATTTCTTCAAGTTTGAATGATGTGTACGAGTCTCTTCCAGTTCAGACAGTGGAAGCTGGATCATTCGATTCTGACGGCAAACTGCACCTGGATGGTCATCCTAGAAACTCCTTAGGGGAGGTTTCATCTCTTACAGGTGATAGAACTGTTGGCGATTCATTTCTCTCTACATACGGAATGGGCATCTTTCACCAAAAAATTGTTGGTGGTAATTTTTCCAGCTTGCCGTTTGGGCTTCTTTCACCTGACGTAATAGCAATGAGCGTCTATGATGAACAACTTGTGATTGGTGGAAGAGCTGGACTCACTTTCATGGACAGCACAGCCTTTTCATATGATGAGGCTATTCGTGATATCGCCTTTGATTACTCATTTATCACCGACATCGATGTAATAAACAATGATCTGCTGATTGCAGGTAGAGGGGGCGTGTTTCGATCAGCACCAGAAGAGGGTGGCTGGAATCGTTTAATTACGAAAAAAGACCTGATAAGTAAGCGGATATATTCCATCGCTACTGGAAATGGTGGTAATATTATGATTGCTACCGAGCGCAATGCATATCTCTATCATGAATCGGGTTTGGTTCTAAGAACGCTCTTTCCAGACGGGCTTGACTGGCCTGTATTTGATATTAAGTATGCAGAAAATAAGTTTTATCTTTCAACCTACTATGGTCTATATGTCTATGATGAGCTAACGGAGGGATTCACCTTAAAAATTAATTCATCTGGAAGTAAAGTGCCAATTGATGGTGATGTAGCCATTGACCCAATTTACGAAAGCGTCCTCTTTAATGATCAGATATGGACAAGTACACACAGGGGTCTTATGATGTTCGACTTTCTTATCGAAAATGGTAAATTTCATTTATCTCCGCGTGCGCCGTTCAAACCCAGAGGATTGACTGTTGCTGGCAAAAGTGTGTGGATTGGATCAGATATTGGATTATATAGCTTTAGTTCCAAGTCATCATCGTGGCGGCATTATACAATAAGTGATGGCCTGATTAGTAATTTTGTTACGGAATTGATCGCGAAGGATGACTACATTTGGGTTGGCACCAACTTAGGATTAACGAGGATAAAGTGGAAAAATCTATACTGAGAATGGCATTACTCACCCTGGTTTCAATGATTCTGTTGATGGGATGTGCAGAACAAAATGTGAACAGGGAAGATGATATCACCTTACCCAAATTTTCCTTTATTGGCTTGTCAGAACCTCTAGTGGATAAAGAAAATATAAAGGTCTCCGTCCACGTTAAAATTCCATACACAGAACTCCAATTTACTCGGTCAGGCGATGAATTTATTGCCAGATATGAGGTTGCCGTGAACCTGGCTGATAAAGACAAAGAGCGAATTGCAGGGAAAATCTGGAGTGATACTCTGCGATTGGCGGAATACAAAGATACTCGCAATAACTCGAATACGATCACAGCGGTGAAAACTTTTATGGTTCCTGCCTCTGAGTTGACCATCAATGTCAGAGTTACTGATCTTTATACGAAGAAATCCACAGTTCTGACAGATGGTGTGGATCAATCGAAAATGTATGCAGGTGAATTGTCACTGGGTAATATCATCATTATGGATAATGGAGCTGAGGGCAAATCCAAGCTCCTCATGAACGAATCCTTTTATGAAATTATAGATACCTTGAGATTCAAGGTTCGGATACTCGGCGATCATCATCCTTTCAAAATCAAATATGAATTAAAAGTGAAGGATGAAACCAAGGTAAACAAAACAATTCTACTCAAACATGACGGTCCCATCGATTCCCTTCTCAGCTTTATCGTACCACTCACTGATATGCATTATTCAAATTACTCACTTTTCTTTGCAGCTGAGGACATCAAGGGAAACAGGGTATTGACAAAGTCGAATTTTCGTGTTCGGATCAGGGGAGTCAACTTCGAAGTCGACAATATGGATGATGCCATGAAACAGCTGATCTATCTTGCCAATGATCGTCAGATAAAAGAGATGTTGAAAGGTGATGAGCTTCAAAAGATTGAAAATTTTAAAGCTTTCTGGGCTGCTCTGGATCCGACACCTGGGACTGTGGAAAATGAATTGATGGAGGAGTATTATCGACGCGTTGCATTCTCCATGGAGGCCTTTACTGTGGTTCAGCCAGGTTGGAGAACTGATAGAGGTATGATCTACATCCTATTCGGTCCCCCGGATGAAATTCAAAGGGGGCCATTTGAACTTGACCGTAAACCATATCAAGTCTGGGAATACTATCACATTGGAAAGCAATTTGTTTTCAGAGACCAGACCGGCTTTGGAGACTTTAGATTAGATCATAATTACCTGGACCAGGGAGATTGGCGATTCAGATATTAGAATGAGCCTACTATCTCCAAGATAGATCATAGAAGCCTTACTTTAGCTCCTTCGTACTAAGTCCCTAAAATAAAGCCCTCACACACCAATTAATGGGTGCTATTGGCTCAAAATTTTATAGATTTTGCATCGCCCTAGACAAAGTGTTTTTCGGGCAGCAGTTAAAGTATTGTTTTCAAAGACCTGAGAGCACTTTTCAGGCACGAGAGGGTAGATGGCTACAAAATTTTCAAATTTCAGAAACTGGATGGGTGTGGACATCGCAGTTGATCTTGGAACGGCAAATACACTAATCTATGTTCGTGGCCAGGGTATTGTACTAAATGAACCTTCTATTGTAGCAAAATCTAAATCCACATCAAAAGTCATTGCTGTAGGGAACGAAGCCAAGCGCATGGTTGGTAAGGTTCATCAGGAGATTGAAACAATCCGTCCCCTGAGGGATGGGGTGATTGCAGACTTTGAAATGGCAGACAGTATGCTACAAGGATTCCTGAACAAACTACCTATCTCGAAATTAGCTCGCCCTCGCATGATCATCTGTGTTCCTTCAGGTATCACTGAAGTAGAAAAAAGAGCGGTAAAAGAGTCCGCAGAACGACGCAATGCCCGAGAAGTATTTCTCATAGAAGAGCCTGTTGCAGCAGCAATTGGTATCGGCATCGATATAAGTGAGCCTGTTGGCAACATGATTGTGGATATTGGTGGTGGAACCACTGAGATTGCCATCATCGCGCTTAACGGTATTGTGACGAAGGAATCCCTTCGTGTTGCCGGCGATGAAATGGATGAGGCCATCATTCAACATTTTAAACGGGATCACAATCTACTTATTGGAGAGAGAACTGCTGAAAGCATTAAAATGAATGTGGGATCAGCTTTGCAGGGTACAGATTACAAACTTTCCGTCAAAGGTCGTAACATGATTGCAGGAATTCCTAAAACCATTGAAGTTTCATCTTCAGAAATCAGGGATGCACTGCGCGATACAATCGATCTAATTGTGGATGCAGTTAAAATGTGTCTGGAACGAACACCACCAGAGCTCAGTTCTGATCTTCTGGACCGCGGAATCATCCTCACAGGAGGTGGCGCGCTTCTACAAGGATTTGATAAAAGAATGCGTCTGGAAGTTGATCTCCCCGTAAACGTGGCCGAATATCCATTGCTCTCCATCGTTCAAGGTACCGGCAAAGTCCTGGACGCCGTTGAACGCTTTGAGGATGTTCTTTATTAAGCTTTTCACCCGCGCGATAGGTTAAATCTTGGCATCTAAAGCACCATCTATCTCTCGATATAAATCTCTGGTAAATCTGGTCGCTGCAATTGTTCTGTCTTTGCTGATTATAGCCTCAAACGGAACTCCACTGATGAATAGAACGCGTGGTCTTATTCTTGAGGGGTCTGCTTACCTGTACGTTCCCATCAAATGGGTTGAAACGATTTTTACCATCGAAAAAGACTATCGCGAACTCCAACAACGCCACATTAAAGCCCAGATTGAACTGAACAAAACCAGAACCCTCGTGAAGGAAAATCAACGCCTTCGCAGTATGCTCGGATTTAAGGGTGATAAAAATTTTAACGTAATTCCGGCCAATGTGCTTTCTGATGTGGGAAGTCACACCATGAATAGTCTGACTGTTGATCAGGGATCCGAGGATGGTGTCACCTTGCTCTCAGGTGTTGTTGACGCCCAAGCCCAATTGGTAGGCAAGGTGGTGGCTCTCTCTGCTCATACAGCCCTGGTACAATTGGTAAATGATAAAAATTTTAGAGTATCTGTTAGAGAAATGCGATCAAGAGATGTTGGCATTCTCAGCTATTCCCTTAAAACGGGGTATGTTATTCAGGATGTTCCTAAAAACGCTGAGGTGATTGCTGGTGACTCAGTCGTAACATCTGGTTTCAGTGATATTTTTCCTGAGCATATTTTCGTTGGCTGGGTGTCTGCTATATCACCTGTTGTTGAAGATTATGTCAAATCAGTGAGAGTTGACCTGGCAACTGACTTTAATCGCATAGAGGAAGTATTTATACTCAAATAGTATGTTTGATATAATTAAAAATAGCATCCTCGGTCTTATCGTTCTCATCTTCCAATGGATGTTAGGTGATATATTTAGCATTTATGGGCTGACCCCCAGTTTTCTGGTCATTTTTATCATATACATCGGCCTGACAAATAGCCAACTACATGCGATTTGGTTGGGATTCACTTTAGGATTTTTTATCGATGCTTTAACTGGCACAGACATGATGGGCATTACAGCCTTGGCACTGTCAACAGTAGGGTATCTAGCTGGCATATTTCATGGCAGGATTGTCAGAATTCCAGTTCTGGTTCAATATCTGTTGTACACAGGATTCCTACTGGTCTTTTTTATTATCACAGTCATGATTTCACTCCAGGATTCACAATTTGCCACAGGGAATATTGTTTTTCTGATACTTCTACCAAAGACGCTCTACACACTGGCGCTTCTAAGTGGAAGTTTTATCGTTCTTCGAGTCGGAGCTGAGTAATGCTTCAGGGCAGGAATATCGTTGAGGGCTGGAGGTCACTCCTGGTCCACGGTCTCCTCGCGCTGCTGTTTCTGATTCTCATAGGTCGGTATTACTATTTGATGATCGTATTTCATGAGAAATACGCTGAAAAGGCAACTGCCAATCACATCCGTGCAGTTCCTGTTCTGGCCTCACGTGGTGTCATATACGATCGAGCTGGCAATCTGATAGTGGACAACGCCCCGAGTTACACAATCTCTGTCATCCCCATTGAAGTCAAGGACAAACCTGAATCACTGGAACGTCTATCTAGTGTGATGGAAATATCCGTTGAAGAGATCAATCGTCGCATAGTTAAAAATCGAAGAGGATCCTTCGCACCGGCAAAAGTATTTAGTCGGGTTCCCTTTGAGAAAATATCTCACCTCCAAGAGCATCGTCTCGAGCTGATTGGGGTGACGTATAGCATTGAACCCATTCGCAATTACGTATCTGATTTAGATCTGTCACATGCATTGGGATATACAAGGGAGATCAACAGGGATGATTTAAATCGTTTTAAGAAGGACTCTGACTATCAACCTGGTGACCAGGTGGGGTGGAAGGGTCTGGAAAAATTTTATGAATCCGAATTACACGGACAAAGGGGATTCCGATATATTGAGGTAAATGCCCTCGGGCAGGAAATTGGTGAAGTTCAGGATAGAGCACCCATCAACCCAATTCCAGGACATGATCTGATTCTAAGTATTGATTCATACATTCAGCATGCCACAGAGGTTGCACTGGCCGATTCCTCGGGTTCGGTGGTTATTTTAAATCATAAAACTGGAGAGATTCTGGCATATGCCAGTCGTCCTGGCTATGATCTTGAAATGCTTTCTGGACGAATATCTTCAAGGGACTGGAATGCGCTGATGCAGGATCCTCGTAAACCGCTGTATGACAGGGGAATACAGGGCTTATACCCAGCTGGATCCACACTTAAACCACTTGCTGCTCTTTATTCATTGGAGAATCATTCTAATGCGGAAGAGCGAAGCTATGTCTGTCGTGGATCTTATAGACTGGGGAATCGTTCCTTTGGCTGTTGGAAAAAGGTCGGGCATGGCAAGATGAATCTTCATGAGGCTATTCAACAATCATGTAATGTATATTTTTTCAACCTCATCCAGGATATTGGACTTGAGGATTGGGCTCATATTGCTCGCGAGTTTGGATTTGGTGAGAGGGCAAACATCGATATCCCCGGTGAGAATAAAGGCCTGGTTCCTGATAGAAAATACATGAATCGTAAATATGGTCAAAACAAATGGACCAAAGGGAATCTGCTGAATATTGTAGTAGGTCAGGGTGATGTTCTGGTAACACCCCTGCAGTTGGCTCAATTTGCCGGAATGCTGGCCCAAAGAGGAACCCAATTTCAACCTCATTTCGTTACAAAGGTGGTTACCAAAGACGGAGAAATCATACAGGAAAATGTTTCTCAATCGAATGACAGGGTGACTGCTTCAAAAGATTCTTGGGATTTTGTACATCAAGCGATGTGGGATGTAGTCAACGGGAAAAAAGGTACTGCCAGAGCAGCTCAACAGAAAGATTGGGATGTGTATGGCAAAACAGGCACAGCGCAGAATCCCCATGGTGAAGACCATGCCTGGTTTATTGGATTTAGTCTGGATGAACGTTATCCATACTCCTGGGCAGTCCTGCTGGAAAATGGCGGTGGCGGTGGTGGTAAAGCTGCGCCACTCATTGGCAAAGTCTTAAGAAGCATAGCAAAGCGATCCTCATGAATATTAGAAGCTTCATCATAGTTAAGCTCAAAGAACTCGAATGGAGTACCTTGGTCTTCGTGTTGCTGCTTTCGGCCAGTGGGTTGTTGGCCATTTATAGTATTGAAGTTCAACACGAATCAGGCTCTGACTATTTCTTGAGACAAAGTATCTGGACCGTGGTAGGAATAGGTTTATTCTTGACGGCTTACTTCATACCTCGAAAGGTTATTCATAATCTGACGTACCCAGCCTATGGTATCGGTATTATCCTGTTGGTCATACCAATTCTTATGAAAAGTAGTGGATCTGTAAGTAGATGGATCATGATAGGAAGCATTGGGATTCAGCCCTCCGAATTTATGAAGATATTTTTGCTTTTGTCCCTGGCAAAATATTTCGCTGACCACAAACGTAAATTAACCGATATTAAAGAATTAATGACCCCAGTGGCCATGACTCTGGGTCCAACAATAATGGTCCTCGCTCAACCTGACCTTGGAACAGCCCTGGTGTATTTTGGTATACTCATTGTGATCATATTTTGGGCTGGAATCAGACCTCTTCACTTCTTTCTTTTACTGGCACCAATTGTTTCAATGTTGGCAGCCTTTCAGACCTTATCCTTTTTTATCTGGATGGGGCTTATTATTGTGATCCTCTATTTCAATCACCTCCCATTCTGGACCAAAATTTTGAACTTCCTTATTAACGTTGGTCTCGGTGGGATTACCAACCTGCTCTGGGCCTTGTTAAAACCATATCAACAACAACGCATTTTATCCATGATAGATTCTGACTCCGATCCGCTGGGTGCAGGGTATCAGGTTTCCCAGTCACTAACAGCTTTTGGATCTGGTGGTCCCTTTGGTAAGGGGCTTGGAGAGGGTACACAAACTCATTTGAAATTTCTCCCGGAACAACATACTGATTTTATCATGACAGTAATAGGTGAGGAGTTTGGTTTTGTTGGCGTGATGGTTGTTATCGCACTTTTCTACCTGCTCATAGCAAGATTGATAACACAAGCCTACAACAGTAAATTTCGGTTTGATAGTGTCATCCTGATTGGAATTGCATCAATCTATATTTTTCATGTATTTGTCAATCTTGGGATGATAGTTGGTATTATGCCAGTGACTGGTATTCCATTACCCTTTATCAGTTATGGAGGGTCATTCATGGTTACCTCAATGATATTAGCTGGCCTTTCAGCCAACATGTCTGCAGTCCGCAGAGCCGTCGGGTAGTGTCTCAAGCCCCCTGAAATCACTACATTTAGCGTTGCGAGTCCCTGTGGCGAGGTTAAATTGACGCCCGTATGATTTCTTGTCTTAACTCCCAGCAGAAAGTGGCTTAAGCAATGTACAAAAGAACGTTCGCACTCATTTTGATATTAGCACTCATCGTAGGATGTGGTGGTTCGAAAGAATTACAACAGGAACTCAGTGAAGTTAAACAGGATACTCAAGGAACAGATAGTACTCTAGTTGTTCTTGATGCCCGTCTAAAAGAGTTCTCACAAGAAGTGAAAGCGATGCGTGAAACATACAATGAGAATCACATCAGTCTCGAAAATCTTTATAAACTCAATGCAGAGTCGAAGAAATCAATCGATGAGCTCTCCTCAGAATTAGAAGGCAAGTTAGCAAGTGAGCGGACCAGAACTGACTCCGTCTATAATGTTGCGGAACAATCTAATTCTGGACAAATTTTAGAACTCAAAGCTGAACAAGATAGTATGCGCCAATCCATAGCTGGACTGGGTACATCAATCCAAAACACTCAGTTTCAGGTTGACAGTATTTACGCCACGATGGATCCTGCCAAAATGGCTGTTCTGGAAGAGAATTTATTGAATATCATCAGTCAATTCTCACTTCTGGACTCTTCATTCTCTGAGTTCCAATTAAATGTAGCTGATCATATGATGAGTTCTGAAGATCAATTGGGTACCCTTGAAACGAATGCACGAGTTCAGGATAGCTCAAACTATGATATCCTTTCACAGCTGGTTTTCCTTGAGAATAAAATTATCTCGCTCACAAATTCATTTAATGAACTCATGGCCATGCCAACCACCACACCAAATATTGTTCGAACCCCCGTCACCCAAACCCCGCTTAAGCAATCTCCTGCTGCTGCTAAAATGGACTATGAAACCTATAAGCAGCACTATATCGATGCATTGAGCGCTTATCAGAATGGTGACTTTATGGGTGCCATTGATGCCTTTGAGATGCTGATTCGAAACGATTCAGAGAATGACTATGCTGACAATGCTCAATATTGGATTGGAGAATCATATTACGCTTTAGATGAGTACTCCAAAGCTATTGAAGCATTTAGAAAAGTAATACATTTTAACGATTCCAATAAAGCCGATGCTGCACAATTCAAGATTGGTTATTCCTACCTCAATAGCGGCGATAAAGCCCGCGGATATGATGAATTAGAACGGCTTCTGGATATGTTCCCTGAAAGTTCCTACCGGGAAAAAGTCAAGCAAATCCTCGCCTCCAGATAAATAGGTTATATAAAAAAGAAATTCTATGCCAACAAAAATTTACTATCTCTCCTCAGAAGTTTCTCCATTTTCTGAGGGAACTGACCTTGCTAAAATTTCCAACAAGGTTCCTACCCATTTTCAAGAAAAAAAGCAGGATTTGCGAATCTTTACTCCACGGTATGGATTTGTCAGTGAACGGCGATATGTAATTCGTGAAGTTATTCGTTTAAAGGAAATCGAAGTTGAATATAAAGGCGAGTTGGGATTTGGTGCAGCCAAATCAGCCTTTGTACCCTCAACACGTGTTCAAGTCTATTTTATGGAATACCAACCCTACTTTGGCGGTAAGAACAAAACTTTATACAAGGTTGCGGAAAATCGTTACAACCAGCGTAACGCTGAGAAGTATTTCTATTTCTCAAAAATAGCTATTGAAAATCTTACTTACCTATATTGGCAACCCGATTTTATTCTATGTAATGATTGGACCACGGCCATGGTTCCTGTCCTGTTTAAGACAGTCTATGCAGAAGAAGAATTCTTCGCTGACATGAAAACCGTGCTAAATCTAGTCAATATTGAAGAAATGGGCAAGGTTGGTGCAAAACAGTATGAAATGGCCGGTTTGGAACCTGAAGACTATGCTGGTTATGAGGATAATTTACTGGGACTTGCTATCAAGCACGCTGATGAGATTATTAGTATCTCTATAGATGGTAAAAGCAACAAAGATCAAATTGAAAAGCATGACAAGATTCAGGAAGCGCTAAAGGCCACCGGGAAAAAAGTGAAATACTTTACAATTTCTGATGAAAGTGAAGAGGAATGGCAACAGCTCAATTTGGAATTGGAAACATTCTTTGGAGTTGAGAATTAAAACTCTGAATATTGACAGTGTTGACTCTAAACCAACAGAGTTAAGTGTTTGAACGCTTAACTCTTTTTTTAAAGGGGCTTATGAAAATCCAGATTCCTTTTGCAGTTGTTATCACCGCACTTTTCTTTTGGTCGTGTGATGATCCGATATCATCTGATAATAGCAGTTTTACCTATAACCCATTCTCATTTACCGAAGACACACTCAAAAACGTCACTGCGATTGAAACAGGGAACGCAGATATAGAGTGGAGCTCACATTTCAGAGCCTGGGTGGGTGAAACCCAGTATTACAAATCAGGTTTTACAGTAGAATTTAATTTTGCAGATACCGCGCTGAGCATTGCTGATGTTGACAGTATCCAGTTTAATATTCACCATGTAGTGACTTACCCAGAGAATGGAACAGATACACTCGAGTCCAACTATTCCACTTTTGGTTTTTATGAAACAATGGATCAAACCATTGATATAGAAAATTCTATATATGGTAATAGTTTGGGTACGGCCTCATTGAATATTGCCGGGGGCAACAATTCATGGCGCTACACCTTACCATCTGATTTAATCTCTCAGGATGATACCACGCTTAGCATGGGCATTTTTCCACATGAGATCGATTATTTTTCCGCTTTTTATGGAGGAGGTTCCGTGTCAAGGCCTACATTGAATTTTTTCTTCCATGAACCGGATACCGCAGGGAATGACAGTGCCACGATAGTCCCTTTTCCAGCTGACACATTATTCATGTATTTTGTTGAAAAGGCTGAAGCATTTGATACTGGGCAATTCGCATATATCAGCCAATTGAAAAATGATTCGCTACTGCTAACCCTGGATCTCCAAAACATCACCACAGCAGGGGATACTTTGCAGCGTATCGTTAGCTCCAGTATTTTACCAGGAATTGATGACCTAGCTTCATCTCTCTATTCTGCAGATAGTGTTTTCAGATTTGACATGATTGTGGAGGATCCTGCTTCGGGATTATCTACCACAATTGAATGGGGAGATGATGGGTTCAATTCGAATGAAATAAATACCCTTCTCCAATCAGCCATTGACGATAAGCAGGATGAGTTGGAGTTAGTTCTCAGTCCAACCACTTCTGGTTATGATCCAGGTTTTATTGCTATTTCCAAGGATGTGAACACCGCTAGCTTATACGTTAAATCCACTCTGGCGGTGCGACCATGAGGAAACTAATACTACTATTCACCCTGTCCATTTCCCTTATGGGACAATCGGCTTATTACAGACTGGGATACGGAGATATCTTTCCAACAACGGACCCCCTGGGAAGCAGTCTGGGTCATGGCGTAGTAGCCTATCAGGACTCTGCCCGCGTATCCATACATAATCCTGCAGCACTAACCAGTTCAGATCGTGTGCATTTTGGAGTCAGTCTGGGTTCAGAGTTCAGATCAATCGACAATACTGTATCCAATAATACTCGCCTTGAACAGCTATTTGTGACATTCCCAATTGGAAAGCGGTTTGGGATGAGTCTTGGAACCCATGCAGTAGCTGATTTTGCTTCAAATTATGAGACCACGCTGAGTATGGGCACACTTACAGAAATTTCCTCTGGTGGTATATGGGACTTCCATCTCGGATTGGGTTACTCACTTTCCCCAGCAATAAATATGGGATTGAAGTTACACACCTTTCAGGGACAGTTGAGACGAGAAACTCTCATTCAATCAGATGATGTTCAAGAAATTTATGTCATCAAGGGAGATATAGCAGGGAAAAGCCTTGAGGCAGGAGTTATCTCGAATCTACGAGAAAAGGTCTCTCTTGGTTTAACCGTAAATATCCCCTACGATGTGCCCAAATTATCGGGCCTGGATAGCCTGGCTGGTTCTTCGGCATTTGCAGAAATAGAAGAAGACCTTTCTGCCTGGCCAAATACCATCAAATTGGGTGTTATTTATCACCACTCAAAAAGTATGAACTTTATGGCTGGAATAGCTCAACAATTGTTCGCAGAATCAGGTTTCGATGATGCGCGCGTGCTGGCTTTGCCTGAGGGTTGGAAAACAGTACCTGTAGCTTCTTTCCAGCTGGGTATGCAAAAATTACCTGCTGATCGAACTTCTCGATACTGGTCAAAACGAACGGGTTGGCAGACAGGTATATCCATCAAGAATTACTATTTATCACCATCTAGTGAAAACATGATATATGAGTATTCACTCACATCAGGAATAAATCTTGATTTGAGAAATGGAAGAAGTTTGTTTGAGATTTCTGGGGAATTCGGGTCCCGTGGTGGTGATGAAAACCTGCCAGATGAGTTATTTGCGCGAATGAAATTCGGTATACAAATTAATGATATGTGGTTCAAAAAAGTTAAAAGAAGATGAGGGTTAACTCATGAAGTTTAAAGTTGTGTCAATTATTACAATGGGCATCATGCTGTTTACAATGGTTTTGTCAGCCTGCATGCCACCTCAGGCAACTGCAGAAGAACTGGCAGCCATGGAAAAAGCACGCAAAGATTCAGTACGCAAAGCAAATTCACGCTATTGCATGAAGCATTTAAGTTTTGCTACGGAGTACTATAAAAATAAAGCTTATCCAGATGCCTTATACAATTATAAAAAATTGTTTGATTACGAATGTGTCGATGAGCAAATGGCACAAAACGTATACGTGTATATGGGGAACTCATACCGTGAATTAGGACACCTTGATACTGCCATGATCTACTATGAGGAAGGTTTGAGCATTATCCCTCAGAATAAATATCTGTGGGACAATAAGCTTTTTACCCTCAAGATGATGGATGATGAGGACATGGTCCTTCAGGCAAAAGTTGATATGTACGCAGCTTTCCCTCAAGATTCAAGCTTGGGTGAAGAAATTGCTGAAGATTACATCACTTTCTCTATGTATGCCGAAGCAAAAACGATGGCAGAACATCTTCTAACCACAAACCCAGATAGCAAAAATCTGAGAAACATTGTTCGTGAGTCAATCGAGGCTCAAGGTGGTGATGTTCGTAGTTTCGTTGAAGAAGAGTATAGAAAGAACCCTGAAAATATTTCTAATGCCCAGGATTTTGTTCGCATCCTGCGCGATGATGGTGAAAATGATACTGCAATCAAAGTTCTGGAAGGAATCCTTACAATTTCCCCTGGAATGACCAATATCATGAAAGATCTTGTTGAAGCCTATCGCGAATTGGGTCAGACTAAAACAGTGATCAGTTGGTTGAAAAAATTGAATACTGCTAATCCTGAAGATGTACGCATATACTTTGATATGACCCAGGCATATATCGATGATGGGCAGCTTAAATCTGCCATGTCATGGGCTGGAAAGGCCATCAAAATGGATCCGCAAAATGGCCAGACCTACGCAAACAGAGCCTCAGTGTATGAAGCTGTGGGTGTTGCTTGTGCCGGGTCAGCTCCAGATTTTGATGATAAACTGGTTTTCATGATGGCTTATGAAGACTACAAAACAGCCAAGGCAAAGGGTTATTTTAAAGCCACCAAAAAAATTGACTTCCTCAAAGAAGCTCGTATCCCCCAAAGTGGCGACTGGTTTTTTAATAGAGACGAATATGTTAAGGCAGGTAAGGCTAAACCTAAGAAGGAATGTTATACCTGGTTAAAACGTAGCGTAACCGCACCCAAGGGCTAATCGAGACCACCATGAAACTTGTCATCGGGTGTGATCATGCTGCTTATGATGCAAAGACTGAGATTATTGATTTTCTCAAGTCATTAGGGCATGACACCATCGATGAAGGTACACACAACTTAGATTCCGTTGATTATCCAGACTTTGCTGCAGGTGCAAGCCTCAAGGTACAATCTGGTGCTGCTGACAGGGGCATATTAATTTGTGGTACTGGACTTGGTATGTCCATAGCTGCTAATCGATTCAAAGGGATCAGAGCAGCACTCTGTTATACTGAAGAACTAGCCGAGATGAGCAGACTGCATAACGATGCAAATGTCCTATGTCTGGGTGCCAGAACACAATCTGTTGAATCCATGAAGAGCATCATTTCACTCTGGTTAACCACAGAGTGGGAGGGTGATAGACATGCGAGGAGACTGAATAAAATCGAAACAAATTCTCGAGGTCAAGATGCTGAATGAATTAAAAACTTCTGATCCTGCCGTATATGCTGCTATCATGGCAGAACGTGATCGTGAAAATGATACACTTGAGTTAATTGCCTCTGAGAATTTCGTAAGTAAAGCTGTTTTGCAGACTGCAGGAAGCGTCATGACCAACAAATACGCCGAAGGGTATCCTGGGAAGCGTTACTACGGTGGTTGCGAGGCGGTGGATACAGCCGAGAATCTGGCACGTGATCGTGTTAAACAGCTTTTCGGAGCAGAATATGCCAATGTCCAGCCTCACTCAGGCAGCCAGGCAAATATGTCGGTTTACTTCACTCTGGTACAACCTGGTGACACGGTTTTGGGTATGGATTTATCCCACGGTGGACACCTCACTCATGGTTCCCATGTAAATTTCTCTGGTAAGTTTTACAATATCGTGGCTTATGGCGTTGATTCCGAGACTGGTTTTATAGACTATGACATGGTACGGAATCAAGCCAAGAAACATCAGCCAAAAATGATTATTGCAGGTGGCTCTGCCTACCCCAGACATTATGATTTTAAGGTGTTCAGAGAAATAGCTGATGAAGTTGGTGCCTTTCTCATGGCGGATGTTGCACATCCAGCTGGATTAATAGCCGCAGGAGAACACCCCAGTCCAATGCCACATTGTCATGTCGTGACTTCTACCACGCATAAAACCCTCCGTGGACCACGTGGTGGATTGGTGATGATGGGGAAAGATTTTGAAAATACATTTGGTATTGTTGCTCCCAAAAGTGGCAGAACCAAAATGATGAGTGAGCTTCTGGATAGTACGGTCATGCCCGGTATTCAGGGTGGACCGCTTATGCATGTAATTGCTGCAAAAGCCGTGGCTTTTGGTGAAGCATTGGAACCATCTTTTAAAACTTATGCCAAGCAGGTCATTTCGAATGCAAAAGCTTTAGGTGCTGCTTTGAATGATTTTGGCTTTAAACTTATATCGGGTGGAACGGATAACCATTTGCTTCTTATTGATTTAACTGCTAAGGAAATTAGTGGCAAAAAGGCGGAGCGTCTTTTAGAAGAAGCAGGAATGACCACCAATAAAAACATGGTTCCTTTTGACCAGCGCAGTCCTCTCGTAACCAGCGGTATTCGCATAGGAACCGCAGCCTTAACCACACGTGGTTTTAAGGAAAGCGAGATGAAATTAATTGCAGGATACATCAATAATGTCATATCTGATCCAGACAATGAGAGTGTTATTCAACAGGTCCGTTCTAAAGTGAGGGAGTTGGTTAAAGATTTCCCTCATTACCAGGATGTGGAGTAAAACCAATGAATTGCCCGCAATGTCAACAGGATGATACTCGAGTTATTGATTCCCGGCATACCCAGGACGGACGAGCAATTCGACGCCGCAGAGAATGTGGGAGCTGTTCATATCGTTTTACTACCTACGAGTATGTAGAGACCCAACCACTCCTGGTCATCAAAAGCAATCAACGTCGTGAACCATTTGAGAGAGAGAAGATTCTTAAAAGTATTGCCATTGCCTGCAGCAAGCGTCCTGTGAATAGTGCCCAGATGAGTCAGACAGTTGATCTGGTTATTCAGGATGTGAATACATTTGGATCTTCAGAAGTTCATGCCAAGGATGTGGGTGAACTGGTAATGAAGCATCTTAAGGGTCTCGATGAAATTGCCTACGTTCGATTTGCGAGCGTCTATCGGAAATTCGAGGATGTTAAAGAGTTTAGAGCGGAACTGGACGACATCTAGATCCATGCCCACGATCTGATTCAGAAATGCATCGATATGATCGAAATTAAAAATCTTCATAAATCATTTGGTGATCTCACCGTTTTCAGTGGTGCCAGTATCAAGGTCGAGGATGGCCAGAGTCTAGTCGTTATGGGCAAGAGTGGCCAAGGCAAAAGTGTTCTACTTAAACTAATTACCCGCCTGCTTTATCCAGATTTGGGAAATATTTACATAGATGGTGAAGATCTCGGTAGTCTAAACCCCGATCAATTGGTTCAATGCCGTTTAAAATTTGGTATGTTATTCCAATCTGCGGCCCTATTCGATAGTCTGAATATATGTGATAATGTGGGGATAGGGTTGAGGGCTAAAAACAAATACTCAGATTCAGAAATACTTTCTAAAGTCCAGGAGAGTTTGGAACGTGTTGGTCTGGTGGATGTGGGCCAAAAATTTCCTGCACAGTTAAGTGGAGGTATGCGTAAACGGGTGGGTCTGGCACGTGTAGTAGCCATGGAACCAAAATATATCCTATACGATGAGCCAACCACTGGACTGGATCCTGTCACGAGTGCTCAGATTGCCAAGTTAATTAAAGAAATGCAAAATGATCTGAATGTGACCAGTATTATTGTTACCCATGACATTCCCACGGGGTTTTTTCTAGCAGATAAAATTGTTTTACTCGATCAGGGGAACTTTTCCTTCGTTGGAAGCGTCGAAGATATGAGAAAGTCAGATTTAAAATCAGTGCAGGATTTTATCAGTGGCTATAAAGAAGAAACAGATATAAAAATTAGGTAATCGATTGAATCCAAAATCTTTGTATTGTCCCATTTCTAAGACCAAGCTTCAGCCAGGCAGCGAAAATCTGCTAGATGCATTAAATCTTCGGGCTGAAAATAAACAGCTTTCAAATAGGAATGGAGAACTACAAAGAAGTAGAATTAAGGATATTCTGGTCAACAACAACCAGGACATTGTCTATATTATTCGTCATGGAATTCCTCAGCTTATCCCAGGGTTATCAATATCACTCGAGGGCTTAAATACTGGGAAATCCGTTGATTAGCGTAGGGGGTAAACCTATATTCGCCCGCTTTAATAAAGGAGAACTTTAAGAGAGAAATCGTTACTGGGATTTTTTGATGAGAATCCGCCAAAATAAAATACGAACCTGGCGTTCATCTTTTTTAAAGTTGATACCGAATGTTATTCATAATATTCGGTTTTTTTATGAATGAGGAGTTAGTTACAATGAAAATGAATAAAATTATAAATCTCGCCATAGGAAGTCTGATGCTGCTATCCGTTGCATTCTCACAGAGTGCACTATTTCTCTTGATCGCACCTGGTGCAAGGGCAGGTGGTATGGGTGAGGCACAAGTTGCACTCGCGGATGACTCCTATGCAACCTACTGGAATCCAGCGGGTCTCGGATTTCAGAGTGGTTATGAGGTCTCTGGAATGCACGTGAATTGGCTTCCCGGGCTTGTAGATGACATGTATTATGACTTTCTCGCTGGCCGAGCACCTGTGGAGGGTCTGGGCGTATTTGGTGGCCATGTGATCTACCTTAATGCAGGTGAGCAACAGTACACAGATGCCAACGGAGTATCCCTGGGAACCTTTCTTACCTATTTCACTTCTGGTGCCTTTAGCTATGCAACCATGATCTCTGAAAATTCAAGCGTTGGCTTCAACTTTAAAGTTTTATATCAGCATCTCACAGATTCTGATGTTCAAGTCGGGACCGAAAAAACCAAAGGAACAGCAACCAACTTCGGATTTGATGTTGGATACCTGAGCAAAGGCTATTTGGGTGGCAAACTCGATATTGGCGCCATGATTGCCAATTTGGGACCCAAAGTCATATTCAATGATGAGGAGCAGGCTGATCCCATGCCGACAAATCTGAAACTGGGTTTCAATATGCGCGTGTATGATTCAAAGTATAACAGATTGAACATTGTCTACGACGTAAACAAGCTGCTCGTCGGCGAATATGCTTCCATGGATTGGGATGGAGATCTTGAAATTGGTGGCTACAACGAAGATGGTAGTGAGAACCAATCTGGCAATTATAACAAAGATGGACAAAATGAGCTCGCCCACACCGATTCATGGTGGGCTGGAATTTTTACTTCTTTCTTAGATGATTGGTATCTAGGTGGGGACCGCGATATGGACGGTGATAGAATTATTGGAGGATGGAACCTGATCGAAGGTGACGATTCCACCTATACCGAGCTATCTGATAATGGTTTATACAATGAAGGCGGCGACCTAGAGGTTGGCAATAGTGACGATCGAAGTCCTGCTGATGAGTTTAAATCGCTCATTCATAGTGTCGGTCTTGAATACTGGTATAACGAAATGTTTGCCATCCGCGGTGGTTACTACTACGATTCTGAGGGTAAGATTACGACGCCAACTGTAGGTGCTGGTTTGCGATACGGAAACTATGGTTTTGATTTTGGATATACTGTTGCAGAGGAAACACACCCTCTGAATAATACCATGCGATTCTCGTTGATGTTAAAATTTTAGGTGGATCGGATTTCTCTGATCGTTGATCTTTAATTTTTAACCCTCAAAGCCAAGCGGGGATATTATCAATCAATTCACAGTAAGATTATTGCTGACTATTCTGTCAGTCATTACCCTTTCAGGGCAGGAGCTGAAGGTCGCTGTTCTACGAGTGGCTTTCCAGCCTGATTCCTCTCCAGCAACGACTGGTGACGGAAGTTTTGTTCTGGAAGATACTGTGGGAATCGATTGTACTGATTGGTCTCTGGATCCACCACCTCATGATCGCACTTATTTTCAGGATCATATTATAGCGATAGATAACTACTGGCAGAAGGTCAGTAATGGATCCGTCTTCGTCAACCTTGCAGAATCGGATGTTTTTCCACTGAATGAGGGGGAAGTATACCAATTACCCCATGAAATGCTTTATTACCATCCCTATTTAGAAACATTTGATGAAACGCAGAAGCTCTTTGAGTTAAGTGAAGATGTAATTCTTCTCGCAGATCCAGACGTGAATTTCGATGAGTACACCACAATAATTTTTGCACATGCAGGAATGGGTGGTGATTTTGCATTCTCTCTTGATCCAACACCTGGAAACATTCCTTCTGCCTACCTTTCTCAGGCAGATTTTGATGAATATCGTGTTCTGCAAACCGCCGAGGGCAACCTGACGGATTTAATTATTGTACCAGAATCCCAGAACTTTCTACAGTATAAAGAAACTCGCAGCCTCTTTGAAGATGCTGAGGACCCCTGTTTTTATCAAGTTGGTTTGAATGGTACCCTGGCGCTGATGATGGGCTTTCACCTCGGATTAGCACCTCTCTACAATACTGAGACCGGCGTGTCTCTTGTGGGTGGTTTCGCACTCATGGATCAGGGTTCTAACAATTTTCATGGCATTGTGCCAGCCTATCCCGATCCCTTCACACGCATTGAGCAGGGTTGGACAACAGCCAACGAAATGCAAATAGGGGATTCAGTTTCTATTCATGTTGATGATCCCCCTGTGAAGATTTCAATTAGTGATATGGAGTATTATCTCATTGAAAATCGTCAGAGAAACATACTCCACCCCAGCAGCCTGCCTCTTTGGATAGATGATGTTGGTGGCTTTAAGGTTTCGGTTTCGGTAAGTAGTGGTGGTGTCGTTGTTGATGTCGATGAACAACATGCAGGGCTACCTGGTAATGGACTCAATATCTGGCATATTGACGAGAGCGCAAGATTCACTGCAGACAATCCCAATGGCGGACCAAGTCAAATGGTGGACTTTGTCGAAGCGGATGGTGCCCAGGATATGGGACATACCACCCAGCTACTGTTCGCTAATTATCTTGAAACTGGCTGGTGGTTTGATCCATGGTTTGCTGGTAATGAGGGTTGGTTTCATATCAATCGTTATGAAGAAGTGGTAGGAGATAGCCTTTTAAGTTTTAAATCCAGCACCTTCCCAGCGACCACCTCCAATACAGGAGTACCCAGCCACCTGAGTATTGAAAATATTTCTCACAACGGTCCCATAATGAGTTTTTCAGTTTCCTCGGATAGATTGGCATCAAAAGATTCCATCTCGAGTTTTATTGGATGGGGGACTGCATCCAACGAATTGTGGGCCTTCAATAGTGACTCATCTCAGATTGTTGAAGCCATCTTTGAAGACGGTGGTTTTTCCACTTCTTCAAGTCCAACGGTAGCGCCGTCTGACATCCTTCCTGAAAATAGTGATAGCACATTCCAGTTCAGGTATCCCTGGGTCTTTCCCAACATGGATAGTGGGTCCAGATTTATTGATCTTAGGACTGGAGACCAGCATTCTCATACTACCAAGCAAGATCCGTTTGAAATTATTGGTGGAGATAATCCCTTACTTACACTCTCTTTTTTCGCCAGGGAGAATGACAATTACTATCTGGTAAAATGGATAGAACCCCAATCACAATTCATTAGTGATGAACTTGCTGGTCAACCGGTAGCAAGATTTCAGACCACATCAGGAATTCAACCTTTCTTTTCAAGCTTTACTGAAGATCCCGTGCCGGTCGGAGTAACCCCCTATAGCGAATCAGGTTCAGTGTTAAGTGTTCCACTGGAGGCGGTAGATGTGATATCGTGGTCCAACGCTGAGAGTGCGCTAATGATTTCTCATTTGCCAGGGGAGGAAAAGGAGTACATCAGTGTCGAAAAACCTCTGCACGTTATTCCTCTTGATGTAGATAATGATGGACATTACGAAATAGCTCTATTTTACGAGACCGTTGTTGAAATCATAAATCAAGCTGGGGTAGTATATAGCGGTAATCCCTTTCGGATTGACACCTATGTTGGCAATCCAATTGTAGGATCAACCATTGATGGTCAAGCCAGCATATTCCTTCGACACTCCTCCGGTTATTCCATATATGATTTTAATGGAAAAATGCTGGATAGAGGAGTTCTACCTCAAGTAGTAGGTAGTCTTGAAAACTTCTTGAGTACCACAGATGGCCTCAGTCTCATTCTAAGTGGCCAGGAGCTGCTCTATTTTGAATTTGATCCAGCCACCCAAGGTGTCGCCTTTTGGTCAGATCCACAGGGTAATAGAGCGGGAGATAGAGTCGTGGCAATACCATTTGTCACACCTCAGTTGAAACCTGATATTCAAGCCAATTCTGCTTATAATTACCCGAATCCAATCAAGGGAAAAACTACCACAATCAGGGCTTGGCTAGGTGACGTTGATTCCTGGAGTATTGAGATTTTCTCCATGAATGGATCACAGGTGGTTTATGTTGAAGAGACCGTGCTCCAGACTAACAGTTACAACGAATGGCTTTGGGATGCTTCTGAAGTCTCAAACGGTGTATACCTTGCCCAAATCACTGCTGGAAAAACATCAGAGCTAATCAAGATTGCCGTGATTCGATGAGTTTCTTGAAAACCATATTATTGCTGCTCTGTTTCGCAGCTCTTCTCACTGGTCAGGGATTCAACCACCCTGAACTCGAATGGAAGACCATAGAAGGCAAACACTTCATTGTTCATTATCACCAGGGGACAGAGTGGACAGCGAATGAAGCACTTCATGTAGCAGATGATATCTATGATGGGATCACCTCTCTGTACAATTATGAGCCTGAAGAAAAGACACAGCTCATCATTCGCGATACGGATGACTATGCCAATGGTGGTGCCTATTACTTCGATAACAAGATTGAGATATGGGCCATGCCACTGGACTATAGTCTGAGGGGATCACATTATTGGCTTAGAGATGTAATTACCCATGAATTCGCTCATATCATAAGCCTACGCGCTTCCAGAAAGATGCACAGGAATGTGCCTGCCGCCTATTTCCAGTTGATTTCCTATGAACCAGAACGCCGTGAGGACGTCTTATATGGCTACCCGAATGGAATTGCTTCCTATCCACTTCCTTCAGTTGCTGTGCCCATGTGGTGGGCTGAAGGTATCGCTCAGTATCAGAGCAATTCAGAGAGATGGGATTGGTGGGATAGTACGCGTGATATGATATTGCGAGACAGATTAAAGCATGGTAGAGCATTGACACTCAATGAGATGGATGGATTTGGTAAAGTAGGAATTGGTAACGAAAGTGTCTATAATCATGGTTTTGGTTTTGTCAATTACATAGTAAATACATATGGTGAAGATGTTATAAGAAGGATCACAGATCGCGTGTCAGGTCCTCTTAATTTTAGTTTCTACAAAGCCCTTGAAGCTGAGACTGGCATCCCCTCGACTGGCTTATGGGTTAATTGGCTGTCTGACTTGTTATGGACACAAAGATTATCCTTTGATGATAACGAAGATATCAGCCCGATTCATTTTGTCCAACGTGAGGGAGATGCGAATCACTACCCGAGGTTCACCCCATCCGGCAATAAATTGGGTTATATTTCCAGTGCAGGTGAAACCTACTTGTCCCGAACTGCTCTCTTTATAAAAGATTCCACTGCCAAGGCTGAGAAATTACTTCCAGGTGTCGAAGGTTTCGACTGGAGTCCTGATGGTGAGCATCTTGTTTATGCTCGCAAGGAATACTATGATGGTGGGACACCTGTTGCACGCACGGCCAAAGACGAAGATCACAAGCATCTCAACCCCTTCATTTCAGAGATGTCAGTTTCAACCTGTGAGAAATGTCAGTTGGTGATAAGTGGATCAAGATTTTCTGATCTCTTTATCATTCACCCTGATAGTCTCAAGGATGAACGTCAGCTTACCTTTGGTGAAAGGGTGAAAAATCCATCCTGGTCGCCTCGAGGAGATAGAATTGTCTTTGTGAATCTCAGGGATGGTACCAATAATCTATGTTTTGCTTTTCCTGATCATCCAGATAGTATTCAACAAATCACCTATTTTGAGCCAGGAACTCAGGTATATGGTCCCAGATGGTCAAAAGGTGGGGATCAGGTAATATTTGACTATACGACTGGCAGCAATCGGGATATTGCTATATACGACCTATCCAGTCAGACTGTCAAACCCCTCTTAACTGCTGAATGGGATGAACGGAATCCTGTGTTCAGAGACGATTCGACCATCTATTTCAGTGATGATAGAACGGGCATCTTCAACATCTATGAGCTTAACCTGAAAGACACCTTAGACTTCCGTTTGACAAATGTGGTAGGCGGTGCGTTTCAACCTGAATGGCAAGACAATGAACTTTATTATTCCCTCTATGATAGTCTGGGCTTCAATATCGCCATGTTGGGTGAATCTGAACTGATGCATGTTGTCACCAGACCTGTCAGCGCTTCAGTCGAGCGTATTATTGCACCAACCTGGAGCCGTCATGAAGGGAAATTACCTGCCGAAGAGTATACATTTAAAGCAGGACCATTGTTTCTGCTTCCGAGGTTGCAGATCGAAATGGATCAGTCCAAGAATGATATCCTAATCAAGCCAGGTTTATACTTTTTTTCCGATGAGATCATTAGTAATTATTCCATGATTGGTGGGTTTGGTGTCGCCCCCAACCTGGATATGGATTTGTTCCTTTCAGCCCAGTACAAAGGATTTTTACCCACGTTCACCTTCGAGTTCTTTCAGATGGTTCGCCACACCGAGGAAGAATTGTGGTACTTCGATCATGTTTGGCCAGCCACAAGTGATCTGACATTCAGTCTGTCTCAGGGGGTTCTCTCAGCCGATCTGCGTGTCCCACCCATGCATGTACTGAAACTGGATATATCTGCATCAAACTATCGTACTGCCATTGGTACACATATAGTAGGTGGACAGCCTGCAGGTGGAATAAGCTACGATTATTTTAAGGGTTGGGATTGGGGCTTCAAATGGGATGTGTCTCGCATCAACATTAGACAAGAAAGAGGCATCAACCCCTCTGGCTACAAGGCAAGCCTATCTATTAGGGATAATCATCACAACTTTCTTGATCATTATGGTTATGATGAGTCAACTGAAAGATGGGGAAACATTTTCGGAAATTATCGATATACGAAACTAAATGCTTCAGCATTTTATGGATATCTGCTTCCCTTGCCAGGGAATATTGTTGTTTCCAACAAAACGGAGATCGATCTCATCGACAATAATGCTATTGATGATTTCTTCTGGGAGTTTGGTGGGGGAATGCCCGGTTTAAAGGGGTATCCCTTCTATTCCATGAAGGGTACTCGAAGATTCATTTCTACTGCAACCATGAGGTTTCCACTCTTCAGGGACAATTATAGTCGTATTGCCCAGCTTACGGTTCGCGACCTTTATATTGGCTTTCATGGACAATTAGGTAGTGTATGGACAGCAGACCCTGAATTTGTTACTGCAAGTGATTTTTCTGACTGGATGCGCCACGAAAAGGATCAGATTTCGCTGGTTCGAGATGTTGGTGTCGACCTTAGATTGTCTCTGAACTCATACTATGCCTTTCCAACCGCATTCGAATTTGGTGCCTACTATGGTCTCGATGATGTTGACTCTGAAACCAGTTCAGGAGAAGTGATTCGATATGGGAAGGAATGGCGCTATTATTGGAAGGTTCTTTTTGGCTTTGATTAAATCGCAAAAATTAATCATCATCCTAATTATCGGATTATTGATGTTCTCGACGAGCTATGCCCAGGGGGATACTCAACCCCAAGCAAAACTCAAAGTCGATAAGCGAATGCTGAAGAACTTCGTGAAATCATTAATTATTCCTGGTTGGGGTCAAATTGAGAACGGAAATAAGATACGCGGTATTATCTATGTGACAGCTGAAATAGCAGGTATCTATGGTTATAAGACCAATTATGATGCTGGAGCTGACAAAGAGTTGGAATTTAAAGCATTTGGCGATGAGCACTGGGATTACGGAGTCTGGTCACTAAATAATGATGGTGATAGAGCATGCGGTAATCTCAGAACCCACCCAATGCCTGTCTACACAGATCCAGATGGAGTTGAACGACCAATTAAGCACCATCATTTCTATGAAAATATCAGTAAATATCCTGAATTTGTTTGCGGCTGGGATGATTGGGACCCGAAAGCAGCTCTAGCAGAAGCAGACCTGACACCAAATAAAATTACTTATGTTGAAATGCGTACACGTTCCAATGAATTGTATCGCAATGCGCAACTGGCTGGAACTCTCATTATGGTTAACCATCTAATCAGTGCTTTTGACGCAGCTCTAGGCACAGATATGACATCATTTGAATCAACTAGTTTCGCTGGAAAATTCTATATTAATCCGCTGAATGTCTCAAGAGGCATCACAATGGAGGTTACATTTTGATTAAAAGTTCTACCCGAAAAAGTTTCATTATCCTCATCGTCATTGTATTGGGATTATCCCTGCAACAGTGTGCCAGTCAACAGGAACAGTTGGAGGCATCTAATATTGCCGATACCTACCAGCGGGGTCTCGATTACTTCGAAAAAGACAACTATATCAAGGCCGAAGAAGTATTCACTTTCATCATTTATAATGATCCCGGTGGTGCCTATGCTGATGATGCCCAGTTTCAGCTCGCTGAGACCTATTTCGAACGGGAAGAATATCTTCTGGCGATCAGTGAATATGACCGACTTATTCGTCGAATGAAAAATTCGAGCTACGTAGAGGATGCGTTCTGGAAAAAGACCGAATCCTACTGTGAGTTATCCCCTGATTATCGCTTAGAACGAGATATGACTGACAAAGCTTTGAGATATTTGTATGATTTTGTTGATATCTATCCAAACAGTAAATATTCTGAACAGGTTCAGATCCGTATCATGGAAATGCGTGAAAAACTTGCCCGGAAGCTACTAGAGAGTGCCAGACTTTATGACACACTACGTGAATATGAATCAGCCATATATTATTATGACAACGTAATAAACGAGTATGGAGATACTGGTTTGTATGCCGCCGCCCGATTGGGTAAAGCAGGGGATATGGTAGCCCTGGGTCGCTGGTCCGAAGCCCGAGAATTGATGAATTCGATTGCGGTCGATGGCAAAAATGACTTGACCCCCAAGGAGTTGCTGATGATGCGGGCTCTGGGCGAAAAAGTGGTCGCTGAATCCGAAGCTGTAAAGAAGTGAGCTGAAACTTTTGAAGGTTTGTCTTTTTGGCGGTACGTTCGATCCTCCGCATAACGCACACTTTATAATTGCTGAGGCAATCAGAGAGTCGCTGGACTTGAATAAAATTGTATTCATCCCAGCATACAGACCTCCTCACAAGTTCGAAATTAAACCAGTCACGCCAGTTGAACATCGTATCGCCATGCTGAAGCTCTGCATTAATGATATCTCTCAATTCGAATATTCTGATATTGAAATCGTACGTGGTGGTGTATCCTATACCATCGATACAATTCGTGAAATGAAAAAGGAAAAGAATATTAATTCAAGTGATTTGCACTTCCTAATTGGTAGCGACAGTCTGGCTGAGTTTAAATCCTGGAAGGATTGGGAGAGTATACTTGATGAAAGTCAGGTCATTGTGGCCCGGCGACCGAGATTTGAGAAATCTGATATTGATGCAGATATTATAGATCGAGTAAAATTTTTAAATCTACCCCGTATGGAAATAAGTAGTACTGAAATAAGAGATCGGTTCCATGCCGACCGTATGACTCGGTTTTATGTCCCCACGGTTGTCTCAGAATACATCCAAAATAATAAACTTTATGGATCCGAATAATGGATAATCTGATAGCTTCAATCGGAATGGGTGGTAACAGTATTGTTATTGCCATCAGTGCTACTCTACTCTTTTTTGGAGCCGAGTGGCTCGTGAGAGGTGGAAGCAAGTTCGCCAAACAAATGGGTGTGAAACCACTTATTGTCGGGCTCTCCATTGTGGCTTTCGGTACCTCAATGCCTGAATTTGTGGTCAGTTTGATTGCGAATGTCTTTGAAGACTCATCCACCATAGCCATTGGTAACATCATTGGAAGTAATGTTACCAACATTGGTCTCATTCTGGGGGTCAGCGGATTGATTTTTCCAATCACCATCCATTTTAAACAAACCTACAAAGGCTTGATTTTCCTTTTCGCCATTAGTTTGTTGCTCTATGGTCTTTCCCTGGATGGGTCGGTCTCTCGAATTGACGGATTGATCATGGTATTCGTGCTTATTAGTTACATCTTCTACTTATACAGACATCCTGGAGAAGTACCCCTTGAGGAATATGAAGGTGAATTTGGTAGTAAGGCTAAGAACCTGTTACTCGTGCTGGCTGGCAGTATAGCCCTTTCTCTAGGTGCCTGGCTCTTTGTTAAAAGTGCTGTATGGATCGCAGAGGAATTTGATATTCCCAAGATGGTGATCGGCTTAACAATTGTTGCTATTGGGACTAGTTTGCCAGAACTGGCCACCTCCCTGGTAGCTGCCTTCAGGAAACATGGTGAGATTTCAGTTGGAAATATTATAGGATCTAATGTGTTCAATATTCTCTTTATCATGGGTGGGGTTGGCTTCATCAAACCACTTGATGTTCTCGAGAGTAGAACCATTGCTGGAGAGGTAGTGAAACTATTTCCCCATGCTCAGTATATCATCATGATGCTGTTCGGACTTGTTCTAATTCCCCTTGGGTTGCGTCATAAAATCGGTCGACTCACTGGTACCATTCTGGTAATGGGGTATGTGGGATTTTATGTCTACCTTTTCTTCGGTCGTTCCTGATAGGAAACCAAATCCCTTGCTTGATCAGCAGAATATTCAAAAGATTCAACCCTACCAGCGTCTCGCAGCCTATTATGACAGTTTAATGGACTATATCGACTATGACACCTGGGTAGCGGATATCAAAACCCTGGTGGCACCCTACGAGCCAGGTAAGACCTGGTTGGATATTTCATGTGGAACCGGTTCCATGGCCATAAGACTTGCTGATGAAGGGATTGATATGACTGCAGTCGATCTGAGTGCGCATATGATTGATATTGCACGTGATAAAGCGCGGTCAACAAAGCTTGACATCGATTTTAGTGTTGGGAATATGGTTGATTTTGCCTCGAAGAAATCATTTGATGTAATCATCAACCTCCACGACGGTCTCAACTATCTTCTCGAGACCTCTGATATTGAGTTATTCCTTAAAAATACTTATGCACTTCTTAAACCTGGTGGTATTTTACTTTTCGATGTGGTTACACCCTTATTATGTCAAACCCATTTTCGTGGATATCGAGAGATATTCAATGATGAACGCGGTGGCTATGAGAGACACACGAGTTATGATCCCAATTCTCAACTTGCGGAGTCAGTCTTTACATTGAAAACTGATAATTCAGATACTGTTGATGTTGAGTCCCATATTCAGAGGGCTTACGAGCAAGATGATGTGGAAGGATTCTGCGCATCCTCAGATTTTGAGTGGTGGCAGATTCTCGATGATGAATCTTTGGAGCAGCCAACGGCTAATACCGAAAGGTTTATTGTCATGCTGAGGAAAAGTGAATGATTCGCTTTGACAAAGTATTTCTGAGATACGATACGGGTATATCCCTCCGTGATCTGAGTTTTTCCATAGAAAAGGATGAGTTTGTATATCTCTATGGAGATTCAGGAAGCGGAAAATCATCCATTCTAAAAATGATCTATATGGACATGTTTCCCAATGCTGGTACGGTTGAAGTCATGGGTTCCGATTCCAGCAACATAAAAAGAAGAGACATAGCGAAAATTCGCCAGAACATTGGTATGGTATTTCAGGATTTTTATCTCCTATCAGATCGGGATATATACTCAAACATTGCATTACCGCTGGAGATCCAGGGTTACAAGGCGGATGAGGTGCGCAGCAAGGTAGCCTTAAAAGCAGATGAGCTTGGTATTCGCTCAAGATTATCGCATTACCCTCATGAATTATCCGCAGGTGAACAGCAAAGGGTGGTGCTTGCACGAGCCGTCGTGAATAGTCCTGACATATTATTGGCAGATGAGCCTATTGCACATCTTGATGAAAAGGCAGCTGCTGAAATTGTCCAGTATTTATGGAAGGTTCATGAATCAGGCACCTGTGTTGTTTTTGCTACTCACAATGAAGCACTTCTCAAAAGGGACCCGGCTCGATCCATGACGTTGGTCTCAGGTGAAGTAGTGAAAGACAGACAATTATGAAATTAGGCTATATCATCAGAGAGGGAATTGTTGGCATCAACCGTTCCCGTATGCCATTTATGATATCAGTATTTTCAGTTACTATTGCACTTCTGATTGTTGGACTTGGAGTTCTGGCTGTTGATAATAGTCTGCAATTCATAGGTGAGTTCCAAGCCGACTATGATCTTGAGATATTCCTGGAAAATGAAGCAACAATCAATCAGAAGCATGAGTTGGCCGATATCGTTAAAGACTATCCAGGTATTTTTAGGATGGACTATCTCTCGAAAGAAGATGCAGCAGCACTATACAACGCAGAATTTGGGGAAGACGTACTTTCGCTTCTGGATGACAATCCTTTGCCTAGCTCATTCCGCATCACCTTCGAAGAAGATCATCGTTCGGCAGATTATATCTTAAGCTTCATCCAAAATGTGAACGAGTTGGATGGGGTGGATGAGGTCATATTCAAAAAGGATTTGTTCAACCGGGTTCAGGGTATTATGCAGCTTGTATATACCGTAGCGACAGTCACCTTGTTTCTCATTGTGCTCTCTACAGTCTTTCTCACGGCCAATAATCTACGTCTGATGATACTGGCCAGATATGAATTTATCGAAACCGTCAGACTGTTGGGTGCAAGTGATTTCCTGGTAAAAGCACCCTTCTTCCTTGAGGGGGGTATTTTGGGCTTTCTTGGGGCATCCCTTTCGGTTGGATTCATCATTCTCGCTGAGTATGGTGTTAAGTATTACGCTCATTTTGATTTACCGGTCAAGATTCTTGATCATCCCTCAGTGATTTTGGGTCTCATTTTATTTGGTGTGAGCATATCATCTCTTGGTGTTTTAAAAGCAGTGAGGAAAATGCTCCGCTTTGTTGCATAATTACATCGATTCATCTTCCATATTCAAATCCTTCCAAGCCTTATATACCAACTCTTTCCCCATTTAAAATCTTGTATTAATTAGGACCGAAAATTATTATGTTCGGTTATGAATCGAATGACGAGACAAGCACTTCTGGAACTCAAAGACCGTGAGGAAAAAGTCCTCAAATGGTTGGTAAGAGATTATGCCGTAAATGGCCATCCAGTAGGCTCTTCACGTCTGGTTGCCATGGATTATTTTAAAGTTGGTTCTGCTACGCTTCGTCATGTTTTAAGTGATCTTGAAGTGGGGGGCTATTTACTACAGCCTCATACTTCTGCCGGGCGTATCCCAACTGACAAGGGCTATCGTTATTTTGTCGATCGGCTAATGGAACCAGGACAACCTGAGCACCATCTGACAAAAGATTATGAATCAGGTCTGGATAACCTGAGTCAAGATCTTGATCAGTTGATCAAAAATACGGCTCAGTTTCTGGGAGATATGTCCCATGCTCTGGTGCTTATGTCACGCCCGCAGGAGCGAGCAACACGTATTCGTTCAATCGCCTTGCATGAGCTGGATAGGGACTCAGTACTGCTTATTGTTCACATGTCACTCGAACAGGTCAAGACGGTTGCCTTTGAATTGGAAAGCAAACTTTCTCGAATCATGATGCAGGAAGCTGAAAATATCCTGAATGATATGTTTGCAGGACGTGATATAGATGATGTCCAACTTCAGGTTGAACAGGGTACTGACAAGTCATTGCGTAAGAATCCAATTATCGATCAGATTTTAAAGAGTTTTAATGGCGTATTGGAATCCAATTCCAGCAACGATTATAGGACGTATGGGACCCACCAGCTCCTACACTATCCCGAAATTGCTGCTCCGGCAAAGTTAGAATTCTTATTAGAAGCCATCGAGACGGATACCCTACAGCGATATTTGCCTGCGCCATTATACAATGGCAAGCCCAGTGTCTTTATTGGTGGCGAACTGGGACAGACCCTTTTTCAGGATATGTCTCTCATATCAATCGCATATAATGGAAATAATTGTAGTGGTGAGATTCATATTTTAGGTCCGACCCGCATGGAGTATGAACGAATAATAGGATTAGCAGAATTTACTGCGGAAAAAATTGAAACATTAATTAATACAAAATACACAAAGTGAAATGACTGATAAAACAACAAAGAAGACGACAAAAGCCAAAAAGGCTGCCGCTAAGCCAAAGCTTAGTGCCAAAGAAAAAACATTAACCAAAAAGAATGAGAAACTCGAAGAGAATATTGAGAAGCTGACTGATGAGCTTGTTGATCAGCAATTGAGAGTTCAGGCTGCTGAGGAGAAAATGCTCAGAGTGGTCGCCGAATACGAGAATGGAAAGAAGCGAGTAGAGCGTGAGAAAGAACGGTCTCTAACTTTTGCCAAGGATCGCGTGCTCATGGGGCTCTTCCCAATTATTGATAATCTTGAACGTTCTGCTCAGTATGAGAAAGATGAAGCTGATGCGGAAGACTCAAAAAAGGGAATTACTCTTGTTCTGGATCAGATTCAAAAATTTCTCAAAGATACAGACGATGTTGAGGCATATGATCCAACTGGTGAGGCCTTTGACCCAGAATTGCACGAAGCCATGGCCATGCAACCATCAGAGGATTATGAATCTGGTATTATAATTGAGGTCTTCGAAAAAGGCTATAAATCAGGTGAACGTGTACTTAGAGCGGCAAAAGTCGTGGTAAGTCAATAACTATGGCAAAACGTGACTATTATGAAGTACTTGGTCTTTCCAAGGGGGCCAATAAGGCAGATGTAAAGAAATCTTACCGCCAGATCGCGATGAAGTATCATCCAGATAAGAATCCAGGCGATAAGGAAGCAGAAGCAAAATTTAAAGAAGCAGCAGAAGCCTACTCAGTTTTAAATGACGATAAGAAAAAAGCTCACTACGATCAATTCGGACATGCGCCAGAAGGTGGCATGGGAGGAAGCCCATTTGACGGTTTTGGTGGTGGAGGCTTTGGTGTAGATCTATCTGATGCACTTCGAATCTTTATGGACGGATTCGGTGGTGGCGGAGGTGGTGGTTTTGGTGATATTTTTGGTGGTGGAGGTGGGTCTCGTTCCCGTGGTCGCGCACGAGGATCAGATCTAAAAATTAAATTGCCACTTACACTGGAAGAGATCGCCACGGGTGTTACCAAAAAAATGAAGGTGAAGCGTTTTGAGGCTTGTGGGGATTGTGACGGCACAGGTGCCAGAGACAAGGCCAGTAAAACCAATTGCTCTGTTTGTCATGGTCGTGGGGAGGTTCAGCAAGTCTCGCGATCCATGTTTGGTCAATTTGTAAACATCCAACCCTGCTCAAACTGCGATGGCACTGGCGAAGTTATCGCCCACCCATGTAAGACCTGCAACGGGGATGGAAGACAGCGAAAAGAATCTGTGGTGTCAGCCAAGATCCCTGCTGGAGTTCATGCAGGGAATTATATGACTCTGAAAGGTGAGGGAAATTCTGCTCGTCGTGGTGGGCAACATGGCGACCTGATCGTTCTGATTGATGAAAAAGAGCATGATCTTTTTATCCGGGAAGAAGACAATATCTATCTTGAGCTGGGTATTAACATTGCTCAGGCAGTTACAGGAACAGAATTGGAAATTCCAACCCTCACAGGTAATGTGAATTTGAAGATTCCTGCAGGTTCTCAATCCGGCAAACTTTTAAGATTGAGGGGTAAAGGCATACCACGTATTAATAGCCATATGGTTGGTGATCAAATGGTAAAGATTCAAGTGGAGACGCCTGTCAAGCCCAGTAAAGAAGAAAAAGTCCTGTACAAACAGCTTGATGACTATTACAGCCGTCAAAAGAGTAAGGGTGGTAAGGACAGTATCTTTAGAAAAATAAAATCCTTACTATGATGAGGCAGGAAACTTGCTAAATTTTACCCGCCAGGAACGAATCGTAATAATCTTTTTAGTTGTCACACTGGGAGTAGGAGCGGTTCTAAGGCTGGTTAGAAATCAGCGTCTTGAAAATGAGTTGACTCCGAATCGCTTTTATGAGGAAGAGCAGCAATTCAAAAAGATTACAGAACAGATAAATTCTGATTCTGTCCTGTTTGTTGACAAAAACATTCCAACTCCTGATTCTATGTTGCTTGATCCAATGCCGGAAGTAGATGCAACAGCGGTGGAATTGGTCAACTTAAACACTGCAGGTATCAGCGAGCTGGCTGAGCTACCTGGTATAGGTCCAGCAAAAGCTAAAAGAATTAGAGCTTATACGGATCAACATGGTCCATTTAAGAATAAATCAGATATCATCCTCGTCAAGGGGATTGGAGAAAAAATATATACCCGTCTTGAGGGTTTAGTTACGACAGAGTAGTCGAGGAGGACTCGTGAGTAAAGATGTTTTCGCAAACCACAGAACCAATTCAATAATAATTATTGTTCTGATTGCACTGTTTATCAGTGTGATATATCTTCCTAAAACTATCTGGGATTATGAAGCTGAACTTCGCGATGAAGCTAGATTTCGGATGAATGCAGTCAGCCTCGCTGAAAAACTCCACTATCAATTGGCAAAAGAATATACCACTGATTCAGAACAACTATTACTTGTTGTGAACAGCGTTAGAGACAGTCTGTTGGCAGCTGCTAAGGATACCAATTATAGCTACTATGGAAATCAGAGAATTGCTCTTGCCCCAAAATCAATACCTGTCAACTATACTGATGAGTACAAAGCACTCTACAATGAACTTCATCTTGAGTTGTTCAAGACGCTGGAACCAAACCACAGTATGGAGCCAAACACTATCAACCTGGTTCTTGATAGTATCAAAACCCTCTTTGATGCTGGTAATTATGTCGGAGAGCAGAGCATGGAAATTGATAGTGTAGGTTTAACCTTCACAGTTTCTGATAAGTTTGATATTTTGTATCAGAATATCAAAACATCCATGTTCAATGCACTTACAACCAGCTACACAAAATATCCTTCTTTCTCAAATCCGCTTGTTGATGCTGTCATGGATAGCATTGCAAAGAATCCAGATCTTTCTGGTCGAATTGAATTTGGTGGAATCTATGATGATGCGGTAAGAGTAGATTTTATTATTCCATCTACATTCGAAGAAACCATGGCAAAAACGCTGGAAACATTCAAGAAGCAATTTGTGTTTGATTCTTATGATTCGGCGACGTACGGGGATACCCTTTATGACATGGCATTAGAAAAATTCCTTGTAATTAACGATACCCTGGATGCCATGCCCGAATATTTGGATCTCATATACATGGACACCAGCGGTATAGAAATCGAAATCCCCGTTGAAGTCAAAGTTGGGGACATGGAAGCAGCCATTGCTAAACGAAGAAACAATTTATACAAACGCTTAACTGGATATTCAGAACCAAGTCCCTACATTGCTGAACAGGTTATCGCTCTCGCATTGGATTCTCTGCATAGCCCAAATGCAGGATTGGATTCCATACATATGGAAATAGATCTAACGGATGCTGTATTTACGATAAACATCCATAAAAATATCTCAGAATATTTCAATAAAGTGAGCCTGGAGCAAGCCTACTACAAATCTGCAGTAAACCTGAGTGATCTGGACTGGGGGAAAGCTGCTGTTGAAGTTGTAGAGTTTGTTGGTGACAGGCTTATCAGAAAGTCGGATTTTCTAAAATGGCAGGTTGTAGCCGTTGAATCTGATACTTTTAATGTGAATATATTTGACGAGTTCTTGCGCAAGTATGATGATATGAATCTTATGCTGGCTCAAAAACTCACTGGTGAGTTTATTAACGTACATAATCAGGCTCGGGAGATTGTTGGTATTGCTGAACATATGGCTGGCGTAGACACACTGGACTGGTATGGTGAGCAGGTCATTGAATTTGCCGCAGACACACTCCTGGTTGATGTTTTCCCAACCTACTTATCTGAGTATGACACAACCTTTACCATAGCCCGTGATACGGTTGTACAAATTGATGATAGCACATTTAATGGTGTCTGGTACAGAGGTAAAGTGGGTGTGACCCAGGATTTCTCACTTGATTCACTACCCTTTCTGACTCCGTTGGCTAATTCAAATTATCAATATGATTTTAATGGTACAGATAGTGTCCTTTCTATGAATATTCTGGAAAAAAGTGATACGGCTTACGTTGAAAGAGTATACTACGGCATGGACACATTCATTCTCACCTTTGCTGCAGATAGTCTGTTAGAAAATGTGTTTATGATTGAAAACAGATACACTGAATTTGATTCCATACAGGTAGATAGTCTCAATGTAGTTTCTGATGAATTTGTTGCTGGTGAAAACGAAAAAAATCTTTTTATGGAAAAGGATTCTTTTGGTGGCTGGATCGACACAACAATCAGCAAAAAATATGTGAAACGACAATTGTTCTCACATTATCATTTTGAGCCAGAGCTTACGAAATGTACAGTCACAGAGCTGCCCTATCGTATTACAGTAAGAAATAATGTTAATCTTGGTATAGAATCTCCCATTGAACATCCCATTGAAACCAGAAGATATGCTTTCTTCACACAGATTGATTCAACTCACGGAAGTCTCGTGGACGGTGAGGAGAGCTGGGCCAAATAACAGGCTAATCCATCATGCTGGCTATTCACATATCTCGTAATACCATCAAATTTGCACAACTTGTGAATTTTAAAGGGACGCCTTTTATCGAGAGTCTGGGTAAGATCAGCATGGCTGAGGAACTCCAAAACCCGGACATGACGAATACGCAAGTCATTATGTCTCTGGCAGAACAAATATCCTCCATTAGAAACTCAGCGGAATTTCCTGACACGGCCACACATCTTGTTATTGATAGTGACTGGTTTCCATTTGGCATCCATCCCGTTGATGGTGCCTTATCTGGTAACGATCTCACAAAATATCTCAATTGGTACATGAAAGAGATGCTGGAAGGTTCTGCCTCTCAGTATTCCATGGTTCATCAGGAACTCAATAGATCTTCTGCAAAGGCTGCTCAATATGTTTCAATGGCCATCCCACAATCTTTTGACTCCTGGGTGGAGAGGGTGATTGGCCCTTCTGAACTAGAGCTCAAGAAGGTTATCACAGAAATGGAGGCAGTTGGCAACGTCCTCACAGCCACCAAGCTCCTCGATTTCGAAGGTGGGATTCAGGTTGTTCTGGAAAATCGTGAAAATACGGTTAACTGTCATATGTTCCAAAATCAGGAATTTTCAGGGTTATTTCATGGCTCACTGAATTGGGATTATAAAATCACACTTGATCATGTTCGTGGCGACTCTAACCTTATTCAGCTTGTTAAAGAAGCCATTGAGAGGGCCATTAAAGGGAAGCGTGATCCAGATAATGTGATTACAAATCTCTTCTACTTTTCTTCCACGGGGGACCCGTCTCTATTGAGTAACCTCACCAATTATGAGGTAAGCTGCCAGCCGCTAAATCTTGGCAATCATTTTAATTTTAGAGATCCCGATACTGAAAATATTGATGAATATGCAGTCGTGCTGGGTGCTTTGAATGTAGAAATACAGGAGCGCTTCAGTGAAGATTGATCTTAGAAAAGATCGAGGAATTCTTGAACCCAGGAAGTTTCTTGCCGATGAATCCTCCACCCCAGAGCTATCTGAAGATGAACTCATCGCAGAAACGATGCGGAGACGGCGCTCTGCTGCAAAACCTGAGACCAAGGATGTAGAAACGGCGGAAATGGGGACGTCTACTCCAAAGACAAAGTCCAAATCAGAGAAAAAGAAGAAAGACAGAAATCGAAATCCTCTCCGTGAACTTGTCCTTTTGATTCTCATGGTTTCAATAACTGCTTTCTATCTACATGATAAGGGCATCCTGTTTTCCACCATCGAGATGGCTGAACTATACGTATATGATATCCTGGGGATTGATCCTGTTTTGCCAGTAGAGGAAGATTCTGATCTTGACCAGTATGACGAATATTTTTCTGGAGATTCTCTGGTCATTGAGCAACCCATTGCTGATGACGTTCTTCCAGATGATGTATTTAATGAACTCATGCCCATGACAGAGGATATTGCTGCCCTGGCCGATTCAATAGCGGCTCTGGAAGATTCAATTCCTGTAGCCAAACCTGACTCCATACATGTTCAATTACCTGGTGGTAGAGACACCGTTATTGTTTATCAGGAGTATACACAGGTATCTGAAGAGGTCGTAGATCTTACTGATGATGATATCTCAATTATCAACAATCGTTCCCTGCTTCTCATGGTAACTGAAATGATCGGCAACTTTCCGATTGAATATGGTTCTGGTCATTTATACTTGAAGCGAGATGCACTTTCCATGAGTGCTCCACGCGGTGGTGAATGGGTCGGAGAAATGAAGACGACGCTGGACAAATTCGTTCTGGGCTCATTCAACGAGGACTATAGCACGGGGACGGCAAAAATAACCAGCAAATTTGAAATTATCATGAATGCTGAGCAAGACTTCCAGGGTCAATCATTCGATGCGATGCGGTTATTAGATGTCCTGGCAAACCCATTTACAGACTACCTCGACGAAATTGTCATCGATCCTGCTCTGGGCACAGACAATAATCCTGTGCAACTTGTTTTCTCAGGTAATCTCCAGGAAATTCAGTACATCCTTTCTTCCTGGTCTGAATCCAGAAGCAATTACCTCATCGGATCAATTGATATTGATTTTCAAAGTGAAGACCTCGTTCTCACCTTTAGCGTCACCTTTTTCAATTATACACCATGACACGTATTATAGCCGGGGAGTGGAGGGGACATCCTCTGCCCAAACTCAAGACAGGATCGGTTCGACCGACGACTGATCGCGCTCGGACCATATTATATGATACGCTGCGGGACGTGCGTGATATGAATGTTTTGGACCTGTATAGCGGAACCGGTGCTCTAGGATTTGAAGCTTTAAGTCGAGGCGCAGCTTCTCTTGTATCAATAGACAGGGACAGTAAGTACATAAGTGCGCAAAAACTTTGGATGAAAACCAGAGATAAAAATTTTGAAGCCTATGTTGGTGATGTCCAGGGGGTCCTCAGAAAACTGACTCAAAAATTCGATCTGATTTTAGCAGACCCTCCCTATGCTGAAAAACTTTCCTCAGCAATAATGCATCTAATTGAGGTGCATAGAGCTGAGAATGCTTATTTTGTCTATGAATCTGCCAGGAGGGATGAACATATCCTGGATTCAGATGTATTTAGCTTGCTAAAAGAAAAAGTGGTTGCAGAAACAAAAATTCAAATCTATAAGGCGCACTGAAATGAAAAAACGATTAGCCATATACCCAGGTACCTTTGACCCAATCACTTTGGGTCACCTCGATATTATCGAAAGAGCCGTCTCTGTTTTTGATGAAGTAGTGGTGGCCGTCGGAAGGAATATCGGTAAGAGTCCTTTATTTACTGTAGAAGAGCGGATGGAAATGATCGTAAAAACCACTGCGCACCTGGAAAATGTAGAAGTAACCTATTTTGACGGTCTCATCGTTGACTATGCTAAAAAAATGAATGCAGTTGCAATGATAAGGGGCTTAAGAGCTATGTCGGACTTTGAATTTGAGTTTCAAATGGCTCTGGTAAATCGAACTCTACATCCAGACCTGGTTCAAGTGTTCCTCATGCCCCATGAGGCCTATACGCACCTGAATTCAACCATCGTCAGGGAAGTTTCAAGCTTTGGTGGAGACATCAGCGCATTTGTTACTCCATATGTTGCTGAAGTCCTTCACAAAAAATTCCATATTAATAATGAAGATTAAGGTTGTAGATAATGCCCACATATGAATATGAATGCCTGAGTTGTGGTAATCATTTCGATGCGTTTCAAAAAATGTCAGACGCCCACCTGGACAAATGCGTCCAATGCAAAGGAAGTGTCAGAAGAGTGGTGAGTGGTGGTAGTGGATTAATCTTTAAGGGTTCAGGATTTTACATAACAGACTACGCCAAGGGAAAAGTGAATAAAACTGAATCTACACCAGCCAAAAAAAAGTCAACAACAGCAAAATCTAACGCTTCAACTCCCGCTAAAGCAAACAGCACCAAGGATAAATAGCACTAAGCATCTCTCTGATCAGACTGTGAGTATTAGTCTGACTCCATCTTCAGAAAAAATTCGATTATATCTCAAAATTGTCAGGAATCGTGGCATTTTTAGGGATAATGATTATACCATCCTTGATAGTAATGGTATCACTCCTGAATTCCTTGAGGTTATCCTTGTTGGTCAATTTGACGTTCTTGCCAATACGAACATTTTTATCGGCGATGACATTGGATAGAACCGAATTTTCACCGATTCCCATGGGAATAGTCGAATCGTTATCCTCTCGATCATAAAAATCAGCACCCATGAAATAAGTGCGCTCTAGTCTAACACCATCTCCGATAATACTTCGTATACCTATTATTGTATCTTTGAGCTGAGCATTACCGACTTTGCAACCTTCTGAAATGATTGCATGCTCAATGGTTGCACCGCGAACTTCACTTCCGGGTAAGAAACGTTGGCGGGTATAAACAGGATTATCTTCGTTATAAAAGGTAAAATCAGGATTCTCTTTTGTCAGAGCAATAGTTGACTCGAAAAAAGTGCGGATGGTACCGATGTCCTCCCAGTATCCCTTGAATCTGAATGCAGTGGTTTTTCTAGTTTCAATTGAGTGAGGGATGATGTTTTTACCAAAATCATCGCCCTGGATTTTCAGTACTTCCTTGAGCACTTCTTTGTTAAAGATGTAGATGCCCATGGAGGCCAACACCTTTTTCTCCCCATCAATTTCATCGGCCAATTCATCAATAAGCTCATCGGTCTGTGGTTTTTCAACAAATCTGGTTATTTCATCGTCGCTATTGGCTTTGAGAACACCCAATTCAGAAGCAGTGGATATGGGCATGGGTCTTACTCCAACAGATACGGCAGCACCTGTAGCGAGGTGATGATTAAAAAATTCGGAATAGTCCATTTTGTAGAGATGGTCGCCAGCTAAAATAATATAGTGAGTTGCATTCATCTGCTCAAACCTATCCCAGTAGGATCGTACAGCATCAGCAGTACCCTGGAACCAATCCTTGTTGCTAGCCGTTTGCTGAGCTGCTAATATTTCAATATCACCACCTGAGTAGATATCAAATTTGTAGGTCCTTGATATGTGTCTATGCAATGATGTTGTGTTGAATTGTGTCAAGACGTGTATGAGGTTAATGCCTGAGTTGATACAATTGCTAATGGGGACATCAATCAGACGATACTTTCCACCAATATGCACGGCAGGTTTTGCCCGATAAGAAGTCAGTGGGGATAATCTTTCTCCACGTCCACCCCCGAGGATTATAGCTCCTAAACGCACTTCAGATTTCTTCACTCGAACCTCCTAAATCAAAGATTATATAAATGTAAGTATTGTCTGGCAGATTGATCCCATGAAAAATCCATGGACATGGCTCGCTGTACGAGAGACAGCCAATCTGTCTTAGAGTGGTATACTTTTAAAGCTGTTTTCATGGATTTTCGCAACGCTTCGAGATCATAGGGTTCAAACACAAAGCCCGTCCCCGAATCTGTGGTCCATGGTTCAACGGTATCGCCGAGACCACCTGTGCGATGAACAATCGGAATCGTACCATACCGCAAACTATATAGTTGATTCAAACCACAGGGCTCAAATCTACTTGGCATGAGAAACATATCAGATCCCGCCTCAATCAGATGGGCGAGAGGCTCGTTAAATCCATCATCAAATGCTATATGTTGAGGATGACGCCTGCTTGCATCACGCAGTTCGGCAGCGATATCAGGGCTGCCAGATCCAAGAAAAATAAATTTCGCTCCAAGACTAACATATTCGTCGAGGAGCTCATTTATTAATGGGAAACCTTTATTCTCAACCAGGCGTGAAATGGATCCGAATACGGGTGCTTCCAGGTCAGGTGAGAGACCAACTTTCAGCAACAAGGCCTCTTTATTTTTTTGTTTACCGCTGAGGTCGTCTTTTGAAAAATGATAGGGTGTGTATTGATCAATTTCTGGGGACCAGTATTCAGTATCGATTCCGTTTACAATTCCGGAGAAATGAGTTTCTATGGCCTGAATCCTGGCGAGGCTATGCTCGTCTACATTTATACCTGCAAGGAGCTCCAGGGCGTATCCTGGGCTCACTGTGGTTACTAGATCACTATGATCTATCGCTTCCAGCAAGGCACTATGATTACCCCACTGAGTTGTGGTAAGCAAGGGTTTCACGGTATCTGGTAATAGATTGACATCCCCGGTCGAAAAATGACCGTGGTAAAGGAAATTATGAATAGTAAAAATGGTTTTGACATGTGGCATTTTGATTTTCATCATCAGGGGTAAAAGACCAGTATGATGATCGTTACAATGCAGAACCTCGACTGAAATATGTCCTGAGGTAATCAAATCAAGTACAGCAAGCTGAAAAAAGAAAAAGCGTAGATTGTTGTCCTTAAATCCTTCCCCATCTGATTCAGTATAAATGCCATCACGAGCAAAAAATCGATCACAGCTAATAAAGCCAATCTTTGTTTTCTTGTCATCTGCAACTGTATGATGCAGGGCATATGGGATGGTGTCGTCTCCTAATTCAATCTCACCTGTAGTCTGAGATGATTGAATATCATATTTATTCCGGTCGATCTGTCCATAAAGGGGGGTGAGAACCTGTACTGAATCTACATAGGGGGCCAAAGCCTGGGGTAGACTTCCAGCAACATCAGCCAGTCCACCTGCCTTGGAGTAAGGTGCGACTTCGGCTGAAACAAATACGATGTCCATGTTATTTCTGACTTACGAGGATATTACATACGATGGGCAGATGATCAGAGTAGCCACCATGGTATTGGCCACTACGATACATCCGAAATGGCCAGCCCTTGTACTTCCCATCTTTTTCAATGAGATAGTCAGGCATGAAAGTTTGAGTTGATTCAAAAACCCAGTCAAAATTCTTCTTATCACGCATTCCAAAAGAAATAATGATTTGGTCCAGGACCGTCCAGGTTCCTCTATACATGCATGTACCAGCATCTGGATTCTGATCTAAGTCCCAGGTGGTATTTATTAGATCTCCAGGATAAGATTTTGGTCCTGCTTCGTGTGCGCGAAGGATTTCATATAGCGAAGGGTCATCGGGGTAGTCATTGAAATCACCCATAACCAGGATGTCTGCATGTGGTTCCTTCAACAGAATTTGATCGATGCGTGTCCTCAAGGTTCTGGCAGTTGTCCGTCTGAGAGGATCAGTTTCTTTCTGCCCACCCCAGCGAGAGGGCCAATGGTTGACAAAGACGTATAGCGTTTTGTTTTTATCCCAGCCTTTGAAACTGAATTCAGCCTCAATGATATCTCGAGTTTTCTCTTCTCCCGCCAGATAGATGGGTAAAAATTGATAATTCTGGACGGTGACAATGCTTGGATCATAAAGCAGGGCGCAATCAATGCCACGTTCATCTGGAGATTCCTTGTGAATCACCTGTAATCCTGAATTTATGAAATCTGAATTTAAACGATTTAAAACCTGCTTATTCTCAATCTCAGACAGACCCAGAATAGCCAGATCATTTGCTTGATTCATGTCATGGATCACTCTTGAAAGATCTAGAAACTTTTTAACCAATCTCTCTTCGGTCCATTGGTATTTGCCTGCGGGAGTAAAGTCATCATCTCTAATCAGAGCTGCATCCGTCGTATCGAATAGATTCTCGATATTCCAGAATGCAGCCTTAAACTGATTTTGAGCAGACAGCCCACTCGACCCCAGGATGATGATGAGAGACAGGATGAGAGGGCGCATATTAAGGTCTACATCTCTTTTTCAGCGCAGAGTTCACGACCTTCAACAAAGAGACCAGATTCCTTCAAATCCTGCGTCATATAAACTACACCATCTTCGTTGTGGGGTTCAGCGTAGGTTGAATGAACAGATTTTAAGCCACCCATCCATTTTCGCTTATCTGAGAGATAGACGAGATCACCCGTTTTTGCTTTCATCATGTCCATGTCATTCTGTGAGAACTGCAGTTTCGGCTCATCACTCTCAGTTAATTTCCAGTTTACAATCACAGTTTCGCCAACTTCATCATTTGGTTCACTGCCTTTAAATTGTTTTCTGGCAATATTGATTGAGCTTGCAGTAAGACCCAGTGTGTTCACTTCCTCATCATAATGGACAAAGTATGTCACAACCAGGGGAACCAAGGCAATCACAATCAGAGCGGCAAGAACTTGAACTGTCATACCCAGAAGTCCAAAAAGTATAATGGCAAAAGCTACGATAGCAGCACCCAGTACTGCGTTCATGACAGTCTTATCATTTGACTTCGCTCTGATTTTGGCAACAAAGTTAAGTTGTGCGTTGGTTGTATACGCTGCAATGATACCAACACCAGTACAGACTACCGTGTTATATAGGGCACGGATGTATGAATAGGGGTGTGCTTCGTTCATCTCAATTCCATGATCAAAAGGAGCAATGAGTATTCCAGGAAATCTGGCACCCAGGATCATGAGGGCTACACCACCTACAAAGGTTGTGATAACAGCTGAGGCCGTAAAACGTTTCCAGAAGACGCCAAGGAATATTCCCACAACCAGCGGTGGAGTAAGTGTTGAGTGGAAAAATCCATGAGCTTCATAGACAGTTGGAAAGTTCTTGAAAGCCAAGACGGCTAAAACACCCAGTGTTGTGACAGCAATTGATGCATAACGTGCAGCTGTCAGCTCTTTGCGATCACTCTCGGCTACTGAACCATAGCTTTTCTTCAGAAAATCTCTCACCGGTCTATGGACATCGTTTATGTAAATAGCTGCAGTCGCATTAATGAGCGTATCAACAGTACTCATGAGGGCAGCGGTTAATGCAGCCATAATGAATCCAAACATACCAGGACTGGCAATAATGTTTGCTACCACCACAAAGATCTGATCTGGTGAAACAGAAGGACTGACGATTTCAGGACTGGCAACCGAAATTGCTTTACCTACCCATCCAGCATTACCTACAACAATTGCAGAAATCGGGAGTACAAACAAAATATTAATACCAGCAGCTTTTCGTCCTTCATTTACATTCTTACAGGCCATAAAGCGCATGATCAATCCCTGATTCATGAATAAAAACCCGATGGATCCTGCAATGGCATCCTGCCAAAATATTCCTACAAAATTGAAATTGGAGGGCTGGTTAAAGTCCGCCATAGGGAGTTTCCATTCCGTGGGCAATAAGTCCCAGAAAATATCAAATCCTCCCAGATAGGTGATTCCAAAAAAGAAGAGCAGAAGACCAGCAAACAGGAGGATAAATCCCTGTAAAAGGTCTGTAAAAATAACCGCGGTTTGACCGCCAAATGTTATATAAATACCAGTGATAATGGCAATGACGATGATAGCACCCATTAAGGTGACAGGTATGGTCATTCCAAAAATCATAAAAGCACTAGGCAGCATGGGGATAACAGCCTTACCCAGGGTAAGGAATCCAATACCGATATAGCCGATCATGTATAGTAAAAGAAGTATGGTAGCGATGAATCGTGAGGATGGACTAAAGCGCTTTTCAAAATATTCAGGGATGGAGCGAATCTTGGAATAAACAATGATGGGAAGCCATCCAAACATAAAAAAGGCTATAAAGAACCAGTCATTGAGGTAGGTCATGGATGAGGAAATACCATGCTCAAATCCCTTGGCGGAATATTTCACAAAACTGTGACTTCCTACACCTGTAGCAACAATTGACATGGTTATCAGCCACCATGAGAATCGACGTCCACCGAAGAAGAAATCTGAGGTATTCTTTGTATATCTTCCGAAATAGCTACCAAAAAGCATGATGGCCATAAAGTAGACCACCATCACAACCCAGTCTGTCGTAGTTCCTATACTATGAAAGGTTTGCATTATACCCTAGCTCCTTTTCCAAATCTTAAGGTGACAACAATAAACACTCCGACCATAGCGAGTAGGGTATAGAGCACAACATAAGGAGAAATGGTTCCAAGTGCTGCCCAGGTCATGAGGGCATGCATGGTCAGGTACCAGATGAAACCAAAAATAAGAATCCACATCCACTTTTTATGCTTGGGACGTTTCAGGTCAAACGCACCAGCTTTCATGGTGATTACGATTCCTGCGATGAATAGGATTCCTCCAAGCCCATACAGGTAAATGAATGGAAGCCAGGAATGAGAAAATAGGTTCATGTTTACTCCTTTTGATGTGAGAAAACAAAATAATTTACTCCGTATTAAATCAAACTGAATTCGGGGGTTTTATTCACGATTAATGGTGATTTATGGGATATTTTCATGCCCTAAACTGAATCAATATTGAGAATCAAAATGAACTTTCTAACCATGAAGTGGTGACTATTATATAAGCATGAATAGTAGAACAAAAAAGGTCGCCTTTCATACACTAGGCTGTAAGCTTAATTATGCTGAAACCTCAACCATATCCAGACAATTCGAGACGGCTGGGTATGAGAAAATTGATTTTAGCCAGACTGCTGACCTTTATGTAATTAATACCTGTTCTGTTACTGAGAATGCTGATCGAGAATTCCGCAAAATTGTCAATAAAGCTAAAAGACAGTCACCTGATTCAAAGGTAGCAGTCATTGGTTGCTATGCACAGCTTCGACCGGAAAACATAGTCGCTACATCAAAGGTTGATGTGGTTTTGGGGATGAAAGAGAAATTCAACTTGATTCAGCATCTTGATTTTGATTCTCCAGAAGAACTTCCTCTGGTTATCCAGGATACTGAAGTAGATGAGTTGCATGGCTGTACACCATCATACTCTGTTGGTGATAGAACCAGATCATTCCTGAAAATTCAGGATGGCTGTGATTACCCCTGCACCTATTGCACTATCCCATTGGCCAGAGGCAAGAGTCGCAGCATTGATCCGGAAATATTGGTTAATCAGGCCATGGAAATTGCTGCACAAGGTGTCAAGGAAATTGTACTCACTGGAGTGAATGTAGGCGATTACCGATTTGGTGTTGAGATAACATTGATTGACCTTCTCAAAAGACTTGATGATGTTGAAGGTATCGACAGAATCAGGATATCATCCATCGAACCAAATCTTTTAACTGATGAGATCATTGATTTCGTATCTACATCAAAAAGCGTTCTACCACATTTTCATATCCCCTTACAGGCTGGCTCAGATAAGATTCTTAGTTTAATGAAACGGAGATATGGTGTTGCGCTATACAAAGACAGGATTAGCGCTGTACGATCTGTTCTGCCTGACGCTGGTATCGGAGTCGATGTAATCGTTGGTTTTCCCGGTGAAGGTGAAAGAGAGTTCCAGGACACCTATGATTTGTTAGACTCACTGGATATATCCTATCTCCATGTCTTTACCTATTCAGAGCGTCCAAATACTGAGGCCATAGATTTGCCAGGTAAGGTTAGTATGAGGGATAGAAAAGCAAGAAACAAACGCCTGACACAGCTTTCGGATAAAAAGAACCAGACCTTTGCGCTACGTCAATTAAATCAGTCAAAAAATGTCCTTCTTGAATCCAATCATGACGGAGTTCTGACAGGAATGACTGAAAATTACCTGAAAGTCCATATCAATGAGAACGGACAAACTGAATTGAATAGGATTGTTCAAGTTGAGCTCACCGGTTTGCAGAATTCCAAAATATTAGCATCTCTTCCTGACTAACTATGAGGAGAGATTTTTGAAAAAAAAAGAGACAGCATGCGCTGTCTCTTTTTTTTATTGATTGATAGTGTAACTAAGCTGTTTTTACCGGTGGTTTAATCTGTGAGATGATAACAGCGGCGATTAAACAAAGAATTCCGCAAATGGTGAAGGCCAGTGGGAAGTTACCCATGTCTCCCAGCCAACCACCCATGATGGGTCCAAGAATTCCACCAAAACCGTATGCCAGGAAGATCCAGCCATAATTTTGTCCAATGAACTTGGTACCAAAAGTATCGGCTGTGATTGTGGGGAAGAGTGAAAAATTTCCACCAAAGTTAAAACCAATGAGCGTTGCTCCCAGATACAGAAGGATAGGGGTTCCAGCCATCCACTGGAAAAGAATGACAAATACACCCTGCGTGGCCATCATAATGATAATGGATTGTTTCCTTCCCAGCTTATCACTGATGGCACCCCAGGCAATTCTACCCAGACCATTAGCAAGCGAGAAAAACACAGCCATGGCGGTTCCAGCTATTGCGCTGGCAGCGATCTTGTCAATTCCATTTCCAGTTAAAGCCACCATGGGCCACAATTTCATGAGACCAATACTCATGAGCCCTGCACTGGCACCAAAAGCGAATGTCATAGATATAAAATGAAACTGAGGTGTTTTTAGCATTTCAGTACTGTTGAATTGATGATCATCACCGATTGCGGTTCCATCAGAAGCTACGGGTAAAGTGTATCCCGCTGGCAACCAACCCTCCGGTGGGAAAATCATCCAGATACCACCAATTAAAATCATGAGCATAAAGATGGCACCAAATGCTGTAAAGGTTGTGCTCAGTCCATAGATGGCAATAAGTGAACCCCATGATCCAGCAAGTTTAACCCAGAGGGTGGCGCCAAAACCAAATCCTGACACTGCCATACCTGTGATTAAACCTTTCTTATCTGGAAACCAACGCATACCAACTGCAATAGGTACTACATAGGCAAGTCCGATTCCTGCTCCACCTATCATCCCGATAAATATGAGCAGAGCGATAAAACTTGTTCCGCCGAACAGACCAGCGAGGAGATACCCTGAGCCAAGTACAAACCCACCAGCCATGGCAACTTTACGAGGTCCCAATTTGGGCATTATTCTACCTGCAATAACCATAACAAATGCAAAAAAGAATAGACCGGTAGCAAAAACAGCCTGCGTCATAGCTTTTGTCCATCCAGCATCGACCAGTGATGGTGTGAAAACTGACCATGCATAAATTGCCCCCAGGGCAAGCTGAATGAGAACAGCTCCTAGAACAACAAACCAACGATTTTTAATATCCATTATCCCTCCGCTATTTAAAAAAATGAATCATTCTCTATTAAAAAAATCTCTAATCTTGGAATTTTATTTGCATGAATAGTGCCAAGCTTGCATCATTTTTGCATAATTATGCCAGCATGAAGGATCAACACTAGCAAAGGGTTCACTTCGGCACATTGTGTCCCTTAATGTTTTTAAATAGTTTTAGAAGGGGAAGATCATGGGAATGGTAAAAAAACGTCGTTATCAGATGGAAAACATGGATGAACCGCTTGAGGTGATCGTAAGAGGTGCAGATGTTTTAAATGAACCACTACTCAACAAGGGGACAGCCTTTTCAGAAGAAGAACGAGAAGAATTAGGACTGCAGGGATTAGTCCCACCAAAGGTCGTCGATATTGAAGAACAGGTGGTTCGTGTATTGGAAAACTATCAGCGTAAAACAGACCCATTGGAAAAATTCATCTTCCTTACCAGCCTTCATGATAGAAATGAGACGCTGTATTACAAGGTACTCACAGAAAACCTCATGGAGATGACGCCCATTGTTTATACACCTGTTGTAGGGGCTGCCTGCCAGCAATTCGGCCATATCTATCGCAAGAATCGTGGCATGTACATCAGTGCCAGAGACAAAGGACAAATTCGAAACATCTTTGATAACTGGAATCAGGACGAGATCGATATCATCGTGATTTCTGATGGATCAAGGATCCTTGGGTTAGGAGACCTTGGTGCCAATGGAATGGGTATTCCGATTGGTAAACTTGCTCTTTATGTTGCTGGTGGTGGGGTGTATCCCTGCAAAACTTTACCTATTCTGCTGGATACTGGAACCAATAACGAGGAATTATTGGCAGATCCGCTTTATCTGGGACTCAACCAGCATCGAATTGAGGATGATGAATACTACGAGATTGTTGATGAGTTTGTCAAGGCAGTTCAAGATCGCTGGCCCAAAGCTTTGATACAATGGGAAGATTTTACCAACGATCACGCATTCCCAATTCTCAATAAATACCGTGATGAAGTCTTATGCTTTAATGACGATATCCAGGGAACAGGAGCTGTTGCGCTATCCGGTCTGTTAGGTGGCATGCGCATGAAGCAGGAGAAACTATCTGACCAGCGCATCATCTTCTATGGTGCGGGATCTGCTGCGGTTGGTATTGCTGATATGATCGTTGCCGGAATCGTTGAGGAAAGCGGCATGAGTGAAGCAGAAGCCAGGAAACTTTTCTGGTTGCTTGACAGTCAGGGATTGGTTGTCAAAAATGGTCCTCGACCGCTTCAGGATCACAAGGTTCCTTATGCCCGGGATGAAGCACTCATTGATAACCTCCTGGATGTGATCAAGGCAGTGAAACCAACTATCCTGGTTGGCGTTAGTGGTCAGGGTCAGACCTTTACTGAGGATATTGTCAAAGAAATGATGAAGTATTCTAAACAACCCATCATCTTTGCGCTTTCTAACCCAACCACTAAATCCGAATGTACGGCTCAACAGGCTTACAAATGGACAAAGGGTAAGGCAATCTTTGCAAGTGGAAGTCCCTTCGATCCAGTACGGATGAAGGGAAAAATCTATGTACCAGGACAGGGCAACAACATGTTTATTTTTCCTGGAGTAGGTTTAGGTGCCTCCTTATGTCAGGCAACAAAAGTCACTGATGCTATGTTTTACACGGCGGCTAAGACGCTGGCAGACATGGTTACCGAGGAAGAGTTATCTTTGAGGACAGTCTATCCAGATTTGAGAAAGATTCGGAAAATATCGCTAACTATTGCCACTGCAGTTTGTAAGATGGCTTTTGATGAGGGGCTAGCGCGAGTGGAGAGACCCAAGAACATCAAAGTCTGGGTTAAAGAGAATATGTTTGTGCCAGTTTACCCTCGCTATGTAGCTGCAGAGGAGTAAAACCAAAACATACTTAATATCAAGCTCCCATCAAGAAATTGGCGGGAGCTTTTTTTATTTCAGTTGGGGTAATTTCCATTCTCCTGATTAACCTGTCAGGTGAAAAGATCTGAGAATACCTTTCTTTACATCATCATGATTCTCGCCATGTCATTGTGGGGACTCTCCTGGACCAATGGCAAAATACTGGGAGAATATGCCAGCATACCCATCCTCATGTTCTGGCGGTTTCTCATCGCGGCCATATTCATGTGGTTTACTCTATTATTAAGAAGTGTAGAATGGAGAATCACTGCAAAGGGAATACCCTCCATTCTTGGGAGCGCTGTTTTTCTCATTCTATATAATCATTTCTATTTTACAGGGACACATCTGGGTGCAGCAGGTGCTGGTGGGGTGTTGGTCACCACACTTAATCCTGTCCTCACATTTCTCCTTATTTCTGTGGTAACCAAAAAATTTCCAAGAGGTCGATCGCTAGGCGGTCTTTTGTTAGGAATTTTTGGTGGAAGCATCCTCATCAACGTGTGGCAGGAAGGATGGTCTGCCATATTCACAAGTGGGACTCAATACTTTGTACTGTGTGCTAGCACATGGGCTTTCCTGACCCTTATTTCCTCAAAGATAAATCAGCATATGAGTACACTCACCTACAGCTTCTGGTTGTATTTAATTAGTGCTGTCATATCACTCCTGTTTATCGATGGATCGGAAGTCTTTGTCGTGTTTAGCATGGGATTGAGCTTTTGGTTAAACCTGATTTCCATATCAGTTGGAGCCATGGCATTTGCCACCACAGCCTACTTTGTGGCAGCTTCTCGGTTGGGGTCTGAAAAGGCATCTGCATTCATTTTTACCGTACCCTTGAGCGCATTGATATTCAGCATGCTCATACTCAATGAGCCGTTAAAGGTGAACATCCTACTGGGTGGTACCTTATCAATAATTGCTGTATTTCTGATTAATTCTGCAAAGAAAAGCAACTAAGGTCATAATCGGTTTTCTATATTGGTAATATTTTGACTATATTGGCAAATATGCTTAATCGAATTCTCTACTCTCTGATTGTCATTTCGCTTCTCGTTGGATTCAATAGTTGTGGTAGCTCTTCAGTTGAATACCCAGATCTTGGACTTGAATGGACATCCATTGATTCTATTAATAAGGACCTGCCTGAAGGGATTCGAGTCTATCAATCGGTCCATGTTGGCTCCAACCTCAGAGCCTGGTATGTGCTGGTTAAGGAGTCACTACCTGAAATTGAGACTCGTGTGGTGGTTTCATCAGATTATGATGCTCGGGAAACTGTTTCTGAATTTGCCCAACGTCTTGATGTTCCCGTGATGATCAATGGTGGATATTTCAGGATGGATTTAAATCCAGCCAAACATGTGGGATTATTAAAAGTAGATGGCGATCTCATCCATGCAGCGACGACTTCTGTGTTGCGCGGTGAACAGAGGTTTTACCTGCATCGTTCAGCCATTGGATTTAATGAGAACGACGGTATTGAAATAAACTGGGTATCATCTTCTGGCGATTCGGTTTTTAGTTGGGAGCAGGGTATTGAGAATACTCCTGGTCAACCTGGTGCCCGAAAGGATACGACCTACCGTAAATTGTGGCCATACCGGGATATTTTGGGTGCTGGTCCTCTGCTTATGCGTGATGGGGAAGTTTTCATTCCTGTAAATGAAGAAGTATTTTTTGGAACCAGCATACCTGAAGTTCATCCCCGCACAGCTGCAGGTGTAACACCAGAAGGCGATTTGATCCTCCTGTTGGTAGATGGAAGGCAATTGATTAGTCGAGGTGTAGATTTACCAGAACTGGCAAATATTATGCAGGAATTGGGCTGTGAAGATGCCATAAATCTGGATGGGGGTGGTTCTTCCGCTCTGGTGGTCAACGGTATGTTGCTTAATCGACCAGCAGGTAAAACAGTTGAACGGGAAGTAATGTCTGCAATTGCTGTCTATTCAAAATAAAATTAATTGAATTGATATAAAAAAAGGCGAGTAGAACTCGCCTTTTTTTTGGTTAACTATTTGCCAGATTTCTTCTTTTTGATAATCTTGACTTTGTGTTCTTTGCCACCATCATGTTTCATCTTTTTAATAAAAACATTTTCATCCAGCTCATCCAGATCTTCCAGATCCATGGTTTCACCGTTGATGATCACTTTGATTGTGGAGTCACCGTCTGCGAATTTCTCAATTTCAACATCTACTTTCATTTCATCGGTATCACAATGTTCATCGCTGTACCACATCATTTTACTACCATGATCACCTTTAAAATCATGATAGATAGCTTTTGATCGGTGGGATCTACCAAATTGCATGAGTGCAAACACGATTACAGCCAAAAATAGATATTTCCACAGAAGTTCTAGTTTCTCTTTAAGGGTCATATGGTCCTCCTTCTTTGATTACCGGTATTGGATGTCTTTAATCTACTCTAATTCCTGGTACAAGTTCCAATAATATTGGATAAAGGGTTCTCATCGGCCACTCATTAATAAGATCAATTATGTGTTTCAATTATATCATGGGCGTTCTATGTTTGGTGCGCCAACCCTCCTTACATCGCTTTAACTACATCCAATATTAAAAATATGGGGTATGAAAATGAAAGAGAATTCTATTCATTCAGGTCGTTCAATTCAAAATGATAAAAGGGGTCCAAAACTACTCACTCGCTATCAGGAAGCCATGCGATCCCGGCATTATAGTCCAAACACAATAAAAGCATATAGTTCCTGGTTGGTACGGTTTATTCGGTTCCATAAATACAAGCATCCGGAGCAGATGGCAGAGTCAGAAATAAACGAATACTTAAGCTATCTGGCGGTAGAGGCGAACATTGGATCCTCGACGCAAAATCAGGCATTGGCTGCCTTGCTTTTTTTATATCGCCATATTATTGGAAGAGAGGTTGGAGAATTGGAGGGCTTAATCAGGGCACGTAAGCCGATGAGGGTTCCAATTGTAATGTCCAAAGTTGAGGTCAAGATGGTTTTAGGTCGGTTGACGGGTCGCAACAAGCTGATGGTGGAATTGATTTATGGGACGGGTATGCGTTTAATTGAGTGTTTACGATTAAGGGTTCAGGATCTGGATATGCATCGAAACGAAGTTCATATCAACAGGGGCAAGGGCAACAAAGACAGGGTGGTCATGCTGCCTGAGGTCCTGAAACTGCGGTTGTCACGGCATTTGATTGCAGTCAAGGCCATACATGAATCTGACCTTGAGCAGGGTTGGGGGGAGGTTGTATTGCCAGGTGCTTTGGACAGAAAATATCCTGGCGCATCCTCAGAATGGCGTTGGCAGTGGGTATTCCCTCAGGAAAAGCGTTGGGTTGACAGAAAGACCTGGAAGGAGGGACGACATCATCTTGATGCATCGATAATACAACGGGCGATTAAACTTTCTGTTGATAAATGCAGCTTGACCAAGCGGATAACCTGTCATACTTTCCGTCACTCATTTGCAACACACTTATTGGAAGGGGGTTATGATATCCGTACGGTGCAAACATTGTTGGGTCATAAGGATTTAAAGACGACAATGATCTACACCCATGTTCTCAATAGAGGACCCGGTGGAGTGCGGAGTCCATTAGATGAACTTTAATCGTTTATCAGGAGAGTTAATAACACGGAATAAAATTTATTTATCATCAATACGCTTGTGATGGAGGGGAATTTGCAGATCTGCGAACCACATATTTGGGATCAAATATTATCAATCAATGACTACACCAGACAGCATAAACATAGTTAGAATGACACAAAAAGATAAGTGTGGCAAAAAATGAAATCTCCTAAAAGGAATTATTTAGCTGCAATACTTACATTTCTATTGTTTCCGTCATTTCTCTGGTCTGAATGGCCTACCGAAAGTGATTCAGCAGTTGATTTTCCCTGGATACACTATGGTAGATTTTTACCAGATGGACGTGGTGGGTCATGGGTGGCAGGAGAGAATTATTTCGGTGATATCTTTCTTACAAGAATAACCAGAGACGGTGACCTCATCACCGGCACTGACTGGATATCAATTGGCGGACTTTACGATGGTCAATTTTCATCTGGTATGTTTATGAGCGAAGACTCCTGTCTGATTCTGGCATTTTGCCAGTATGAATATATTGAGGATCAAGCAAATCCCAAGGGATACGGCTATCTTCAAAAAATTGATTTGGATGGTAACAAACTTTGGTCCGAAGGAGGCGTATTAGTTACCACTGAGCAAAGTTCAATCGCATTTGGGCTAACGAATGGTATTCCGGAGATTTGCACAGATCAACAAGGAGGTGCTTATGTCTCCTGGTTGGATTTTCGATGGAATGGTATTCACCCTGCAATTTTCAGTCAACACGTTTGGAGCGATGGTAGTGTTGATTGGACCCCTGGTGGCAAGGAGGTTCTTGATTATATAGATGAAGAATATGTCTACATATTTGCAACACCCGATACTCAATTTGTTACCGGGGGGTGGTTTAACGCTAGAGACGAATATTTCTATTTCAAAGTTAATGCACAAGGAGATACCCTTTTCCGAGTTGACAATTTGCAAGAGCATGACGGTAGGCTGATTTCAATAGATGAAGACCACAGTTATTACTATAGAGCGAGTCGAAGTACCGATGACATTAGAGCATACAAGAGAAGCTTTGATGGAAGCTCCTTATGGGA
>JAERTG010000022.1 GCA_016845065.1 Fidelibacterota bacterium | reverse complement strand
GGGTGACGAAACCTTATTCGGTGTAAACTTTGCCGATGGACGAATAAAGGGCTATGGAATGCAAATGCCTTTTGGTCCGGGAGATAAGACTTTCTTTGTGACTTATGTCAGAGGCAATGAAGCCTATGGGCAGAATGAGTTCCAGGACAATGGAGATGAGACTGTAAGCGATTTGGCCACTGGACTTATGTGGATGAAAGCTGACAATGGTAATGGACTCAATTGGGAAGAAGCACTGGCCTATGCAGAAGGATTGGAATTGGCCGGTTATTCCGACTGGAGGCTGCCGGATGTGAAAGAACTGCAGAGTATAGTGGACTATAGCCGTTCACCGGCGACTTCAAACTCTCCAGCCATCGATCCTGTTTTTAACTGCACCCAAATAACAAATGAAGCCGGTGAGACTGATTATCCGGCCTATTGGTCCAATACTACCCACGCTAACTGGTCAGCCAATCATTCGGGCGGATATGCTTCCTATGTGTGTTTCGGCCGGGCTATGGGCTATATGAATGAATGGATGGATGTGCATGGAGCCGGGGCTCAAAGAAGCGACCCTAAAGCAGGAAATCCGGATGATTATCCTGAAGGCCATGGTCCCCAGGGTGACGCCATTAGAATTTACAATTATGTGCGTTTGGTAAGAAACGCTGATTAAGATAAATAATCTCAAATGCCAGGATTGAATTGGCATACAACCTAAATACATAGAAAAATGAAAAATATAATTAGAATCACACAAATCACTTCAATGCTGCTTATTTTCGTGCTGGCAATTACAAATGTTTCCTGTGCTCAGGGCGAACGTAAAGCAGGACCACCACCCATTCCTGATGCTGAAAAGGTGAGTAAAATGGTCGATAATTTGAGCAAAGAACTGGATCTTTCCGGCGAACAGAAGGAGCAGCTAGCTGGAATCTTTAACAATCATTTCGATGGCATGCGTGAAAAGATTGAGATCAGTGAAAAAACCGGAGAAAGACCCAGCCGGGATGTCATGGAGAAACAAATACAAGACTTTGAAAACGAAGTGAAGTCAGTGCTAACTCAAGAACAACAGAAAAAGTTTGATGCCCATATGAAAAAAATGAGAAAACACCAGGAGTCTGGTCAGCAAGGAAAACGTAAACCAAAAAAAGATCAGAGGTAGGCAAAGAATCAGGGGCTGTTTGCCATATATTTTGTAATATTATTCCTTAATGACCCACAGAAGCATGACAAAAGATAACAAGAGATTCAAAATCATAGAAATCCTGCTTATTGTTTTTGTTTGGATGGTGCTTCTGGCATCACCCTTCATGTTTCATGAAGAAGAAAATTTCAATTGGGGGCGAATCATGAAGCCCATGGATGTCATGATTCCGCTCCTCATTGTTTTTTTGATCAACCGATTTATTTTAGTTCCCCAATTCCTGTTTAAGAGTAAACGCCTGCTGTATTTCTTTTCTGTTTTATCAGTCATTGCCTTGATAAGCCTTGGTTCTTTCTTCCATCACCAAAATAAGCCGAACAGACAGCTTCCGCCTCCACACTTGCTAGAGAAGCAAAGGAATCCACTACCGGACAAACGACCACCGGGCCAGGCTAGTTTTAACAGGAAGCCACCACCAAATACAAGACAGATGCCACCGGTTGTGAATCTGCTGATTTTTTCTTTGCTGATGGTTGGTTTTGATACCGGGCTGAAGGCCTCTTTCCGATGGGCTGAAATTGAAAAGGAGAAAGCCAAACTTGAAAAGGAAAATGTAGTGAACCAGTTGGATATGCTTCGCAATCAGGTGAATCCTCATTTTTTCATGAATACCCTGAACAACATTCATACTTTAATTGACATCAGCTCAGACAAGGCAAAGGATGCCGTTGTGAAACTTTCAAAAATGATGCGCTATCTGCTCTATGATACTGCCCATGGCAGCACCAGCCTGAAAAAGGAAGTGGAATTCATGGAGAGTTATATCAATTTGATGAAATTAAGAGTATCGGATAAAGTATCCATTGGTTTTAATTTGCCCAAAGACATACCTGATACTACACTTCCACCCCTCTTATTTACTTCTTTTATCGAAAACGCCTTTAAACATGGCATCAGCTACCAGCAAAAGTCTTTTATATCCATTGATCTGCTGCTGGACAAAAACAGACTGCTTTTCCAGCTAAAGAATAGCAAAGCTCCGGTTAAAGAGCAGGAAAAAGGCTCAGGAATAGGCATACAAAATGCCAGAAAACGCCTGGATCTTTTATATGCCGATGCCTATCATTTGGATATCATTGATGGCGAGGAAATATTCACAGTAAATCTATCCATACCCATATAATTATGATACGATGTATAGCCATAGATGACGAACCTCTGGCCTTGAAACAAATGGAAAATTACATTGAGCAAACGCCGTTTCTTGAGGCTGTGGCCTTGTGCGAAAGTGCTTTTGATGCCATGGAGGAACTTCAGAAATCTCCTGTGGATTTGATGTTTGTGGATATTAATATGCCGGATCTCAGCGGGATGGAATTTGTAAAATCGCTGGAACATAAACCCCTCATAGTTTTTACTACGGCCTATAGCGAGTATGCCATCGAAGGCTTTAAAGTGGATGCCTTGGATTATTTGCTTAAACCCATTGCATATGCTGATTTTCTAAGGGCAGCCAATAAAGCCAATAAACGCTTGACGGAATCAACGCCAGCCGCAGAAACCTTAAACCTCAAGGAAAAACAACTCTATATCAAATCGGAACACAGAATCTTAAAGATTGAATTGTCCGATATCAAATATATTGAAGGCATGCGAGAATATGTGCGCATCCATCTTATTCATGAAAAACCGGTGATGACGCTTTTGAGTATGAAAAAACTCGAAGAAGCCTTGCCAGCGGATTCCTTTATGAGGGTTCACCGTTCCTATATTGTGAATCTCAATAGAATCACCACCATAGAAAGAAGCCGGATTGTTTATGATAATGATGTGTATATACCCATTAGTGAGCAATACAAGGAAGCATTTAAAAAGCACATCGATCAGTACTTCTTATAGTGAGCGATTCCGGGTTTGCTAGATAAAAACCAGTAGCACCAGCCTGATGGCCATGCCCAGTAGAAATCCGTACAACAGATAATAATACAGCCCTTTACCCATGGGTTTGTTGTTGGCAATAAAACCATCCATCACTTCAATATTAACATTGAATCGCAAACCTCCTTCCACATCCTGTATGCGTTTATAAATAAGCATGGTTTCCTCAAGCAATTCAACCCGGGTAATGGTTTTTTCATCGTTGGCTGAAGATTTGAGAATGATCATCCTGCTTAAGGAGTCAGCAATGTCTAACCTCTGATTGAGGAAAGCCAATTCCTTTACGCTTTTCTCTTTCATATAGTTCAAACGCTCCTTTACAAAACGGCCATTGTTCAGATAGTGCACTAGGCCTTCTTCCAATTCGTCCAGCATGTCCAGATCTTTTACCTGTACCCTAATATAAAAAGGGATTTTTTCAGTGCTTATATCTTCTGTAAGCACCTCATCTTTGATATTAAAGCTTTTGATGCCCACCAAATCGCTGGCTTCATTAAGGTCTAGGGCAAGGAGTTCCGATAGGACTTCATGCATTTCGTTGGCTGCCAGCTGGTCGAGTTTTGCCAACATATCGGCATATATTTTCTTTTCCAGATGTACGTATGATAAGGTCATCTCTGCTTCAAAAACCTTTGGTTGCATATAGAACCAGGCAGTCGATAGGGCCGCAAATAAAACACCAAAGACCAGGATAAAAAGCAATTGCCTCTTTACGAATCCTTTAAATGAAGTGTACATAGCGCCAAAAAAACCTTTGGCTTCACCAAGCTGGTTTTGAAAACTCTCCCATACTTTTTCTCCACTTTCTCTGGCATTGTGATCTTGATTCGACTCCATAACGAAGGTTTTAGTTTTGATATTTGGTCATAAAGTGACAGTCAATCAGCATTTCTCCTATTTTTACCAATTGGAGAAACATGAGCAGACCATCAACAAATGTACGTAATTCAGGCTGGAATTTAGCGAATATCCTCATTTACCCCACCGCTTTCCTGGCAATGACCCCATTCTTTATCGACCAGTTGGGGGAATATGTATTTGGACAGTGGATGCTCATAAACTCCTATGTTTTTATTGCCGTACATCTGGTGGGCTTTGGACTTCCATTCTCCATCACCGCTCATGTGGCAGAAGCCCTGGGTAAAGATGATACCCCTAAAATGTATGCCTATATTAATGCTGCTTCCCGATTATTGGGAAGAATGATGGGGCTGCTGAGCCTATTGGGAGGCTTGCTTTACGGACTGGCCCTTTGGGATCCGGGTGTTTTTTCCGATGGACTCTGGACCATACTCTCTGTGGCCACTTTTTTCATTGCCATCAAGTTTCCGGAGGTCCTTTTTCAGAGCATTTTTAAAGGCTTTGAACAATACCACAAGGCAGCCATTTTCAATATGTTGAATCGTTTGCTGGCCCTTAGCTTACATTTCATTCTCATCTATCTGGGTTATGGATTACTGGCTGTATTCATGGCCAGTTTTGTAGTGAATACCCTGGTGGTAGGTATACAGGCATGGGTCATATTTTCCAGAATGAAAGGTTTTCGTTTGCAGATATGGAAACCCCTTCAGGAGCGAAAGGCGCTTTATCATTTTGGATTCTGGACCTGGTTGCAAACCATCATAGCTGTGGCATCCTATCAGATGGATCGTTTTTTAGTAGCCTTCTATTTGGGAACTGCTGCCGTTACTTATTTTGTGTTGGCAGCCACCATCGCCAACCACCTCCATATGGCCTTTGAAGCAGTGGTCAGCTGGTTCCTGCCTAAGGTAGCCCGATTGAAAGCATCCCTGGGAGAAACCCGAAGTCACTTTTATAGTATAAGGGCATTTTCTGTTGGATTTTCATTATTGGTGATCCTATTCATATATCTCATTTCAGAGCCCTTGTTCATTTTATGGCTGGGCCCCGATAAGTATGCCAAAATGATCGACTTCTTCAAACTATTCCTGATTTTTGAAGCTTTCCTCGTATTGGCCATCGTGCCCAAACTATACCTGAATGCCATCAAGTCCTTATCCTTTATCACCTCCCTCGAATTCATGTATAAAACAGCCATCATTGTGGGTATGGTCCTCTGTTTTTCATGGTATGGAAGCGCACAAAGCCTGATTTGGGGGCAAAACGCAGCTATGATTGTATTTATGCCAGTGATGTATTATCTGGTGAATAAAAGGGCATTGCATTCGGGTATCATCAAAGAAACCTTTTTAAATATTGTGCCATCACTGGCAGTCATGGGAGCCATACTTTCCACTAGCTGGATGTGGATAGGAGCCTATTTGTTGCTGGCCATCATCAGCTTCATTTTTATCTATATCAGGAACAAGGATTTTAATTTGAAATTGCTTTTCGAATGAAGCTATCTCAAGCATATTATGGCTTTCTGCCTTTAATCGTATTGTTTTTCTTTTTTAACAATACTTTTTTACCGGAAGGCTTGTTATATACCGGACTGCTCACACCGGTGTTTTTATACTATCTGTATAAAAAAGCTGAGATGAAAACCTTTTTAAAATGGTCTGTGCTCCTCATTATTCCAGTGGGCTTTCATCTTTTTCTTGGGATAGATACCAAAACCTATCTGGTATCCACCATACTGATACTTTCTGCATGGATCTTTCTATTTGCAGCTCTTGTGGCGACCAGAGAAATTGGATCTGAAATGGAAACTTTCTTCGGGAAAGTCCTGATGTTGAACAGCCTATTTGTGGGCTTGGCATTGCTGTTGCTGGCCTTTCCTGCCGTTCAGGATTTTTGCTGGTATAGCAAGCCCATTTCCGCAGGTATACCCGCCTTTCCTCGCCTGAAATTATTTGCCTATGAACCCTCACATTATGGCCTGTTATTGAGTCCGGTTTTTTTGTTTTACTCGCTGAAGCTAATTATGGGCAAAACCAAGCACAAGCTCCTTTATGCGATGGGAATTGGTATACCACTGGTGTTGTCCTTATCCTTTGGTATCCTTGGAGCCATGATAATGGCCTTGTTGGTGGTCATGGTTGTACATTATAAAAAACTTCCTCGGCTGTCATTCCTTTCAGGCATATTAGGCCTCCTGAGTCTATTTGTGATAGTGCTAATTGCCGCTTGGTTGTGGCCAGACAATCCGGTTACCATTCGTTTAAGCAATATCTTCACCGGCACAGATACTTCGGCCAATGGAAGACTCTTCGACTCCTTTATGTTTGCCACCGATTTGGTGGTAAATTACCAGGCCTGGTTTGGGGTGGGAGCAGGACAGGTGAAAATTCTTGCCCATGACCTGATCGTCAGCCACTACCAATACTCCGGTGAGTTGGCCGAAGTCGTCAGAATACCCAATTCAATGGCGGAGATGCTGGCCATCTATGGTTGGTATGGATTTGTTGTAAAAATAGGCTTGGAAATCTACTTTTTTATCAAACTCAGGATCTATAATAATATGTTCAGCCTTACCTTGTTCATCTTCATTTTTATCTATCAGTTTACCGGAAGCTTCATGATGAATATTGCTGAAATAGGTATTTGGGTGTTGGTTTTCGCGGGTCGTTTCGACACATTTGATCACAACCAAGCCATTGTGAAGACATGATAAAAGCTGCGCTCATAACACGATCTACACTGCATACCGTGAAGGGTGGCGACAGCATTCAGGTGCTCAAAACGGCTGAGGAACTCAATAAAATTGGGGTGAAAGCTGATGTGTATCTCTCCACGGATAGCATCAATTACAAACAGTACGATTTGCTGCATTTGTTCAATATTATACGTCCTGCAGACCACCTCTATCACATCAATAAAAGCAACAAACCCTATGTATTAAGCAGCATCTATCTCGATTATTCAGCCTTTGATACCAGAGGACGTGGAAGGCTGCAACGGGTACTTTTTAAAGGCTTGGGGAAATCAGGTTCTGAATATGTAAAAAATATGTACCGCTATATAAGCGGACAGGATAGTCTGGTGAGTAAACCCTATATACTGGGCCATCGAAAAACCATGATGCAGGTGTTGAATACTGTGGCCTTGCTACTACCCAATTCTGTGTCTGAATACAATAGACTTTCACTGGATACGGCTTTCAATGGCCCTTATCATGTGGTTCCCAATGGAGTGGATACCAATATTTTTGGGACACTTTCAAAGGATACAAAAAGAAAATCCAAAGTAATTTCTGTGGCTCAGATTTATGGAATGAAAAACCAATTGGAGTTGATCAGGGCTTGCAATGACTTAGGTTTTCCTTTGGACATTATTGGTACACCACCACCCAATCATAAGAGGTATTATGAGATGTGCAGAGAAGAAGCAGGTTCTCAGGTGAAATTCATTGACTTCATGCCCCAGTCAGCATTGGTACAACATTATGCAGCCGCCAAAGTACATGCCTTACCCAGTTGGTTTGAAACTACCGGTCTCAGTTCCCTGGAGGCAGCAGCACAAGGATGCCAGTTGGTGGTGGGTACCATTGGTGATACGCGAGATTATTTTAAGGACATGGCCCATTATTGTGAGGCAGATAACAGAGATAGCCTTAAAAAAGCCCTGGGTGATGCCATGAACGATGATGATAATAGGCTCAGGAAATATGTACTGGAACACTATACCTGGAAAAGGGCTGCTGAGGAAACCCTAAAGGCTTACCAAAAAGTATTGCATGCAAAAAAGTAAACTTAAAATAGCTGTATTAGGTTCCCGCGGCATACCCAATAATTATGGGGGATTCGAGGCATTTGCCCAGGCATTTGCGGTGGACATGGCCAACCGAGGGCATCAAATTACGGTGTATACCAGTGCCGACCATCCCAACAAAGAGGAATACTGGAAGGGTATAAGGAGGGTATTGCTTGCAAACCCGGAAAAACGATGGGGTAGTTTTGGCCAGTTTTTGTATGATTTGTACGCCAATTGGCACAGCAGAAAACAAAGATTTGATTTGGTATTGCATCTGGGCTATACCAGTGATGCCATTTGGTGGTGGTTATGGCCTTCCAAAGCCAAACACCTGGTCAATATGGATGGCATGGAATGGCTGCGCCCTAAATATAGCCGTTTAGTCAGAGCATTTTTATTAAAAGGGGAGAAATGGGCTACCGTTAGAAGTGATGGACTGATTGCTGACAATAAAGCTGTCGAGCAATACCTCACCGCCAAATACCAAAAACCTGTACATTATATTTCCTATGGGGCTGAGATACCAACCTCTTATAATGAAGGAATTGTAAAAGAATATGGTCTTGCTACTCATAACTATGACCTGATTATTGCCCGAATGGAACCCGATAACAATATTGAAATGGCCATCGAGGCCAGACAGCCCAATGACCCTGTCCCTTTGGTGATTATTGGCAATGACAATGCCTACCGGTGCAAGCTGATGGAAGAGCATGGCAGCAAAGCAGGAGTGCTGTTTCTGAATGCCATTTACGACCAGAGAATCATCGATAGTTTAAGACATTTCTCAAGAATCTATATCCATGGCCATTCTGTGGGAGGAACCAACCCTTCCTTGCTGGAAGCCATGGCCTGTGGTTGCTTGATCACGGCTCATGATAATGTATTTAACCGGGCAGTGTTGGGTGATGAGGCCAGCTATTTTTCTTCCTCAGAAAGCCTCGGGTCTATGCTGAAAAACGCTACTGTATCCTTTCGGGAGGAATGGAGAAACAAGAATCTGAGCAAGATTGAAAATAATCACCAATGGTCCACCATTGTAGATCAATACGAGTCTTTATTTTATGAAACCCTCTAAAGCTAACATATGCTTGAGTTGGAGTTGGGCTTTGGTTTGGCTAACGCTCCCTTTGTCACCCAGACTTTCGGTGATGAGTTTATGGGTATTTGCTCTGATGGTAATCATTAATGCATCTCAGAGAAAGATCAGACCTGATAGACCTTCCATTGCCATGCTCACGGGTTTGACTTTATTATTCCTTTGGCATTTGATGAGCTTACTTACTGACTCTCATACCACAGTATTCTGGAAGGATCTTGAAAGAAAAGCAGCCTGGCTGTTGGTTCCGGTTATTATGCTGTTTGCCAATGGTTTAATAGTCGATAAGGAGAAATGGATGGCCAGAGGATTATTTCTTGGACTCATCATCAGCGGCATCCATATGCTCATTATGGGTGGTGTAAACTGGTTTCAGTATCAGGATTTAAATGAAGTCATCTATCATAATTTTACCCAAGCCTATCATCTGGGTGCCATTTATTACTCATGGTATCTATCCATTGCCATTTTTTACCTGCTCTTTAAACCCCAGGAAGATTATGTCGAAAAATACAAATGGCCTTTGCTGGTATTTTTTGTGCTGCTTCTGCTGTTGGCAGCGTCCAAATTATTTGTGATACTGACGCTTCCTGTGGTATTGTGGAAAGCAATAAGCAGCCATCTGAGTCTCAAGGCCAGAATAATGACTCTGGGTGGGATTCTGCTCCTGCTGTTTTTTGGCTTACAACCCTTTTATGCGAGGATGGCTGAACTAAAAGACCCTGGCTTCGGTGTTATGGAACAAGAACAATTTACCTATGACTCCGATTTCAATGGGCTAAGCATCCGTTTGCTCCAATGGCGTTTCGGCTATGAAATACTTGAGGAGCATGAGGCCTGGCTCTTGGGTGTGGGAGTGGGGAGTAAACAGAAGCACTTGAATGAATATTATAAAAAATATGGTGTCTATACCGGCAATCCTGAACTTGGAGACACGGGGTATTTGAATTACAATTTTCATAATCAATATATGGAAAGCCTTGTGGGAGGCGGATTCATCGGCCTCTTTCTCCTATTGCTTGTCCTAATATACCATTTTATATACCACAAAAAATTAGTGCTTTTCCCCCTTGGGGTTTATATAGTCATGGCCTTGTTTTTCCTGACAGAATCTGTTCTGGACAGGCAGTCGGGCCTACTCATGTTTTGTCTAATTTTGTGTGCCTTCGTAAGTCCTCTACACAACAGAATTAACAATTATGGAAGTCCTTCTGGCAGGTAAAATTGGCAACTCACTGGCTGAGGTTGAGAGCAAGGCGCTTCCCATTGTTGTGCCCAATACTCCCATCAAAAAAACCAGGTTCGATGTCCCCCACAATCGCATCATTAAAAGAACTGTCGATATACTACTGGGCGGCACCATTGCCCTTCTTTTACTGCCCTGGTTGGTTCCCTTGGTAGCGCTCTTTATAAAAATAGACTCCAAGGGCCCTGTGTTCTTTTTGCAGAAACGAACCGGCTTGAATCGTAAGAACTTTTATTGCATCAAATTTCGCTCGATGGTAGTGAACGATGAAGCGCACCGATTGCAGGTACAGGTAGATGACAAGCGCATTACTCGTGTGGGTTATTATTTAAGAAAGTATTTTATTGATGAAACCCCTCAACTGATTAATGTGTTGATGGGTGAGATGAGCCTCGTAGGACCAAGGCCCCATATGCTCAGACATAATGTGATCTATTCAAGGATTATCAGGGACTACCATGACAGGCATCGGGTAAAACCCGGGCTCACCGGGTTGGCACAAATGAGAGGCTATCATGGGATTATCCAAAACAAGCAGGATTTGGTGAACTTGGTCACCTCCGATCTGGAATACATCGAGAAGTGGAGCTTGTTCAGGGATCTTTACATATTTTTCAGAACCATATTTCACATCCTATTACGCCATTAATGACAGATTCCGATCAAATAAGCATTGAGGAAGGATGTATGCAATGCCTCAACTATTTTGGGATTTTTCAATACCCTTTAATGCTTGAGGAGGTTTGTCATTACCACCCATTACCAAATTCCATTGATTCCATTGGAAATGCCCTTGAGAATTTGCTCAAAGATGGGAGAATCTATCAACTGGAAAATTATTACAGTACGAAAAATGATATGAGTTGGCTGGAGGAAAGAAAAAAAGGTAAGGAAAGGGCCCTTAAGGTACTGGCCGGAGCCAAAAAGTATATTTCCATTGTAGCATCATTCCCATTTGTGAGGGCTGTTTCCATTAGCGGCTCCTTATCAAAATTGTATGCATCAGAAGAGGCCGACATCGATTATTTCATTATTACTGAGGCCAACCGGCTTTGGATCAGTCGGTCCTTGTTGCATATGTTTAAAAAACTTAGCTTCCTCACCGGCCATCAGCATTATTTCTGCATGAATTACTTTATAGATACTGAAGCCCTGACCATTATGCATCGCAATTCCTATTCATCCATCGAAATGCTGACCTTGCTGCCGGTATATAACAAATCCCTGAATGTGGAGTTTCTTGAAGCCAACCCATGGGTATCTGAATTTCATCCCAACCATCCCGGAGTGTCTAACTATAACTATATGGTCGACACGGGGAAAGCCAGAGGCAAACGATTTTTTGAATTCCTGATTAATTTAATCTGTCCCAAATGCCTGAACCGCTTTCTCATGAGCATTACCGATACCAAGTGGCGAAGGAAATGGCGGCACGCAGGATACAGTGAAGAGGAATATAACCGGGCTTTTCAAACGGAAATCCATATTTCTAAAAACCATCCGGTGGACTATGAAAAAAAGGTATTGAATGCCTTAAAGAATATGGAGGAAAATACCGTAGAGGCATGAAAAAAGCACTTCTCATAGGTGCCTCCGGCTTTTTGGGGAGCCATATGTTGCAAGAGCTTCTTCAACAAGGCTATAAAGTATGGGCCTGGGAGCACCACACACCTATTCCTGAGCAGGAGGGAGTGACCATAATTAGGGGTGCGCTTAAAAGAATCGAAGTTGCTTTGCTGGAACAACTTATGCCTGATTTTGTCTTTCATTGTGCCCGTCCGACAATTCCTCGGTATAAAAGGTTGGGAAGAAAGCTAGCTGCACGAATGGCTGCAAAACAGAACCAGGTTTTACTCCAACAATTGAGTCAATGCAGCCAAAAACCCACATTGGTGTTTGCATCAGGCAGTTTAATGTATGGACCTGGTCAAAACCATATGGAATCTCAAGACCTGAATCCCATGAGTTTCGCACGCCAATACCATAAAGGCGAAAAACCATTTATACATGCACTGGCACAGGAAACCTATCCCATTCGCCTGTTGCGTTTTCCTTGGCTATTGGGTCCGGGGTCATGGTTTGAGTGGTTCTATTTGAAAAATATAAGAGCGTCCAAACACTTCCCTACATTTGGAGATGGACATGAATCCATGCAGATCATGGATATTAAAGATGCAGCCAAATTGATGATCGCCTATGGCACTGCCGAAATAAAAGATACCATATACAATATGGTTCCTCCCACGATGCTATCACAAGCCGACTTTGTCCAAAAAGTAGCTGGAATATTTTCTGCCTCACCCACTGCCTGGAAGGAAATATTTACATCCGGACTTGAAAAGGAAGCCCTGGAGGCATATGGTGTATCATGCACCATGAAGACCAACTATGAGGACTTACTTAAGAAGCATCAATTCATCGATATTGACCAATCCCTCCAGGCAATCAAGAAGGAACTATAAACTATTTCTTTTGGAAAACATATAAGGTGTATTCACCCTTCGACCATAGGAAGCCATTTTGTATTTTTTGGTCCTTCTCCCACAAGACTTCTGCTCGCTCAGGTTTTGATAACCATTTTTTGTAATTGTACCAAGCTGGATAAAAGATGCTATAGCCCTTACGCTCCAAAATACTGAAATCTTTAAAGGCAGTTCTGATTTCAGCTGGGCTGTAGCAACGGGAAGGCAAATGTCGCTGAGGCGAGTAACCACCCCAATCCTTCTTGAGTCGGGCGAAAGCAATACTGAAATTGAGTTTGAGGGTCTGGACCAACATCTCACGCCAATACCATTTATTGACAAATGTGAGGACAGCCTTGCCGCCAGGTTGTAGCAGATTTTCAATGATTTTCGCAGCTTTCGAAAGGTTCTCCACCGTGTTTAAAGCACCAAAATACACCAGGATCATATCAAAGCGAGCCTCTCCAAAATGTTCTAAGAGGCTGCGTTCATCAGATTTCAGGGCTGTGGCATTCTTTAGTTTTTGTTTTTTTATCCTACTATTGGCAAGGGCCACCATATGTTCCGAAATATCCACCCCCACCACCTGAGTTTCAGGAAAATTGGAGGCAAACCAGACCACATCAAAACCAGGACCACAGCCGATTTCCAGTACAGATGAAAAGCTGTACTTAGTGGTGATGCCTCTAAAATCATTCCTGATTTTGTCAAGAAAAGGGTTGGCCTCCGCTCTCTTTTCAAAGCCCATATCGGCATCAGCATCATAATATTCAGATACCTGTTGATGGAAGTTTTGGTCCTTGTCGGTCATCTGTCATGGATAAGTTGAAGGCCAAAGATATGGAAACTCCTTTACAGCTTAACCTTTCTTACTCTGACAGATTTTCCGATAAATATTTGAGTTTTTTGAAATGATTTCGCTGCCAGATAATTACATTTGCATAAAACCTATGAACATGAAGAAATTAGCCCTCCTCAGTATTGCCATATTACTATTGATTGTTGCCAGCCTGAGCCTTCTGAATAATACAGATCAAGAGACCAGAGAACTCCCTTTACCCTATGACACACAAATTGTCAGCGGTGAAGATGAAGATCACCACCGGAAAAAGGAGCAATGGATAGAACAAATGCACCGGACCGCCCCTGGAGTCAACTGGAGGCAGATGGATCAGCAATACCGTCAGCAACATCAGGAAGCCAACAGAGAAAATACCGAATTGCCCATTTATGGTCGCTGGAGGGAGCTGGGGTCCAACAACCAGGCAGGAAGAACGGTTTTTACCCACTATGATCCTGAAAGCGGGGAATTATTGGTGGCTTCTGATGGTGGTCAGATATGGACTGGTGACTTAGGTGAAGAGAACTGGGAATCCATCAACGACCACTATAAGATTCCAGCCATTAGAAATATCAGACGCATTGAGGGTGAGGCTTATTCACGCTTGCTGGTACACTCAGCGGCCTGGAATGTCACCGGCATTATGTATTCAGATGACGAAGGAGAGACCTGGACATTGGCAGAAGGTCTTGAGTCCATCACAAGCTGGGGCTTTATCAAACGAATGGTGGTTCAGGATAGTCTGGGAGATAAAACCATTTTCTGCTTGAGTCAGGAATGGGATTATAATGGATGGAAGGCTGTCAGCCGTTTGTATAAATCAGTGGATCACGGGGAATCTTTTGATCTGATGCACAGCATCGACCACGGAGTGAATACGGTTGATATTTACACCTCATTGTCGCACGGCAGTCCCTTGGTGATGCTTGATGAAAATGATTTCTACTTTTTTGACGGTGATAATATGTATCCGATGGGTAGTTTACCGATTCAGGAGACGGGAACAACCTTACTTACAGGAATGGATGGACCTGCAGAATTGCGTTACTATGCCATGGTCAACTACAACAATGCCAGCCATTTCTTCAGCTATACTCTTCAAAATGGATGGGAAGAAAAGGGAAGTGTGAGTCAGGGGCCTTTTATGCAAAACAGCTTTATGGCTTCCCAGTTGCATACAGATGTGCTGTATTTTGGAGGCATAGAAGCCTTTGTTTCTCAAAATGGAGGTGATAACTGGACCTTGGTGAATACATGGGGGCAGTACTATGGATCACCCGAAGATAAATTACATGCTGATATTCCTTGTTTTAACTCCTTTGTTGTTGGCCAAAATGAGGAAATTCTATTTGTCAATACGGATGGGGGCACCTATGTGTCCTATGATCAAATGGAAAATGTCCAGAACCTGTCACTTAACAATTTGAATATCAGCCAGTATTACGACACCTATACCTGCAGATTTGATCCTTCCTATACCCATGCTGGGGCCCAGGATCAGGGCTATCAGCGTTCCAATGAAGGCATGCAGGAAGGCGCTATAAATTATGACCAGATCATATCGGGTGACTATGCTAGTATGGTTTCCGGTGATGAGGGTGCCAGCATTTGGATGGTCTATCCCGGCTTTGCCATGTATGGTCCCAATATCAACAATACCGATCAGCTTATCTTTGAAGATTTTGTGGGCTCAAACTACCAGTGGCTCCCAAAATTGATGGATGATCCGGAAGATCCTGAAAACGTATTCCTGGCTGGTGGACATATGAGCAGTGGTGCGCATCTCATGCTCCTCGACCGCACTGGCTATGGTATTACTACCACAGAATTACCCTTCGACTTCAGCAATGGAACCAATGCCAATATCTCAGCCATGGCCTATTCAAAAGCCAATACTGATCATCGTTTTGTGCTTACATCAGAACAGGATTTTTTCAGATCCACAGACGCAGGTGATACCTGGACCATGACCAATGGTTTTGAAGGTCCGGGATCCCATTATTTTTATGGTGCCAGCATAGCTCCATCAGCCAATCAAACCGATCTGGTTTATGTGGGTGGCTCAGGTTATTCCAGTCCGGGCGTTTTTAGAAGTACGGATGGTGGCCAAAGCTTTGAAGCCTTTGCAGAAGGATTGCCCAGCACCATGGTGTTCAGAAT
>JAERTG010000021.1 GCA_016845065.1 Fidelibacterota bacterium | reverse complement strand
ACCCTGTCTGCTATTACTCGTTCCTTGCTCCTAAACTCCTTGTTGTGCCACATCTCTATTCCGTCTACTCCTGATTGATTGTCACTGTTAATCTCCCTTTTGGGATGGTCTTTAAACCATGCGTACATCTGGTTGATAATCTCTGTACCGTCTTTTTCATATAAAGAGCCATGAGATATTGTGTTCTCCTTTTCACTCTGCAAGTGCCTGAATGTGAATGGTGCTTTGAATAGTCTTGGTCTGCTCATTGTAGTTATGCCTACCATGTGCTGCTTGATAGGATAGCACTTTTCAGGTCTGTCCTGTATAGTTCGTAACGAACTGTCAAACACGTTTGGATTTATGTCGATATACTCGTCAGAATCACAGACTATCATATAGTCCATCTTGTCCTTTTTAGCCAATTCCCAATACTTGTTTCTTTTCTGAATCTGAGTCTTATTATTCATGTCCACGATATGCATCTTGGGATAGATATTCTGTAGGTCCTTGAGGTAATTTGGATCTGATTGTTGCTTGTCTTTTCTTCCTGCATACAGACCATCAATCACATAGAATTTGGTTACATAGTCAAACACTGTATCGTTTGTTAATATTTTTATTAGTCCTTGAGTATCGTCAAAGTAATTTATCCCTACCCCAACTTTAAAGATATTTCCTGATGTCAATTATAGACAATGTGAATTTCCTGTACTTAAATCTATCCCAATACCAAAAGTTTACCGTGAATCTGTTGTCTACGTTGTCATGGACACCAGATACAAAGTGAGGTGTTCCAATCAGTAACGCATGGCATATCTCATGCTGTATTCTGTCACTGTTCTCTCTTAGTTTGAATACGTTGCGAGAATCATGAAGATATAGGTCCATTCTGAATTTTCCTGTCACACCGCTTGGCATATTTGGATTAATCTTCTGTCCTGATGTTGTCTGTATATGTTCAAAGAATTTTGGATTGGTATCTTTCAAATCCCATACGTGTATATCCCACTTGTTTAGCCATCTTCCTATGTTATAGACTTTGAGATGTGCCAATGTATTCCATACTGTACTTTTCACAAACCTTTCATTGATGTTGTCAGTGTGAAAATTAATCATATAAAAAAATAAGAAAATAAGGTATTTAACCCTTATTTTAATCGTTTTTGTGTTTTGCGTAATCTGCACCAATTAAGATTGCTACAGGTGCAAGTAAAGCGATTGCGGTATTTTGATCTAGTGGAATTTGACCCATTCCTGTCCATAAGGCTACTAACCCTGTGTATGCACCTAGAGCATAATATCTGAGATTTCCTGCCATAATCCCTTGCGATCGGTATAGTATATAAAACTTTTTAGAAAAAATATGTTACAATACCTATTATTACGCCTACAGTTCCAATAACTGCCATTAATTGATTAAATTTCTCCTTAGTTACCTGTTGTATTGTTTCTAATTGCGTTACTCTATTACACATATCATTCATTCTATCTTCCATCTTGTCTAATTTCTCAAATATTCGTTCGATAAACAACTCATCCATGAAAAAAATGTATGGAAAAAGGACTAATAGAAGTAAAAAAATAAAAGTAAAGTTCTATGCGTTTACACTAGAAACTATTACGTATGTGTTTGGATCGAGGATGTCTACACCAATTCTGTGAGTCCAGACAATATCCCAGTATTGTCCTGCGATATTCTTTTGGAACTCAATTTCCATCTTTCTTTGTGAGGCTAATCCCCATGATTTGCCTTTAACACAAACTAAGTTTCTGTCTGCACTGTTTTGTGAAAGAAGTTCGTTGGTTACAACTATGTCAATACCATAGAGTCTCTCCATTTGTCCGAGTCTGGTAACACCTGCATTTCCGATTTGGGTATATTCGGATAATCCAGAAGAAGAAATTAATGATTCAAAAGCTCTTGGGCTGATGAAAGCGATCAAGTTACCTGGAGAGGTATCTTGTCCTAATTCTTCTAGGTATCTCTTACTAAAAGTAAGACCATCTTCGTCAAATTCCCCATCAGCATCTTCTTCTGTTGTTGTAGTAGTTGCTGCTCCATCTGAACCACCAATGTGGTATGGTGCGGTACTTACTCCACCAAAGTCGTGATCTGTTCCAGCCAAGTCTTGGAGAATTAGTTTGTGCTCATCTCTGATTGCTTCTAATCTTGCAGTTTCTCTAATTGCGTTAAGGAAACTTGCAGGATAGTCCTCAAGATTTGCTTTTTCAACTACTTGTCTCCAGCCTCTGATGTTACAAGTAACATCTATTGCTGTAAGGGTGTGAGTAACTGCTGTGATGTCGGTAGTTGGACTTTCGGTAATTGCACCTGCATCTGGTACTGTGATTCTGTAGAATCTTGCAGTATTTTGTCCTGTTGGAACAGCTTGGAATTGACCATACTGTCTAATAGGAACTGCGGTTTTAGATCCGATTTGAATTGAGATGTTAGATGCTTGTTTAACACCTGGAATAGTTCCTGATGTTGAAACTGCTTCTTGAACCTCTCCGTTTCCAGATTGTTTTTGGAAAGAGTGGGATTCAATCCAACCTTCTTTTTCAAGGACCAATTTATTATAGCCTGTTTCAAAGAGTTTATCCATGAAGGCTTGTCCTTGTTCTTCAGTAAATGCTTCTTCAACATAACCTGAGTTAGTTGATTCTGCTACTTCAGATTTTGGATTCCAATTCTCTTTAACAGTTTCAATAACTGCTTTGAGGGTTTCTGTATTGGATTTTTCAATTCTTTCGGCAACTTTTTCAGAAACATCTTCTTTAGCAACTTCTTCTTTAGCTGGTGCTTCAGTTTCAGGTGCTACTTCAGTTTTTGCTTCTGCCTTACCTACTTCAACTTCGCCATCGGTTTCAATGGTTACTTTGACTTTTTCCTCTACGTTCTTTTCAGAATGTTCGGTTGTTGTCATATCTTGTTTCTTATAATTGTCTTTATTGGAAGTAATATCATCATCTATTGGTGCAGGCTCTGGTGCTGTTGGTTGTAATTGTGGAGGCGGTGCAATAAGTCTCATAAATGCTACCTCTAATGTTCCTAATAATTCTCCTGACTTTCTGTCTATTTCATCTGGTTCTAAATCAGGATTCTTTTGTTTAATACTATCTGCAATCTCTTGTTTTAATCTTATAGGATCAAGAAATCCTCCAAATGATGAAGGTACGTCTTGTTCATTTAATATTTTGATATATTGTGCATTGTGTGATTCTACTACGTGTAATGTGGATTCTGGTATTCCAGGCGTTCTTACTACTGATAATTCTAATATTTCATCTAATACAGGTGCGTTGAGACATTTTGCTTTCATCTCATCACATAGGTGTCTTTGTTCCAATACTGAAGCTCCTATTGATACCTGATATTGTTCGTTACTTAGTATTCTTTGCCATTCAGAGTCAAATACTGTTGCTTCATATTTTACCTGACTTTTCTCCTCATCAAATGAGAATGTAACTTGACCTATGTGAGTGTCCTTGTCATGTTCTACTCTTAATGGAACTTGTTTACCGTCAAATTTCTTTAATTCTTCTGTGTCATAAAATACACCGTTTCTTGATTGTCTAGGCATTAATGCTATACCAGCTATACGTTCTGCCATGTTACTATTCTTCTACAAGTGATATAGAGAAGTATTTATGAATGTTTTTTGAGTAGGTATGCTGTCCAATCAGAAGCTACAGATTTGTTCATACCGCCTAAAGATCTTGATTGTACCTTTAAATCAGTTTTTTCATCAAACACTTCTCCAAATAACGATACCCTAAGATCTCCTCTAGTGAAGAACACTCTCCTTTTGACTCTCCATCCTTGATTATCTGTATTTGCTAGAAATATGCCTTCCATGTTTGATTGTTCTGCTGCGTTTACTTGTAGTTCAGTAGCAAATACCCTATATCCTAATGGAACTGTATATTGTGTTTTTTCAGTTTGTCCTACACCTATATCTATTCTTGCTTGCTCAGTTGAAGCAGTAGATGCTGTTGCTGTGATAGTTCCTGCATTTGTCTGTCCTGTTCCAGAGGATGTAATGAACATTCTGTTTATTCTAAGAAAAGAACCTGATGTTGTTACCGTACCTGTACCGTCAAGTGTTACATTTTCATTTAAGATACTCCAATCATTTGCTACTCCTTCTACACGCATAGTTATTGCTCCTGTTCCGCCTACATCATCTGCTGTTGAAGTTGAAACAATATCCATAGTCTCTGCACTTGATAGCCTGGATAAATTTCCTCCTGTGGTCCATACATCTTCAAATGTACCGTTAATATCATTATTATATCCGAACTTGTTGAATATCTTAAATGAGGGTTCTCCATAATCCCTTGCTGCTTTCTTTAATAATCGTTCATCAATTATCATTCTCTAACTCAACTACCTGCTCAATCTTATTGATTAATTCAATGTAATCTTTCTTGCCTTTGATTGTAACTGATTCTGATATACTCTTTGATTTAGAACCTATCAACTGTGCATTTGATTTTACATTTCTTGATCCTGTACCTGTAACAGTATGTATAGTATGCATACTATTGACTACGCCTTTATAAGATACTGTTTGTGTTGTATTCTCATATGCACTTGCCCTTACGATTATCTTCTCAGAATCTACAGGAAGTCTTGTAGTTCCTCGTAGCTGTATTGTTGCTTGTATGTGCTGAGTCTCTGGAAATGAAATTAGTTTCTTGCCTGGTTTGTCAACTTTAGGAGTAACATCTAAGATATAGTCATCTGAGTAACTCAGATAAGAATAAGGCATTATCCTATGAATACGTCGCCTGAAAATTCAAATTTTGTTAACAATGGCTCTCTGCTGTCTAGTTTAGGAGTCCAATAAACAAATATCTCTTGTACCTCGTTTGGTTTTAAGGTGTCAGGTATCTCAAATCTTAATTCAGGGTTTGTATTTTCCACTTTGATGTTGTGAACGGACCATTGAGTATCAGTGTTTTTCATATACATTGTATATTTGGTAGTTTCTCCTAATGATACCCTACCCAGATCCACTGATTCTACAACATTATCTGTTTGTTTATCTGTGTAAATTCTAATCATTTTTCAAACCTCGTATAAAGTTCAATATTTCCTCAGTATTCTTTCTCTTTTCTGCTCTGTCTAGTTCTTCTCTGAGGTTGACCATTTCTAACAATTTTTCATTGGTGTCATTGTCCTTAACGGAAGTGTTTTCAGGTTCATCTCTTGTATCTTGCAACTGATTAGTTGGCGTTACTGATGTGATAGGTGCTTCATCTTCCATGTCAGATTCGTTAATGTCTATGCTGGTATTCCCAATAAACCACTTTCTTGCCTCTGACCTTTTGATTAGATTGTCTCTAAATGAGGTTGTGACATCTGCAATGGTTGCTTCCTGTTTCTGAGGTGTTTCAAAGAATAACTGAATGTCTTTTGATTTAACATTCTTGCCTTGTTTTTTAAGATAAGGAATTACTATTTTTGTCTTGATCTGGTTTGCTAATCTTGATTGTATTCTTTTGACCTTTCTTGTCAATACGGAATCGGTACTTTCTGATGCTGCTCTAGCAGTAAATCCTGCGTTGAAGAACTGTAATGGGAATTTAGAGCCTGGTTCTAGCAAGTCTCTTTGAATGTGATCAATGTAACCCTCAAACTTGCTGTTTCCACTTGACTCTATAATCTTTACATCAAACTCCTTGTCTGTAACTATCTTTGAGCCGTGTTTCATTTTCTTTAATGCATCTGCCTGAGTCTTGATAAACTGTTCTCCTGCATCTGCAAAATGGAACATTACTGTTGGATCTGCGTGACCTTCAAATATCTTTGGCATTGCATCTTCCATCTTTTTCATCTGAATCAATGGAGAATCAAATGTCTCTCCTGTATCTGGGTTAGTATAAGTTGATAATACTGAATGATGTAATCCTCTGCCAAATGGCTCTCTTGCAACGTTGGTTAGTTTCAAATGACATATCTCATTTGGTCTTAGTTTGATGTCTTGGTCATTAACGTGTTGTAAATAATATTTCACATTGCCTTTCTTGTCTCTGACTATGCTTTGTATGGTTGTAACAGGAACTTCTACCCATTCTGAGTAACTAGGATCATGTTCAAAGAACATATTGCCACATCCTACGTAAGAATACAGTGCATCCTCTAATTGTTCATCCCAATTAATCTCATCAAACCATTCATTGACCATATCTGAGACACTTTCTTTCTTTGCAGTTACTTTGAGTCCTTTTCCGAGTATCATTTGGATATATGTCTCGTTTGACAAGTTTAATCTAGGATCTTGGTTAATTGCGTTAATAGTTTCAGCAAATGGTCTGTCTGGAGATAGTTCATCTTGAAAATCTGACTCATTTACCTCACTTTTTTGATTAAATGCCTCAATAACTCTGATAGAACCCTCATATTTCTCCTTAATTGGTGTGTTTTTGGGCAAAACAGGTGTTTTTGAGTCAGAAATAGCCTTTTTTACGGTAAAAATGTCTGCCATTTGTGTTTTTTAATCATTTTTGTATAAAGTGAAGTAATTTAAGGCATCAAATAGGTATTTCACACCTTGCCCTGCTTTTGAAAGGTTTCTCCTTTCTTATCACAGAGTTCTAGCCTTAACAATCAATAATTATATTATAATATACAACAATAAAAGTGTTGTTAATCGTATTCAAAATACACTTGATCAGAGCCATTTACGCCAACTGCGGTTAATCTGCTACCAGATACCTCTAATCTTAGTCTAATTTGGTATGTTCCATGTACTACAGGACTTAAACCCTCTGCAAACTTTACTAGAAATGTTCCATCTGCATTAAGTGTAAGATTTTGTTGTGTGGAGAAAATTAGTTCTCCGCTCTGGTCTATAAGTCTAAATGTTCCTGTAAATCCTGATATGTCTCTTGCTGTAGTTAATGTATTGTCGTCATATACCGTTCCTGATAAGTCATATGTTGCAGAGTCAGTGAAATCTCGCTGAGCCCAAACGTTTTGGTCCATTTTGAGATATAAAACCATATACTTTATTTATTATAAGCTATTATAGAAAGTATATGTTAGCAGTTCATACTCCTGCACCTGAATACCCTATGGTTCGTAACGAACAGCTAGATGAATTACAAAAAAATCACATTTATGAGATATGTACGTTCCCAATGCATTTGCCTGATGAGCTTTGTATGAAGATGTTAAGGGCAAACAGTGATCCTAACGTCATACTGTATGTAGCACTGATGAAAGGCATTACACCCATTGTTACAGTAGGAGATCACAAGGCATTTGTAGCAGATTTCAGCAAACCTGAACCTACAAAGAAGGAACGCAAGTTGCCTAGATTTGGCTCAAAGGTCAAAGACAAGTTAGAAAACACATTAAGGTTAAAGCGTTCATCCAACTCCAGCTAGAGTTCCTGAACCCATCTTATAGTAGTACAGTGCAAGCAAAAATGCGTCTCCCAAGTCAAACGGATTCTGTCTAGTTTTGTCCGTTCCGCCTTTTTTGTTAAACTTGATTGTCATTAACTGCATCTTGAGTTTCTTAAATGACGGATGAATCTCTACGTTCTGAAAGTCTATGTTGTTTGCCGCATAGTTTAACATCTTCTCGCCATACTGATTAAATGATACAGCCTGTACGTTCATATAATATTTATCCCTAAGGTCTCTTATTCCCTCTGACCATGAACCGTCTATAAACATACGTTTGGTTCTGAATTTCTCTGATAACATTCTGATATTGTTAATGATGTCAATGTAGCTTGCTCTCTCAAATGCCTCAGCATAGATAACTGATTTCTTGCCTTTGCGTTTTTGCATTATACATATACCAAACTCTGAAGAACCGAATCCAGGATCTATTCCAATAACCCTGTCATTAGAATCGTCATTGGCTTCCCATTCGTATTCCGTTCCACAGCATGACTCTATTCCCTCTGGAGAGAATATGTCTCCTACGTTCTTACCCCAGACTCCAAGATACTCTCTTTCGTAACTTCTAGCCTGTGAAGCCTGTTCTAAATATTCGGGCGTGAAGATAGATGTTTTAGTCTGCGGATCTTTCTTAAGACCTGCCTCAACATAAAAATGGAATCTTTCATATATCGTCTTTTCTGATCCTTCGTTTGGTTCTTGCATAATGTCGTAAAAAAAGCCTTTTGGTTCTTCTCCCGCTGTAGATACCCATATAACCCAACTATTTGACTTTCCAATATATCTCTCTCCGACGGTTCTAACGATTGAATCATCTCGAAGTTTGAAGAAAGCGGCTTCGTCGCCAAAAAAGACACTAACCTTTGGCTTGCCTCTAGCTGAATGGATGTTATTCGAGGGATAACATTTAATTCTGCTTCCGTTAACGTCGACTTCGTACGCACCATGATCTACATAACCTAGACCTTTCTTCTGTAAAAAACCTTTCGCCCGAAGTATCAAGTCCTGTGCCAAGTCTACGTTAGGTCCTGTAATAATCATGGCTTCCTTTCCACTAAACCACGGATCTACCAGGCTTTTCCATACTGTCCATAACAATACAAATTCTGTCAATCCCAAACCTGTTGCCTTGTAAACGCAGAACCACTTGCAAGGGTTTGTCCTATCTTCTTCCATTTCTTCCATCTGCATCTTGTCTAGTATGTCCTGTTCATACTCATAGCATGGATGATGTATTCCGTCACGTTCTGGACCACCGTTAGGATAGAATATGTAATGCCAAAAACAGCAATCAGCAGATTGTGACAATGAATCCTTACACCAGAACGTCAGAGGTACTGTAGGTACATCTCTGGTTGCTGCATTGGATATTATCTGTAAAGTGTTCTTACTAGCTAACCCCATTGTCCTCTACCTTTGGCATTGGTTTTGCAGGTCTTAGCTTCTCTCTTTCCATCTTTAATTTCTTGACTTGTAACGGCAATGCAGAGTCCTGCAACATCTTAAAGGAATCCAATTTAATCTCATGTCTGAATCTTGCCATCTTTAGATACAGTTCCTTGTCCATATCTTCCAATCCTTTTTCTTTCTCATGACTCATCAATGTCTGAATGTCAGCAACGTCATGCTCAAAGCCTGTCCTGGCTCTCATAAACTCTCCTATGTATGTGTCCATAGCATCTTCTGATATGCTGTTTTCCA
>JAERTG010000020.1 GCA_016845065.1 Fidelibacterota bacterium | reverse complement strand
TCTAAAGAAGCTCGAAATTTTACCTGAGATCCCGGCAAAAATCTCACATTCCTTTACCTAACCGAAAAATATCCAGATATCATAAAGTAAGAAAATTCAGGTAGTTTATCGTGAGACAGCAGGAACCGCGATATGCCTTTCATCCTCCTCCCCCCTTTGGGGGGGATTAGAGGGGGGGGCATGTGTTATACCTTTTAATTTTACCGCCAAATAAAAAGAAAGGAAAAATAACACATGCACCACCCCTGGAATTCTTTAATAACCGTTCTGTCACAAATAACAAGAGAAAATTTAAATTCGGTTGTTTGCTGCACCTGCTGTGGAAACCACCATACTTATGTTAAATGGGGCTTTTACCGTCGATATCTATTCAATGATGAGTTAATAAATATCCAGCGATACCGGTGTGATAATGATTTTTGTCCCCGTAAAACCTTCTCGATTTTGCCACATGCCTTTCTACCAACCATCCGGGCATCAGTGTGCATGCTGATGTACGTTTTGAAGATGTACAAACAAGGCCGAACCATCGCCGCCATTGCCCGGCATACCGGCAGCAGTTGGCAGAACATGCAGCGCTGGATTGCAAAAGCATCTCTAATCAAAAAATGGTTTGAGCAAGAATATGCCGAGACATCCCCCTGCCTGACACCAAACAGGGATTGGACATCTTTTATCCGGGATTTATCCTGGGCTTTTTACCCCAAAAAGGTGAGTTGATGGTTCACCAACACAAAACGTATATGTCATAAAATCAAGCGGTTTGTTAAACGAACTTTCATGGAAATCAATTTTAAATAATGGAGGTTCAAATGACACAAGAAAATGACAAAAACATGGAACTTGCCCTCTGGCGCTACGGGATTATCAGCCCACTTCTGCACCGGGATGCTAACAATCTTCCTGCAGGAGAGGTGTTAGACCTGGCTTCATGGAACCGGTATGTGCATCCGAACGGCACTCATATCACCTTGAGTGCAGAAACGTTGAGAAAATGGCTGTACCGGTATCTTCATCAGGGGCTGCCAGGATTGATGGGTAAAACACGATCCGATAAAGGAAGCCATCAAATCCCCGAAGATATCACCTTAAGCATGACGGCCATGAGGATCGAACACCCCAGATGGACTATTGCCAGGATGATCCGTCAGTTGGCAGAAACAGGTCAATGGAACGGGTATAAACCCAGCCGATCGGCAATTTATCGATATGCCAAAGCCCACAACCTGCAAAGAGATCCCCATATAAATCCCCAGCAGGATGTAAGGCCTTTTGCATTTAATCATTTTGGACAATTATGGCTGGCCGATTATCTTCACGGTCCCAAATTGTTCAATGGCAAAAAGAAACAAAAGACCTATCTGCATGTTATCCTGGATGACAGCACCCGATTTATTGTTCATGGCGGATTTTATCTGACTGAATCTGTGGAGCCACTGATTTATGATCTTATGGGAGCCGTCCGTCGGTTCGGCATCCCACACCGGTTTTATACAGACAACGGGGCAGCATATGCCAGCCGTCATTTAAAAATATTGTGCGCCAGAAGTGCTATTGACCTGGTGCATACTCCTCCGTTCAAGCCGCAAGGACGCGGTAAGGTGGAAAGACTCTTCAGAACCGTCAGGGATCAGTTGCTTTGCGATAAATTCAAATCAATTAGACAGGTCAATGACGCTTTTAAAAAATGGGTAAGTCGTTATCATGAAACCCTGCATTCATCATTGGGATGTTCACCACTGCAAAAAAGACTTCAGGTTAAAAATGTCTGCCGGACCTTGCCGCCGTCAACAGACATTGAAGCCCTCTTCAGAATGGAAAAAAGATGCCGGGTTTACAATGACTCCACCATCAGGTTTAAAAAGACAACATATGAAGTCCCTGACTGTTTACCCGGTTCACGGGTGACCATTTATTACATGCCATGGGACAAGACCTGTATCTATTATGGAAACGAAATGAGAAAAGCCCGTATCCTGGACCTTAATGCTAATGCAAGGCGGTTTGAACATCCCAACCAGGGGAGGAAACAATGATAAATAATGGAGAATCCCCGGCAGAATTTTTTAATTACAGATATCATCCGTTTGCAGATACCTACCGGTTAAAGACGCCTTATCTGGGGGAGCAGGACAACCGGTTTTTTAGAACAGCATTGTCTTTAATATCCACGGGTAAAAGTTTTGTTTTATCCGGTCCATCCGGAGCAGGGAAATCAACACTGGTACGCTATGTTCTATCTAAACTGGACGCCAATTGTTACAAGCCTGCACTGGTCCCTTACGGAGGTTTACAGCGAAACGGCATACTCAAGGCTATTGCTGATGTATTGGGAGTGATGACCAATGGCCGGACAGTACCACTGCTGATTAAACTGCAAAAGCAGATTATGCAGATGGCATCGGAAAACCGCAGTATGTTCCCGGTGTTTGTCATTGACGATGCTCATTTGATGGAAAAAGAATCCCTGATGGATATGTGCTCGCTGATGTTCAACCCAGACAGGGAAACAGTCGCAGCAAGCTTTATTCTTGTTGGTGATGAAACCTTTGAAAAAAAGCTGTCACTACAGATAATGGCTCCTGTTAAAACAAGACTTACCGGACTTTTTAATTTGAGTCCCCTCAATGATAATGACAGTCTTGAGTTCATAAAATCCAGGCTTGCAAATGCAAAGGCACCAGAAACGCTTTTTGACCCGGATGCCTTGAACATCATGTCGTCTCATTGCAGAGGCAATCGTCGCCAGATCATGAATATGGGCACATTGCTCCTGGCAGAAGCCTATTTGCGACAAGAAAAAACAATCAGTGCGGAACTCATATTTAATTGTGACCAGATAGAGATATCTGAGTGAAACGGAAGCATACGAGAGGGGACTCCGATGCCAAGGGATAGCTCAGTGCGGTAGACTGCTGTCTGCTCAGGCCTGGTAGTGCAAACTGCCAGGCCGACCTCTATCCGGTACAGGTAAAATAGCCTGACATTTTGTTGGGATACGATCGCGCCAATCTACAATTATCACGAAAAGCGTCAAGGGCTTCAATGCTGCTAACATGTGAGGTTACCTGATATCCTAAACGCTCCAACATCTGTTTTTCCATTATTAGAATCTCTTTTTCATCATCCAAAAGTAAAACTTGTTCTGTTCCACTCTGTGGTGCCTCATAAGCTTGGGTATTTAGTTTTTTAAAAGAGTTTTTCTCTATAGGAAAATAAACTTTGAATTCAGTGCCTTTACCCGGTTCGCTGTAAACATGTATGCTGCTTCCCATGCTTTTAAGCATACCATGTACAACCGATAATCCCATTCCTGTACCTTTGCCTTTTTCTTTGGTAGTAAAAAACGGATTAAAGATTTTTTCTGTTAGCTCTTTATCCATACCCACACCGGTATCTGTGACGGTTAAGCAAGCATAAAATCCAGGTGTCATTTCAGACGTTATTACATCATGTTTGCCAAATTCGATTTCTTTCAGACCCACTTTCAACTCCCCGCCTGCTTTTTCCATGGCATGAAATGCATTGGTTGCAAGGTTCATGACAATTTGATGT
>JAERTG010000019.1 GCA_016845065.1 Fidelibacterota bacterium | reverse complement strand
CTTGTGGGGCGGTAAGGTGCCTCCTGCTGCGCCCGGAAAAAGGTGTCCCTGTATTTCGCTGATTCATAATTCGCAAGATCTACCCGGCTGGCTTTCTCATGGATCACGGAAAACATATAATCAGATACGGTCAAAGATTGTGCTTTTTTCATATAATCAGACAGAAAATTAAAAAATGCGGTTAAAATTCCGATCCCGCAGGCAATGGCGATATATCCCAGCGGCTGTGAGAAATCATTGTGGAGAAAGCCGGTTTCAGGCGAAAATTCAAGCGCTGTCACCGCATCAATAATGAGTTTAACCAGGTATAACCCTGCAAGGGGCAGTATCCCCAGCACAACGCACTTTCCCCACCTTGAAGCCAGTGAATGGAAGTATTTTTATCCAGGCCTCGGCCATGGTGAGGGATTTAGCAAAAAATTTTCTGAGAGTCCCATGGCTTTGAGATATATTAACTGAGAATCATCTAGCGGCCGCGTCAGCCTGCGAACCGATCCAATCTTTACAATCTGAAGTCCGGAAAATTTTGTACTCATCATGAAAGCGGTAGGTCGCTTGGTTTGCTTGCTGTCCCATCCTGGAAGTGACGTATTGTGGACAGCCACGTATTGTCGGAGAGTATGTTCGATCAAATTCCAAATCAGTAAGGCTATCAGAATAATAGCCCCCAGGGCTTCGACACGTTCAGGTTTTTTCAAAAACAAATCGTTAACGATTAAGGGATCTTTTAAAAATGAAAAATTTCGCTCGATACCATGTTGCTCCTTGTATGCCCGCAAAAGTTCTTCTCCTGTTTTTGCAGACTCTCCATCGGATTTAACGTTGCTCAGTAGAACAAAGCATCCCGATTCCTCTCGTTTACGTTCAACCTGTTCCTTTTTCTCTACAATTTTACTGTTGAGCATGTAATGAACACAATTTATCTTTCGCGGTCCAGCTTTCGGAGGACGTCCGCGCTTATAGCGCACTTTTTCATTTATGGACACCTCGATTCCATGGAGTTCGGTATCATTTTTTTTTAGCCGTGAAGCAGCCGCTTCAGCATCAGCGAGACAGTAATATTCCAATTTGCTTTGTTCCGAGAGCACCTTGTCTAACGCTTTGTGCGATTCACGAATCTGGCGATCAAGTCGTTTGAGGCGGCGTTTGTCGTGTGCTGAAGAATGCACAACAACGGCCCTGAACTCCTGACCATAAAGTAGGACAGTTTTTTCAGCAATATCGTAAAGAGCTGGAGGCCGTTTGTTTGTAGCAGGAGTTTCGTTGAGTGTGCCAATGTGATCCCACTGCCCATGAGTCACTGCCTCACTGACCACCCTGTTGGTTTCTGTATAGGTAAATGGCAGGCGGGTCACGAAAAGATTGTCTCCCATCTCACTAAGATTATCTTCAGTTACCATGGCAGAGTCTGCTATATATATGAAGGCGCCCGGAGATATACCGAACTTGCCCATGTGTTTGGAAATTGTACTCAATATATCGTTGTTGATCGGCTTGTCTGACCGATTGCCGTTTTCACAGCCACCGATGATGGGGATATTTCGTCCGACACAGAGCATTTTTATCAAAAACTGTTTCAGATCCGGCCTTTTGTCCTTACTGTGTCCAAAGGTGATATTGAGCTTGCCGGTATCAGGATTACAGACATCATATTTTCCCCAGACATTCACTGAGGTGGTATCGAAATGTACAAAATTCATATCCAATGGGATCTGCGAAGCAGCCTGGAATGCCACCTCACTGAAAAGCCTTTGGGCACCGTTATCAAAAATCATGTCCATGGCGCGGCCCACTGTCGTATCATTAAAGGATGTCCATGACAATTCCCGCCCAAACAGCAGCTGTGTATCCAGCTGCTTGACAAAATCCATCAGGCGGTAGAGCGGGCTGCGGCCGGACAGGGTATCTAACACCATGGCTTTCACGACTGTACCCGTATCAACTTCCATGTTGCTGGACATAACCCGGTTGACTGTCTCAGTCAGACCAATCTTTTCACAGAAAGCAGCCACAATCGGTAGATGATCAGGCTGGGAAACATGCATCTTCCGGAAAATATTTTCATCCATAGCTCATTTATCCTCACGAAGAGCAAATGTGGCAGCTGAAACCCGTTTTACCAGAATCCCCTGCTTGGCTTTCTTGGCCAGGGCGCTGGAAAGAGAATCCCGGTCAGTTGCCCTGCCATGTCGGTGTAGAAGCAGTTCGACCAATTCGTCCACATGAACAGGACGTTTTTCATCTGTAAGTATTTTCATTGATAAATCTACTAATGACTTACGTCTTATGCCCTTTCTGCGAGTGGCCTTTCTAGGAAACTCATCTCTGCCAAGTAGCTGCCTAACACTTTTTAGTTGCATCTCTAAGGATGTTTCCAGGGTTTCTAAAATTAATTGGCGAAATTCGGCTTTATCCATAGCCACCTCCTTGACGTCAGTTAAATAATGTAATACAGTATTATATACTGACGTTCACCAGAGTATGCAAGAACTTTTTGATCAGAGCTTAAAAAAGCCAGATCTGGTGGGTAAGTCGAGGGATATATGTAGGTTTACAAAAATAATAAGCTGAGATGCTATCTGGAGTATGCCCTTTAAAAAATCAGCTAACTTTGCTCATCAAGGTGGGGAAAGTACG
>JAERTG010000018.1 GCA_016845065.1 Fidelibacterota bacterium | reverse complement strand
TAGTTTCGTATTTTCAATGCTTTATAAAAAAGAAACCGGGTTTGATTCGGTATCTGAAATTTGGAGTGCAAAATTAGGAAATTTTTTCATTAAAAGCGTATGTATTAGCTCTTTTGTAAATTGTTCGGTCTCGTAGTGTCCAGCATCTACAATAGTCATGGCCCCACGGTATTCAAAATAGTCGTGGTATTTTATATCACCAGTGATAAACACATCTGCTTCAGCTCTGAATGCATTGGCGATAAGAAAACTGCCACTACCACCACAAAAGGCGATTTTCCTGACAGGTTTTTCTATGAGTTGGTTATGTTTGAGAACCTGTATGTTAAAGACCTCTTTTAGTTGTTGCAGGAATTCGGTAATTCCTAAATCCTCCTTCAGTTCTCCAATCATACCTGCACCCAGTTTCCGACTTGTATTTTCGATGGGATATATATCATAAGCCACTTCCTCATAGGGATGGGCCTTCAGCATGGCTGATACAGTCGCTTGCAACTGGTATTGTGGAACGATGGTTTCAATCCGGACTTCATCTTCGAAGTGGGTTTGGCCTTCTTTACCCACAAACGGGTTACTTCCTTCCAGAGCTTTGAAGCTGCCTTGTCCACTGATATTGAAGCTGCAATGGCTGTAATTTCCAATATGACCTCCTCCGCCTTGGAACATGGCTTCTCTTACCTGTTCAGCATGGTTCTTGGGACAAAAAGTGACTAGTTTTTTAAATGGCACTTCTTTTTCCAGTAATACTCTGGTCTTGACCAGACCCAGTTTTTCCGCGATTTTCCCGTTCACACCATCAACCACATTGTCGAGGTTGGTGTGGATGGCATAAATGGCGATGTCATTTTTAATGGCTTTCACTATGAGTCGCTCAACCAATGTCTTGTTGGTAAGCCTTTTGATGCCTTTGAAGATTATGGGGTGGTGAGAAATGATTACATCGCAGGATTTGTTAATGGCCTCTTCCATTACAGCATCCGTCAGGTCCAATGAAATTAAGGCTTTTTGAACCTTTGTTTCAGGAGATCCAATCAGTAAACCGGAGTTATCGTAGGATTCCTGTAAACTGTGAGGAGCTGCTTCTTCAAAACAATTAATTAGTGATTTTAATTCTATTCCGGAAGATGCTTTATTTGGTTCCATTTTAAACGATTTTTTTTATAATTTGTGCTTCTTTTTAAAAAGGATCTCATTTATACGCAAATATATTCGTTTAAATGAGTTGGCGCGGATTAAGGAATTATTGTGATAAACAAATTTAGTTAAAATGGACACTTGGAAGGTGATACTATTTCCCTTCGCTTGGATCTATGGTTGGGTTATTCGGTTTCGACACTGGTTGTTTGATGCCAAAATAATTCCTACCGCAAGCTTTGATATTCCAACCATAGGTGTGGGTAATTTGTGTATGGGCGGCTCCGGCAAAACACCATTTGTAGAATATCTGGTCAGTATGTTGTCGAAAGACTACAAACTTGCAACTTTGAGTAGAGGTTATGGCAGGAAGACCAAAGGCTTTCTTATTGTCAATCAGTTTTCTGATCAAAAGGATGTGGGTGATGAACCCATGCAATTTGCAAGAAAATTTGGGGGTAAGATTACAGTTGCTGTCGATCGCAATAGAAAGGAAGGTATCGAACACCTGATGCAGGATGATGAAAACCTGGATCTGGTACTTCTGGATGACGTGATGCAGCATCGGTTTGTTAAAGCCGGACTTAACATACTCTTAACCAGTTTCGACAAATTGTATATGGACGATTACCTGCTGCCTGTAGGAAGTTTAAGAGATACGGTGGCCACTGCAAAAAAAGCGGATGCCATTGTGGTTACGAAAACCCATAATGTCCTGTCTCCATTCACCAGACGGAGAATCATTGAAATCCTGCATCCGCAAGCCCACCAGAAAGTTTATTTTTCTTATTTGTCCTATGGTGATTTTGTGCCTTTGCCGGATTTTGAAGCGGTTAAGCTTCCCAAAAAAATAAACACCATCATCCTGTTTACAGGTATAGCCAACTCTTATCCATTACAAGAATATCTGCGTGATTTATGCAGTGATTTGATTGTTATTGACTTTCCCGACCATCATGTTTTCAGTAAGAAAGATCTGCAACTGGTCGTGAAGTCTTTTGATGATGCTTTTTCCCAGAATAAAATGATTGTCACTACTGAGAAAGACAGCATGCGTCTGATTAATTCTCCCTATCTTAGCGAGCTCAAAAATCTACCTGTTTTCTATGTGCCTATTGAGATGAAACTGCATGGAACAGATGCCATTAACTTTGAGAATCAAATCCGGAAATATGTTAAAAACAATAGAAGAAAGCCTTAGTTACATCCAGTCCGTATATAGTAAAACTCCAAAGGTTGGAATTATTTTAGGTTCTGGTTTGGGTTTATTTGCTGACGAAATTGACATCTCCCTAAAAATACCTTTCGAAGATATTCCCAATTTTCCTGTTTCTACAGTTAAGGGGCATCATGGCATGCTGATTTTTGGCAGCCTCAATGGAGTGGAAGTGGTGGCTATGCAAGGCCGCTTTCATTACTATGAAGGATATAGTATGGATATGGTTACGCTGCCCGTACGACTAATGAAATTAATGGGTGTGAGTGCCTTATTTGTTTCCAATGCAAGCGGAGGAGTTAATCATGAGTTTGAAGTGGGTGATATCATGTTTATTACCGATCATATCAACCTTATGCCCAATCCTTTGCTGGGACCTAATTTGGATGATTTTGGTCCTCGTTTTGTCGATTTGAGCGAAGCCTATGATAAACGTTTGTTGAGCAAAGCGAAAAAGATTGCCAGAGCGCATGGTATACATTATAAAACCGGAGTTTATGCGGCAGTTACGGGGCCCACTTATGAAACTCCTGCTGAATACAAATACATCCAAAGCATCGGGGCTGATGCTGTGGGGATGTCTACAGTTCCTGAGGTGATTGTTGCCAGACATATGAAATTACCCGTTTTTGCCGTTTCAGTTATTTCTGATCTGGGTGTGGAAGGCAAGATTGTCGAAATCTCGCATGACGAGGTAGTTGATGCAGCAGCATTGGTTGCTCCTAAACTTAGCCAGATCATTACAGATTTGGTTGTAGAAGCATAATTTATTCGCAAGCCTTGTTTTACTTACCTTTGTTATTGAACACATAGCCATTGACACCTACCAAACTATACTTTGCATCTGATTTTCACCTGGGTATACCTGATCACAAAAGCAGTCGTGTACGTGAAGATTTATTGGTGAAATGGTTGGATCAGATTGCCTCTGATGCCACCGAGGTGTTTCTGATGGGCGATGTGTTTGACTTTTGGTTTGAATACAAAACTGTTGTTCCCAAGGGTTATGTGCGTTTGCTGGGTAAAATAGCTGAGTTAACCGACAAGGGGATCCCTGTACACCTGTTTAAAGGCAATCACGATATATGGGCTTTTAATTACCTGAAAGAGGAACTCAATGTATCTCTGCATCGTAAACCAGCCATCAGAGAGTTCGATGGGAAGAAGCTATACCTAGCTCATGGTGATGGGTTGGGACCTGGAGATAATGGATATAAATTGTTAAAAAAGGTGTTTGAATTCAAGCCCAATCAGTTTCTGTTTAAATGGCTGCATCCTGATTTGGGGACCCGCATGGGTTTATATTTTTCAAGACAAAGTCGATTGGCCAATCTTGCCAAAGAGGGCAAACATGCCAATATGCAGAACCCGGATGATGAAATGTTGGTTCATTATGCCAGAGATATGGCCAACATACAACCCGATATAGATTACTTCATTTTTGGTCACAGGCATATTCCTGAAATTCTTAAGGTGAGTGAAAACGCTGCGGTGGTCATCCTGGGTGACTGGCTGTCACATTTCACCTACGGTGTATTTGAAAATGGAAAAATGAGACTGGAGCATTTTGCTCCAGAGGCATAGTAATCAATTGTAAGATTTCCTTAAAGTATCAAACAAATTTCTCAATGAGTTCCACCAGACGTGTGGAGTATCCCATCTCATTGTCGTACCAGGCGACCACTTTGACCAATTTGTTTTTGTCACCCAGAACTGCAGTTAGATTGGCATCAAATACGGCTGAGTGGGTATTTCCAATCACATCGGCAGATACAATTGGGTCTTCTGTATATTGCAGGATGCCCTTCATTTCATTTAGTGATGCTTCTTTGAACACAGCATTGATTTCCTCTATACTGGTGGATTTGCTAAGGGTACAGGTTAGGTCGGTTAGCGATCCATCAGGCACAGGGACACGGATTCCGGCA
>JAERTG010000017.1 GCA_016845065.1 Fidelibacterota bacterium | reverse complement strand
TAAATGAAACAATTTGTCCGCGAAGTTAAAATCACAGGCACTGGGTCATATCTTCCCGAAAAGATTGTCACCAATGAAGAGTTGGAATCTAAAATTGATACAAATGCTACCTGGATCTATGAAAATTTGGGAATCAGAGAGCGTCGGATCGCCGCTGACAACCAGGCAACCAGCGATCTTGCATCACGAGCTGCTCTAAATGCCATCGAAAATGCTGGTCTTGGTGTATCAGACATAGATTTAATCATTGTTGCTACAGCCACACCAGATAGGCTTGCCCCGTCGACCGCAGCCATTGTCCAAGACAAAATTAAGGCATATAATGCTGTTGCCTTCGATATCGCGGCTGTGTGTAGTGGCTTTCTGTATGGGATGTCAGTCGCTTCACAATATATCGCCACCAGTGTATATGATAATGTTCTTGTCATTGGTGCAGATACTTTCTCCAGAATCACGGACTGGACACGAAGAGATGCTGTATTTTTTGGAGATGGTGCTGGGGCAGCAATATTCTCGCATGGGGATTTGGATGAAGGATTCCTGGCCTTCCGACTCTATACCGATGGCAGAGGGAAATGGAATTATACTATCCCTGCAGGAGGTTCGGAAACCCCATCGACACGTGATAGTGTTGAGCAAGGGCTCCATTTCTTTCAGATGAATGGACGTGAGGTATATAATACGGGTACAAAGGTATTACCGATTGCCATTAATCAGGTGCTTGCCGATACTGATCTTACCTGTGACGATATCGATTATATGATTCCACATCAACCATCAATTAAAATCCTTCAAAAAACAGCAGAGATAATAAAAATTCCCTGGGAGAAGGTCCTGACGAATATGGATAGGTACGCCAATACTAGTGGTGGTACGATTCCCATCCTTCTGGACGAATCAAATAGGAGTGGGAAGCTGCATAGCGGAAGCACATTACTTTTTGCCGCTGTTGGTTCCGGTTGGACTTATGGCGCTTCAATATTACGTTGGTCGTAAGCATAAAATGAAAGATTTAGCATGATAATAATTACAGGGGCATCAAAAGGGATAGGTAAATACTTAATAGAATCTTATCTGGACAGGGGAGAGGAATCCATTATTGGAACATATCTCAGTACAGTCCCTCAAGATCACGTTGATAAATTCGAACGAGTTGATGTCTGTGATTCATCCCAGGTTGCTGAATTTATTGAGAAAATATCTGGAACTGCCAGCAAGGTCACATTGATTAATTGTGCTGGGATATCGTACAGCGCCTACACACACAAAAGTGACCCTGACGAATGGAAAAAGGTAGTAGAAACTAATCTTTTCGGTAGCTACCACTTCATCAGGGCATTGTTACCACTCATGCGAGAGCAAAAATTCGGTAGAGTTATAAATTTTTCATCAGTGGTGGCTGTAAAACCCACTCCTGGCATTAGCGCATACTCGGCCTCCAAGGCTGCACTATGGGGAATGTCTAAATCTCTGGCTATTGAGAATGCCTCACTCAATGTCACAGTCAATAATATCAACCTGGGGTACTCAGAGCTTGGAATGATCAGTTCCGTACCGGAAGAGTATAGGAAAAAAATTACTGCTCAAATACCTGCAGGATACTTATGTGAACCTCAGGATATTCTTTCTACAGTGGAGTATCTAAGAAATACTAAATATATTACTGGATCCTCAATCGATTTAAGTGGTGGACTCGTATAATCCACATCTCAGCAGGCAGCTAAATCTTTCCTATTTCTGCCAGGAATCTATCGAGGAGTTGCCTTCGTTCATGGCCTTCCACTGTGCCTCAGTCAGATAAATAGTAATTCCTTTTTTTGCCAATCTTTTTAGTTCCTCAAATACTGGAGCAGCCTTCATTACCCATGAATCTGCCTTGCCATATTGGAAATGTCGCATCACACCCAGTGATGTAAAATGCTGTGTAAGCATTTCATTTATCCATTCCGTGTCCGGGCTGCCAATACGTGTTTTGGATATTTCTGGATCAAATCGGATGATATCCCGGGTAATCATATTGCCCTCAGCATCAATGTACTTTGCCTCAAAGGCTGGGGAATGAACCTCTATGGGAAACGTATCATCGGTATCCTCCAACACATGTGATACTGCCATACCCACGGCAATCGTGACCCCAATACCTACAATTTGAGCATCACTCCCAACGATTCGTCCCAGCGGTGAATCTGAGTGACTTATATTTGGGTCCTTCGAGTGAGCCTCGAGCATATAATCCATCTGATCACCAATTGCGCAAACTGAAGAGAAGGGATGTGAGCTTCTCTTTACACCATCCCATGTCCTGAAAACTTCAGTAATTTTCCCCATATAGGATTTTTGTATTCGCAAATCGACTATGTTACCAGATTGCATACCTTCTTCAACATCGGCTGCAGATCCGTAGGCAGGCATCATTATTGTTCCTGAAGAATCTACAGTTTCCAGAAAGCTTCTAACTATAGTTTCAGCACCTTCATCCACATTTCCTATTTTTGACATGGCTGAGTGTACCATCAGGACATCACCTCTTGAGAACCCAGCAGAGGAGAGATCAGCTTTTAAATCAGCGAGAGTCGATGCCTCCATCCCAGCTCTGCGTAGTTTTCTCACAGTGGAGCGTAACTTGTTCGATAATGGGCGAATTGATTTACGCATCGATAGGGGGATGAGTTTTGTAATCTTATTCATTTTGTTTCTTTCAATTCCTGATCCAAAAGTTGACCTGCTTGCTGAAAAGTGATTGCTCGCATGTTTGAACCATAGTGGGATTCAAGGCGACGGTGAAAATTCTTGAATGCACTTATACTTCTGGGATTCATGGATTTGGAATGGCAACTAATTGACACATACAAATCTGTATCATCTTCATGATATTGATCAATATAGCGAGTAGCGGTATCGACCATTAGATCAGCATCTTCTCCGAGTTCAAGCATGTACCAGCCATCCCTAATTACTTTCAGTTCAGCTATGATTTGGCGAGTAAAGGTACTTTTCTTAGCTGGTTCCTTGCTCATTTGGATGGGATATCCCAGGTGCCTGTGTTTTTCCTGGGAAGAGAGTGTCTTTGTTACCTTTCTGATAAAGGCTTTAATCAGTGGCCACCTTGCCTCGCCGTTTCTGAGAGCTAAAACTGGAATTTCGAATACTCCCTCATCAGATGCCTCGCCTAACCCCTTATTCGGATCAATTGAATAATTCCCCAATGAGGGTGTATTGTTAAAATCAATTCGATTTACATCAGTTTCATATGTCATACCTGGTACAATAGAAGAGTCAATTTTGTATCCTGATTCTTGAAGCGCACCATAAATATCTCTCGAATTGGGCTGAACACCATATCCGCCTGCTCTGTAGGCAATACACTCATAGTTTGGATTGAAAGGAGTTAGTAACTCCTCTAGATGACGCTTTGCCCTAGAGAATACTTCAACACAAAAATCCAGCAAACTGCTTCCATCGGTAGGTGACCAGTTACCGATAAGGAATTTGGCTGGATCGACCCGGTAGCTGGTACTACCATCATTTCCGTGAGAAACTTCCGTTCCCTGCCAATGGGGATGGATGTGGGCTTGAACATCATGTCCACGTTTGATAGTCTGCGCCAATTGCTGTTCCACCGCGTCTGGGAACTCTTCAAATCCCAATTCGCGATACCGCCAAAGACAGGTTACATCACAAAAAAGAGTCATCGGGACATTGATTTCATCACAGGAAGTGAGCAAGTTTTCTGTTGTGGATATCAATACATCCCTCTCTGGCAGGTAGTTCCCACCCAGAAATACCTCATAGTCATTTGAATACAGAATGTATATCATTTACCAGAATCTCCACTTTGATATCACTTCAGCGATTTGGACGAATTAAACTAAAA
>JAERTG010000016.1 GCA_016845065.1 Fidelibacterota bacterium | reverse complement strand
GGGTGACGAAACCTTATTCGGTGTAAACTTTGCCGATGGACGAATAAAGGGCTATGGAATGCAAATGCCTTTTGGTCCGGGAGATAAGACTTTCTTTGTGACTTATGTCAGAGGCAATGAAGCCTATGGGCAGAATGAGTTTCAGGACAATGGAGATGAAACTGTAAGCGATTTGGCCACTGGACTTATGTGGATGAAAGCTGACAATGGTAATGGACTCAATTGGGAAGAAGCATTGGCCTATGCTGAAGGATTGGAATTGGCCGGTTATTCCGACTGGAGGTTACCGGATGTGAAAGAACTGCAGAGTATTGTGGATTATAGTCGCTCACCGGCTACTTCAAATTCTCCAGCCATCGATCCTGTATTTAATTGCACCCAAATAACAAATGAAGCCGGTGAGGCTGATTATCCAGCCTATTGGTCCAATACCACCCACGCCAACTGGTCAGCAAATAATTCAGGCGGATTTGCTTCCTATGTGTGTTTCGGCCGTGCCATGGGCTATATGAATGAATGGATGGATGTGCATGGGGCTGGTGCACAAAGAAGTGACCCAAAAGCGGGAAATCCGGATGATTACCCCCAGGGACATGGCCCTCAGGGTGACGCCGTTAGAATTTACAATTATGTGCGTTTGGTAAGAAACGCTGATTAAGATAAATAATCTCAAATGCCAGGATTGAATTGGCATACAACCTAAATACATAGAAAAATGAAAAATATAATTAGAATCACACAAATCACCTCAATGCTGGTTATTTTCGTACTGGCAATTACAAATGTTTCCTGCGCTCAGGACGAACGTAAGGCTGGCCCACCACCCATTCCTGATGCTGAAAAGGTGAATAAAATGGTCGATAATCTGGCCAATGAATTAGATCTTTCCGGCGAACAGAAGGAGGAGGTAGCTAGCATCTTTAACAATCATTTCGATAGCATGCGTGAAAAGACGGAGATCAGTAAAAAAACCGGTGAAAGACCCAGTCGTGAGGTCATGGAGAAACAAAAACAGGACTTTGAAAACGAGGTGAAGTCAGTGTTGACTCAAGAGCAGCAGCAGAAGTTTGATGCCCATATGAAAAAAATGAGAAATCACCAGAAGTCTGGTCAGCAAGGAAAACGTAAACCAAAAAAAGATCAGAGGTAGGCATAGAATCAGGGGCTGTTTGCCATATATTTCGTAATATTATTCCTTAATGACCCAGAGAAGCATGTCAAAAGATAAAAAGAGATTTAAAATCATAGAAATCCTGCTTATTGTTTTTGTGTGGATGGTGCTTCTGGCATCACCCTTTATGTTTCATGAGGAAGAAAATTTCAATTGGGGGCGAATCATGAAGCCCATGGATGTCATGATTCCGCTCCTTATTGTTTTTTTGATCAACCGATTTATTTTGGTTCCACAATTCCTGTTTAAGAACAAGCGCTTGCTGTATTTCCTTTCTGTTTTATCAGTCATTGCTTTGATAAGCCTTGGTTCTTTCTTCCAACACCAAAATAAACCCAACAGACAGCTTCCGCCTCCACACTTACTAGAGAAACAAAGGAATCCACTACCGAACAAACGACCATCTGGCCAGGCTGATTTTAACAGAAAGCCACCTCCAAATACAAGACAGATGCCGCCTGTTGTGAATCTGCTGATTTTTTCTTTACTGATGGTTGGTTTTGATACCGGACTGAAGGCGTCTTTCCGCTGGGCTGAAAGTGAGAAGGAAAAGGCTAAACTTGAAAAGGAAAATGTAGTGAACCAATTGGATATGCTGCGCAATCAGGTGAACCCACATTTTTTCATGAATACCCTGAACAACATTCATACCTTGATTGACATCAGCTCAGACAAGGCAAAGGATGCTGTAGTAAAGCTTTCAAAAATGATGCGCTATCTGCTGTATGATACTGCCCATGGCAGCACCAGCCTGAAAAAGGAAGTAGAATTCATGGAGAGTTATATCAATTTGATGAAATTAAGGGTGTCGGATAAAGTATCCATTAGTTTTAATTTGCCCAAAGACATACCTGATACCACACTGCCACCCCTCTTATTTACTTCTTTTATCGAAAACGCCTTTAAACATGGCATCAGCTACCAGCAAAAGTCGTTTATATCCATTGATCTGCTATTGGACAAAAACAGACTGCTTTTCCAGTTGAAGAACAGCAAAGCTCCGGTAAAAGAGCAGGAAAAAGGCTCCGGAATCGGCATACAAAATGCCAGAAAACGACTGGAGCTGTTATATGCCGATGCCTACCATTTGGATATCATTGATGGCGAAGAAATATTCACAGTAAATCTATCCATACCCATATAATTATGATACGATGTATAGCCATAGATGACGAACCTCTGGCCTTGAAGCAAATGGAGAATTACATTGAGCAAACGCCGTTTCTTGAGACGGTCGCCTTGTGCGAAAGTGCGTTTGAAGCCATGGAGGAACTGCAGAAATCACCTGTTGATTTGATGTTTGTGGATATTAATATGCCGGATCTCAGTGGGATGGAATTTGTAAAATCACTGGAGCATAAACCCCTCATAGTTTTTACTACGGCCTATAGTGAGTATGCCATTGAAGGCTTTAAGGTGGATGCCTTGGATTATTTGCTTAAACCCATCACCTACGCTGATTTTCTAAGGGCAGCCAATAAAGCCAATAAACGCATACAGGAATCGACGCCAGCCGCAGAAACCTTAAACCTCAAGGAAAAACAACTCTATATCAAATCTGAACACAGAATCTTAAAGATTGAATTGTCCGATATCAAATATATTGAAGGCATGCGCGAATATGTGCGCATCCATCTCATTCATGAAAAACCGGTGATGACGCTTTTGAGTATGAAAAAACTCGAGGAAGCCTTACCAGGGGATTCCTTTATGAGGGTTCACCGTTCCTATATTGTGAATCTCAATAGAATAACCACCATAGAAAGAAGCCGGATTGTTTACGATAATGATGTGTATATACCCGTTAGTGAGCAGTATAAGGAAGCATTTAAGAGGCACATTGATCAGTACTTCTTATAATGTACATTGCTGGTCATACTAAATAAAAACAAGTAGTACGAGCCTGATGGCCATGCCCAATAGAAATCCGTACAATAGATAATAATACAGACCTTTTCCCATGGGCTTGTTGTTGGCAATGAAGCCATCCATCACTTCAATATTTACATTGAATCTCAAGCCTCCTTCCACCTCCTGTATGCGTTTATAAATAAGCATGGTTTCCTCAAGCAGTTCAACCCGGGTAATGGTTTTTTCATCGTTGGCTGAAGATTTGAGAATGATCATCCGGCTTAAGGAGTCTGCAATGTCAAGCCTCTGGTTGAGGAAGGCCAATTCTTTCACGCTTTTCTCTTTCATATAGTTCAGGCGTTCCTTTACAAAACTGCCATTGTTAAGATAGTGAACGATGCTTTGTTCAAGTTTGTCCAGTATGTTGAGGTCTTTTACCCGAACCACAATATAAAAAGGGATCTTTTCAGTGCTTATATCTTCTGTGAGCACCTCATCTTTGATGTTAAAACTTTTGATGCCCACCAGATCGTTTGCTTCACCTATATCTATCGCGAGAAGTTCTGATAGGACTTCAGTCATATTATTGGAAGCCAGTTGATCGAGTTTTGCCAGCATATCAGCATAAATTTTCTTTTCCAAATGCACATAGGACAAGGTCATCTCGGCTTCATATACCTTTGGCTGCATATAGAACCAGGCAGTAGATAGGGCTGCAAATAAAACACCAAAAACCACTATAAATAGCAATTGCCTCTTTATGAATCGTTTAAATGAGGTGTGCATAGCACCAAAAAAACCTTTGGCTTCACCAAGCTGGTTTTGAAAACTTTCCCATACTTTTTCTCCGCTTTCTCTGGCATTGTGATTTTGATCGGACTCCATAATGCAGGTTTTAGTTTTGATATTTAGTCATAAAGTAACAGGTAATCAGCATTTCTCCTATTTTTACCAATTAGAGAAACATGAGCAGACCATCAACAAATGTACGTAATTCAGGCTGGAATTTAGCGAATATCCTCATTTACCCCACCGCTTTCCTGGCAATTACCCCATTCTTTATCGACCAATTGGGGGAATATGTATTTGGACAATGGATGCTCATAAATTCCTATGTTTTTATTGCTGTACATCTGGTGGGCTTTGGGCTACCATTCTCCATCACCGCACATGTGGCAGAAGCACTCGGTAAGAAAGATACCCCCAAAATGTATGCCTATATAAATGCGGCTTCCCGATTGTTGGGAAGAATGATGGGTTTGCTGAGCCTGCTGGGAGGCTTGATTTACGGACTGGCCCTTTGGGATCCGGGTGTTTTTTCCGATGAACTTTGGACCATACTCTCTGTGGCCACTTTTTTCATTGCTGTCAAGTTTCCGGAAGTCCTTTTCCAGAGCATTTTTAAAGGCTTTGAACAATACCACAAGGCAGCCATTTTCAATATGTTGAATCGTTTGCTGGCCTTAAGCTTACATTTCATTCTCATCTATCAGGGTTATGGCTTACTGGCTGTATTCATGGCCAGTTTTGTGGTGAATACGCTGGTGGTAGCTATTCAGGCATGGGTTATTTTTTCAAGAATGAAAGGCTACCGCTTGCATATCTGGAAGCCACTTCCGGAGCGAAAGGCATTGTATCATTTTGGATTCTGGACCTGGTTACAAACCATTATTGCTGTGGCGTCCTATCAATTGGATCGCTTTTTAGTAGCCTTCTATTTGGGAACTGCCGCTGTTACTTACTTTGTGTTGGCCGCTACCATCGCAAACCACCTCCATATGGCCTTTGAGGCCGTGGTCAGCTGGTTTCTGCCCAAAGTAGCCCGACTGAAAGCATCTCTGGGTGAAACCCGAAGTCATTTTTACAGCATCCGTGCATTTTCTGTTGGTTTTTCATTATTGGTGATCGTGATCATCTATCTTATTTCTGAACCCTTGTTCACTTTGTGGCTGGGTCCGGATAAGTATGCCAAAATGATCTACTTCTTCAAACTATTCCTGATTTTTGAAGCTTTCCTCGTATTGGCCATCGTGCCCAAATTATACCTTAATGCCATCAAGTCCTTATCCTTTATCACCTCCCTTGAATTCATGTATAAAACGGCCATCATTGTGGGTATGATCCTCTGTTTTTCATGGTTCGGAAGCGCACAAAGCCTGATATGGGGACAAATTGCAGCATTGATTGTATTTATGCCTGTGATGTATTATCTGGTGAATAAAAGGGAATTACATTCGGGCATCATCAAAGAAACCTTTTTAAATATTGTGCCTTCACTTGCTGTCATGGGAGCCATACTTACCACCAGCTGGATGTGGACCGGAGCCTGTTTATTGTTGGCCGTAATCAGCTTTGTTTTTATCTTTATAAGAAACAAGGATTTTAATATGAAATTACTTTTCGAATGAAACCATCACAGGCATATTATGGCTTTCTGCCTTTGATTGTATTGTATTTCTTTTTTAACAATACTTTCCTGCCGGAAGGTTTGCTTTATACAGGATTGCTAACACCGGTTTTTTTATATTATCTGTATAAAAAAGCTGAGATGAAAGCCTTTTTAAAATGGTCTTTTCTCCTCATTCTTCCTGTTGGCTTTCATCTTTATCTTGGGATAGATACTAAAACTTATCTGGTATCCACCATACTGATTCTTTCGGCATGGATCTTTCTATTTGCAGCCCTTGAGGCCACCAGAGAAATTGGATCTGAAATGGAAACTTTCTTCAGGAAAATTCTCCTGTTTAATGCCCTGTTTGTGAGCTTTGCTTTGTTATTGCTGGCTTTTCCTGCTGTTCAGGATTTTTGCTGGTATAGCAAACCCATTTCTGCAGGTATACCTGCCTTCCCTCGCCTGAAATTATTTGCCTATGAACCCTCACATTATGGTTTGTTATTGAGTCCTGTTTTTTTGTTCTATACACTGAAGCTAATCATGGGTAAAACAAAGCACAAGCTCCTTTATGCGCTGGGAATTGGTATCCCGCTGCTGTTGTCCTTATCCTTTGGTATCCTTGGAGCCATGATAATGGCCTTACTGGTGGTCATCGTAATTCATTATAAAAAACTTCCTCGGCTTTCATTCCTTTCAGGCTTATTTGGTGTTCTGAGTCTATTGGTCATAGTGCTAGTTGCCACCTGGTTGTGGCCAGACAATCCTGTTTCCATTCGTTTAAGCAATATCTTCACCGGCACTGATACTTCGGCCAATGGAAGGCTCTTCGATTCATTTATGTTTGCCACCGATCTAGTGGTAAATTACCAGGCCTGGTTTGGGGTGGGACCGGGACAGGTTAAAATTCTTGCCCATGACCTGATCATCAGCCACTACCAATATTCCGGTGAGTTGGCAGAAGTTGTTAGGATACCCAATTCAATGGCGGAGATGTTGGCCATCTATGGATGGTATGGTTTTGTTGTAAAAATCGGATTGGAAATCTACTTTTTTATTAAACTCAGGATCCATAAAAATATGTTCAGCCTTACCCTGTTCATCTTCATTTTTATCTATCAGTTTACCGGAAGCTTTATGATGAATATTGCTGAGATAGGTATTTGGGTGTTGGTTTTCGCGGGTCGTTTCGACACATTTGACAAAAAACAAGCAATGGTTAAGACATGATAAAAGCTGCACTCATAACACGATCTACATTGCACACAGTGAAGGGTGGCGACAGTATTCAGGTGCTCAAAACGGCTGAAGAGCTTAATAAAATTGGGGTGAAAGCTGATGTATATCTTTCCACGGATCCTATAAATTACAGCCAGTACGATTTACTGCATTTGTTCAATATTATACGTCCTGCTGACCATCTATATCACATCAAAAAAAGTAACAAACCCTTTGTATTAAGCAGCATCTATCTCGATTATTCAGCCTTTGATACCAGAGGACGTGGACATCTCCAACGAATACTTTTTAAAGGCCTGGGGAAATCAGGTTCAGAATATGTAAAAAATATGTACCGCTATGCAAGTGGACAGGATCGCCTGGTCAGTACATCCTATATACTGGGCCATCGAAAAACCATGATGCAGGTGTTGAATGCTGTGGCCCTGCTATTGCCCAATTCCATTTCTGAATACAAACGGCTATCACAGGATACAGGTTTCAATGGTCCATATCAGGTGGTTCCCAATGGAGTGGACACTAATATTTTCGAGATACTTTCATCGGATATAAAAAGAGAACCCAAAGTAATTTCAGTGGCACAAATTTATGGCATGAAAAACCAATTGGAGTTAATCAGGGCTTGCAATGAGTTAGGTTTTCCTTTGGATATTATTGGTACACCTCCACCCAATCACAAGAGGTATTATGAGATGTGCAGAGAGGAAGCAGGGACTCAGGTGAATTTCATTGACTTCATGCCCCAGTCAGAATTGGTACAACATTATGCAGCTGCCAAAGTACATGCCTTACCCAGTTGGTTTGAAACTACGGGACTCAGTTCCCTGGAGGCCGCCGCACAGGGATGCCAGTTGGTAGTCGGTACCATTGGTGATACCCGAGATTATTTTAAGGATATGGCTCATTATTGTGAGGCAGACAACAGAGAAAGTCTTAAAAAAGCCCTGGGTGATGCCATGAACGGTGATGATGATAGGCTCAGGAAATATGTACTGGAACACTATACCTGGAAAAGGGCTGCTGAGGAAACCCTGGAGGCTTACCAAAAAGTATTATATGCAAAAAAGTAAACTCAAAATAGCTGTATTAGGTTCCCGAGGCATACCCAATAATTATGGTGGATTCGAGGCATTTGCCCAGGCATTTGCGGTGGAAATGGCAAGCAGAGGGCATCAAATTACGGTATATACCAGTGCTGACCATCCCAACAAAGAGGAATACTGGAAGGGTGTCAGAAGGGTATTGCTTGCCAATCCGGAAAAACGATGGGGTAGTTTTGCTCAGTTTTTGTATGATTTGTACGCCAACTGGCACAGCAGAAAACAAAGTTTTGATTTGGTGTTGCATCTTGGCTACACCAGTGATGCCATTTGGTGGTGGCTGTGGCCTTCCAAAGCCAAACATCTGGTCAATATGGATGGCATGGAATGGCTGCGTCCAAAGTATAACCGTTTGGTTAGAGCTTTTTTATTAAAAGGTGAGAAATGGGCCACGGTCAGGAGTGATGGGCTGATTGCTGATAACAAAGCCGTCGAGCAATACCTGATGACCAAATACCAAAAACCAGTACATTATATTTCCTATGGAGCTGAGATGCCAACGTCCTTTGATGAACGAATTGTTAATGATTATGGTCTTACCACCCATACGTATGACCTGATTATTGCCCGAATGGAGCCCGATAACAATATTGAAATGGCCATTGAGGCCAGGCATCCCAATGACCCTGTGCCTTTGGTGATTATCGGCAATGACAATGCCTACCGACGCAAGCTGATAGAAGACCATGGCAGCAAAACAGGAGTGCTGTTTTTGGATGCCATTTACGATAAAGGAATCATCAATAGTTTGAGACATTTCTCAAGAATCTATATCCATGGCCATTCCGTGGGAGGGACCAACCCTTCCTTGTTGGAAGCCATGGCTTGTGGATGCCTTATCACGGCCCATGATAATGTGTTTAACCGCGCGGTTTTGGGTGATGAGGCCAGCTATTTTTCTTCCTCAGAAAGCCTTGCTTCTATGCTGAAAAACGTTTTAGTATCCTTTCGTGAGGAATGGAGAAACAAAAATCTGAGCAAGATTGAAAACCATCACCAATGGCTGGCCATTGTGGATCAATATGAGTCCTTGTTTTATGAAACCCTATAAATCTGACATATGGTTGTCTTGGAGCTGGGCTCTGGTTTGGCTGGCGCTCCCCTTATCACCCAGACTTTCGGTGATGAGCTTGTGGGTATTGGCTCTGATGGTACTCATTAATGCATTTCAGAGAAAAACCAGGCCTGATAGACCATCCATTACCATGTTCATTGGATTGGGTTTGTTATTCCTTTGGCATATGGTTAGCTTACTGACCGACTCTCAGTCCACAGTCTTTTGGAAAGACCTTGAGAGAAAAGCCGCCTTGCTGTTGGTCCCGGTTCTTATGCTGTTCGCCAATGGCCTAATAGTCAATAAAGAGAAATGGATGTCCAGAGGATTGTTTCTTGGACTCATCATAAGCGGCATCCATATGCTCATTATGGGCGGTATCACCTGGTTTCACTATCAGGATTTAAATGAAGTCATCTACCATAATTTTACACAACCTTATCACCTGGGCGCAATCTATTACTCCTGGTATGTATCCATTGCCATTTTTTACCTGCTCTTCAAACCTCAAGAAGGTTATGTCGAGAAATACAAATGGCTTTTGTTGGTATTTTTTGTTCTGCTTCTGTTGATGGCAGCATCCAAGTTATTTGTGATACTGACGCTTCCTGTGGTATTGTGGAAAGTACTAAGCAGCCATCTAAGTCTCAAAGCCAGAATAATAACTCTTAGTGGAATTCTGCTATTGGTATTTTTTGGATTACAACCCTTTTATACTAGAATGGCTGAAATAAAAGACCCTGGTTTCGGTGTCATAGAACAAGCGCAATTTACCTATGACTCGGAATTCAATGGCCTAAGCATTCGTTTACTCCAATGGCGTTTCGGCTTTGAAATTCTTGAAGATCATAAGGCCTGGCTCCTGGGTGTTGGCGTGGGGAGTAAACAGAATCAGTTGAATGAATATTATAAAAAATATGGCGTCTATACCGGCAATCCTGAACTTGGGGACACGGGTTATTTGAATTACAATTTTCATAATCAATATATGGAAAGCCTTGTGGGAGGCGGGTTTATAGGCCTAGTTCTTCTATTATTGGTCCTAATATACCATCTGATATACCACAGAAAATTAGTGCTTTTCCCCCTAGGGGTTTATATAATGATGGGCATATTTTTCCTGACAGAATCTGTTCTTGACAGGCAGTCGGGTCTACTCATGTTTTGTCTAATTTTGTGTACCTTCGTAAGTCCACTACACAACGGAATTAACAATTATGGAAGTCCTTCTGGCAGGTAAAATTGGCAACTCACTGGCTGAGGTTGAGAGCAAGGCCCTTCCCATCGTTGTGCCCAATACTCCCATCAAAAAAACCAGGTTCGATGTCCCCCTGAATCGCATCATTAAAAGAACTGTCGATATACTTCTGGGAGGCTCCATTGCCCTTTTTTTACTACCCTGGTTGGTTCCTTTGGTTGCGCTTTTTATAAAAATGGACTCCAAGGGCCCTGTGTTCTTTTTACAGAAACGAACCGGATTGAATCGCAAGAACTTTTATTGCATCAAATTCCGCTCCATGATAGTGAATGAGGAAGCACACCGATTACAGGTACAGGTAGATGACAAGCGCATTACTCGTGTGGGTTATTATTTAAGAAAGTACTTTATTGATGAAACTCCTCAACTGATCAATGTGTTGATGGGTGAGATGAGCCTGGTTGGACCAAGGCCCCATATGCTCCGACATAATGTGATCTATTCAAGGATAATCAGGGATTACCATGACAGGCATAGGGTAAAACCGGGACTGACCGGTCTGGCACAAATGAGAGGCTTTCATGGGATTATCCAAAACAAGCAGGATCTGGTGAATTTGGTCACCTCCGACCTGGAATACATCGAGAAGTGGAGCTTGTTCAGGGATTTAAACATTTTTTTCAGAACCATATTTCATATTCTATTACGCCGTTAATGTCGGGTAAGGCTCAAATAAGCATTGAGGAAGGCTGTATCCAAAGCCTCAACTATTTTGGGATTTTTAAATACCCCTTAAAGCTTGAAGAGGTTTGCCATTACCACCCATTACCTAGTTCCATAGATTCCATTAGAAATGCCCTTGAGAATTTGCTGAAAGATGGGAGAATCTATCAACTGGAAGATTATTACAGTCCGAAAAATGATATGAGTTGGTTGGATGAAAGAAAAAAAGGTAAGGAAAGGGCCCTTGAGGTACTGGCCGGAGCCAAAAAATATATTTCCATCGTAGCTTCATTCCCATTTGTCAGGGCTGTATCCATTAGCGGCTCCTTATCAAAGTTGTATGCCTCAGAAGAGGCCGACATCGATTATTTCATTATTACTGAGGCCAACCGACTTTGGATCAGTCGTTCCTTGCTGCATATGTTTAAAAAGCTTAGCTTCATCACCGGCCATCAGCATTATTTCTGCATGAATTACTTCATAGATACAGAAGCCCTGGCCATTATGCACCGCAATTCCTATTCATCCATTGAAATGCTGACCTTACTACCGGTGTATAACAAATCCCTGAATATGGAATTTCTTGAAGCCAACCCATGGGTGTCCGAATTTCATCCCAACCATCCCGGTGTGTCCAACTTCAACTATATGCTCGACTTAGGGAAAGCCAGAGGTAAACGGTTTTTTGAATTGCTGATTAATCTAATCTGTCCCAATTGCCTGAACCGCTTTCTCATGAAAATTACCGATACCAAGTGGCGAAGGAAATGGCGGCATGCAGGATACAGTGAAGAGGAGTACAATAGGGCCTTTCAAACGGAAATCCATATTTCTAAAAACCATCCGGTGGATTACGAAAAGAAGGTGCTGAATGCCTTAAAGAATATGGAGGAAAAAACCTTAGAAGCATGAAAAAAGCACTTCTCATAGGTGCCTCCGGCTTTTTGGGAAGCCATGTGTTACAGGAGCTTCGCCAACAAGGCTTTAAAGTCTGGGCTTGGGAGCATAACACACCCATCCCTGAGCAGGAGGGAGTGACCATAATTAGAGGCACACTTAAAAGAATCGAAGTTGCTTTGCTGGAACAACTTATGCCTGATATTATCTTTCATTGTGCCCGTCCGACAATTCCTCGGTTTAAAAGGATGGGAAGAAGGCTAGCTGCACGAATGGCTGAAAAACAGAACCAGGTTTTACTCCACCAATTGAGTCAATGCAGCCATAAACCTATACTGGTGTTTGCATCAGGCAGTTTGATGTATGGACCCGGTCAAAACCATATGGAATCTCAAGCCCTGAATCCCATGAGTTTTGCACGCCAGTACCACAAAGGCGAAAAACCTTTTATAAACGCACTGGCACAGGAAACCTATCCCATTCGCTTGTTGCGTTTCCCCTGGTTATTGGGGCCGGGATCATGGTTTGAGTGGTTCTATTTGAAAAATATAAGAGAGTCCGCACACTTCCCCATATTTGGAGATGGACATGAACCCATGCAGATCATGGATATTAAAGATGCAGCCAAATTGATGATAGCCTATGCTAACGCTGATATAAAAGATACCATTTACAATATGCTTCCTCCCACGACTCTTTCAAAGGAAGAGTTTGCTCAAAAAGTAGCCGGAATATTCTCTGCCAAACCCACTACCTGGAAGAAGATATTTACTTCCGGACTTGAAAAGGAAGCTCTGGAGGCATATAGTGTTTCATGCACCATGAAGACTAAGTATGAGGACTTACTTAAGAAGCATCATTTTATTGATATTGACCAATCTCTCCAGGAAATCAAGAAGGAACTATAAACTATTTCTTTTCGAAAACATATAAGGTATATTCACCCTTCGACCATAGGAAGCCGTTTTGTATTTTTTGGTCCTTTTCCCATAAGACTTCTGCCCGCTCAGGTTTTGATAACCATTTTTTGTAATTATACCAGGCAGGATAAAAAATGCTATAGCCTTTACGCTCCAAAATACTGAATCCATTAAAGGCAGTTCTGATTTCAGCGGGGCTGTAACAACGGGACGGCAAATGTCGCTGAGGCGAGTAGCCACCCCAATCCTTTTTGAGTCGTGCAAAAGCAATACTGAAATTGAGTTTGAGGGTCTGGACCAGCATCTCACGCCAATACCATTTATTGACAAATGTGAGGACAGCCTTGCCGCCAGGTTGTAGCAGTTTTTCAATGATTTTCGCAGCTTTCGAAAGGTTCTCCACCGTGTTTAAAGCACCAAAATACACCACTACCATATCAAATTGGGCCTCTCCAAAATGTTCCAGGAGTCCCCGTTCATCAGATTGCAGGGCAGTGGCATTTTCCAGTTTTTGTTGTGTTATCCTGCGATTGGCAAGGGCTACCATATGTTCCGAGATATCCACCCCCGTTACTTGAGCTTCAGGAAAATTTGAGGCAAACCAGGCCACATCAAAGCCGGGGCCACAGCCGATTTCCAATACAGATGAAAAAGCATACTTAGTGGTGATGCCTCTAAAGTCATTCCTGATTTTGTCGAGAAAAGGGTTGGCTTCCGCTCTTTTCTCGAAGCCCATATCGGCATCGGCATCATAATATTCAGATACCTGTTGATGGAAGTTTTTGTCCTTGTCTGTCATCTGTTATGGATAAGTTGAATGCCAAAGATATGGAAACTCCTTTACGTCTTAGTCTGTCTTTTTCATACAGATATCGAAACAAATAATTGAGTTTTTTAAAATGATTTCGCTGCCAGATAATTACATTTGCATAAAACCTATGAACATGAAGAAACTAGCCCTCCTCAGTATTGCCGTATTACTATTGATTGTTACCAGCCTAAGCATGCTGAAAACTACAGATCAGAAGACCAGAGAACGCCCTTTACCCTATGACACACAAATTGTCAGCGGTGAAGATGAAGATCACCACCGGAAAAAGGAGCAATGGATAGAACAAATGCACCGAACTGCCCCTGGAGTCAACTGGAGGCAGATGGATCAGCAATACCGTCAGCAACATCAGGAAGCCAACAGAGAAAATACCGAGTTGCCCATTTATGGTCGCTGGAGGGAGCTGGGATCCAACAACCAGGCAGGAAGAACGGTTTTTACCCATTATGATCCTGAAAGCGGGGAATTATTGGTGGCTTCTGATGGTGGTCAGATATGGACTGGTGACTTAGGTGAAGAGAACTGGGAGTCCATTAATGACCATTATAAAATCTCTGCCATAAGAAATATGCGGCGAATCCAAGGAGATGGCTATTCACGATTATTGGTGCACTCAGCCGCCTGGAATATCACTGGTATTATGTATTCAGACGACGACGGCCAAACCTGGTCACTGGCAGAAGGCCTTGAGTCGATAAGCAGTTGGGGATTTATCAAGCGTATGGTGGTTCAGGATAGTCTGGGAGATAAAACCATCTACTGCCTGAGCCAGGAATGGGATTATAGCGGATGGAAGGCCATAAGCCGTTTGTATAAATCAGTGGATCACGGGGAAAGTTTTGACCTGATGCACAGCATCGACCACGGGGTGAGTACGGTTGATATTTACACCTCCTTGTCTTATGGTGGACCAATAGTAATGCTTGATGAGAATAACTTCTACTTTTTTTCTGGAGATAACACCATACCAATGGGTAGCCTGCCTACTCAAGAAACTGGATATACAATACTTACAGGTATGGACGAGGGTCCTGGTTTTCGTTTTTATGCCATGGTCAATTACAACAATGCCAGTCATTTCTTCAGTTATAGCTCTAAAAATGGATGGGAAGAGAGAGGAAGCGTCAGTCAGGGGCCTTTTATGCAAAATAGTTTCATGGCCTCACAACTGCATGAGGATGTGTTGTATTTTGGAGGCATAGAAGCCTTTGTTTCTCATAATGGTGGTGATAACTGGACGTTGGTGAATACCTGGGGGCAGTACTATGGGTCACCGGAAGATAAATTACATGCCGATATTCCATGCTTCAATTCATTTTTAGCAAGTCAGTCTGAAGAAATTCTGTTCATAAATACTGACGGAGGCACCTATATGTCCTTTGATCAGATGGATAATGTGGAAAATCTGTCGCTCAATAATTTAAATATAAGCCAGTATTACGATACTTACACTTGCAGGTTTGATCCGTCCTATACCCATGCCGGATCACAGGATCAGGGTTACCAGCGATCCAATGAAGGCATGCAGGAAGGTGCCATAAATTATGACCAGATCATATCTGGCGATTATGGCAGTATGGTGTCGGGAGATGAGGGAGCCAGTATTTGGATGGTCTATCCCGGCTTTGCCATGTATGGCCCCAATATCAACAATACCGATCAGCTTATCTTTGAAGATTTTGTGGGCTCCAACTACCAGTGGCTCCCAAAATTGATGGATGATCCGGAAGATCCTGAAAACGTATTCCTGGCTGGTGGACATATGAGCAGTGGTGCGCATATCATGCTCCTCGACCGCACTGGCTATGGTATTACTACCACAGAATTACCTTTCGACTTCAGCAATGGAACCAATGCCAATATCTCAGCCATGGCCTATTCAAAAGCCAATACTGATCATCGTTTTGTGCTTACATCAGAACAGGATTTTTTCAGATCCACTGACGGAGGTGATACCTGGACCATGACCAATGGTTTTGAAGGTCCGGGATCCCATTATTTTTATGGTGCCAGCATTGCTCCATCAGCCAATCAAACCGATCTGGTTTATGTGGGTGGCTCAGGTTATTC
>JAERTG010000015.1 GCA_016845065.1 Fidelibacterota bacterium | reverse complement strand
GGTGTTTCTACGTATATCTTTAACACGCTTTTCTACATTTGATTTTGGGCTCATTTTTATATCCTTTTTTGCTTTCAGGATAACCCAAAAGTACTTCTTAAGAAATCACATCAACTTGCCCGACATGGTTTGACAGGATACACAATATTCATTATAGGTGGGAGCCATTTATAATGAAAGGGGAGATTTATAAACGAAAAGAATTTGTTTCATCCCTGCGGGATACAACTAATTCTGCCGCTCACCATATTTTTAACAATTTACACACAAACGTTAAACAACTCATTATTGAAGGTGAGACTTATTCATCAATTTCAGATTCGGTAGTTAGAATTATCCGTCAAGATATGAATCAATTGATTAGGAGTGACAAACTGATCGTAACCTCTGATATTATTGCCAATCTACATCTTCCATCTCGAATTTCTGAACAGATAAATGCAAATCCATCGACCAAGGACATTGCTCAAATAAATCGATCCCTGGTCGACCGAATTTTTTACGGGCAAATAGTTGAATCCCCATTTCCAACCATGCACTACATGTATAATGTGATACTTCCTTACGATCTAAATAGCCCATTTACTATCCTCATCTATCTGTTCCTTTGTTTTACTAGTGGATACAATTTAGCCCACTCAACCGTAAGGGTCACGTTTATCCGAATGAATCACATTGATAATGTATTGGAGTATTTCACTGAAGAGATGGGGTTCAAACCTCCTTTTAAAAAGAAGGGGTATCTTATTTTTAAGCCAACCACAAAAAAAATTGTGAAAGAAATATTTACGGGAATCCCCTCGAAGATAAAAACATTGGAGATGGAAACTCTATAGTGATAATCAGTACAATTCCTGTAGTCAGGCGTTTGGAAAAACAGTTTCATGCATATTCAGATCGTGAGCAGGGACAATGAATCAGAGTATTTTAACACCTCAGCGCAATCTGGCTGCAAGATGCTTCTGCGAGAGGCTATGGTAGACGATGGGTTTAAAAATGAAGGGGAAGTCAAGAAAATCGAAAGTGAAAATACACCACCTATAATCAATTTGGATCGAGACAAAGCTCAGGCTCAATGTGTCATATACTATAAAAGTCTACTTCTCCTCTCTGACCTTGAACAGCAGATTGGTTCACATAGGTTTTTACTATTAAATTCTGATTGCAAATCGAGAGGTATCATCTCCACCACTTCTTTGTTAGACCATATAGGTCATTATGCAGGTCAGGATATCGTTGATTGGATTAAGCGGAATATGAAAACCAGATAGATCCACTAAACGCTCCATCGCACTGGATTTGTTCTCCATTTTGGGAGAAGCAACCTAGATATGAGCTTTCATTTATTACCATCAGGGGGTAAAATGAGGGTCAAGCAACTTCTTTTCTGTAAATTCCTGATTCAGGGATCTCATTTTCTTCAGGTATGCTGAGATACATTCTCCCAGCCAACCAGTCCTCATGTATTTCTTCCAAGATGGCAGTAACCAACCTCAAGCATGATTCCTTGTTAGGGAATAAAGCAGCGACTTTGGTTCGCCTGCCAATCTCACGATTCAATCTTTCAAGCCCATTCGCCGTCCTGATTCTTTTCCAATGAACCTCCGGGAACTTATATACTGTTAGCCCTTCTTCCAGGTTCTCGTCCAGCCATTTACACCAGTCCGGAGCGATGGTTTTATACTTTTCAATCGCCCGGTTTTTAAGTACGATCGCATCACTTTTTTCAGAGGCATTGAAGATGTTCTTCAGCACACCTCCCAAGGTCTTTCTCAGGCTAACCTTGGGGATATGGCTCTGGGCATTCTGAGCCATGTGGAACTGGCATCGCTGCCAGGGGACAGACGGGAACACCTTTTTACGGGCTTTCTTTAAACCGTAATGATCATCGCTGACGATGAGCTTCATCCCTTGCAGCCCTCTTGTGGATAGACCCTCCAGGAACTCACGCCAATGAACCTCAGCTTCTGACAACGATACTGATACCCCAAGGATCTCTCGCTGTTTACCCGGATTCACTCCCACGGCCAGTAATACAGCCAGATCTTGCACGCTGCCTGCATGACGTATGTTCTCATACCGGGCATCCAGATAAATGTACTCATAACTGCCAAGAGGTCGGTTCCTGAAAGCTTCCAGCTCCTCGTCCATGATCTTGCTCAGACGGCTTACCTGGCTCGAGCTGATGTCCAAGCCACAGAGAGCCTCAGTGATCTTCGTTACCTTCCGAGTGGATACGCCGTTCACATACATCTCAGCAATGGCCAACTTCAAGGCTCGTTCACTCCGACAGCCTTTCTCAAGGCTTCTGGGATAGAAGGATAATCCACGGACTTGTGGGATCTTCACCGTCATGCTGCCCATCCGGGTGTCAAGGGTCTTGTCCTTGTATCCGTTGGCATAACCTTTACGATCTGTGCTTCTTTCGTAAGGCTCAGCTTGAAGGAACTGACTCCGCTCTTCCTGCATGGCAAAGTTCAGCAAGGTCTGCATGATGGGCAGAATACTTTCAGTTCCATTCTCAATTACTTCTTCCAGGATCTCTTCTAAAAGCTTAGCTTTTGGCATCGGGTTCATAACAGGGTTCTCCTTTTATTTGTTGGTACTCT
>JAERTG010000014.1 GCA_016845065.1 Fidelibacterota bacterium | reverse complement strand
ATTTAGATGACGCTTAAAAAGGTATAATCGCCGACATCATTCCAAGAGAAATGAGGAGGATGTTGAGTGTGATTACCATGGATAATCAAGTGAGGAAGCTGATGGAAGAAATCAACAAACACGGAAAAATAGGTATCGCCTGCTAACAAACAAATACTGTAACGCTCCCCCCTTACATTAATGTCAATATACTGTATCGCCTTGTGAGAATTCCACCGCGTTATCCCTCCTGAGGTCTGTTTCAAGTACTCCGCGACCTTTACCTGTCACTGCTGGTAAAGATGGAAACTATATTATAGGGATATGAGGAGACGTTGATGTAGATTTACTTCTCTAGAATTTTCTGTAAAATCTATTTTCTTTGGATTTGGTTTTTTTCTTACCAGGTAAAAGCCTTGGGAGCAAGAGATCGGATTTATTTTGGAGAATAGATGTCGAAGGCCCGAAGTAGCTGCTTCGGGCCTTCTTTTTTCTGACCACCGGATAGTGCCGGAAGCCACAACAGGTGACTTTTTTAATCATTTTTCCGGTGGATTGCAAGGCCGGAATGGTGGGTGAGGTACTTTTAAAAGAGGTGCGATGTAAATATTGTGGACGGATTTTTCATGTCTGCCGACAATGTTGGCGTGGTCAGGTCTACTGCGGAAAAAGGTGCCGAAAGATATGCCAAAGACCGATGCGTCGGAAGGCCCAGAGGAGATACCGTCAGTCGGACAAAGGAAAAAGAACCCGCCGGGAATACGAAAAAAGACGAAAGCGGGAAAAAAATAGAAAAAACATGAGTGATATGGGTACTACAGCCCAGGCATCTTTTGATATAGAACCTCCAGAACGGCCCGGGAAGCAACTCAAATGTCTTTTTTGCGGGTTATCCGGGACTGTGGTGCCCCAATTTCCTCGCCGGGCTTATGGCGGGAAGGTCTTTTCGGAGGAAATGGACCTTAAAAGAGAGGGATATTTTTGAAAGGAGCCGGAAAATGATAAAAAAGAAAGTTCTTTGTCCTGAAAGAGTGCGTGCCGTCAACGGGAGTTTTGGTTTCTTGGAACATCGGTTTTTACGGGATGGTTTTTGGGAGACCCTGGATCATCACGCTCTGTTATTCTATGTTTTCCTGGTTCTTGTAGGGGATCGGAAAGGGCTTTCCTACTACCCATATGACAAAATCAGCAACCTGCTGAAGATCACGGTGGATGACTACATCGATGCTCGGAACGACCTGATCAAAAAGGACCTGATTGCTTTTGACGGACGTCTTTTTCAGGTCCTGTCATTGCCCGAGACCCCAGTAGGGGGAGAACTGCACCCCATCACGGACATGGATGAGATGAAACAGCGGGACCCCGCCACCATCCATCAGATGCTTCATGAAGCTTTATCCCGATGATCAGGAACCGTTTTTCTTCCTGATTTTTTACAGGAAAACCTTGTATCACTAAATCGTGAACGATTTGTTTTGCCATGTGAGATGATTGCTGTCGAATTCGGTAAGTTTTTTAAAGGATATAACAATGGTTCCTGAACGATTAACAAGTCTGGAGAACATCATTGCCAATAATCAGCATCATTTTTTTGATATTGGAAAAGCGCTCAAGGAGATACGAGATACCCGTCTGTACAAGCTGACTCTTTTTCGAACCTTTGAAGACTATGCAAAAAAACGCTGGGACATGGGCAGATCCCAGGTTTACCGTCTTATTGACGCTTATAATGTGATCAATAATTTGTCCCCAAATGGGGACATTCTTCCTGGAAATGAGGCACAGGCACGTATCCTGGCGCCATTGGACCCCTCTGAACAACGTAAAACATGGAGAGATTTTTTAAGCACCGGCATGGACATAACAGCACCCAATATCAAAAGATACATTGAGGAACGGAATGCCGTTGCAAAAAGTAAACCTGTGGACTTAACGGATCAAATAAGCAGCGAGTATATGAAGACGGTCAAGGAAATGCTTACTCAGGTCCGGTTGGCTCAAAATGACCGCTGGCAAAAAACATCTCGGCAGGCCGCACTATTATGGCACCAGGTTATCCATGAAAAAATTACATCGAAGGAGACGAGCAATGGACTCGGGTAATCTGTTGCTGGATGAACGTTTTCACCTCCTGCTCCATAAAAAGATTATGGACAAAAAAGGCTCTGCAATGCGAAGGGCAAAAAAATACTATAAAGACCAGTATAAAAAAACCGGCATCATTCCCGGCCCTCTTTTGCTTGCGGAAAAAGGCATTATGGAGGGTAGAAAATGCAGCGGTCGCCCTCGTTCCCTAAACGAGCAGGTTCGGAAACGCTTTGTGGAAATGGTCAAGGCTTCCTGTGATCCGTCAAGCCGGAATTTTATCTTCATTACGAAGAAGGCCAGGACCATTAAGAATTACCACCACTGGCTTGAGAAAGAGTTTAGTAGGCCAATCTCGCTTACCGCTCTGAGACGTTGTGTTAAACGAGAAAACCTTAAACCATACTTGGGTAAACCGGATTTTGAAGCAGATGTTTTGGAGAAAAACTGTTTTGCGCCGGAGCCGATTTTTGACTTGATCCAGATGGATGGCTGTGTGTTTCGATATCTGAAAATCAGAAATGACAAAGGCCATTGGCAAAAACCAAATGTGATTGAATTCTATGATACCGGTTCACGGTACATGTTTATTCTGGATGCGTATTTTTCCGAAAGCAACTGGAACTCGGTGGATCTTTTTTCCCGGTTTTTATTATGTACTCCGTTTCCTCAAAAAAAAGTCCGTATCAGACCGGATAACGCCAAAGGTTTCTTAAACCTGAAAAGGGCCATCAACGCTCTAAATTTAAGCCATTCCACTCCGGACGGATTTTATATGGAGTCTGATTTCTCGAGGATTCATGCTCCCAAGGAAAAAGCACATCTGGAGTCTTCCCACCGCAGCTTTCACAATTTTGAAATTCGAATAATCAAGGCATTTGAGAACAGAATTGCAAAGACCGAGCCCGGTTTCCTTTTTTCTAATGGTAGAAAAGAGAAAATAACGGTCACCTTCATTGATATTACGCTCCATGATTTAAAAACAAGCTTTCTTATAGAAGCGTATCGCCATGAGCATAACAGTACAAAACACTATTTTTCTGAAAATGGGAAAGTCTCTGCCTGGGTGCCGGACCATAAACTTGCAGATTTTTTCAGGACAGCGCCTGATACCCTGACCTTTTCTCCCGAACAGGTTAATGCGTATATGAAATATGGTTTCGCGAAAACAAAAGCCACCGTGTCCAAAAAGAGGATCATCAGATTTAGGAACCAGAATTATTATGTAACCATCGGTGCAGACTTGTTTAGCCGGCATAAAAGCACCCCAGTGCAGATATCCCAATACCATGACAAGCTCTTTATTTTTGAACCGAAGGAGGATGGTATTCTTCTCGGCGAAGCACTGTCCCAAAAACCTCCGGAGAAAGAGGGTGAATCATGCACAGAACAGCTTGAAGAAAATGAACTGGAACAAATAATGGCCTTTTTGGGGAAACACCGTATGGTTGTTGATCGCCCGGCCTTGATCGAAGTCTATCATCAGGGACTCTCACTTGCCCAAACAAAGAAAATATTTCAACACAATCAAAAAAGGTATGAAACCTACCTGAAAAAGATGAAACAACCTGAGAATAGAAAAGGCTCAGCACTTTTCAATGCGTTTCTTCTCGATTGTCAAAATTATTTGCGAAAAACCCATGTAGCGCCATATGCTTCCAATGGAAAATAATAATATGAAACGAAAAGAAAGCTTTATCAATGACAAACGCCGTGTCTCTTATTTGAGTGCCATCTATAATCGGATATATCGCGGACAAAGTGTTTTAATTGAAGGGGATTACGGAGTGGGAAAAACCCGGTTCCTAAAATTATTACGTCCCAAAAAACTTCATGCGGTGTGGGTTGAGTCTTTATTCAACATCCATGAAACGCTGGCCTCCATTCTCAAAGAGCTGAATTATGATACAATCGCCACCTATCGAAGAACGCCTGAATACTTAAAAATGGTATGTAATCTATCCAGCTGCTTTCTTATAATAGATGAGGCAAATGATCTGGACCGTCGTATATGGCCGTATATGAAACGGATCATTGATGCTGGCATACCGATTGTGTTTGCTGGGTTGCCAAAGGTCAGGACTTTTTTAACCAGTGAACATCCTGATATCCTCAGTCGTTTGAAAACCCTTGTGCTCTATCCCATCGTGGTGGAGGATTTCGTTATTGAGTTTAAAGATATTGAACAGGAAGCTATTGAGCAGTTGTATATGGTAACCAAGGGTGATATGCGCAAATTTAAAGAAATATGTACCGACTGCCGAGACAAGGCAAGAGAATTAAAATACCCCTTTGTTGACCTTAATCTTGCCCTGGAATTATCTCTGATCTCCCGCCTCAATGAGCTTATAGCACGCTGATCAAACTACCATTACCTGTTATACCTTACAGATAGACCATCTCGCTTGGCTTCTTTGCGGATGGTCTATTTTTTCCTCCTTCTTTTTTTTCTGATACGTTAATAACGACTCACTATCATAACCATTTTGAAATATTTTCAAATATTGCAATAATACGCCGAAAAACGAAAATTGTGGGGGCGTTACATTATTTTGCAACTATGCTCTTTCGCTGTGAACAGTGTAACCAGCTTATTTAAAACGTTAAATTGTGAATTGTGAGGTCAATGAGATGAGAAAAAAACGTTACACTATTTGTCGCTTGTCAAGCGTATTTTTTACCGGTTTTATAAACTTTTTTAATTATGTTCGCTTTTACCCTCAAATCCGTCTTTGTCATCGTTGATTCAATTAATTCTTTTACAATATCGTAGCTTTTCAAAATAACGCCTTTTAATGACCGGGTAATATGGCAAAACAATCTATGCTCAATGGGATTCCATTTTGACGCATATGATGGGTAATGTGCGATCCTGATCTCTACACGAATCTCATTTGCAAGCTTTTCTAGATCCTCTTTAAAAATGTAATGCCTATAGGAATTACTTCCGCCAGAATCGCAAAGTATCAAAATAGAAGTGGCATTGGAATAGTCGCATATTCCTTGATTATACCACCATTGTCTAAGTGAGTCGCATGCAAATTCACTGGTGTCCTTACTTGTTCCAATGTTTACATACGCTTGATTTTTGACCACATCATAAATGCCATGTGGTATAA
>JAERTG010000013.1 GCA_016845065.1 Fidelibacterota bacterium | reverse complement strand
GCCTGGCCTTACCGTCCCAAAGCCCGAGGTGTCGCAATATCTTCTTTATGACATCCGGACGTTCAATGATGCTGATGACTTTCATTTTTCCTGAACATGCGGGACAGCAAAGGGGATCTATTTCATATATTTTCTGTATTAAAGGGTGTTAAAATGATTGGTGCATAATGCAATAATAACAGTTGCTTAAAAGCGAAAAAGTCTCTATAATGTGCTATGTTTTTCAACAATAGTTTGATTTTGAGGAGGCTTTCTCATGCATCTGCATCAAAAAGAAATCAAAGCGATAGCCAGAAAACAACTGAAAAGCAACTATCCGGACTGGAAACGACTGAAAAAGCGTGAAAAGAGGAAGATTGCGAAAAAAGTATTGGATGAAGTGGTGGCAAACTACGACTTCAAAAAAATGGTTAAAACGGATAAATCTGAATTGCTTGGCATTGAGCTGCAGAAGATTACCTCTGGAATGATGAATATAGATGAAATGGCGCGATTTATTGAAAAGCATGAAAATGATGTTCTATTTAAGTTTAATACAGTTAAGCGGCATCCTTCCTATTTTAAGGATAAAGAGTTGAGTTTTATTGATGAACTTTTGGACGATACCATCATTAACAGGTTGCTTGCATACGACGGCTATACACCCAGCATGAGGGATTTTTTTCCCAGCAATTTTTTGCGGGCCGAACTGCTCAAATCTATTAAATATCCAGAAATAAGCTACCGTAAATTTTGTGGTGATGACAAAACCTATGAAGGACACAAAGATGTCAATAGCTATATTGGATTAGAAAACAAACAAAATCGTGCGTTTATAGGGTTACCACTCAACAAGAAGACAATGATAAGCCATGTTCAGATGAGCCAGTTCAGAGCAAGCTTGTCTTTTGAGCAACTGGTCAATTTGATTGTGTATATACTCCACCATTTCCAACAACGTGGCTTTCTGGACGGCCAGATTGTTCATTGTGTTGATTCAACGGAGTTGGCAGTTGATTGTCAAGAGTTGCTTGCGAAGTTCCCAATTAAGGGGAAAAATATACGTATTTATTGTGATATTGATTGTGATTGTGGAGTGCGTCGTGCAAAGCAGGATAAATCGGTCTATGTTGTAGGTTACCGAATGCATACGCTTGCGGCGATTAATGCAGAAACAGGACAAAGTTTCCCCCTTATTTCCCTTTTGGCACCAGCCAATCATCATGATAGTCATTTTCTTGGACCGTTGGTTAGTATTGGCAAGGCGATCGGTTTGGATTTGCAACTTATAACTGCGGATGAAGCGTATCATGACAATGATAACGCAATATATGACAAAAGCGGTGTATATCTGGCAAAGCCGCCGAGTGCTAATGTTTCTCTGCCGGAAAACGTGGACAAAGAAACCTTACAGGTAATGTGTGATGACTTTTGCGAAATCCCAATGGAATATGCGGGCATAGAAGAAAAGGGACACGAATTCAAATGCAGTGCAGGATTTGGTGAATGCCCCATGGCTGCTATCTGTCCAACATTCCGCCATATTCCTCTTGATAATGGCTGTTTTCAACGAATTCTTTATGGCAGTGAATCGGTATCAAAGGCTCTGGATATTCGCAAAAACGGTGAACGTCCCTTCAACCTGATCAAGAAGCGAGAGGGACTTGACCAAGTTCGTGTAAGAAGCCAACATGGGTTAGTGGCGAGGGCCACATTTACAACAATGGCAACATTGCTTATAGAGATGGCCGGCACACGTAGAAAAAAGGAAACCAAACAAATGAATTTTCTCGAAGCGGTAGGATTTTAAGGGTATCCTATTCAAATCCCATGGGGGATTGAAAAGACAAGATGCAAAGACCGAAGAATAGAAAGCGGCATAATCGTTCAACATCATACGATTGACAGCAATATTATTGCTACATTGGATTTGTTAAATGGGATCGAGATGGTTTGACGGAAAGAATAGTTAACCGGGTTGCAGCTTCGCTTTTTCTGCAATCAGATCAGAAAGTGCCGGCATGCTGAATTCTTTGGAAATTCTGTCGTTGATGTATTCGAAGGCGTTAACCCCCAGCTTCTTGGCCGTTTGGACAATGGTGAGGAACGCATCTTTTGCTGTTGTTCCAGCCTCGGATATCGTGTGCAGGCTGACATCCTGTCTGCGTTTCTCAACTCTTGCCCCCAACTCTGAATCATTGTTATGCAATGGCAGCCAGGGATACTTCAGAACCAGCAGGAGTTCTTCCTTCTTGTTGCGGGTCTTTTCTATCCGATCATTTAATGCTATGGCGCTCAGATAAATTGATACACTTCTGCTCACAAAAACTGAAACGTTCATTTGCAGGAGTACCCTGCAGCTATGCTACCCCGCTAAAGGAATTTTAAATAGAACCCCGCCTGGCTGCTACCCCGCAGCGGAGAAATGGTTTAGGCTGGAGAAGGACGCTGGAACTGCTACAAAACTGCCATTTAGAAGGTGGGTCCGACTTTTCCGGGATATTTACTGTTGGGTTTAAACCGGAAAATGGGTAAAAGCATGCTGACGGGGCGAGAAGGGTGCTTAAAAGGTACATACAAACTGTGGCTATTTCAGGATGTTAAGAGAGTTGATTCAAAGCATAGCAAAAAGACTGCGGTAATTTTCGCTGTCAACTGTTGAAATCGTAGTCATCCGGCGGTTTTAAAGAGCCTTTTTTTGCCAATAGCTCCTCAATCATGTATCCAATTTCACCGTTGTTTTTGAGCTGTGTAATCATCCACTGCGGCAGTCGAATCGTCACGAGTTCACGTCTCAAGTGGTCAGGCTTTTTTTTTCGACCCGCTCCTTTGCGCTTTCCGCCTCGCATTTTCACCCCTACCGTTTGATTGTCGTGACACGATTATCAAAAAAGGACCCTCTATTTCGTATCAGATTTCGGAAAACACACTATGTGACTGTTTTAACTATGATATCCACTTGATGGATCATTTGCTCAAGCTTCTTCTCAATGCATAAAACGCGATTCGAGATGGGTGTGGCTCTTTTGGATCACGAATAAAAGTCTTAAATAATGACGCTTTAGGTGCCCTACGGACCAAGTTGCTAAGGTTTTTTGCGAAAATAACATTTCAGTAAAAGGCTATGTCCTGGTTTTCGTGTTCCTGAACAGTGGAAAGGAGAAGAAAGTTATTTTTGTTGGCTTTCATTTTGTTCTGGATCTTTCTTCAGTTCCTTGCTATATGAGAATGACGAAGGAGGAACGCCATGATCAGAGCAAGAGACAATCACCGATTTTGCGGCCGGGAATTTGCCCACCAAGACGTTTCCTTGATTCGGGAGGTAGTTGAGAGCTGTTCTGGAATCAGCCGAACGGAATTGTCGAATACAGTGTGTGAACTGCTGGAGTGGAGACGGCCCAATGGAGGTCTGAAAGATCGGGAGTGCCTGAACTTTTTGGAACGATTGGAAAGCGAGGGGTATTTCAGGCTTCCGGAAAGCCATGGGACCGGACCAAGGAAAGGTACGAGACGTCTCATTGCGCCGGCAAAAGATTCTCCGGCCTGGGCCGGCCTGTCCGGAAGTGTAGAAGCGTTTTCGCCCCTTGATGTGGAACTGGTCAAGAGCGCGGAACAGCGCGAACTTTTCAAAGATCTTGTAAGTCGTTACCACTACCTTGGATATGCCATGGCATTTGGAGCGAAGCTTCAATATGTGGTGTATGTAACCCGCCCTGCACGACAAGTTGTCGGCTGTGTTCAATTCTCCAGCCCAGCCTGGCGGATGAAAGCCAGGGATCAATGGATTGGCTGGGATGACACGACACGCGGGCGAGGTCTTCAGCAAATAGTAAACAACAGTCGATTTTTGGTCCTGCCAAGGATACGCAATCTGGCCAGTTCAATGCTTTCGTATGTTCTGCATCGGCTTTCAGAGGACTGGTGTTGCCATTATGGGGTGGAACCCTTGTTGGTGGAGACCCTGGTGGACCAGAAGCGTTATCATGGCGGGTGTTACCGGGCCGCCAACTGGATTGAACTGGGAAAGACCAGCGGTCGCGGACGAATGGACAGAGCCGGTAAACGGCATGGAGCAGATGTTAAAACAATTCTCGTTTACCCAATGGTAAAAAATGCCGTCAACCGTCTTAAAGGGGGGAGATAGTGTTTATGGGAGCAGCAACGGCACTTTCTTCCCTGGAGTATCCTTATGGTCAGGGTCATGAATATTTTGAGGGCATCATAAGTATCCTTGATTCGGGAGAGGGAAATTCGATGGATATGAGCAACTTAGAACAGGAGCTTGAGAAGCGGGGACGTGAGTTGATGCGCATTCTGCTTCAGGAACATCTTAATAACCGAAGCCCCGGCACAAGCAGTGAACCTGTAAGGGATGCAGATGGAATAGATCGAATTGAAACACCTACCCATGATCGAAAGATTGAAACGGTGTTCGGCAGGGTTGAGCTCAACCGGACCGGATACGGTCAGCAAGGATGTAAAAGCCTTCATCCGCTGGATGCTGAACTGAACCTTCCCCCAGAGATTTATTCATTGGAACTTCAGCGGAGAGTGGCAGAAGAAGCCGCAAAAAATTCCTTTGATGAAGTTGTGGAAACCATAGCTAAAACCACCGGCGGCAATGTGCCCAAACGCCAGGCTGAAGAAGTTGTTCAACGTGCAGCCCGGGACTTCGATGCCTTTTATGAGACGCGCAAATGCCGCTTTTCGGAGGAAGAAGCTACCGGATCCGTGTTGGCAATCACCGCTGATGGGAAGGGTGTGGTACTCCATGAAAGAGACCTCAGAGAAAAAACACGCAAAGCAGCCGAAAAACGCAGACAAAAGATGGGAAAGCGGCTCTCGCAAGGCGAAAAAAAGAATGCCAAACGCATGGCCACTGTAGCAGCTGTATACACTACCGATTCATTTCAGCGCAGTCCTGATGACCTGGTTTCCGAAAGCGGTCCTCGCATCAAAAAAATGAAACGGCCACCTATAGAAAATAAGCGAGTCTGGGCCAGTCTTGAAAAAGAACCTGAAGAGGTTATTAATGAGGCTTTTACCGAAGCCCAAAATCGGGACCCAAACCATGAAAAAAACTGGGTAGCATTGGTTGATGGGAACAATACCCAGATCAAGATTCTGCGCAACATTGCCAAAGCTCAATGCATTGATCTGACCATCATTGTAGATGTTATTCATGTTACAGAATACCTTTGGAATGCAGGCAGAGTCTTTCATCCTGAATCCGGCCCAGAGCTTGAACAATGGGTTGAACATCGTCTCAAAAAAATTCTTCACGGAAAAGCAGGATACATGGCCGGCGGGATGCGCCGAAGTGCCACCAGGAAAAAAATCAGCAAGAAAAAACGAGAGCCTGTAGACAAATGTGCCACCTACCTGCTCAATAAATC
>JAERTG010000012.1 GCA_016845065.1 Fidelibacterota bacterium | reverse complement strand
TAACAGAATTTCTTTTTCCATAATACATAGACCATAGTACACAATACATTATCTGGCTTGCTCTGACATGTGGAACATCGTCAGTAGCCAGAGCACTAAGCTTCGCTGGTATTAATGGAGATTAGCCTTCGGCGAGATTTTTTGAAAAAGACTTAAGTGTAAATAATAGAAAACCTGACTATTAATTTCCATAAATTTCTAATCTCTTAATTCTTAAGGAAGTAACAGTTCGTGAATCATCGCTTAGCGCTCAGACTCATAAACCACCAACCCAACCTCAATAATGCCAGGGGTTTCCATTTTGGTCATTTTATTTTCGAAACGTATGTGGCAAGTGCCGGACTCGTAGAACGACATTTCCTCACGAATGGATAATTCAATGTCCCAAAGCTCACCCATGCCGTCGGCTTTCCATGTGCCGTTTTCATCTTTTAATTCAAAATGATAATCCCTTGAACGGAAGCTGCCATCAGGAAGGGTAAAAGTGATATTTACATCCAGATGGTCATAAGGGAAGTAGGTGTGGTGTCTTAATAGCAACGCAAAATCCAGCAATTGGCTTTCTTGGACCGGAACTTCAAATTCTAAATAATCAAAGCGCCCCCAGCTGACATTATCGAAAGTGTGGTAGGATTTATATACAGATTCTCTTTGGCAGGCTGTAAGGGTAATAAAAACCACAAGAATGCCTATTATTCTTTTCATGGGGTAAAGATAGGAAGGAAAAGGAAAGGAAGGAGTAAAGATTAATGTAGAGTGGCGAATGGTGGTTGACTGCGCTATTTTGAAAATAGTGGTAGGGTTATCAAGTTGTCGGTTCATTATTCTTTAAAAATATGATCAGATGGTCATGGTAGCTATCAGTTACCCCGTCCTTTAGGTCGGGGGATGTAAAAATGAAAGAATAGTTGATATGGAGTTTCCCTTTCTCCATAAAGCCGGACAGGCATCCAGATTCATCGGGACGAAAAAGTCCATTCGCATGATGGACTAATACTTGAGTATCATAAGAAATAAGAGTGAACAGTCGCTTGGTTTTATCGAGTGGTAAGTATTTCCACAGATTGTTCAGTAGTTTGACTTTTATGCTCAGGTTTCGATACGCTTATATTTATTAATTTGGATAGGTAATATATATAATGCGTATCGATACCCCTTTTTTCTTGATAAAAAAGGGGTAGGAAAAAATCAAGACTGCCTGAAAAACAGTCTTTGTCTTTTTGCAATGCCTAATTGCGGCCGAGTGATTTTCGAACAAGTTCTCAACTACCCGGTCTTACTAAGGCATCGCTTCAATCCGAAACCTGTTTTTCAGCAGGCCGGAACAAAAAAGGTATTTTTACTCCCGTTTCCATAATTTACTACCCGGCTTGCCCTGACATGAGTAACATCGTTAGGGTTGTTGGTTTCCAGATTGAAGTTTTTATATTCGCCTTTGTGTCTCATTGTGAAACCTTTTAGCATTTTAGGCACTCCTTCAAGTATTTAAAGTGAGCTAAAGTTTGGAGTGAGCTAAAATGAGCTAAAGTCAGGATTTGTATTTTGCTGATGATCTTTGAGTCTCTCTGTGTCTTCTTAGTGGTTCTTTGTGAAACCTTTATCACTTTAGGCATTTTAAGTACTTTAGACACTCTAGGCACTTTTTGAGTACTTAAAGTGAGCTAGAGTTTGAAGTGAGCTAAAATGAGCTAAAGTAAGGATTTGTATTTTGCTGATGATCTTTGAGTCTCTCTGTGTCTTCTTAGTGGTTCTTTGTGGAACCTTTTAGCATTTTAGGCTTACAGACTTTAGTCACTCTAGTCACTCTTTTCAAGTACTTAAAGTGAACTTAAGTTTGGAGTGAGCTAAAGTGAAGATTTTTACTGCTAACCTGACTACTCGACAACCGACAACTCGACAACCGACAACCCGACAACCCTCCAAAAGTTGAAAATAATAAAAAGACGGTTTTCTATGTGTATAAAATCAAAACCTGGAATCCCAGATTCCTACCTCAATTTCCCAGCTACCACAACCGCTTTCTTATATGATTTTACCTCGCCATTGGCATTAAATATTTCGGCATAGATGATATAAATACCGATGGGGGCTTTGGTGTTGTTATCCATGAGGCCATCCCAATGGACGACTCCAGTGGTGCCCAAATAATGGTTGTTAACCAGCCTTCTGATGGGCTGCCCGACATCATTGTAGATGGTAATATTTAGTGTATAACCCGCTTGATCCAATTGGTACTTAATGCTTGTGTAATCATGGTAACCATCGTTATCAGGAGAAAATATTTCAGGATCGATAGTAAATTCTTCTGAGTAGTTCGTATCACTTAGGAATTGTGAATTCTGGTAGGCAGGAGTGCCAAACCCCACGCTTTCTGAAGCAGAATGCCAGTTGGATTTAACATCACTGGGCAAGTCAAAATGAATTCTTTCCAAGGCTACGCCATCATAGTATTGAAGCAAGGGGTATTGCATGTCTTCCGTAAACTGTAATTCATCGATGGTATTCCCAGTATAATCACTCAAGAGGACGGTCCCGGCATCATTTGAATAGGCAGGAAAGGGATCGACCTTTAAAAATCCATTGGGATTGGTGGTGTAGTATTGGTCTTTAACTGTTTCAGGTTCTGAGCTAAGCAGCAGATAAGTCCCGGGGAAAAGCAATTGTTGTTCTTGAATTACTGGATAAAATAGGGTGTCCATGGGATTGGGTGGATTGTTTGTAACAGATCCCAGACGGAGGCTCATCAAATCGATTATTTTGTCAGATCGATTTACGATTTCGACATAGTCAACGCCATCTGTCCAGGGATTAAATAGAAGCTCATTGATTACGATATCATTGGGCTTTATGGGCTCACCAATACCAAATTGTAATACCTCCCCGGACATGATTGTTACACCCATACAGTTGGACAATGAGTGATCAATTTCTAGAGTGTAAATGAGACCAGGTACAAATGATTTCTCGAAGTACAGGTCGATTTCTCGTGGATTCGATGCTTGGTAAAAAATGGACTTGGGGTAACCAATATCCTGATCTACGAGGTAATTCTCAGGATGGGTCAACTGTATGGTATCCATCAGTTGTGTAAAATCCAGTCTCAGGATATTGTCTGCCAGCAGTTCGAGCCGTTGGATGGTTGGGTTTATGATTTCAGAACTATGGATGGAGTTCCTGCGTCCTGGTGTGCCTCCTGAAGGATCCAAAGAGGATTGCCAATTATCCGATCCGGAACAAATATTTAGTGGATTCATTTGCTCAAGTGTCCAACCCCCTTCTTCTTTGTCAGGGTGGCCATACCATGTTTTTTCATAGTTGACGGCTGATATCAAAGTTCCTTTGTCGTTATACAATTGTAAGTCTTGACCACTATTGGTCAAAGAGAAACTCTCAAATCCATAGAAGGGACCAAAGGCACTCAAGTCCTCCTCAAAATCAATCTTGGCTACAATCAGAAAGCTGTCAGCTGGAATGGTGGCAGTTTCAATGATTTTCTCCGTGCTACCTACCAACAATTGCCATTGGTTAAGGTTGATGTCAAATGCTGTTTGATTATAGAGTTCAAGAAATTCAGCATTGGGGAGGCTTATTTGTGGACTTGGATCCGCCATGATTTCATTGATGACCACATCAAAGGCTTGGATGAGGTGATAGGTGAAACTTAATTGTTGACTTATCATGACATTTCCATTTAAGTCCTGGATGTTCTCTGCTTCGATAGTATAAGATTCGTCCTGCTCAAAACTTTGGGCAAAGAACAAACGGACTGTTTTTCCATCTTCCTGATCTATTTCTATGTCAGAAGGGAATCCGATTAAAGGTTGTACCCAATAATTTGATTGTTCACTGGCACTTATTTCATCAATGGGTTCACTAAAAACAAGGGTTAATGTTGTGTCATCCTCAGTGGAAATTGAAATCACCTCAGGAGGAATGCTGTCCACCAGAA
>JAERTG010000011.1 GCA_016845065.1 Fidelibacterota bacterium | reverse complement strand
AACGATAAGTTTATGCTGATTGGCCTCTGGTCAACATTCCTTTTGGTTGCCTGTATGGTTTCAGTCATTTTTTGAATGACATCCCGAGTTCTTAAGTTGCTGATAAGTCATGTTGTCTCTGTGTGAGACACATTCATTCTTCTATTTAGCTCTCACCTGCTCTCCATGACAATCCCTACAGGTTATCCTTACGCACCGGAGCATTACAACATTGAGATATATGTGGAGGAGGGTTAGTCTTCGCAGGGATCTCAGGTGCCAACCCGGATCATGACGGAATAAAACCTCTCCTCCTCTTTTTGAACCTATGGATGTAGCATCCAGGCTGGTCATTTTGGCTTCCAATCGCTCTCAGTTCAAAGATTCTCACATATGTCTACAGCAACTTTGATTACTTCTCCGTGTCACCTCCCAATAGGTGTCGTCATATGGTTTGCCAGACTTCCACACACCCAATACTGTGGCAGCTACCATTTTGGCGATCTTGTTCCTGGCTTCTTTATCATTCCTACCGGCAGCTCTCTGCTTATCATACTCACGCTGAAAAGCATTTTTGCCACAAAGTGCACTAAGAGCAGCGCCCCTGAGCATCCTTTAATACTGGCTGTCCCAGTGAACGTCTTCTGCCATAGAGCTTCCCATCACTCATGCGGCCATGTTTGGTCAGCCTGGAATAGGCTATTAGATTACCTTTTCTGGCAAAGCGATATGGGGTTACCATTACTGCTACAATGTGATTGGACCGGATCGTTCCAATCCCGGGAATACCTTCCAGTAATTTTACTGGCATATAGTCGTGAACGTTTTGGTTAAGCTGCTTCACATATTTTTGTTTATGCTGCTCTAGTATCTGAAGCTGCTCATACAGGCTGCTGCCTACAAGTTGTCGCTGTTCAGTATCCAACTGTAATAGCGGCTCATGAGCCTCGTAGATGTCTTCATCTTTGATGGAAATACCAGCTTCGCGATAGAGCGCTTTATATCGGTTCTTAGTCCTGACGATCTCCTGAAGCAAATCATCATATCCGGAAATTAACACCCTTAGATTCATAATGACATCATCTGAATGGAAGACTGACTTCAACCGGTTCACCCTCAGCAGATCAGCTATCTCTCCTGCATCAAGCCAATCATTCTTGGCCCCCTGGCTCTTGGGTGGTTGACACACCATCAGCTCGTCCACTTCATCCTTTAGCAGGATGTACAACCACTGGGACATAACCCCTTCTTCATAGGCTAGCTTCTTGGGGCCCGCTACAGACCTTACAAACGCAAGGATCGGCCCTTCCTGAGTCGTGACTTTCTCACGGTGTAATACTTTACCGTTTCTTGAAAGAACTACGAAAAAACTGTTTTTGCTGTGAGCATCCATACCTATATACTTCATAATGCAGCGTCTCCTTCTCTGGCTGATTAATGTTTGGTAAACCAAAATTAACCAGGGAGGGCGCTGCTTTTTCATATATTGTCTTCGTAACCCCCAATGGCAACATCCAGATATAGGCCAAGCACGACTTGGTCATAATCATGCTCAGAAACATTGTGAATGGAGTAATGCCAGATTTGCAGGTCTTCATAGCGTGGATTGTCCCAGGCATACCCCCTTACCTCAACCTTCAATCCCAAACCACCGCGCTCAGGATCGGCGCTTACAGGAGCAAAATCCCATTCCTGATCCTGGTAATCATCAATGACGAAAAAGGTTTCCTGGTCCGCGTTGATTACACCTTTACCCTGGAATCCATTCCAGAATCGATCCCAGGCCGAATCCTTCTCGGGCCAGTGTGTGGGCCAGGTCGCTGGAGTGGTGCTCATGGCAACAGCATTTGATAAAGGATTGGAATATCCGGGTATGGGTTCCCATCCCCACGGATCACCCTCGGGGCTTTTATCTACAAATTCCCGATACTGGGTTTCAAGGGGATGAATAATATTACCGGAGTTGTCTTCGGTTTCTGCCTGAATCATAAAGGCCAACCCATCTAAGTAATTATGGCCACTTCCCTTGGGCCATTCACAAGCAGGTTGATTGGGATAGTCTGTAATTTCACCATCATTCTTGAAAATTGTCGCCAGCAAACCCGCATCTAGCGTTCCATTTCTTCTGAACAAAACCTGTCCGTGTGGCTCAACGCCTTCGGCCTCAATCCAGAGGTTTAAAGTATCAGAATGGACTTGATCTGATAACATGAGCGTGATTTCACAGGAATCAATACCCGAAGCCAGGGGGGTAACCATGATCGGAAATTCACTTATCGTAGATGATACAAGATCGATAGGTAGGTCAAGCCCGAAGGAACACAGGTCGGGACTTGAAAGGGTTAGCGCTGAAATTGTTAACGATTGTCTTGAGAGGTTGTATAAAGTAAGAGGATAATCAAAATATGAGTCTAGAGCAATTTGACCGACATCCACTTTGCCCACCTCCATAAAAAACCCAGATCCGCCATACATGCCCATGTCATTTGAGGTTCCATCCCCATCGCTGAAAAGGAAACCAGGTTTTCCTGCATCAATGCTGGGTGAGAAGGGAGCGAGTCTAAAATCACCATTTTGCGCATCAAAAAATTCAGGAGTCTGGTCTATATTTCCTTCACCTGACAAACCATCCTGGATATTACTGTATAACACATTAATTGAATTGCCCTCTACCTGAATACCGATGTCATTGTCCCAGACAATAGAGTTGAGGATGCTACTGTTTTGGCTATTGATATAGACAATCCCATCATATGCCAGAGCATGATTTCCATGTACAATACAGTTCGTCAGGCGGGTTGAGGAAAAGGTCATATATACACCACCAGCAAACCCGGATGATCCATTCTGGTAGATAGCTGTATTCATCAGAAGGGGAGCTGAATTAATGATGGCGATACCACCACCGGTAGCATAGTTACCAGGGAAAGCAAAGGGAAGTGGGAGGGTTGCATTGTTGTTGTGGATTTTGCATTGATAAATGATAGGGTTAGAGTATTCAGTGCACAGAACCCCTCCATTACCACCTCTGATGGAAAAACCAATCAGCATGGCTTCGGGACCTTCTCCGGACTCAAAGGTCACCACCCTCTGTGTGCTGTCCCCCTGGATAATAGTACTGTCTGCGCCAGCTTCACTCATGACAACTACGTTTTTGCCGAAATAGTTGATACTTTCCATATAGGTACCAGAACTCACCTTAATAGTATCACCATGAGCGGATGCATTTATCCCAACTTGAATTGAGTTGTAATCTGAGGGAATATTTATAATTGTAGCATTGACCGAGGTTGTATACACAATCATCAGAATCAATCCCAGTATAGTCACGTTGTGTTTCATCGATATCCCCCTGTTCGATTAGATAGTGCAGTGAATCAACTTAAAGTCTATTCAATTGGAATCGCCAAAAGAGTCGATGCCTTGAGAACGTATTTGCTCAATGCTTGTCTGTATTTCATTGTCACCATGAACCTTATAAAGCGAATCAAACTTCTTACACAGGGACTCACATTCCGCACAGGTGAAATAGTCTTTCCTGGTGGCGCATTTCCTGATACCGCAAAAGGGATTACCGCCTTTCTCCCTGCAGCCCGGACATTCCTCGTTAAAAAAGGTGGTGAATTTCTTATACCCCCGGTACTTGCCCTTCATAAAGGGTATCATTTTGACCATTTCCTGAACATTGACCTGCTCAAAAGCCTCATTCAGATCGTTTATCTTTTGTCTGATGTCTGCAAACCGGCGCTGGCATTCCGCACAGTTCAGTCCACAATATGCCATGCTCTCTTTGCTTTCTAGATTCAATTCTTTCTCCCCGGTTTAGAATATTCAATGTGTCTAGTGGTCTTTTTCGAGTCGCTTTCCCATGCTTAATACTTTATCCACGTTATAACCCAGTTTTTCATAGAATTGGATGGCCTCAGTATTGGTTTCTCTGATTTGTAAATTGAGTTTGGGACAACCGGTATTTAACAGCAACTGTTCTGCTTCAGCCATTAACACCCTTCCTAGCCCTTGATGTCGATGATCTGGATCCACGGCTAAATAATTCACCCATCCACGATGACCATCATAGCCAGCCATAACCGAGGCAATCACCACCCCATCCACAAGTCCCACCAGAAACATCTCCGGCTGAATCTGGAGTTTGCGTTGAATGTCTTTCTGGGGATCATTCCAGGGACGTGTTAAATCACAGCGCTCCCATAAAGTCAGGACTGCAAGCTCGTCATGCGCCTGGTAGCTACGGATTTCCAAAATTACTTACCAGATGTGTACACGTAGTTGTTCAGGAATGTAATATTTGGAGTTGTGGTCAATCTCAAAAACCTCATAGAATTGATCATGATTATAAGGCGGACCGATAGCGCGAAACTTTTGGGGCGTATGAATTCTGGTTAACGTGGATCTTTCAAATGCTTCAGTGCCCTTCTCTCGCCAGAAATGAGCATAGTTTATAAAATACTGTCTTACCTGGTCTGCAATCTCATCTTCAGAAAAGTCCGGGTGGTAGTCCTGCAGATATAGGTGGAATGCCAGCAATGAAACTTCAATACCGCCCAGGTCTGCAATGTTTTCCTGCAGGGTCGTTGCTCCGTTTACAAAAAGACTATCCTGAATGGAATATTGACTGTATTGCTTGATCAGGGCTGTATAGGTTTTCTTCCACTCGTTTTTACTCCTGAATGCGCCTGAGAACAGCTTTTCGATCCAGTTAATATGGTCACCATCTTCATCATAATTCCGACCCACATTATCAAAAGCATGGGTCATTTCATGGGCGATGGTTCTACCAATTGTGGCGTATAAATAGGCGGGTTCCTGTGCTTCAAAAAGCCTGGAATCATACAAAACCCCAGCATGAATCTTAACCCGGTTCAATTGAATCTGGTAATAACAATCCGTTTCAAATGGGGGAGACCTCCACCCTGATTTCAGATCCGCCACTTTATCCTGATATACCTGGGCCAGGCGGATGTTCTCTTCATAATTACTTACACAAAGCGATGGAATCTCAGGAAAGGTTGAAATCTCAGGGGCGCCCAGATCAAACTGCATCTGCTCCAGTTTTCCCAGGTATAAATCCCTGTGATACCCACCCAGTTTATTGCTCTCGTTTATCTTGAGCCGATAAGCAGCGCTAAGATATTTAATGGTTTCTCTGAGTTTTGCCTCCTCGTGTTGAGGCAAGGTGATTTTTGAAAAGACCACGCCTAAAAGCATGGGGAAGTGTTTCTGGACGACTCTAACCCTTTTTGTGGGATTGTCACTATACATTGAAGTGCTAGTGTAGAAGTTTTGTAGTTGAAGCAGTGTCTTGGAATGATCCTGATCAAGATCATAAAGCGAATCACCAGAAAGTATTTTAATCGATTTGTCAGTGATCTCATCCCACAGGATTCCCCAATTGTTTACAACAGGAACGTGTTCAGGAAGAATGGTGCTGTCCAGCCAGGCCTGATTGGCATAGAGGTAGAAATCACTGATGCCATGGTCTTTAGCATAGGATTCATTTAAAGCAGGGAAAAAAGTCAGAGTCAAGACCAGTGTTACAAGAAGGCTCATTGTTATATCCTGTGGTTATTTGATAAATGCAAACCGGGTTGTCTGTCTGAAGGAGTCACCCTTTACATTGATGATATAAATACCGCTGTCTAAAGCTTGGGTCCACTCAATACTGTTCAAATAAAACTGCTGTATTCCGCGCTGATTGCTGTACACCCTGGCATGTCCGGCAATGCTTCCATCAAGTGCATACACGGCAATCTGGTATTTTCCAGCGCCAGGGGTTGAGAAAGTGATGACCCCGTCCATGTTGGTGGGGTTGGGGTAAATGTGAATGTTCATTTTTTCCGGTTTGACGACTTCCTCCGGTAGTGTCCCAACCAGGGTCCCAAAGACCACACCATCAATGATTGCACCGCTTAAACGATAAACCGTATCGTCAGCATTATGGCGGGTTTCGTGTGTGCGAATCAGGCCAATACCACTGGCATACTGATATTCAGCATCATACAGGGGCGCCCAACTGTTTTCATAGGTTCTCACGGATCGCAGGGTATCAAAAACCCATGACTCGCTCTCGTCAAGAAAAAACCAACGATCCCCAAACTCAGCCCCGGGTTCGGTTGCAGACAAATCCAGAATAATTTCATCTATCTCAATATACGGATTCCACTCATAAACATTCAGCTCCAGTCTATCTATTCGCACTGCTTGAGTCCCGTGCTTAAGATAATAATGGCGACCTTCTATGAGAGTATCCCCTGTGATTGAGTGGATACCTCCACTGCGCCAGTGCCATTCATCCCCTATATGCAGGGGATAAAAGGAAAGGGCGCGGGTGGTGTCAATCTGACTAAACAAAACCAGCGGAAGTGTAATCACCAATTGAAGAATTGTTTTGATCATCGTGCACCCCTCTTTTGAATAAAAGATCAGGCGCTAATATACATTCCTTTAGAACTAATGCACGAAGAGCCTTTATCTAGAGAGATACAGCTTTTAAGGGGAGTGAGCTGAAACACAGCAGCAAGAATCGTAATTCGTGCTACTCGAAGTGGATGTCAACAATGGTTGTTTGGCCTGCGGGACAATAAACCGAATCTTCGATGATGGTATAGCTGGTATCTATCTTCAGTGTGGCCGAGATATAATTTATAAAATTTCCTCTGGCTACATGGGTAGTTACAATGGCATCCAGGGAGTCTTCCTCACAGATTTCAACACCAGGCAGAGAGACGCAGAACCTATCGTCAGCGCCCAGGGCGATGCAGGTTCCCGCCTGTACAGTAAGCGTGGCATTGCGATAGAGTTTAAAGGTTTTGTCATTGGAGTCGCCGGCATTCACAGTGAATTGGTCGCTTGAATACTTCGCGTTGTTTTCATGTTCATTGACATAGAGTTTAGCGTTGGATAGTGATGCTAAATCGTATTCCAGGCTAAAATTTCCGTCATCATCGCTAAAGGTTTCGGCCATAATTAAAGCGCTATCCAAAAGGCCGTCTGCATCGAAACTGGCCAGAGCCACATGTAGACCACGGATGGGAGTATTATGAACCGATGTATCAAGAATTCGACCATCAATCTTAACCAGAGTAGCATTCTCATCAGATTCACAAGCAGATAGTATTAACACCATCATGGTGATTAGCAGTATGTGTAGAACTTTCATTTTCTTCTCCCGATATATAATGCCAACAATGCTTTAACCCTGTATGTCAGTAAGGTTTGAATGATAGTTGAGACAGATAATCAAACCTTAATCATGACAGTAGTTGTCATTAATATAGACAAGCAAAGATTGCAAGCTAAATATGGGGTGGTGGTGGGTGAAGATTGTCAATGGTCTTTTGACAACAAAAGGTCTCTGACGTCAGACCCTGTGGTATTAAAAGGGTGCCTGCAGACTGTTTACGTGAAATCTTTATTTTACAGGCAGTATTTTTACCTCAGGATGCATAACAGCCTGATCAATTTTGATGATTTTTTGCTCCAGCATACGTATACGCTCTTCCAGCATAGTAATCCGCGATTCCATCCTGTGTCTTGAGTGTTTTGTGGATGAACCTGAGCCCGAAAACTGAAAAAAGATCACTAGCGCAAGAAAGGCTATCCCGGTAATTAAAACTTGTGTTTTGGGTTTCACGTTTGCTCCTCTCAACTATCTAAATTTTGATTTCCCCTGTCTTTGTTTCAGTGTAGACCAAAGACCAGATGGGTTGTCTTTATTTCAAATACATTAGCTTTAGTGTCGCTGCAAGAGTGTTTGATCTAATTGAAAACAGGTACAAACCAGAACTAAGCTCCCGGCCCCGCATAGAACTAAAATCAAGAGTCAGGTGTTCCTTACCCTGGTCTAATGCATAGTGTCTGTCACTCCAGATTAACCGTCCTTCAAGGGTAAATAACTCCAGACTTACCCACCCGCTGAGTGGCAGTGAATACGCTATGGTAACCTGTGAGTTAAAGGGGGAGGGATAGGCCCGGATTTGTATTGCATGATCCTCTGGTTGAAAGCGGTTGACTCCACTTGGATCATGTGTGTTTTTAAAAAGGACATTATTTGCACCGACAATTTCAAACTCAGACTGCCAGGTTGCTCTACCCGTAAACAAATCGAGATCACCATCATTGTCATAATCTGCTATGGAGACATCAAAGGTTCCATTCAACAGGGGCAAGCCTTCAGAAGCATCATCTTCAATTATGTCCTGGGAGAAGGCCTGATCCACATTCTGGTAGTACAGCAGCTTGGGAGACTGGGCACCTACTGTTCCAACGATGATGTCCAGATCTAGATCTAAATCAAAATCCGCCCATGCGGCATTGGCAAAATAGTGGGATCCGACATATATGTTTGAGTCAAACTCTCCGGCCCCATTGTTAAGGAAAATCTCAACAACTGGATACTCACCCCCTGAGACCAACAAGTCAATGTCACCATCCCCATCGAAATCACCAGGGTCAATTTTGCTCATTTCAGAGCTGGTTGACCCGAAATGTGAAGCCAGGGAAAACGCGCCACCTCCATCATTCACAAACACATCGCCTGGCTCCATGCAACAGCCTTTGCCGGCAATAACATCCAGGTCATTATCATTATCAATGTCTATCACCACCAGCGAAGTGGCTTCTCCAAAGGGATATCCAACCACGGGAAGCAGAGAGTCAGAGGCTGTTACAAACGTATATACATGAAAGTTTCCATCCAGCCAGTTGGAAAAAAGCAGTTCAACGGTTCCATTTTGGTCTAAATCACCAAAAGCAATATCAGCTGTACTGCTACTCTGGAAAACCTGAGCCAGTATCAGAACGCCACCTTCGTTACTATACACATGATTCTGGTTGTTGTCTGAGGTTCCAACGATCAAGTCCAGGTCCAAATCACTATCATAATCAACCCAACGAACCGTTGCTGGTCCGGGAACGAACAAGGTGTCAAAAACCGAGAATGCCCCACTACCCTCATTGACGTATACAAAGTGACTGTCAACATTTCCAACAACCAGATCAGGCAGGCCATCACCATTGAAATCCCCCCAGTCTGAGGACAGGGAAACACCCGAACCCAGCGTTGCACCAACCGCAAATGGTGTCTGTGAGGTAACGGTACAGGCCAGGGCCAGGAGAAGTAAAAAGGTTAACCATTTTCTATTGTTCATTGGCAATGTCTACGCATCTTTCTTTTGTGCCATTATAGCACGGTCTGTTTTTTTTCACAACATCAGCTAAAAGTTTTCGAGATTATATAGCAGCATTCACACTCCAAGTAGTGGTTGAATTGCAAACCATACACCAACCAGACACAATAAAACGCCGCCAACAAGGTCAAGCTTCCGGAATCCGGATCCAGTGAGTCCACGGCTATGCACAACGGCGCCTGCCAGTGAATAGCTAAATAATCCCATGGCGCCAACACCCATAATGATAAGTGTAGTGACAAGAGTGGGCTGCTCTGGACGGGAAGCAAATACGGTGAGTACAACCCCGGGATATTTCGGATTTAGAGCCTGGAGCAGGGCACCGCTGGTAAAGGTGGGGGTTACATCAGGTGTGTTTCGCTGATTTCGAATGGCGAGTTGCACTCCGAGAAAAATAATGAACAGTCCCCCCAGTATTTGCAGGCCACTCATCATACGGGGCGCTAAAAGGTTGATCCCTGTGGTCACATATCCCAGGCCCAGTGCGATGATCCCGTACAGAACAATGATTCCAAATTGAAATGGCAGGGTTCTGGAAAAACCGTTACGCGCACCCAGCACAAAAGAGACCAGGTTTGCTGGCCCGGGACTGATCATCAGCGGAATCACCAGGATAAAGGTATCAATCACTTGAAGCTCCATTTTCAAAGACATCGTCCACAGAAAAAAGGTTTAACACAACACCAACAGAACAATTACTGAGCGTTGGCGTGTCATACGTTTCAACAATCCCTTTTAGAATGACCTGACAGGCAGCACCTGGGGACTCAGACTTCAGAAAGTCGATCAGGGTAAAGATTTGAAAAGAATCGGCCAAAACATATATCTGTACCTCTTGGGATGTTCCGGGTTGATACAGAAAGAATTTATTTTGCTCAGGGAAATAATTGACGTCCCTGATTTCTCCTTTTACCCGAATGGAATCACCATCATTATGAACCAGCTCACCACACGCAGTATGCTTCGTATCACAATAATCGTAAAACTCCTCCACTGTGAACACCTGGTCTGGATCATATTCAACATTTTCACAGGCAAACAGGATGATGGCGATGATTACCAGAAAATTAGTTGAAGGTCTTTTCATATTATTTCCGGTATTCAATTCCAATTTTTAAAATATCCCTATCCAGAAAGTCGTTCTTTTTAATAATTTTAGCAGTAGCCAGAACTTCAATGCTTACATGTTCAGTAATCTTGTCGGAAAAACAGACATAAGGAAAAGGTGTTCTGCCATGCTCGTAGTAGGGATAGGAGAAGGCCTCATTTCCTTTTGGGAAATTGTTTGAAAGTAAGCCACCCTTGATTTTGTCACCTCCTGACATTGTATAGGTCAAGCCGATGCTATAATTCAGGGTGCTATACTTCCAGGTCTCTGCTTGTTCCCAAAAGGCATAGTCAATGCTTCCTGAATATTCGAGTCGACCCCGTGGAATTACAATATCAGCTGATAGCCTGGCGGGAGTCACCACTTCATACATGTGCACGTAATTCGGAGAGAGATCAATGGAAATGAATTGCCGTGAGAATAATTGGGAGTAGCCTGCTGTATAAGATATCCCTAGTGCGAATTTGCTGGGATGGTTCAGGATTGCACCGTAACTCAAGCTAGTCTGGTTCAGTCGCTCTTGGTTTTTTTCGTTCCATATATATTGCTCGATAAAGGTATCATCATATGAAATTTTCAGGGCCAGACTTAGCGTGAACTCAGTCCATCCGGCTTGAAACACGCGTCCACCAAGCAGGGAAAACCTATCGATTCGCGTGGACTCACCGAACTCGAAATTTTCACCTGTCCCCTCAGGTTCAGCAACCGTCCTGATTTCTCCACCAACGCTGGTAAGAGATATATCATATTCCTGGTTATAACAGACACCCAAGCTGAATTTTTTCAAGGCCACTCCCGCAGCTGCCGATTTAGGTAGATAAATTCTCTCTTCAGGAAATTTCAGGTTATCCACAATGGGGTGCTTCAATTCAGAACGAACCTGATATTGTAGCCCCAGCCCATAGGACTCCAGCTCTACAATGCCGGCAGGGTTTGAAAATCCAAGATCTGCAATCAAACCAGAACCGGGTGTGGTTAACAGACGTTGACCATATCCCTGAACAAAATCAGTCACATGCGTTGGATATATTGGCCTCTGACAAAAAACGGTACTAGAAAACAGAGCAATAACAATAGTGACGATAATCTGATTGGTGTAATTTTTCATACTTAGACGGCGTTTTGAGCAACTTCCTCTGTCGACCTGATTTGCACTTGAATTATATCACTCCACACTTTCTGCTATCTTAAATAGGCCATCTTTAAAAAGCCTGAATGCTCACCCGCCTGGATCATCGCGATGTAGACTCCCGTACTCACCCGTTTACCATCATAGCGTTGGCCGTTCCATGCTATCGTGTGTTTTCCGGCAATCTTCTCGGTTGAAACAAGCTGCTTCACTTGTCTTCCGGCGAGATCAAAAATGGTAAGCGTGACACTTGCTGTTTCCGGCAATTCATAGGTGATAGTAGTGCTTGGATTAAATGGGTTGGGGTAGTTCTGGATTAAAAGCGGGTCTTCTGGAAGCACACTTTCATCTGGCTGAATGCTGGAGATGTTTCCATGCTCATATAATGCCAATCCACCAAAGCTGGTGCCAATCCAGACTTCATTGCTATCTCCAAATGTTAGGGCGTTGATAAAGTTATCGGGTAATCCAGAGTTTTGCGAACTAAGAATATGACAGATATCATCATGTACTATTACCAACCCTTCCTCGGTTCCCACATAAACGCTTCCGCGGTCATTTACTTTTAGTGTGGTTAGCCCAAACTCTGAAAAGCCAAAGGATTCAGCGTAATGTGAGGTCCAGACACCTTCATGAAACCGAGCCAAATCTTGAGCTGAAACTACCCAAACACTTCCATCAGGCCCAATTTCCAGATCAACAATTTCGTTCACTGGCAGTCCAGAGCTGGTGTCAGTGAAAACGGTCCACTCCTGGTCAAAATATGAGACCAGTCCATGCCTGGTTCCTATCCACACATGGCCATTCTCAGCTATAGATAGTGCAGTGACTGAAATAGAGGGAAAGCTGGAGTTTGATGGAGTCCAATGTGTAAAAACCGAGCCAGAAATTACACATAGTCCAGATCGCTGCAGGCCAACCCAAAGATTGCCATTGTTATCTTCGGCAATTGCCGTCACCTGATCGTCAGGGAGGTCAGAATTGGAGTCGTTATATAAGATGATTTCCTCATTGCTTAACAGCGCCAGGCCCTGATAGGTTCCAAACCAGACCTGATTTGCTGATGCCACGAAGATATCGTAGATACGGTGTAATGTGAATAGAGCATTAAAAGCATCATATTCAGTCCAAACGGATGCATTCAATCCAACCAGACCAGCACCGGTTCCAATGTACTTTTCGCCGTTAGCTCCTGTTGCCAGGGCTGTTATGCCGTTGGCGATTACTCCGGAAAATGAAATATCAACACTGCGCCATTCTGTTCCATTTTGATTATGCAGGCCCTCGCCCCAGGTGCCAACCCACAGTTCATCATTATTATCAAAACTGATGGATGAAACTCCAAAGTCACCAGCTGGAAAGTCCTGAATGTGCCAGACCTCATTCTCTAAAGTTGCCAGGCCGTTCTCAGTTCCTACCCAGATTGTCCCACTGCTATCGATTGAAAGGTCAAACACGCTATAGGAGTTTAGAGTTGAATTGAAGGTATCATAAACAACCCATGCTGAATCTGTAAATGCTGCTAGCCCAGCATCGGTGGCGACCCACAACGTACTGTCCTGATCGTATTGCATTGAAAAGACACGAGCCTCAGGAAACCCTGAAGAGGAACCACCGTAAACGGTCCACTCATTGCCATCGAAATGGCGTATTTGATTTGAAAAGGCACTGCACCAGATAGATCCATCAGCATTTACTATTATGGACGTGACTCCCCAAAGTGGCGTTTCGGGAGTAATATCATTGTAACTGATCCAGGTAGTATCATCATATGAGTACAGCCCAACTGCGGAGCCCACCCACTTGACTCCATTAACATCGATCCCCAGTGATAGCATTGCATTGATTGAGAAGGGTGCATTATCTTGATCAAAAATTTCCCAGGTTGCATTGTCAAAGCACGCCAGACCCTCATTGGTGGCGATCCACTTTCTGTTTTGAGCGTCCAGCGCAATATCATTGATAATATTGCCCGGTAATCCGGAGTTTGAGGCGTTATACAAGGTCCTTATGCCAGTGGTTTTGTGGATTAAAACCAACCCTCCTTCTGTTCCCACCCATAAAGAGTCACCCTCCTCCTGCATAATGGCAACCACGCTGTTATTGGTATAGTTAGTCCAATCGCCCTGTTGTCCAAACCCAGGGGGTGCCAGAAACAGTAGTCCAAGTGTGAGATAAAAAAGCATTATTCCGTTATTTCTCTTCAGAATCGATAGCTTTTAGATAGAGCTTCCGCATGGAAAAGACAAACATGAGCTGATAACCAATCAATAGAAGCGCTGAACTCCAGTATGTTCTGATGCCGGTGGTTGCAATATTATCCAGAATTAACAGTACAAAGAGTGGCAAGATGATCAAGCTAATAGTGAAGCGTAGCTTGGTTCCTACCATGGTCCCGGCCCAGCCGATTGGGTTGGTAAAAATGTTCGCGGTAAGTCCAGGTGATTTTTTCATAAAATAGTTCCTATGGTTAGCTGTCGTTGCTACTTCCGGGACTGACACCGTGAGCCTTCAGCATCAGATATAAGCGTTTGATATTGTACAAAAATAGAAACTGCCAGAGAATGAACAATGTGGCGCCAAACCATCTGGGCTCATCCATTTTGATAGTCATCATCAGAATAAAACTGGTCATGAACAGACCAAAAAACCAGAATCTGAACCGGGTACCGATGAGTTGTTCTGCAAAGAACATTGGTTTTGTGATAATCATGGAATTTTCTTTTATCCATTTGAGCATAGTGACTCCTGTTCTACCGTCCTGCGTGATTCAGACAGCCCTTGGCTTTAAAAGATTCAAAAATATAATGAAACACCAAAGAGTGTCGTTCCTCCAAAATAAAATGAAAGGGTTTCTGTTTCCCGCTTGTCGAAGCCATTGTCGCTTTTGTCCGTATATTCCCAGGACTCCTTATACTCCGTGGAAGATTTACCATAGGACATGCTTGAACGGTATTCACCATGTACACTAACCCGGTCCATAACCTTTACTTCAGCCCCCAATAAACCCCTGAGACCTGCTGCAATACTCGTTCTGGTGGTTTCGTCAATTTCGTTTTTGTTGTAATCTTTTTCCTGGGTTTGATGATAGGAGTAACTGTACCAGAGGTAGGGTCCAGCCCCACAATAAAAGTTTACCCTGTGGTCATTTTTCTGATGCCATATTCTGTAAGCACCCAGGTTCATATATAAGGCGTTGTCCTTTCGAGAATATCCACCAGATGACAAGAGCACGGTATCCTGAGAGATGACATTGTAAACGCTGGAATTCTCCGTTTCGGGGCTTATGTATTCCCCCGTGAGGCTTATAGAAAAGCGATACTCATTATGTTCATCGATCATTTTTTTGTATGAAAGCGAAGTCCCATCAAAAGAGTTGAGTCGATAGTAGTCCTTAAATCCAAACATAATAGCGCCCTTGGAGCCTGCGCGCTGATCGGCACCCGAAAGGCTTGCCGTCAAGAGTAACATTAGTATTGTAGTAAGGGGCCATGTTTTCAAAGTCATTCTACTTTCCTTTAAATTATTCATCATATACAAGTCTGTGCCAAAAAGGTGTTGGTTCCAGCCCTATACTCACCAGGATGCTGCAGGGGCTTTGTCATGTGCAAGTCGCATTCATTAAGTCGATAGAACTATTCACTCGGCAGTGGAAGCCACACTTTACCCAGGGCATCAGTTTTCATAATGAACACCCTTGCTGGTTGTTGTGTCCTTCCTCCTGTAAGAATATAGCCCCCATTTTCAGTTTCATGAATTTCCCAGGCATTCTCAGTCCCATTGCCTGTAGGAGATTCAACCCACTCAATACTTCCTGATGGAGATAGCCTGGCAATTAGTATTTGGCCATCACGGATACTCGGGCCTGAATTTCCAGTTAGTATGTACCCACCATCGCTGGTTTGTTCGCAATATTGACTGGCTTGTTCATTTGACCCTCCAAAGTACTGTTCCCACTCCAGAATCCCTTCTGCAGTTACTTTTAGAATGTAGGCATCATCGTGAGGGATCAAAACCTGGTACATATTGTATTCGTAGTTGCCATACACACCGCCGATTATGAAACCTCCATCAAGGGTGTGGTTTATACTCAGGCCGCGGTCCTCCCGGGGGCCACCATAAGTGTTATCCCAAAGGACGCTCCCATCAGAATCCGTCTTTACTAACCAGACCTGTTTGTTGTCATCACTTAATGAGGTCTGCGAGCCGACAGCGATGTAACCGCCATCACTGGCTTGCAGGACATCAGCCCCTTCATCCTGGCGCACATCACCATAATATTGAGTCCATTCCGTATTCCCGACAGGATCCAATTTCATCAAGAACATATCATCGGTGTATGTCCCAGCAGAGCGAGAGGAGCCAATCACAATAAATCCATTATCTATGGTTTGTTTGATATTGTTGACAACAGTATGAGCATCATCACCAATGGTGAGCTCCCACTCCTGAACACCATTGGCACCTGTTTTAATTACCCATCCCTGTGCGGCTGAAAACTCAGTGGGGAAGGTTATCCCCCCCAGGATATAGCCTCCATCGTTGGTTAAATTAATTGAGGTAAAATCGTTAAACGTTCCAGTAGCGTGTTGTTGAGACCATTGCGAGACACCATTCCCATCTACTTTTAACATTGTACCTCTTGAAGTGGTCCCGAAAAACTTCACACCTGCGACAATATAGCCACCATCTGGTGTGATTTTTATGGAAGCGCCATAACCTTCACCAACTTCGGCATACTCTCTGGAAAACATCAACGGGACATACAGGTCTTTGATATTACTTTCAGAGACAATTCCCCAATAATCGGCTGTAACAACCTGGTAGTGAAGTTCCTGGTCGCGCCGTATATCTGAGATATTCAAAAAGTAGTCTCTGGAAGAAGTTGAATGGTGGAGTAAAACCTTATTGGCCATGTCTGTTCCTGCCCATTCGTACAGTTTATAGGATTCGAAATCAGGGTCGTAATTGCGTGTCCAGCCGATGGTATAGGAATCAGAAAGTATAAGGGGGTCCAATATGGAGGCCGGGGTTGGAGGATTGTCCGGCTCAAGCAAATAGGCGTCCCCAATAGCTGAGAGTCCCCAATAATCAGTCACCTTTATCCAATACCAGTTCTCATTAGATGGGTCAAAATCTGTCAGCACCAGCACTGTTGTATCAATATTTGTTTCAAGGGCGATTCTACTCCTTTCACCTGCTTCAGTGCCGGAGTGCAAAATTTCATAGGCGGCAAAATCCAATTCAGTGGACTGGTCCCAGGTGATGGTCATGGCGGTGGTATCGTAGCTTACTGATGTCACAACTACTGTGGCGGGAGCCGTATCAATCTCATGGTTCAATCCATCTCCAACAGAAGCAAGCCCCCAAAAATCGTTTACTCTGACCCAGAACCAGTTTTCGAGGGTTGGATCAAACTCCGTTATAATGTAGGTCGTAGAGTCAATATGTGTCTTACTGGAGATGCTGGTTCTTTCACCGTTTTCAGTGATAGCATGCAATATTTCATAGCTGCCAAAATCAAACTCAGAGAATTTATCCCAGCGAATTGTCATCATGGTTGTGTCATAACCGACCGAAGTAACAGCCACGGAAACAGGGGCGGAATCTATCTCATTACTCAGTCCGGTTCCGGTTGATGATAGCCCCCAATAGTCGTTAATTCTGATCCAGAACCAATTCTCATGAGTCGGGTCAAATTCAGTTAACGTGTAGGTCGTCGAGTCAACATCAGAAATTTGCGCCAGGAGTGTTTTCTCATCGGTTTGTGATGCTGAGTAAAGGAGTTCGTACGACAGGAAGTCGCTGCCGTTCACCAGGCTTGTTGCAGGGCCGGTCTTTTGGAGCATGCTTGCCAGCCGGCCAGCATCAGAAATATATTTATCCCACTGAATCGTCATCATTGTAGTGTCATAACTGACGGATGTCACCGCTACCGAGACAGGAGCGGCATCTACCCCGTGGCTCATTCCAGAACCAGTTGATGAAAGCCCCCAAAAGTCCTGGGTTCTGATCCAGAACCAATTCTCATGGGTTGGGTCGAATTCAGTTATTGTGTAAGATGTGGAATCAACATCTGAGATCTGTGCCAGGGTAACCTGCTCTCCCGTTTGCGATTCTGAATAGAGAAGTTCATAGGCAACAAAATCCAGCTCAGTGGACTGGTCCCAGGTTATGGTCATGGCAGTTGTGTCGTAGCTTACTGATGTCACTGGTGTCGGGACTGGGGCCGTATCTATCTCATGGCTCAAGCCACCCCCCGTTGATGAAAGCCCCCAAAAGTCGTGCAGTTTGATCCAGAACCAGTTTTCGTGGGTTGGGTCAAACTCAGTAATTGTGTAAACCGTGGAATCAATATCTGAGATGTGTGCCAGGGCGACTTTTTCACCGGTTTGTGATGCTGAGTGAAGCAGCTCATATGAAAGGAAATCGCTTCCGTTAATCAAACTCGTTTCAGGGTCGCTTTTTTGGAGCATTCTGGCAAGCCTGCTGGCATCCACCACATACTTTTCCCACTGAATCGTCATCTCATGCAGGGTATATGACACCTCAATTACATTTATAGAAGCGGGGGGATCATGAAGTGTGTTCGCTTTATACCCGCCGCTGCTGTTTAATTCAAGGGTGTCATAAATAGTTATCTGAAAGTAGTTTTCAACCAGGGGATTAAATGATGTGAGCGTGTAATGTGTCGAGTCAGCATGTTGAATGGTGGCAATTAATTCTAGATTGCTGGTATCCAAACCCTGGAATAATTCATAGCGGCTGAAATCAGCAGCCAGGGATTTTTGCCAGACTATTTCCATCTGCTCCGTGTCGTAAGTAATGGTCGTAATATCGATTGCATCCGGACGTGCAGCTGATTGATCAACAAAAACAGTCAGAGGCTCACTTTGGCCTTCATTCTCATTCTCATCTATGGCCAAAACTTTGATTTGATGGTTGGCGAGATCCTGGTACTGTGTAGTATTCCAGGAGAAAGAAAGGGTGGTTGAGTTGGTGACACGACTTACAGACACCTCATTGATAAAGAGCTCCAGGCTTTTTATACCACTCTCGTCTGATGCTGAACACTGGATTTCCACAATCTCTGATAAAACGAGGTCTGGGTCTGGATTTTGAATGCTTACGGTTGGTGCTGTTGTATCTGGCTCAGTGCAGCTAAACAAAAGTAGTCCAACTAAAACAACAGTGCAGGTAATTCTCATTAGTTTCAAGGTTATTCCCCTCAATAATCTGTAAGTTGCGTTAACGTGAGCTTCTCAAGCACACTTGTTTTCCCCAGTGAGTTTGGTCAATAATAGTGAGTACTACTTCAACAAAACGATTCGTGAGGATTTGGACTGGGTGGAGGATGAGATTTTGACAAAATATGTTCCACTGGAGACCGCAGCCCCTGCAGAGTTAACCCCATTCCAGAAAACTTCATGCTGTCCCGGGTAAAGCAAACCAAGGTCTCGTTCCAGCAGTTGCCGGCCACCAATTTCAAAGATTGTCATTACGGTCTCATTTGGATAATACATTTCAAATTGAATCGCCGTCAGGTTGTTTGAAGGATTGGGAAAAACACGTGGATTACTCATGCCCTCAGCGGGTTTATGGCTTGACCATTTTTCAGTGAAGACACCATTGGGAGCGAGATAGTAAATCAAACTCTTCTGGTCACCTTCAGCCCCGATGAAGTAATTATCCCGGTCTATCTCAACAATAGAATGGGGCGAAATATAGGTCGGAACGGACATATGTTTGGTCCAGAGCGTATCGCATTCCAGGCTGATTTCAGCAACATAAACCGCAAATTGATCCTCAGGGCTACGAAACCCGGTAACCACCAGATTTCCTGCGGCATTCAAAATCATATCTTTGATCGATACACCACCTCCCAGGTCAAATGATCCTGAGGAAAGGAGGTTACCAGAGGTGTCAACTTCAGCGATAAAAACCTGGCTGGTAGCATAGCTTGTGCTATCCATATAATGGGTTCCGGCAATAAATATTTGATTATCTCCGGCTATTTCAACAGCACTCCCGGAATACCCGTCCAAGAGTAGAGACCATTGTAGAGTCCCATTGTCTCGGGTTTTGGTAAAATCAAGCTGAATCAATTGTGATGGGTTTCGATAATTGCGTGTACCGATGGCATAAACATCATCAGTAGTAGAAACGGCTACATCCATAAAGGCGCCATCTGTGAATGATGTGTCGGTGTCGGCTGCATTCCCATAATAGGAAATTGACCAGAGTGAATCGCCCAGCGCGGAAAAGCGCATTAAACGCTGCTGGTATGGATTGGGGTACAAGGATGTAATTATATCCGCTCCAGAAACAATATAGCTGCCATCCTGGAACTGATCGATTTCAGTCACAAAAAAATGATGGGGTGTCTGGATATACGCAGAGTCCAGGACGCTTCCGTCAGGTGCAAGTCTATGAATGCCAGTCCATGAATCCAGGGGCGAGCTATAAGAGGATTCTGCGGTTATTAAAAGAACACTATCAGCCTCAAGCGGGTAGAGGACGCGCCCAGAGACCTGACCTTCAATTGTATCTACGAAAGCATGGGTATACTGAAGCGATCCCTGTTGATCTGTGGACCACAGCCTGGTGCGCCAGGTTCCGCCCGTAAAAACAAGCGAGCCATTTGAATAGATCATCTCGTCAGTACCGAGGAATTCACTGCCTTCGTACGTTTTACTCCAAACCGTATCGATTGGTGTTGAAATTAATATACATGGAACTGTCAATAGTAATAGTAGCCAGAGATTCTTCATTTCATTCACCTACGCCTATGAGGATGCAACGGTTGACAATGCTTATAAGTTCTGCCCGATGCGCACCTTTCTCACTACATCCAGAGCTGAGTATTGACACAACAGCCAGAATTGTAAATTTCATTTTATTTCCCCTCTGTGTGGCACCAAACAATGATATAAAGTTTATCTGCCTAACTAGCATCTTGGGTTGAAACTGTTTTCCGAAGCAGATTCTCCGGGTAATAATACTTTAGTCTTCTACATCTTTTCTCCTCTTGCACTTCATTGTTTTTATGTCAGCGCTTAGCGGTTGTTAGGCCGGTTTTTGATTGCGTTCGAGCATGTCAATAAATTGGGCAAATCGTCTCTGCCTGGTTACAGGTCTCTTCGCGTTGGTCAATCCGTATGCGATGGCATATCGACTCGATTTATTGAGGGTTTCATAAAACAGCTTCGCTTTTGGCTTGCCCTCCAATGCTTTCAGGAAATCTGCGGGTACTTTCAATTCACTTGCCGCATAGGCGTTCTCCCAGCGGCCGTTTGCCTGGGCGGCACGTACATGCACCAGCCCTGACTCCATCATCCGGCCCTCATTTATCAAACGCTCTGCATGCTCCCGGTTTCTTTTGGACCAACTGCTTCCCACTTTCCGGGGAGTTATTCGCTGGAAGTATGCCTGGTCATCAATGGATTTCTTGATACCGTCGATCCAGCCCCAGCACAAGGATTCAATTACGACATCGTCCCAGGTCACACTGGGAATACCGGTCTTTGTCTTGAATATCTTCAGCCACAGCTCACTTTCGACGGCGTGATTCACCTTGAGCCATTGGCCGAGATCTTCCGGCGTTGCAAAGGTCTTGATTCTGGGTTGGTTCGGTTCAGGCATATATCACAAATCTCCCGCCAAAACATCTGTACAGAAGGCTTGTATGCTGTCATAGAATTTTTGTCGATTTGCTCTGATGATATTATTGTGGCCAGCATATGGGATTTCTACATACCTAACCCTGGACTTTCGCAAGTCTCTCAATCTTCTCCCCATTTCAACGGGCAACACTTCATCCTGGTCACCATGAATGATCAACACGGGGCCTTCATAGTTTTGAATTTTTTCTATATTATTGAAAGGATTTCCTGTTATTGAAGTAAGGCTTTCCATTCCGCTCATCAGGGCTAATTCTTCACCAGAACTAATGGGGGTCACCAAGATGAGCCCTGCTACATCATTGTCCTGAACTAAGTCAATTGCTGCCGCAGACCCAATCGAACGACCATAGACAAATGTCTGAGATAGCTCTACCTCAAATTCATCCTCTAAAAATTTGAGTGCAGCTCTGGCATCTAGATAAATCCCCTTTTCAGACGGGCCTCCACTACTCAGACCATATCCACGATAGTCGACCAAAAGAACGTTACTGTTCAAATGCATTAAATCTTTGGCCCAGGGTAATCGTTGGGAGGCATTGCCAGCATTGCCATGAAAGTAAAGGATGGTCTTATCTGCAGTGGGATTCCTAAAATAGAAGGAACTTATATCCTCCCCATCGGATGTTGCAATGTAGAAGTGGTTAATTGAAGGGGGTAAGCTCTGCAGTGCAACCACAGAACCTTTGGTTGGCTGGAATGCCACGCGATTCACAATGGATTCGGTACAAGAAATTAACCACAAAACAGCAGTGAGGATTATCCCAAGAGTTCCAAGAAATAGAAGTTTAAGTGTTTTGGTCATTTATCTCTGTGTACCTAGCGGCTTCGGTTTGGGCTGCTTTTTGAAACAGACTCGCTTAACTTGATTATTATAGCCCTTCCTTTGCACTTCTTTATGTTTGTGTCAGATCTATGCTTTTGTGGGGAGAACGTTTTAGTTTTTCACCACTTCATTCCAGTTTGGCTCGCCTCGACTGATTTTTACTCCATTCGCAAAGTAGTTTTGAAACTGTGCTGGTAAGCCCTCTCCATCAAATATTATGCTGGTATTCTGTAGGTGATAATGCAACCCAGGTGCTGTTGAGTGCCCAGAATTTCCACACTCGCCGACACGTTGCCCAGCAACCACATATTCTCCTTCAACAACAGGAACTGACCCGTTTTTAAGGTGACAAAGAAATGAGAACTCTCCATTTTGATGATCTATCACAACATAATTTCCAGGTGTTTTTGTCATTTCACCGATTTTGTTCTCAGGCTCATGATTTTGAACCTTGACTATGATTCCGTTCCCCGGTGCAGTAATCGGTTTCGAATATGCATAGTATTGGTCATTCCAACTTCCATCCCCTTTTGACATTGAATTATCATGCATTATAGTAAAATCATATGCAAACCGCTGATCTCTGGAGCCAACATGATTATTTGTATTGGAAGTTCTACCACCCCATATAACAGTCCACCGCCCTTCAAATGGTAATGATAGCTTCGTCTTCGTCTCATATTCTGAAAACCGTGAACGGTGTGGTTGAGGAAGTGTTTTCACTGAAAATTCATACAATTGCCCATTTTCGCGAATCCCAAATATAGTCCGGACAGGCTCATCCGAATTCTCGTACCTAGAATAGCGTGTATATTTGTAAAACACTTCTGACGAATAACCTCTGGTGATGCGATCGTTAAGGAGTGTTTCCTCCTGGCCAATCGTATCATCAAGTCTCAGAAGAAAACTTTTCAGTTGTTCAAGAGAATAATCAACTTCTGAAAAATGTGAGTAAAGAGAATTGATTTTACCCTCATCCAGCATTTGGCTCAGTTCTCGTCCTTTCTTCAATGCTTCGTCAGCATCTTGTATGCTGCCAGGTACTGAGCACATTAGACAGAATGGAATGATAATAATTATCCATCTCATTTTTGCACCCCCAAGTTTCTACCTAACACTTAAGGCTTGAGCTACTTCCAAAGAAACCCTCGCAACCCAATTTCAGTTTTACCATCTTCGTTTCCCCTTATTGCACTTCTCTGTGTGTGCTTAGGATCTATGTCTTTGATAGAACCATGGCCCGGTGCTTCATGCCTTTCCAGGAAATTGATGACATTGCCAATCCAAAAAATATAGCGGTAAAGATGAACTGCAGCACCAACTCAAGCACGGGTTTTTCTCGAAACATAACCGTCATGAGAAGGGCAAATGGAACACCCGTCTTAAGCAATCCAGTCTGTAAAGCATATTTGGCATATCCACCCTTCAAGTGCTCATTTACTAAATGTGGATCAGGGTATTTGATTTGGTAGTCACCTCCTACCTGGAGACCATTCACAAATATTTGGCAACCATTCTTAAAAGCATCCGATTTCTGTGCTAACCGAGCTTCAATGATCTTTTCAGTGCCATGGAAATCATGTTTGCAACAAAGCGTTGAGATTGCTTGCATGAAACCAGATGTCGAACGCAGACCCACTTCTCCATCTACTTCGAGTATTTCAGTCGTTTTGGGTGGGAGGAAAGAACGCTCACTAATTACCCTGATTTTATGCCCCTCATATTCAGCCTCCCATATTCTCTCTCTCATGTCTCCTCCAATAGTTCTATCTGCCTCGGTTTGAGCTGCTTCCTGAAACAGACTCACTTGAAAATGTCATGCCTGGCCTTCCACATTTAGCCCCGCTTCCACGTCTTAGTATGTGAGTTCATGCCAGGCCTTTGTTTAGTATGGATGCGCTGCATTACTCATCTTTTCGCAACGGGTCCAAAATCTCAGCATCCACCCAGTATGTACTTCTGCAAGAACAGGTACTGACCACCTGGTGAGAATCGAGCACCACTTGCGCTGCATAGAATGCCACTCAAAGAATCCGGCTCCCTTCATCGACCACTTGATATATTTGTTAGGCGGCTTTTTTGCAATGGCTTGACAATTATTACCAAGGTCCATCCCTTGTCACATCAAAAAAAGATTTACCATCAAAACGAAAAAGTCCTCCCCATCCACCAAACCAAAACCTGCCCTCATTATCCTCATATATGCTTAAGATACTGTTTGTTTTGAGACCAGCATTCTTATAGAAGTTAGTAAATGCTTTTCCATCATATTTGTATACACCATAGTTCTCTGCAGCGAACCAGATGTTTCCCCTTTTATCTTCGAATAAACCACCGACTTCGATGCCACGGATCGTACCGTTCTCAGTAAAGTTAGTGATTGATTCGCCATCATACCTACTTATCCCCCCAAACATGGTCCCGATCCAGATATTACCCCTTGAGTCTTCCATAAGATCAGAAATGTTGTTGTCACTTAAACCATCTGCCTTTGTGATGTGAGTGAAGGTTTTTCCATCATATTTACAAATTCCATAATCTGTGCCAAACCAAAGAACTCCTGTATTGTCCTCCAGAATAGAGGTAATCCTATTGTATGAGAGTATTGGTTTTGGATTTTTTACTTCCGCTTTTGGAATAGGAAAGGGGGTGAACTTCCCCAGATAGAATTGAATGACACCTTCGGAAGTACCTATCCATAGAATTCCTTTGCTATCGATGGTTAAACACCAGATATCGTTATTTATTTGTCCCTCTTGCACGATGTAGTTTGTGAAGGTTTCTCCGTCATATTTAGTGAGTCCTCCAAATGTACCGAACCATACATTGCCGTCATTATCCTCAATAATCTCAGTTATCCGACCTCCTCCCAGCCCATCTTTTTCGGAGAAGTATTCCAGGGTATCGCCATTATACCGCATGAGGTCATAAACATTGGTTCCGAACCAAAGAGACCCCTGCCGATCCTGATAAATATCACGCACATGTTGACACAACTGCCCATCAATAATAAAAAGAGCATCAGTACCAGGGACTTGTAAACTTTGAGATGATTCCAAATTCTGTGTGCTCTTTTGTGACACGACCTCATTCTGTCTGGTATCGCAGGAGAATATGAGTAGAGCCAAGAAAATTATGGCGCTTAGCTGAAAGGAGAAGTGTCTCATTATAATATGTTTAATACCTCTTTTGGGAACGGGTGGATGAATTTAAGTCTCATACTTCCCAATACGCCTAACATGCCAGGCTTGAGCTGCTTTCCGAAACTGACTTGCTTGATATGATCATTATAGCCCTCCACATTTCCGTCCCCCTGGTACTTCTGTGCTTTTGTGTTCGCTCTAAGCCTTTGTTACACAGATATTACTTCCGTCGGAACTCCACATTCTCAAGCCCCTCGAAATCTGCATCTTGAGTCCAAAGCATAGCTTTCGCCATCTGTGCTGTCGCATAGATCATACTATCAGCCATTGGCATCTTCTTCTCATTGCTTATCTGTGCTGCAGACAAAGCAATTTCAGAGGATAGATCGATAACATGACCTTGCTCCATGATGGCGACAGCTTGCAGCGCAGAATGTTCGTCACGTTGAACCAGAATTCTTTTGAACACTTCATAAACATTTATTGTAGAGACAACCAAATGTTCGACATCCTCAATTGCAGGAGCAAAGAATTCAGCATTCTTCCCATCTGCGAAATACTCAAGCCAGCCTGATGAGTCTACAAGGTTCATACTCGATCCTTTTCGCGTTCAACTGAGGTATCGATTCCTTTAAGAAACCCTTTCATCTCAGATGCCTTTTTGACCACCACAAACTCAATCCTCTCTCCATACCTGAGAATCTGCAATTTCATTCCAGGTTTGAGAGACAGCTGAGTACGTATTTCCTTAGGTATTACGACTTGATATTTGGGTGAAACTGTTACGGTAACCATGTTAGCTCCTTTTTGCGTATTACCATGCAATATATCGATATGGTTTAAGTATGTCCATCATATTATCGATATAACATTCTGCAGTTAATTCCAGCGGACTAACCAAAAAAGCAATGGTATGCATCCTCTTCTACAACCTTCAAGAGAGGCATATACCCAATATCAGTGGGGAATGGTTCATACAAATGCCATTTCAAGTCAGCACGCATCCAATACAATCGCCACTCACTTCGTGAGCGGAAGAAACGAAGCTTCGCAATATCTGCTTCAGTGGTTTTGGAGTGATCTTCAAAATGAGGCCGTATATCGAATACAATAATTGACTGGCCTTCTATTCTGAAAGCATGGCAGAGTTTATCCTCTAAACCGGGTATATCCAGACCTTTGCAGAAAGTCCTTAAGTTTGCTTCAATGAGTGGGAGCTCATTTTCTAGAAAGGGCATCTTACCCTCTACCATTTTATTTTGTGTAACAATAGATAGATGGTTCTTCATAAGGCTTACGGCTTATGTTTATCACCGTAGAAACAGAATAGGACCACAGGTCCTTATCTTTGGTTTTATATGATTCCGCATAAGAGGTACTTAACATTGTGTCCCCACCCATAGTTGCTAATCGTACGCGAATCTAGTGTCTTTCTCTATTTAGGCAAGCGGGATTGGGACGTAAAAATTAATAAGGAAGAATGAATAATCGCCGAGGGAAGGGGGGTAAAGGTATAGTGGTATATGGTGATAGAACGCGCTTTACAACGAACGGACGAAAATAACGAATCTGTCCGGAAAATGTACCAATAGCGAATTTGTTCAAGTCCTTTTCTTTGTCGTTTAGGGGGTATTGGGGAAATAGGGGTATAGGGTGGTAGAAAGAGCTTTACAACGAACAGATAAAAACAACTGATCTGTTTGTAATAAACCATCAGGAGCAAGTTCGTTCAATTCGTTTTCTTGGTTGTGGAGGTAGCAGGGGCTAGAGGTATAGGGGTATAGGGTTGCCCGGAATTTGATGTTTGGGGTTACGGAGCAGCTTTTGGATCCTTTCGGCCTTGGTGCCTTTGTGGTGAAGGCTTAAGTAATTATGGCGGAGTATGGGAAGGTTTTTACAACGAACCGACGAAGTCAACGAACCCATTGAAAAAAGGCACCCGTTCAAGTTCGCTTCCTCCGTTGTTGGGGGTGGGGTTTGAGGTATAGTGGTATAGAGTTGACCGGAATAGTATGTGAAATCAGGACATAGGTAACACTTGAGTGTCAGAACATAGGTAACACATGTTTCCAGTGCAACCCCCACTTATCCGAGGCTGGGTTCAAAAGAGACCGAGGGTGTAAAAAAATCTGTGTAAATGGTCAGACTCGGGAGATACTAGTGAGTATATTCCCAGGAGGAAGACATGACCATACCGAAAGAACTACTAGATCAGCTCATCGGTGAGCTAAAAAGCCCGGAAGAGTT
>JAERTG010000010.1 GCA_016845065.1 Fidelibacterota bacterium | reverse complement strand
ACAGTATCAATGGTGAGATACCCACTGCCGGTCACAGATCCTTCACCTCTCTGGATAATGAATCCTGTTTCAAAGATGCAGTCGTCCTGCCAGTTGAGGACAATTGATGTATCATTTGATGTGAGCGACAGGTTTGTCGGTGCGAAGATCAGTGGAGAATATATTGAAAAGAAGTAATCATAGCTTGATTGCATGGTTTCAGTGAAGGCTGCAACACGATAGCGATAGAGAATATCATATGACATATCCACATCTTCGTAGGTCGTTACATTGGGACCTAATTCTGCCAGGGGAACCCAGCCTAGACCAGCATCTCGTTCCAGCCTAAAACCGTCCTCAAATATGCAATTGTCATCCCAACGCAATTGGATGGTTAGAGGTGTAGTCATACCAGCCAGATTAGTGGGTGAGAACTGGAGGGGTGAGTAAACAATGGCTGTATTAGAATATTCCGAGTTAACTCCTTCATAAAAAACAGCAACACGATACCGGTATTGTTTGTTGTAAGCCAGGGCTACATCAAGATACTCCGTGGTATTGGAGGCAACGGTGGTTAGAAGTTCATACCCCTCACCTGCATCTCTTTCAATGATGAATCCATCTTCAAAATGAGATAAATCGTTCCATCTCAGGCGTATAGTTGTGTCACTTGAGGTGGCCGTTAGACCGCTTGGTGTGAATTGCTCAGGAGATGGAGATCCAAAAATCCTACCTATGGAAACATAGCTATTTATATCAGTGATCAGAACCTGGTAATAATAGGTCACAAGTGGATTTGATGTGGAGTCATAATAAGCCGTATCTGCTGCAACTGAACTGGTAAAAAGTACCAGGGCTGAATCCATGGTTACTTTTTCAGATCTCAATACGGCATAGGATGCAAATTTTTCATGCTCTGACATCTCCCAGATAAGGAGGTTCCCTGCGAGTTGCAAGCTGACCTCAAGCTCCTCTATGGGAGCCGGGTGTGCTGTGGTGTTATCTACAATCACAACAATAGTATCACTATTTGCATAGTTGTCTTCCTCGTCCCAACCCTGGACATAGAGAATATGTGATGAATTGTTTTCATAAACTTCAGTAACCCAGTCAAATGTGTAGGGAGCTGTTGTATCGATCAAACCTGTTGCTTCGTGATCTACAAAAAGTTCGGTGCCTGCTACGCCGGATTCATCAGTAGCTGTTGCGCTAACCACAACTGTCTCCGTGACTATATCTGACGCCGAGGGAGATTCAAGAATGATGACTGGACCTGTTTCATCTTCATCCGGTAGAAAAAGACTACAGGAAAAATTTATAATTGTGAAAAGTATGGTCAGTGAAATAGCAATCTTACGCATAAATCCCTCTCAATTCATTTATACATCCCGATTCAAGAGCGGGAGAAAGGCATGGCTTGTACATAAACATCTGAAATGGTAAAAAATCCATAAGGCATGAAATTACTCCTTAGTCAAAGTAAGACCAAGCATTTATGGAACCCGTTGTGATCTAGTTAGATGATGCAACAAAGCGCCTGCAGAAGTGCAGAGGCTTTCGTAGTTAGTGAATCAGAATGAATAATTCGGATAAGCTGATTCTTCTAATTCTATTTTAAATCCTGTTCCTCTCCTTTGGTGATGCTTATTTGAAATTAATGGCAAACACGATTAAAGCAGACCTTTACAAAATCTGTACAAACACACTTTTCCTATGACCCCTGACGACCTGAACACCTACCGAGCAACATTCTGAAAGGATAGCACTCTTCAATGCCTAATAAATCACCTTTACTATTGACCAGACACATTCGACTACTCCTTCTATAAAATCCGCATATATTATCCAATTCATTTGCACTTCACACTGAATGGCAAACCGCACAGGGGGTTCTGGCGATGACCGTTTTCCGCACACTCACTATTCTATTGATGATTTCACATGCCTGTGCACAGGATAATACCATGCGATTTGAACACCTCACTGTAGAGGACGGACTTTCAGAAGGTGCCATCTATTCTATTCTCCAGGATACTAAGGGGTTCATGTGGTTTGGCACCCGCTTTGGTCTCAATCGTTATGATGGTCATGAATTCAGAGTATTCAATCATGATCCCAAGGATCCCACCAGTATTCCCGGCCATTGGATTGCAGCGCTCTTAGAAGACAGGCTGGGATACATATGGTTGGCTACTCAGGAGGATGGAGTAGCCATCTATAACCCATCTACAGAAAATTTCCGCACATTTGCCCACGATAAAAATGATCCCAGCAGCTTAAGTAGTGATCTTGTAACGAGCCTCTATGAAGACTCCCATGGTAGGATCTGGATTGGCACCAAAAATGGACTCAATCGGTACAATCGAGAGTCTCAAAGCTTTACCAAATATTTTAAAATTGATGGAGACACGACGAGCATATGCGATAATGTGATTACTGCTGTGTCTGAAGGACCAGGTGATATTCTAATCCTGGGGCTGGGAAGTGGTTCAATCTCAACGTTTGACATTAAAACAGAGAATTTTGAAAATATTACTTCAGGTCCATTTACCCCTAACTGGACCAGTGATCGTGCGATCAAGGCGATTCTTCCTGACAAAAATAGCGATTATATCTGGATCAGTAGATTTACCATAGGGTTGTATAAATTTGACGTCAAAAAAGGAATAGAAAAGGAATACAGAAAATTTGGCATCCATCCTCGTGGTGTAGCCTCAAATTTTACCCTGCAGATATCTCAGGATCACCAGGGACGGCTATGGTTGGCAAGTGTAGACGGTTTTACAGTGTTTGATCCAATATCTGAAACCTATATATATAATGATCCAGATGAAAAAAATCCCAGCAGTGTTAATGATCATATCATCTATTCTTCTTACGTGGATAGACATGGAATAGTCTGGGGAGGATCCGAAGCCAAAGGATTAAACATCCACAGACCGAACCTCGTGCGCTTTGAGTTACATCAGCATGAACCCGGGAACCTGCAGACACCCAGTGCTAATAGTGTCTTCTCTCTAGCCGAAGGACTGGATGGTGATATCTGGTTTTCTACCATTCCAGGTGGTTTCAATCGCTACAACCCAATTACCAAATCCTATCGCTATTATCAATCGGATAGAAACAGTCTGCTGGTATACAGCTTGAACTATGCTCAAGAGGTGATGATCGATCATCGCGGGATGACCTGGTTTGGAGTCAATGCAGCTGGCCTCATGGAGTTTGAGCCGGAAAGTGGCAAACGTCTCAATTTGTTCTATCCTGAACCAGGTAATTCCAACAGTCTCAGTGGTCATACAGTTCATTCACTTCTCGAGACAAGTGATGGTAGTATTTGGGTTGGGACCAAAGAAAATGGTCTTAGCAAATACAGCAGAGAATCTAATAGTTTTACTCGCTATAAGAGTAACCCAGACAATCCGACCAGCCTTAGAGGCGAACGAATTTATACGCTACTTGAGGATCACGCTGGCGTGCTTTGGATTGGCACCGCTCAGGGAGGTCTAAATCGCTTCCATCCAGAAACCGAAACTTTCACCAGCCACGTCTACACCGCAGGGACTGACAATTGCATCCAGAGTAATGCTGTCCTGGCACTCTATGAAGATGGACATCACAATTTATGGATCGGGACCAAGGGTGGAGGACTTAACAAATTAGACTCCACTCGACAATATTTTTCAACTCTGGATCTTGGGCGGGATAATGTTGAAATCTCCATTAAAGGCATCGAAGAGGATGATAATGGATATCTGTGGCTCTCGACGACAGATGGTATCATAAAGGCTGACCCTGAGTCTGGTTTTCAAAATCGGTACACTTCCATAGACGGCCTCCAGGGAAATGAGTTTTACTACAGTTCCAGTTTACGCGACTCACAGGGATATATGTATTTCGGTGGTCCCAATGGCTTTAATCGTTTCCATCCAGATTCCATAAGAAATAATGCCCACATCCCCCCAGTGGTTATAACTGGGCTTGACATCAACTACCAACCTATCCCTATTGGAGAAATGCCGGACGGACGTACTATTTTATCTAAATCCATTACGGAAACAGATGAACTTGTCCTCAGTCATCACGATCAGGTCATCTCCTTTACCTACTCTGCTCTTGATTATACTGATCCATCCAGAAACCGCTTTGCCTACAAATTGGATAACTTTGATGAGGAATGGGTTCAGGCTGGGTTTTCTCATAAGGCCACCTATACGAGCCTTGAACCAGGATCATATGCATTTCGTGTGATAGCCAGTAATAATGACGGTATCTGGAATGATGAGGGTGTGGCTATTGCCATTATCGTAAAACCACCTTACTGGAAAACCTTATGGTTCAAGGCGGGGATCTCTCTACTGTTAATCTTTTTGTTTTACACATATATCAAATTGCGGTTGAGGAGGGTTGAACATGAAAAACGAAAATTGGAAGGTCTGGTCATTGAACGTACCGATGAGCTCCGGGTTGAGATTGAAGAACGTCAGCGGGTTGAAACTGAAAAGATGGAGCTCAAAGTAGAACATCTTAAGCGGGAGCTAGTCAGTAAATCAGTTTGTGCCACCCAAAAGCAGGAAATCATGAACAACCTGTTTTCTGAGTTAAAAGATATTCAAAAACTAGATGCCAATGAGATGAGACAAAAATTCAATCGGCTTATCAAGTACTTCAAGGATATGTTCAGTTCAGATCAGAGCTGGGAAGAGTTTGAGATGTGGTTTACTGAAGTGCATACTGACTTTTTTACCAATTTACGATCAGAGCATCCAGAATTGTCTCAGCGGGAGGTCAAAGTGTGTGCACTGCTGAAGCTAAACCTGCTGTCCAAGGATATTGCGAATTTGATGAATATCCAGGTGAATACAGTAGATATCTATCGTCATCGTATTCGAAAAAAGGTCGGGCTGAAAACAGATGAGAATCTAAATCACTTCTTTGCCCAATTCTGAGGTGGACTCAGATATTCCTCTAGAGTGAATATCGAGTATATATCCGATAGATTCCATATCATTTCGATATATCAATATATCATAAAATGGTGAAAACTTTTCCATCTCACACTTTGGCACGTCTACGTTATTCATTGTTTACTATGATCTTATCACCTCATATTAAAATATGGCATATGGTTTGAGAATGTATGTGGCATGAACGAATTAATCAAAGCCACCAAGGAGGCAATCATGATCAAAGCAAAACTTACATTAACCGCCCTTTTAGTTCTCATCAGCGCAGTCAGTTTGACAGCTGAACCAATTTCAACAAATTATACAGCTGGTCCAGAACCGGTTTATGGCTGGGACAATCTCCAGGAAAATGCAGAATATCCAAGCCTGACTGCAGGACTCTGCTGCGCCACATCAGTGGTCGTAAATTTCAACGTGGATGCTGTCGGGAATGTCTCCCAGATTGAAGTCACAAAGAGTGGTGGCGCACCTTATGATCAGGCTGCAATTGATGCCGTCATGAGTACAAAGTGGAACCCTGCTATGCAGAATGGCACAGCCACTCCAGTAGCATTGTCCCTTCCTTTTGAGTTTTACTCAAAATAGTTGACTGCTCTGTACGTTATTTGACAGATCGTCCCTTTGATATAAAAAAGCCCGTCACATTGCGTGATGGGCTTTTTATTTACAATTAAAACCAGATTTAGTTGTACTGACCGTGCTTCCTGGTTGCTTGAAACATAGAAATGCAGTTTTCTGGACGAACACCAGGATGAAGTGAATTTGATGAACAAAGAATCATCCCTCCCCCTTCACTTCCATCAGCAATGGCTTGAATGACAGCCTGCTCAACCTCTTCAGTCGTCCCAAAGGGAAGCAGATCAACACAATCAATATTTCCCAACAGACAGATTTTGTCCCCGCAATAATCCTTTACCTTTTTTAAATCCATTCCTGCCTGAGGCTCCAGTGGATTAAGACCATCATAACCCGTATCCAAAAGCGTGTCGAGAAGGGGCCACAGGTTTCCATCGGAGTGCCGCACAACTTTCAATCCTAATTCGTGAGCCTTCTCAACGAGCTGCCGATTATAATAATTCACAAATGTATCGAATTGCTCTGGGGAAATCAGAGGACCCTGGGTCATGGCAATATCATCTTCTATTACCAGGACATCTAAGCCAGCAGCCACCAGATAATCGAGTTGGACAAGGTTATACTCCAATGTTATCTCGGCAACAGCATGAACAAAATCTGGATCTGTCATCATCCTCATTAGTAAATTGGTCATTCCAATTAAGCGCCATGAGCGGACAAAGGTACCACGCATAAGCCAGAAAGTTGCCTTGCGTCCCTGAAACTGGTTTATTGCGAGCTGCAGGAAGCCAAGATCTTCTGGTTTGGGAATTGGTGGTTTGAATGCAATCAGGTCCTCCGGAGTATTGACAGGGTGACCAACAGGAACGGGAATCCCATATTCTGAAAGCTCGTAAATAACACCAAAGCCATCTTTCACATGGGTGTCATCCACGAAGGTTTCATGGTTTACCTCGAAGGTAGTAATCCCATCAATATCGTATGCCTCATGGATCATAAAGAGGGTTTCCATGAGGAGCATTTTATCCTGCTCACCCATGAGTCTGAAGTCCTGCAGGTAGACCCTCGCGAAGTTTTTTGCCTATACCAATGATGGGAGCTTCATTGATTCCATGGATATACAACGGGACACAATCAGGTTTCCCTAATTCCAGAGCTGTTAAAATTCGTTGTTTACCATTCACTCCGCGCTCCTTTCTGCGACCAGGACAGCCATCATTTTTCTATTCAGCTGAAGCATAATTATCCAAGCCAATTGGATACCAGACTTCTGTCTTTTTATATAATGAATCATCTAACATGTAATTAAAATCGATACCCTGATACTAAGTGTATTTTAGGTGTACATTCATGATAAAACTAACACGCAGGGAACCAATCCCATCATGTATGGAACATTTTTACTGGTTTGCGGGGGAAAGACCTTAAAAAATTGAATAGCGGGCAGCGGCCATACCAATTACAGAGATGACCATAAAAACCAGGGCAGTTTTAGCAACTTTACCCAGTCTTTCAACAAGACTTTGCATTTCATTTAGTTTATCACTGCTGTGTGGACCATCACTCGATTGTATCTCTGAACCTAAGACACCTGTCTAATCCTCAATCCACCAGGAACAAGCCTCAAATATCCTGTTTTTATGAATCAAAATAGCTTTGAAGTAGAAACTCTCCAAATCAGTGAATGAGTTCTCGAGTGAGTAAACCGATCTAAATATAGGCCTGCTACTTGGATATTTACAGGGGTTTGGAAACAGCCAGATACTGTATTATCTCTTCCAGAACTTCAGCTTCTTCAAATAATTCGTTTTCCTCAACCATTCGAATAACCACCTCTCGCCAGCCTTCTTCGGTATCTCCGCCGTAGTAGTCCACTTCATCAAGCTCATGGCACTGGCTGCAGATATCCTCATATTGGGCTGCTGCCGTGGCAAAATCCAGCTTCTGAATCGTTCCATTACCTGGGTCAGCCTTAACCGGGATACGCAGGTTGGACTTGGAGGTTCGTCGCTTACTCTTCACAGAGGTTTGGAGATCCGGGGTTATCCCTACCAGATAGACCGTAGCCCAATCCACTTCGTCAACAGTGATAGGCATGCCGATAATGGGTTTGCTGGCCATACGTTCTACCAGATCTGCCCAGCCCTTTGGTGTTCTTGGCTTGGCTAGAATCGTACGCAGATCATGACACTGAATACATTTTTGGAGAAGCACCTCGCGCCCAGCCTTGAGGACATCCAGATTGACCAGATCATGTGATACGTCTTCGGTGTAGCCTGCTTTGGGGAGCAGTTCTTGAACTCTCTGAATATTCTCCTCGGAAAATGCCCGGGTGGACTGGATCATCCGTTGTTCCTGATAGGCAAATGGAATAGATACTGAAAGAAGCAAAGTTGTAAAGAAAAAGAGAACATAACCCATCACTGGCAGGTAGTGTCCCAGATGCTGAAAAAACCGAATAATGACCACTTTTGATATGAGAATAATTCCAATGGATAGCCCGAGTGTGAGATGAAAAACTGTCCGGGCTGGAAGTTCAACCTGATAGCTCCACATCCTGGGAATCATCTGGGTCATGAGAATGATATAAATAACAACATATAAAATTCCGAGTACACGATGAGTGATTACCCATTTTCGCAAAGTGGTTTGCCAGGGGTCGGTATCATCCTGATGATCCGCACCAGTGTGTTTGCTCTTATCATTGTATTTCCACATCCAGGCCATGATGACTATCTGGAAAAATGATAGTAGCCAAAAACTAAAACCTAAAAGTGCATTTTGTAAAGGATTCATAAGGATGAACAACCCCTTTCTAACTGAGTGAGAGTAAGTTTTCCATTAATACATGACTTGTTTTATCATCAATTTAGCCGACATGTGCAAGATCCCCAGAGATATAATCCAGCGATCATTACTTCCCACTTGAGATCAAATCATTTTGAAATAATTGGTGGCCCGGAGACAGCTGTTCGGATTCATTAGTAGGAGTTTGTCAAGAGCCTGATTTAAATATCTAAGCCCCTAACTCATTATGAGTCAAGGGCTTATCTAATTATTACACGCCATCTGCTGTCGTTGGGGATAGATGGGAAATACCGTGGAGCTTTGGGTATCCCGACTTACTTCATGTGCACCATCTTGATCGTTTCACTGTATTCACCTGCCTGAAGGCGAGCAAAATAAATACCCGTGCTAATTGGATTACCACCTTGATCCACCCCATTCCATTGCACTTGATGACTACCTTCAAATTTATTTTCATCTTCGAGTACATTTATCTCATTTCCCAGAATATCATGTACAGTCAGTTTGACCACAGATTGCTCAGGGAGTGAGTAGCTGATGGTTGTACTGGGGTTAAAGGGATTGGGATAGTTTTGCGAGAGTGAGAATTTTTCTGGTTTGACCCCTCTATCATCAACACCAACCACGTTTAAGTTTAGCATAAACGTATCTCGCCAATACAAAACACCTGCGCTAGTGATATCCAGTGTGATAGGTACCTGAATCTCACCATCGTGACTTTCATGGGATACAACACGGTAAGAACCTGACACCATTTCTACTGTCTCCCCAGCTGCAATTTCTCCAAATGAAATGAATCCCATATTCTGTGCAATAAAGGATGTGTCCTCACAACTGATTGTTGCCTCTACAAGGGGTGCATCCAGTTCACTGCTCAGGTTACGAATGAGGATGTTAAACCAAAAATCTCCACCTGGTTCAATCAGGGTGTCTGTCATACCACCAAAACCTTCAAACACCAACGGACCAGCTGTTGTAAAATGGATCAAATTGTCAGAGATTACACTATATCCTGAGTCAATGGATGTCGTTTTAATATCAATATCATAGAACTGCTCACCCTCAGGCGCCACCCATGAACCGGTATGGATACCATCTGAGGCTACTTCATCGAAACCGCTCCCATCATCAAACAGATCAACATGTGGGGCCAGAATTTGATTTTCGCTCTCTATCATAGCACTCAATTGGACGGTATGCCCATCGGGATTATTTGCTTCTGCAGTCAACACAAGGGTATCCTGTCCGGGCAGGATATAGGGTGTACTGATCTCGACTAGGTCAGTATAAGGAGTATACTCGTGAACACGTTCCAAATCCTTGAGGACCCAATCCTCTGGGTCGATTAATAGGCTTATTGGGTCAAGTTGAAGGGGGATATTATATGTTTCAGTTGCTGCCGAGTTTTGAATAACTACGACGTCCTCAACTAATTCATTTGATATCTGTACATCCAGAGGCATAGTGAACAGACCGGTATTGTTCTGAATTTGGTTTACGGTGAGTTCAACCTCGTTACCTGTAGCGTCAGCGTAAGTTCTCCAGTCGTAGGAATAGGATGGGTAGTACTCGCCATAGATCCATTGGTCAAAGAAGGCCTCAAGATCGATTCCCGTGATATCTTCACAGATTCCTTTGAATTGTTCTGTGGTTGCCGAGGCATATTTGAAATCAGGATGTTCAGAATAGGCTGCCAGGATTTCAAAGAAGTTCTCATCACCGACGACATGCCGGAGCATGTGTAAAATATATGAACCTTTTCTATATCGAAGATTGCCATCCCATATATTTTCAGTATCCAAATCCTCAACGAAAACAGTGCCTGCACCTCTGAAAATATCTCCTCGCACCCAGGAGTGATAGGCTTCTGTCCCATATGTATATTCAAACCAGAGTGCCTCAGAATAGGAGGCAAAGCCCTCATTGAGCCACATATGATTAAGTGTCGTAGGAGAAATCATATCCCCCCACCACTGATGGGCTAGTTCGTGGGCAATAAGCCACTCGTAATCATAGGCTAATAGGGAGATAGTCTGGTGTTCCATACTGGTCCCCCCTGCAGCCTGGGCATGACCATACTTCTCATTTATAAATGGATATTCACAAATGAGTTCGGCAAAAGTGGAGATCATATCCTTTGTTATGAGGTAATTCGCAGCTAGCCCTGGTGTATTGCTGGTATCCTCATAGGTGTAAAAACTAATGGGCATAGTGACCTCAGAAGCTGATACATATTCGTCCTCCCAGAAGAAATATGGATAAATATTGATGGAGAACAGATAGGTCGCAATAGGATAGGATTCATGCCAATAATAAGTTTGTGTTCCATCGTCATTCTCTGTTACTGAACGGAGCAGACCGTTAGAAACGGCAGTAAAAGCCTCTGGTACCGTAATGTATATATCCATTGAATCGGGTTTATCCGTTGTATGATCCTTACACGGCCACCACATATTTGCATTGGGTCCACTGGAGAGAGTCCAGAATAATTGCTCCCCATTATGATTCCAAAAATTGATTGGCCAACCTGTGTTTTCCGGTAGTGTAAGCATGGAATATTCGACCAATACCTCATGCTCTGAGTCCAGCGCCAGGGTATCCTCAAGTGCAATGGAAATCAAATTATCTGAATGGGTATGAGTAATAATTTCTCCATCAAGGCTGACGTTTATTAGATCATAGAACTGATGGTTAGCGTAGTCTAGTTCGATAGTGTGTAGGTCGTTTTCTATAACAGTTAACCTCGTGAGCACTGTGGCATCAAAAGATCGAGTAGGCATATCGAAATCGAAATCAACAGAATAGTAGGTTACATCAAATTTTTCTTGCTCTGCTGTTAACCTCAGATCTCGTAGTGCCGATGTGTTGTATGATTTGTTGTGAGAACAAAGGTGGGTTGTTTGAGCTTGGAGTTCGCTCATGGGTAGGGTTAAAAGCAACAAAATGACCAACCCTTTGCTTAAAGTTTTACTTCTGAACATAGTGTACCCCCTTATTTAGCATGTTTAAATATACTGTTCGGAACATCATTCGTTTACAATTTTAATTGAGATTCAAAGTATTGTACAAAATCAGGATCATATCCTTCGCGGACCGTTGCCCAGAAACCCTTGAATCGTAAAGATTTATAGGTCCGGGATCTTTGAAGCCCATAATTTCCCAGGGCATTTTCATCAATGAGTCCTTCCTGGTATTGGAAGAAAACATTCTCAAACCGTCGCAGTGTGATGACCATCAGAACGCGTGCCCGAAAAGTTTCTTCATCACTAAGCTCGTTCTTCATCTCCAAACCTGATTCAAGTTCCCAGGCTTGATACCATATACTACCAATTTCAGGTTCAGCGAGTAGTTGCATAAAATCCTGGTTCAGCGTTGCCAACTCTTGTCTCGCCTGTCCTCGTGCTATGGCAGTGTTCTGGCGAATTTCGAATCCAACAAACACTAAGGATAGGATAATTCCTGCAGCCGCAAATAGTTCGGGCCAGTGTAAGGGTTTGGATACTGATTTTAAACTCATAGAAATTTTCCCTCTACAATTCAACTTCACAATACGGGTGGAGTTGCCGAAATTGGACAACACTCACAGTGACTTGATCTGAGTAAGCACACCCATCGTTGGCATTATACATTAGCTGTGAGCTAGGAGTATCATAGACTATAACTCTCATATGTTAAGCCAAACCTAATTGAAGGGTTAAGAGAATAGAAATAAATGTAACACCAAACCTTTGTTTCATTTTCTACTCCCCTAATTGATTGTGTTTACCGGTGTTAAAGAGCAATAATGGCGAGCTAATTTGTCACATTTAAGGAGACAAAGAAAGGTCTAATTCAGATTTGGTCGAGGAGACTGGAACTTGCCAAACGTAGCATGCGGAACGGTATTCCTGTCATATTGTGTCATACTATGGCATAGTTGGCAGGTATTTGGAGGTAGAAGTCAACGGTAAGTAAGCATTACCTCAAATACACCATCTTAACAGTCTGGCTAAGCGTCCCTGCTTGCAAACGAGCAAAATACACACCTGTACTCACTGGATTACCTGATTCATCCATCCCGTTCCACTGTACCTCATAATTACCTGGAGGTTTTGCTCCATCCTGAAGTGTCATGACCTCCAGACCTCGAATATCGAATACGGTCAGTTTGACTGTGGATTGGTCTGGTAGTAAGTAGCTGATGGTTGTGGTCGGGTTAAAGGGGTTGGGGTAGTTTTGATCCAGAGTGAAATTGTGAATGGGAGAGTCGTTCTCATCTAATGATGTGGCCACCTCCATTGTAGTCTTCATAATGTAGACCTGAGATTGTGATTGAAACATCTTTGCTCCGGAGTATATGTATGTCGAATCAGGCAATGCCAAAACATGGTTGATCATCACATCCTCAGAGACATCAGTCTCATGTGTCCAAAGAATGTTACCGAAGCGGTCATACCTGATCAGGTGGGAAACACTTCGATAATCATTAACTTCTTGTTGATCGCAGTAGGATAATACAAACCCTCCATCCAGGGTAAGCTCCATTGACAAGGGCCTTGGTCCTCCTACAAAGAAGGTATTAAGTTGAATTTCAGCCAGTTCGTGGACCCATGATGTATCCTGGTTTGGAGAAATCTCACCAATACCGATATGATTGTTATGGATGCCGGCAAAGAAATATGAACCGGTTGGATTTGGGAGGACAAACGAAGGGCCACCAGTCCATTGACCTCCGGTTGTGATGGGAAATTGATGATTCCATACCTCATTCCCAGCCGTATCAATTTTCATGACAAAGCCTTCGCCCGATAGCATGAAAGTACTATCTGAAGCCTTTATTAACTGACTAACAGAAGCCTGTTCATCAAGATCACTAATCCACAATATATCTCCAATACTATCGATTTTTATGAGACTTCCATCGGAAGTACAAGTTATTACTGATCCGTCACTTAATGGCCAGGCTATCGGTGCGTTCCAACTCGGAAATGAATACTGTTTATTCCACAGTGAGTCACCAATATCAGTAAGTTTGTGCATGATATTTTCACCATAGTAAAACCCAAAACTAAAGTCTTGCCAAGAACTTGTTAAAATGTACCCATTATCATAGCTTGGTTTTATTGACAAGCCAACACTTCCATGATAATTGATCCACAGTGAGTCACCGTGCTCATCAATTTTCATAACAAATGCCCCATGACCTCCTGTCACAATGTATCCTGCATCAAGTGACTGGCTGGTCTGATAGCCAATCCCATGGCCATAGGTTTTTTCCCATTCGATAACTGGCTGAGCGATTACTGATAATGTCAAGGATATGAGTAATAAGGTCTGTTTCATGATTCCCCCTCTCGGTAACATTGCCACATTTAATAGCGGTGGGATCGAGATTCGGATGATACAATTCGAGATAGAGCGTGGATGCAACCGAAGATAGCATAATTGCTGTCCATTAGCAACTATCTAAGCCTGCCCAATCGTAGCCTGCGGAACGGTATTTCTGTCATATTGTGTCATACTATGGCATAGTTGGCAGGTATTTGGAGGTAGAAATGGCAGACTGGATAAAAAACAAGAAAGCCCCTAACTCATTATGAGTCAGGGGCTTATCTATTGTCGAGGTGGAGGGATTGGCTGAGCGTCGTTGCGCTCCCTCGCCTTACTTCGCCCTTACACAGTAAGGGCTTCGTTTTGAACTTGGGCTAAACCCCTTACACACCAATAAACAAAAAGACCACCCTTGCGGATGGTCTTTTTGTTTATGTCGAGGTGGAGGGATTTGAACCCCCGGCCCCCTGCTCCCAAAGCAGGTGCGCTAGCCGGACTGCGCCACACCTCGATAGTGAGTAAGTCTATGTCAAATCGAGGAGGGTTCCTCCGGCCCTCCCGACATCCCAATGTC
>JAERTG010000009.1 GCA_016845065.1 Fidelibacterota bacterium | reverse complement strand
AATCCTACCATGAAGGCATTTTGAGGACAATACAGTAAACATTTAGAAATATGTTTTGATAACGGGATAGAATCGAGAAAAAAATAGATATTGTGCAATAGCCAGCCAGTTATAGACGCTGTCGATGACAGGGGTGGTAAGGGGAGAGGGGAAGTTAGACAGTAATTTTTAGAAATTATTAATAGTCACTCCAATAGGGGGGCTCCGTACTTACGTAATATATCTTCCTTGGTTATTCGCTGAGGTACTCCGTTTGGACTGATGACATTACGGCCGCAAAGAATGAACACTTCGTAGGCAAAGAAAATAGCATAGCGGTCTTTGTTGAATATGATCAGCTGATTGCCATTTTCTTCCCGAACTTTTTCACGGAATTTACGAATACCTGTTTCCTTACCTTTCATTTCCAATTTGTCCTGTTGATCCATCCAGACTTGAAAGGCGGTGGTAAGTGCCATAACTAAAACTGTAAGATAAGCATGGGCCTGAAATCCGGCCTTTGTGTTCACCGGAGGTTTTTCAATAAACCAGGCCTGTTTAGCCTCGCGGAACATTGTATTTTCTATCTCGCTGCGTGCATCATAGCCATCGTAAACTTTTAAGGGTTTATCAACCGGACCATTGGTTAAAATAACAAATGTCTTGATATTGGGATTGTTTTCCATGTATGGATCATGCAAGACGACAACAGCGTTGATTGGATTTGGGACGAAGTCATTTCGATTCTCATGACTCCCGCTGCCAAGAGGACCGTAAAATCCGGCAGTAGTTAATTCTTTGATACCTGCAGATTCCCAACGATCAGTCACAAATGTTCTGTTTTTCCCAGCACCAACTCCACGTTTTTCTTCGCGGGTTTGCAGGTTCCCGGTATCCACCAATGAAATAGCGTCATCGTAAACACCCATATTTGCTTTTGCCGGGATGTAGAAAATGATATTCTCCGAGTTGAGCCACCAGAGCAAAGTACCATCCATGAAACCACGATCCATTGCTATAGAGACAATTTTTGCATGGTCTCCCAAATTGACAATGGCTTGCTCTATAACCTCCCGTGCAATTGTTACATCGGCAACCTCAATAGTTGTAAAACGTAATGCCAGAGGTAGTTTGCTGTTAGGATCCCAAACTACCCAGATCTTGAAGCCAAAAACAGTCTCAACAACTTTACGGATACGCCCTTTACGGCGACGGAGTTCTGGAGGTTTTTCTTTGCTCACTTTACCGCAATCAACGCACCTTTGGGTGGATTCGACTTCGGATGCATCAAGAACTACATGGACTTTTTTGGGAAAGAATTTATGACTCGCCAGGATGGTTATTGCCCCGTTGAACATCTTTTCAAGAGATTTTGCGGTAATAGCGGCAATCGAAGAAGATATAAAACCTGGACATACGGGACCACGTATTTTACTCCCCGGTTCATCCTCTTTTTCAGAATTATCGACAGGAGTTTTCTTGTTGCCACGCTGATTGGTCCCTTCTCTTATCTGTCGTCCATTAAAACCTAACAGACGCATAAGTGATTGAGAGTGAAGGATGACCGGATCAATATGCCAGAAAAACTTGAGACCTGCGACGATGCGCATCAGATAGATATAAATGATAGCAATAAAAGAGATAGGACTTTCTCTCTTTTTCGATTTAGGATCAAGCCCTATGAAAAGATCCTTGAAACCAAAATGGTCAAGGAAATAAAAAAATTCGTCAAATAAACCTGCTTCACCAACTCCATAGACCTCAGGAATATCATCGCCGTCTGCAAGTTCTTTAGCAATACCCGCCTGATCACGGCCTGCAGTATGCCAAGTCAGACGGCTAGCGATATTTTGTGATGCATCTTTGATGATATCCATAGGAGCTGGTTACCATATCTCGTCAATAATTGCAAACTGACACCACATGTATATAGCTGTATTTGTTGAACAAAACAGACTCGAAATTCTTCCTTTACGACACGTTTGGTGCAACACGTGGGAGGGGGTGTATGGAAGGGAATTGTCGAACAGCAGGGGTGCCGTTAAGGGTCATAAACGGTATAAATACAACTGCTTAGAAGAAAATGGTCGAATGCGGAATTTCGTGATTCTTAGAAATATATTTTATTTTGGTGAAAAAAATTTATTCTTAACAGCCCTTATATCGAATATCCAGAATTACTATTTCCCACCATCCACCACTTTCAGATGAACGGTCCTGTCAGTCTCTTTAGGTTGTTCGATTCCAGCCTGCTCTAGAATCCACTTCTCATATTTTGTGTGCCATTTTCGTAGTAGATCCAACGGGCGAACTCGATAATGTTTTTCGGCGGTTGCTGATGGCTTATGCCCCATGATTTGAGCAACAACACCAGTAGGGATTTCAACCCACTCCGCCAGGCTGCCGAAACTTCGCCTTAATCCATGGAGTGAAATACCTTCAAGCCCAGCGATAGTTAAAGCTCTTTGATGTGCCCGAGTGGGTGCTTCAATATGACCGCTTTCTGAAGTAACTGAGGAGAACACGTATTCATTTCTTTGGGGTAGCCATTTAAGGTGGCTTTCAAAGTGTGGTGTCAACGGTATAATCCGCTCTTCCTCAACTTTGTCATGAATGATTATTGACTTCCACCTGAAGTCAACATCGGACCATTGAATAGAGGAGAGTTCACGCCGCCTTGCTCCGGTAAGGAGAAGGCCTTTTAAATAGACAATCATAACAGGGCTGTCTAGCTCACCTATCCAGTATGAAGAACATAACAGTCAACCGGTAACTGAGATGACCAAGTTAAATAATATTTTGATTGATGAGGAAAACCTTAGAGCTGCTTATCATTGCGGAATCACAGATTTGCTAGAAGCGGCCTATGGAATTCGATTTGACATGCGAAAATGTGGGAGTTGCAAGAGCAGTTTCCCAAATGCATTTGATTGGTTTGCTACCCTTTCTGAAGAACAACAGAAATCGGTGAGCAATCATCTGCAGGAGAGATAAAAGTACCCAACAGGTTAATGTGCCGTGGTACCTTCCAAGGTGCCTAACATTTTCAAAACCTGATTATAGAACTTATCCAAAGAAGAGGACAGGAATAGTGTGAATTTGCAGGTTTTCTTAAATGGTTAACCTTGCCAAGGCTAACCTCGGTAACCAAATTGAAGGGATTATCCGTAAACTCACAGGTACCTTGATTCTAGATAAAAATACCATCATGTTTCGGTGCTCATGGATAATATTACATCCTCAATCCGTGTTTTCTTGCTAGGAATTTAGCAGCAATGCGAGCATTGACAACTACTCCTCTCGGGCGCGTTCAGGAATGATTATTATTCCTTGACAGCTGTCCAATATTGATGCAATGTTCACGTGTGTTTTGTGTATATGGACAAAACACGACATCGTAGTACTAATCAATTATAGGAGGTAGTTATGTCTGAAGAAGCAGAAGTAGGATGTGCACGCCCGACAGGAGGACCTGTTGGTGAGGAACCTGCAGAACAGCAGCAAGAACAAACACAACCACAGGAGGTAAAGAAGATGATTACAGTTGGGCAAAAGGCACCGGACTTTGTCGCTCCGGGCTATCAGAAAGGGAACTTTGTTAATGTAAAACTCTCAGATTATCTTAGAAAATGGGTGGTACTCTGCTTCTACCCTGGCGATTTTACCTTTGTCTGAGCTACCGAAATTTCAGCGGTCGCTGAAAAATACTCTGCGTTCCAGGACCTCGGTGTAGAAGTTCTTTCCATGTCCATCGATTCGATGTTTGTCCACAAGATGTGGAATGACGACGAGCTATCCAAGATGGTTGAAGGCGGCATTCCCTTCCCAATGCTCTCCGATGCAGGCGGTAAGGTGGGCAGCCTTTATGGCGTCTACGATGAAACCGCGGGCGTTGAAAACCGCGGGCGTTTTCTGATCGATCCTGGCGGAGTGATCCAGGGTTTTGAAGTTCTCACTCCTCCTGTAGGGCGTAACGTTAATGAAACTATCCGCCAGATCCAGGCGTTCCAGTTAGTGCGCGAGACCCAGGGTGGTGAAGCTACTCCTTCCGGATGGCGTCCCGGCAAAAAGACCTTGAAGCCTGGTATCGACTTGGTTGGTAAGGTTTGGGAAGTGTGGAAGACTGAGGAAGCCTTTGATTAATCCTTTATAAGGCATAGGTCTATTGCGTGCGGGAGTAGTCAGTCTGCTGCTCCCGGACAAAGAAGTACTTAATTAGGATGTTAGCAATGAAATGGAAACAGTTTTTTACCCCGGTCAGCTCCATTGACGGCGAAAAAGCAAGAGAGATCGTACAGGCAGCCGAACACGGCGAGGTGCTCTATCTCGATGTTCGTCAGCCTAAAGAATATGAACAGGGTCATCTACCGGGGGCAAAGTTAATCCCCGTCGGCGACTTGGACAAGAGGTTGGATGAGCTGGACAAGGACCAGCCAACGGTAATCTACTGAGCCATCGGAGGACGCAGCCGTGTCGCTGCGCAGATGCTGGCTGGTAAAGGATTTACCAAAATATACAACCTCAGCGGGGGCATAAAGGCGTGGGAAAAAGAGACCGCGTACGGTCCTGAAGATCAGGGAATGATGCTATTTTCCGGAAACGAGGGGGTTGAGGATTGTATCATTGTCGCCTACGGCCTGGAAGAAGGGTTGCGAGAGTTTTACCTCACCATGCAGGAGCGAACCAGGGACGAGGAGGCACAGGCGCTGTTCGCAAAGCTTGCCGAAATCGAAGTTCTACACCAGCAGCGGCTTGTGGAGATATACAATGAGGTAACCGATAAGTCTACGGATATGGAAGAGTTTTCCGCCTCAATTGTCACCTCGGAGATGGAAGGCGGCATGACCACTGAGGAATATCTAGCGCGCTTTCATCCGGATCTGGAGTCGCTCACCGATATACTTTCCCTTGCCATGTCCATTGAAGCCCAGGCATTGGATCTATACCAGAGGGCGGCATTTACAACCGAGGATGTGGCGGCGGAAAAAGTACTGGGGCAGATCGCCAGTGAAGAGCGGGTTCATCTGCAGTATCTTGCCGATTATATGGACAAACATCTCGACGAATAACGACTATGGAAAAGAAGCAATTACTATTGATAGGCGGTGGCCATGCGCATATGGTTACCC
>JAERTG010000008.1 GCA_016845065.1 Fidelibacterota bacterium | reverse complement strand
ATGGATTAACCCGCATCAGATTGCAGGTCTGAATCAGGCTCATAAAAATGTCGCCAATACATGCACCATGCTTTGTTTTGTAGAACAATGAGTTTTTCCGATGCAGGATACTCTGCTTGAGACTGCGTTCACAGATATTGTTGTCCAGTGGGGCACCGGGTACAGATAAGAACCGGGTCAGTTCCAGCCAGTGCTTGAGCATATAATTGATGGCTTTACCCAGGCCAGAATTCGGTTCGACCAGATGTTCATCAATCTGTTTGTCCAGCCAGGATCGCAGGTTCTTCATCAACGGTCCGCTATGTTCTTGATGATAAACCAGCCGCTGGTCAGGTGCCATTGCCTGTTTTTTTGCCTGGTCATCATTGTGGTATACATCGGCAAGAATTTCTATAACATGGGTGCATTCGTCTGGAAAATTGTCATACATGTTCACGAAATTACGACGGGCATGTGTGAGGCAGTTACAAAGAATCGATTTAAACGCTTCGGTTATATTACGCGACAGCGCATCACACATCTGGATCGGTGGGTGTCGGCCTTTATCCCGAAGCCCGAAAATTTGTGCAATGTTTTCGCCAGCATGATTCCGGCCTGTATAAAATAAAGCAATCTGCTGGTTGTCAAAGGTTTGGGAGATGATGCCCGTGGTAAACATTCCTGTACGATCATCAGCTGTTTTGTCTTGGTTCTCTTTAATCAGTGACAAAATTTTCATAGTGGTGTCATCGTTATGGAGAATATCTCCCTGAGCTGCCTGTCGAACAAGTTCATTAAATACCGGGTGAATCAGGTTTGCTGCAGCCTCGGTTTTCTCCCATTGCGTGGAGGCTGGCAAAGGAACCCCCATACTTTCCTGGAGTTTTTCCAGACGATTCCAGGGCAGCCCGTACCCATACCTGAAAATGGCCATCATTGCCATCGCGCTTGGATCATAAGTTCTGCCGTTTCTGTTGTCCGGTGCCTGGGCTGTAAAAACCTCTCCACACAGATTACACCTGAGCTTTTCCGTTTCATAGACTGTGGCTTTAATGGGGGCGTGTCCGGTAAAATGAATGACTACACCAGGTTTTTTCTGACGGTAGACGATACCTTTCAGGCATAAGGGGCATGGATCTTTATGTGTGAGGGTATCGTGGGCCACAGCAACCTTGTTGGCTCCTGTAAAATCATCAGCAGATCTTTTTCCATGACCTTTTTTCTTCTTTTTACAGGTACCTGCCGTGCCTTTCTTATTGGTGACAATGGCTTTTTTTTCGGTTTTCGAGCCAAACACCATGCCCAGAAGGCGTTTGATGGATACGGCCTTGTCGTTGACCGATTGACTCAACACTTTGACAGCATCGACCATGGCCCTGATGATATCAGCATCCCCCTGCTGAAGGCTTCCTGTTTCCACCCGCTTTATCAGTTCATCAAGCTCATCTTCTGTCAGGGACAGTAGTTCCATTGGAAAGCCTTGTCATGAGGGTACGAAAATTTTTAGCCAGGGGGTACCCCCATACCGCTTTGATGGACCGGGTTTTGATATGCCGGTTTTCATGCTTCCCCCGCCCGGTTGTCTTGCCAAGATACTGCCAGTTGGCTGCCTTGTAACAGGTTCCTGAAAATAACTCAGTATCAACGAATGTCTCAAGGTAATAGACAGGATGGCAATAGACATGCTCCCAGTCTCTGGATATATTTCTAGCCATGTAACCCAGAAGATATGAGGCCAAGTGAGGCACCTGGAACCAGGGTAAAATCAAAAAGCGGCTATTGTATGCCATGTAGTGAAGGTTCTGGTCTCTATGCTTTTTTTCCCACCCTATGAACCTGTCTCTGGCACCGATATGCCGTGGCGCTGATGACCACGAAAAACAGGCCACGGGCCGGTCTTCTTTAAACGCCATGTACTTGAGCTGTTCTCCCACAGGATGGCAGTATCCTAAGTAATGGTGATGTTCAATCAGACTGTTGAACATGGCCTCATGGGACGTGTTTTTCACCTGTACGATTTCAAGCGGAGTAAATTGCCCTAGATCTGTCTTTACCGGGGTCTGGTCTATGTGCAGGCGTTCAGGCTTTTTGCGATTCAAAAAAGGGTTGTTGGGATTCCTTTTCTTAGCCGGGAGGGTAATATGCCCTTTTCTATGCAGCTCAAGCATAAACCCTCTGGCAATCATGTCTCGAAGATTGCCGTTGGGTTGAACCCAGTTCCATTCCCGGCATAGTATTTTTGATAAAGCCCAGCGGCTTGCAGTGAGATTGTCGGCGATCAGCTGGTTGATAAATGCAATATCAGCTGTAGTTGCGCTCCTGCCTCGGTATGTGAGTACGATGTCATTGTTCATGACAGGAGTGTATAGCAGATTATCAAACGGAACGCACGTAAAAAATGAAGCTGTTTGAAAAAAATTATACCGACAGTTTTCTCCATGCCGGAGCTGCCTTTGTATGAAACGGATCACCATTCCACAACAGCATCTGGAGTTCATGAACATCCAGGGTACGACCCGGGGATGATTCCTTTGTGGGCCACCAATCGAACCTCCCTTTAGAAAGACGTTTTTGACACAGCCAGAATCCCTGGCTGTCATAACACAAAATCTTGATGGCGGTCCGCCGTTTGTTGATAAATACAAACAGGCAGCCTGAAAAAGGATCTTCTTCGAGTATCTGACGGCATAATCCAGCAAGGCCGTCAATCCCTTTCCTGAAATCTGCAGGTTCTATGGCCAGCAGGATTCTCATATGAGGGGTGATCTGGATCATGCCTGCTGTCCTAAAAGAAGTCTGCCAAGATCGACCAGAACGGGATCCGCCTTGCCCCTGAAACACATCCGCATCTTTGATCCGGACTGATTTTCCATCTCTATGACACAATCCGAAGGGGCATGAGGTGGCTTTACCTCAATGAATGTAGCAGTCTGCACAGCCTGTATTTCAGCCGGCTGTTGAGAAATACGATTTTTAAGTGTTGAATGGCTCAGGCCTAGACCTCTGGCGATCTGGTTTACACTGAATCTACCAGTACCGAACAAATTGACCGCCTCGGTCCATAAATATTCTGGGATACGGTCCCGGCCTGATTTGGTTCGGCGCCATGCTGTGAAATGGCTTTTTGTTTCTGCCAGCGCGGTACGCTGTGCATCAGTCAGCTTCTTTGTGTACATTGGTTCCTCCTTAAAATTCTTTTTTTTTGGCGGAACCAGTAATATCACCCTTGGATTTTTATCTCACGCATGCTTGCCGGAAGGACACAGAGCTTTGGCATTACAAAAGTTAACAAATGACCCTGACTGTGTAATGTTCGATATCAAATACCATTTCGTTTTGAATGTAACTGCCAGAAAGCCTGTATTTTCTGAACCAAAACTGATGATTGATCCTATTGATGATACTATCTGTAAATGTAGTGAAACAGTGGGTGGTTTTTCTTATCTTCTCTGGTTAGCACCGGATCATATGCATATATATGTGGAATCAGACGGCACCGTATCACCTGACGATATGGCAAAAAAATTCAAGGCATCAGAAAAATTGATCATTAAGCAAGCCCCGGAACTTATAGGAGCTTCAGCGTCGAAAAAGCGGTTGTGGAGTGATTCATACTTTGTTGAAACTATCTGATAATTAGCCTGGGCGAACGTTTTCAAACAAACAGGAAAAACCATGTCCTTGACGAGAAATGAAATCGAATGTTTATGGAAAAAATGGAATGACGCATGGGACAAGCATGACCTGGATGCCGTCATGACATTTTTCCACGATGATGTTTATTTCAGTAACTGGACAGGCGGGTATGCAAAAGGGAAGAAACAGTTAAAAAAAGCCTGGCAGGGCTGGTTCAAACATCATGGTAATTTTGTTTTTGATCAGAAAGAAATTTTTATTGATGAACAGGAACAGAAGCTTTTGTACCGGTGGAAGCTGACATGGCCGTCTTTTGAAAAAGGGTTTGAAGGAAAAGAAGAAAAACGCGAAGGGGTTGATGTTATCCATTTCAAAGGGGGTAAAATTTACAGGAAATTGACCTTTTCAAAGACAACGATTGAGATCAGCGGGCAGCGGGTAGAGCTAGAGCCCCGGTAAATGGGATGTTTTGGAAATCAGCTGTTTCTCAGCGTCTCATTATTTTTTCAGTTTGGTAAATTTTGATCCTTCAAGCGTGAGATTATACATCAATCCCTTCTGGCCAAAAATAAATCCAATCACCGGGTCTTTGATGTTGGTGGTGTCAATGCTCTTGCCTGCCCCTAACTCTATTAATGCGACGGATCCATCTACACCGACTTTCCATCCTTTAGAATCCCTGAATTCTGTTAATGCCTTTTTCTGTATGAACATTAAAATAACGGATTTGGATTGTGCACCAAGCTGAAATCCGATAGATCCGGCAGCCGTGGAATAATAATCAACTGTCTGACCGTCTATGATCAGCGCCCCTTCACCGTATTCTCCGCCAATTCCAAATCCTGCTTTGATCACTGAAGGGAAAACCAGCAGCCCGTTTGATTTTTTCTCCAGCTCTTTTGCTTCAGGCACTTTTTTATAAAAGTTTTGAAGGCATGTTTTCACTTTCGCATTAATTTCTACTTTTGACGCTGCCAGCGCTAACGGTGCCGAAAAAACAAAGAGTATTGACACCAAGAGACATATGGAGAATTTTATTCGTTTGTTTTCTGTCATTTTTTCTGCCTCCAATACGGTTTATGGGTATATGTCAATCTATTGTTCGATCGATAATTCAGATTTTCCATTCATTCAAATTTTCGTGACGGAAAATTATTTGGTCTATTATTGCATTTTTTTTTAAAAGATACCAAATTTTTACTTGCGGCTGAATAATATGAATGCCGGCGGGCATCCGAATTTAAATAAAAACAAACCATGAACAGGCTGGGAACGTTACACGCAACATTCAACGGATATTTTGTTTACCGTGATGACTAAAAATCAATGCCGGGCTGGGGCTCAATCTTTTTCTGGTAGGCGTGTTTAATCTCTCTAACCTCTGAGACGGTATCTGCCAGGGAAATAACATCCGGGTGGGCGTCGCGGCCCGTCAATATCAGATGCATTTGTTCCGGCCGCATAGAGATGATTTCCATGACCTGGTCATAATCGATTAGTTTTAGTTGCAGCGCATTATTGATTTCGTCCAGTATCAGGATATCAAATTGACGGCTGTTGATTTTCTCTTTAACAATAGTCAGTGCATCCTGAGCATTCTGCCGATGTTCGCTGTGGGGATAGGGGTTCCCTTCTATACCGCAGAACCCTTTGCCGGTGGCAGTCAGCTCAATGTGATCTTTCAGCAGCTTGACTGCATCCCATTCACCCGTATAAAGATCACCTTTCATGAACTGGACAATACTTACCTTGAGCCCGTGCCCTACCGCCCGCAATGCCATTCCCATTGCACTGGTGGTTTTCCCTTTGCCATGCCCGGTAATCACAACAACCAGACCCTGTTTTTTTTCTGGTTCTATTTTTTTGATTTTCATATGGCATTTCCCATTTTAGCCTCTGCCTTATGATGACGAGTTATCCAAGGGAGCAGCCATTTTTTAAAAACAGGCTGTGGTTGATTCGCATCTTGAAAACCCGACACTCTTTTATACACTGACAGGTTCACATAGTTCGCTTTCAGCGTGAGCGGATGTTCCGCATTTGCCGCAGAAAAATGAAGGATCAATTTTTACCGGTTTGCACATGGATTCCTGGTCAACACTGTGTCGGTTGCAGCTTTCACAGACATAAAAAGAAGAAATCTTCTGGGTGCTGCTACAGACAGCTGACTCCTCAGAAGCGATTTTTCCACACTTTGTGCACTGATATGTTTTCATAATTCACCTCTTTGTTTGAATTCTAAAGTTTATTTTGTTAAAAATACAACAAACATACACTATAGTCCTATGAACTTGAATAAAGTTAGTTGATGCTTATTGTGTTTCTTAAGTAGAAAATGATCATTCATTATAATGCGTCAAGAATAAAAAGCTATAATGCCTGTGAATAGATAGACAGTCATAATAACCAAGGAGAAGACAGATGGCTGGTTTGAAAAGAATATCAGCAGCAGATGCCAAGGCGCTGGTTGACTCAGATATGGGACTTTTGGTGTGTATCTATGATGATATGAAATTTAACTCAGGGGCCCACCTGGAAGGGGCTGTTCCCATGAGTGCGTTTGAGAAACTGAAACCTGATCTGGGCAAAGAGACAAGTATTATATTTTACTGAGGGTGAGCTGGCGACAGCTCTGCGGCAGGTCTTGCCGCTCAATATCTGGAAAATGGATATACAAATGTAATGGTGCTGGATAAAGGGATTTCAGGATGGCAGGAAGCGGGGTTCAAGGTTTTATAATTATCGGGGGAAACCAAGAAAATCCGTTCAATTCAATGACTGAAATTTATGGGCAGCTGACCACCGGCAATCCAGTTCTTTCTCAGGTAGCGGGCCATGATAAACCCTAAGATAACAATGACCCAGCCCTCGTAGCGACCCATATTAACGATCAGTGCAAAGGCGACCATCAGGAGCCCTGGTATGGCAAGCATTAAATAATATGTGCGGGTATAAAATGCAAATTTGACCGCCGCACTAAGACTGAGTAGAAAACCAACCAATACCGAAATAGCGTAAAATGCGACAATTTTAAGTTCATTGGCACCAAAAGCAAGTGTGAGCAGAACTGCCATGCCATGGACAACAAATATGGAACGATAATCGGTACCGGTGGGGTTACTCAAATAGCCGGGCAGTGCTTTTGAGCGGACCAGTGTCCGCAACATACCGCTGCCGGCAACCGCACCACTGGCAGCACCGGACAGCAGGATTCCGATGGAAAAAAGGGTCAGTGCCTGCTCTCCTAAACTGCCAGGAAGTAATTTAGACCGCGTCCACAGATTAAACAGCGTATTCTTATGGGTGGGTTCCAACTCAAGAACACGGGTGACACTGGCAATATCATAGGTGACAAAACTGGTAAATGCCAAAACAGCCACTACGGTTCCGACACCCATGGCAATCCTGGCCCATCGAGGTTTGTTCTCCTCGTGGGACAACCCGGCAACACTGGCCTCAAATCCTGTCAGCAATGCAAAACCGCGTACCGCACCGAATAGTAAAACCACGATCATGGAAATCCCTGTCAACCCGGATGTGTCGGGAATCGTGAAATGATGGGCAACCGGTATGAGGTCTTTGGCATTGGGCAGGATCGGTAAAGCAACCGTGTGGAGTACCAGGCCCATGAATCCAAATGTCATGAAAGCAAAAATATAGCGCCCCTTATCCCCTAAACGCATCACAAGGGTAACGGCGATTCCGATAATCAGGGCCAGACCAAGCCGGTCTGCCAGGGCTGAATAAGATCCTATATCAATCCCAAAGGTAAACCCATGGGAAACCAGGGCTGCAACGGTGGCCGCCATGGTGATGGCATCGGTGAGGACAAAATCCTGGATTAAACTGGCGGCTGCCAGCATGGCCGGTTTGATGCCGAACATTTCATATATCAGTCCAGGGCCGCCTTCACCTTTGTTAAAGCGGATACCAATGGCGATATACCCCAGAGAGACAGAGACCGCCACTGCAATGACAAACAGCATGGTAGGAACAATCAATGAGTAGCCGACTTTTCCCAACGCACTTTCAATGGCGTAGAACGGGCTGGTGGCTGGATCTGAAACAATCAGCCCGATGTAGGCAAAAATGGCAATGAGCAGGGAGAAAACACCGGTCTTCTTCATTTTACCACCGGATCGGGAAACTGTTTTAGGCATTTGACTGCTGCCGTTGCTGTCAGCCACGGCTGCTTACTCTTCGATAGGGTCGCCAGGAACCTGGACCGTCACCACAGGACAGGGCGCTTTGGATATCATTGTCC
>JAERTG010000007.1 GCA_016845065.1 Fidelibacterota bacterium | reverse complement strand
CGAAAATTACCCTTCTGCAACACTACCCCATATCCACCCACACCAGGATTGGGGGAAGCACCTCCATCCGTGTGGATGATGATTTTACCAGAGGCATCCATACCAGGTATAAGGACAGGTTTTTCAGGTTGTTCAGGTTGTGATTTTATAAGGGTGATGAGGTTCGCATCAACAGCCTCTGACGCCTTGAGTACACAATCTCGTAACCAATGAATGGCTTCAGAGCGTTTCGTAAAGCTTTTATACACGGCACCTTTAAAGCCTTTGACCTGCGCAGAAGCCTCATCCCAGGATGTGAACAACCCAGGCTGATGCCCCTGAAAAACAGCATAAATTTTATTTGATTTGGCCATCAGATTAGGATGGCCTCTAAGGGTGCTAAATTGCTAGTAAACTTCACCCAAGGAATTTGAATAGAATAAACCCTGCTCCAAGCACAAAGAGACTCCCAAAAAAACGATGGTAGTGAAGCACAAACACATCAAATCCGTTGTTCATACGTTCCAGAGGTAGCATCAGCAGTCGTGTTGAAACCCATTTATTGAGTTTGCCATTGATGGTTTTCACTGACTCTGGTTTGATTGCCAGCATAACCCACATTGGTGATGCTAACACAATGACAACCATCAGAAACCATTTCAACGTTTCCAGAAGAATTCCCAGACTCATACTTACTTCAATACTACCCCCATATGACATGACTTCTTCAGCCGTGGGAATGCGATTCCAGACCAGGAGGAGTGCCAGTATTGATGCGAAAAACATCGAAATTCCAATTACAACATTGTTCTTAAAATAGAAGGAATCTGTTTCACGGATTACATCCAGTGGTTTGGTCGATTTACGCCCTGAATACCACTTATTCCCAGACTGGCTTAAATTTGCCACCGTGGAAGGTTTAAAAAAGAGCAGGAAACCCATTATCAGCGATATGAAACCACCCACTATAAAGATGAGTTCTACCATTTCAAGATACATTTCAGTCATCGTGAACCTCCCACTATTGCGATTACCCAGAATACATTTGAACGGTGTTAAACTAACTATTCAAGGGAGTCATTCCAAACTTCTTGAGTAATTTCTGTGGCTAAACGTTTTAATCCCATTTTTTCATTGGATTCAGCTAGTTTAGAACGCATCATGCGCCCGCTTTTTTAACTACTTAATTTTGTGGTGTTTCGCTATGGAAAACACCCTTGAAAGGATATAGATGCGCAAAGATAATTTCAGAAATATAGCCATCATCGCTCACGTTGATCACGGCAAAACAACCCTGGTAGATGGCATGCTGAGACAGAGTGGAATTTTCCGTGAACACCAGGCACTGACCGACCGGGTTATGGACAATATGGATCTGGAACGGGAACGTGGAATTACCATTAGCGCCAAGAATACTGCCATCGAATATAATGATGTTAAAATCAATATCATTGATACCCCTGGTCACGCTGATTTTGGTGGTGAGGTGGAACGTGGACTCAATCTGGTCGATGGTGCCATGCTGCTGGTAGATGCCAGCGAAGGCCCCCTTCCTCAGACACGTTTTGTAGTTAAAAAAGCCCTTGAAAAAAATCTTCGTATCATATTGGTAATAAATAAAATAGATCGCCCTGACTCCAGGATTTCTGAAGTAATTGATGAAGTATTTGACCTGTTTATTGATCTGGATGCAACTGAAGAACAAATTGATTTCCCCATTCTGTATACCATTGCTAAAGATGGAGTAGCGCATCTGGATTTGGAGGATGACTCCACTGACCTGCGCCCGCTTTTCGACACGATCATAAATTATATCCAGGGTCCTGAAGCCAATGATGATCATGTGCCTCAGCTACTTATAGCCAACCTGGACTATGATGCCTATGTGGGTCAAATTGCCATTGGTCGCTTAAAAAATGGTGTGTTGAAAATGAACACCAATTATCTCCTCATGGGAGAACACAAACACACCCCCAATGTTAAATTTTCTGCCCTCTATACCTTTGAAGGGCTGCGCCGGCAACAGGTAGAAGAAGTTGTAGCTGGAGACATCGTCGCCTTTGCCGGAGTTGAGACCATTACTATAGGGGACACCATTACCTCCGTAGAAAATCCAGCTATTTTACCTCGAATCAAGGTGGATGAGCCTACGGTTTCCATGATTTTTTATGTGAATACCAGCCCCTTTGCAGGTCAGGATGGTAAGTATCTCACCTCACGTCACATTCTAGCCAGACTTGAAAAAGAGATGCGTCTCAATGTTGCTCTACAAATCGAGCAACTCAAGAATCGTGCTGATGCTTTCGAAGTGAAAGGGCGTGGTGAACTCCAGATGGCCGTTTTGATCGAAACCATGCGTCGTGAGGGCTATGAGTTCATGGTTTCCAAACCCCGCGTTATTACCAAAGAAATTGACGGCAAACTGTCCGAACCTGTTGAAATGCTGTACCTTGATATTCCTGAAGATTTTGTGGGAGTCATGTCAGAGAAGCTGTCTGCACGGAAAGGTCGCATGGTGAATATCATCAATCATGGCAGTGGTCGTGTGAATCTTGAATTCCGTATCCCTTCGCGTGGGCTGATTGGATTTAGGACCACATTCATGACCGATACCAAGGGAGCGGGTGTGATGAATACCATCATGGAAGGCTACGAACCCTGGTTTGGTGCCATCCCTCAACGTAATACGGGTGCTTTGGTATCTGACAGGCCTGGAAAAGTCACCGCTTATGCAAGCTTGAGTATGGAAGACCGCGGTGAATTACAGGTGGAAGTTGGTACTGCTGTCTATGGTGGAATGGTTATCGGTGAGCGCAATCGTCCCGGTGATCTGGATGTGAATATCACCCGGGAGAAAAAGCTGACCAATATGCGCAGCGCCAATGCAGATGCCACGGTTACACTTAGAAAGCCCCATCTACTTACACTGGATCAGGCGATTGAGTTCATTTCTGAGAATGAGTTGGTTGAAATAACTCCTGATAACATTCGTATCAGGAAAATGGAGCTGGATCCCAACAAACGACTTTCGCAGGCACGGAAAGAGAAGCGGCAAGACGACTAATGGATTTTCAATATCAAAAAACGGGATATTATTTCGCCCAGGTCGCTAATGGCCTGGAGGAAATGGCCAGTACTGAAATTCAGAATTTGGGTGCCACGCAAATAAGGCAACGTTTCAGGGGGCTCTCATTTGCTGCGGATCATGAGGCTCTGTATCGCATTAATTATGGTTCACGTTTTCTGACCCGCGTTCTGGCACCGCTCATTTCTTTTGATTGTCATAGTACCAAATATCTATACAAAACGGCCATGGATATTCCCTGGGAAAGCATCTTTTCGCCTGATCAGTCTTTTGCCATTTTTGCCCAGGTCAGTAACAGCGCTATCACCCATTCCAAATATGCGTCATTGAAGCTCAAGGATGCCATAGCGGACAGATTTCGTGATAAGATGAAGCGTCGTCCCAATGTGGATCCCAGACACCCTGACGTGTGGTTCAACCTGCATATTGAGAACAACCGAGCGGTCATCAGTTTAGATACCAGTGGTGGTTCTCTGCATAGAAGGGGCTATCGTCTGGATACAGTAGAAGCTCCCATGCAGGAAACCCTGGCAGCAACTGTGGTGCAGATGAGTAATTGGACTGGCGAAACCACTTTCATCGACCCCATGTGTGGTTCAGGCACCCTGGCCGCTGAGGCATTTATGTCACTGACGAATCTGCCTGCCGGATATTTCCGGAAAGCTTTCGGTTTTAACAAAATGCCTGATTTTAATAAAGGTTTATGGACCAGAGTTCGCAAAGAAATGGATGGTGCTTTCAATGCGCCTGAAACCATCCCCATCCAGGCCTCAGATGTTGATCCCAGTGCCTTGAGGGTAGCCAAGCGCAATCTTTCCCATCTCCCCAGGGGGGCTGAAATTTATACCCACAGAAAAGATTATCGGGAAATTACCATTCCAGAAGGTTCTACAATCGTCATGAATCCACCCTATGGCATCCGTTTGCACACGGGCCAGGATTTAGCTGATTTCTATAAAGAGGTTGGGGATTGGCTCAAACAAAAATGCACCGGCAGTGAAGCCTATATTTATTTTGGCGAACGCATGTACCTCAAAAATATCGGTCTCCGTCCCGAATGGAAAAGACCACTGATGAACGGTGGATTGGATGGACGACTGGCTAAATTTGTGATGTATTAGCCAGAAGTCAGAAGTCAGAAGTCAGAAGTCAGAAGTCAGAAGTCAGAAGTCAGAATTGTGTGGGATAGATATTTCCAAACCGAAATATGAGCTTTAAATGTTTGTTTCAATAACCCCGTACTTTAGAGGCTGTGTGAAAACGGGGGTCCAATAGAGGATGCTTTGTTGGGTTTAGGTGATGCACCTAGAATGGTCATGCGTAACCTTTTGATAATAAATTAGATAAGTTGTATTCATTCTTGTTATTTATTGCATAATAATTAACTTAACATGTTGATAATACATGAGATAGTATCGGTTAGTATTTGGATAAACACAGAGAGTTGATTATGCATTATATCTCCCCCAAAGACCGCACACAGACCAGTATCATGCAACCCAGTCTGGACGAAATGATTGGAGTAGACGCAGAGGTACGTATTCTGGATCTGCTCATTACAGAGATAGTTAGACAGAACCCAGGTAAGTTCAGATACAAAGGTAAGCTACGGGTTGGTCGGAAGGCTTACAGCCCTGAGACGATGTTGAAGTTATACCTCTATGGATACCTGAATAAAATCAGGAGTAGCCGGAATCTGGAAACTGAATGTAACCGGAACATCGAAGTGATGTGGTTATTGGGTAGCCTTAAACCTGACTTTAAAACGATCTCAGATTATCGCAGGGATAACGGGAAACAGATCAAGTATTTGACCCATCAGGTCAGATTGTTTTTACGTGATAAAAAATATATCAAGGGTGGCGTAGTAGCTATAGATGGGACCAAGCTCAAGGCCAATGCTAAGCGTGAGATGCTAACTCGTAGTGGTCTAGAGAAGCGTTTATCGAAGATGGCCGATGAGATGGAGGATTATCTGGCAGAGCTTGAAGAAAATGATGTGCTTGATGACCAGGATCATGATGATACCTCAAGTCATCGTCAGCTGGTAGATAAGGTTATCAAACTTGAGCAGGAGATAGAAAGATTACAGGGATATAAAAAGGACATGGATGACCGCAATGTTAACTATTATAGCCCTGCAGACCCCGATGCAAAAATGATGAAAGCCCGTGAGGGAAAGATACCTGGTTATAATGTTCAGTCTGCTGTTGACTCTGAGCACGGTATGATCATTAGCCTGGAGGCTTGTGATTCAGCTACTGATCATCAACAGCTTAAACCCATGGTTGATCAGGTGGAGCAGGATATTGGTATTGTCCCTGGGATGGTGCTAGCAGACAAGGGCTATCATACTCCTGATATGATTGAAGAGATCGAGCAGGACGGTAAAACCACGTGTGCTGTCCCAGCACAGATAAGCTCGCGCGACAAAGATGAGATTGAGTTTGAATATGATGAAGAAGCGGATGAGTATACTTG
>JAERTG010000006.1 GCA_016845065.1 Fidelibacterota bacterium | reverse complement strand
GGGCGTGTGAAGGTATTGTGGGTGGATAGCATCGTTTCCTGACTGCCGTCAGGCAGGTTTCTTGATTTTTTTTTCATCCTTTTTTTGTCAAGAAAAAAAGGATGTTGTTTCGCATTGGATAGATATGATTAAATCCATTATTATAATGTGAAACGAAATCCATAAAAAACATAATTGGTTTAAACCATATCTGAACATTTTTCTTTGTGATTTTTACGTTTTAAAATCATTGATTGGACAAGACTGCAGCTTCCATAATCCATTATATTTGTCCATAAATAGACTATTCAAATGTCAGACGATAAAAAGATCATCTTTTCGATGGTTGGTGTGGGCAAAGTGATCCCTCCCAACAAACAGATACTAAAAAACATTTACCTCTCCTTCTTCTATGGTGCCAAGATTGGGATCATCGGTCTTAATGGTTCCGGAAAATCTACCCTGCTTAAAATAATCGCAGGAAAGGATCCTGCCTATAATGGAGAAGTGGTCTTCTCCAAAGGTTATTCGGTGGGACTGCTGGAACAGGAACCCGAATTGGATGACAGCAAAACCGTACGGCAGATTGTGGAAGAAGGAGTACAGGAAGTGGTGGACCTCTTAAAGGAATATGAAGCCATCAATGCCCGTTTTGCGGAACCCATGTCGGATGATGAAATGAATAAGGTGATCCAACGGCAGGGAGAATTAACCGAACTCATCGAACAGCATAATGGCTGGGAACTCGACAGCCGTTTGGAGCGGGCCATGGATGCCTTACGATGTCCTGAAGAGAACAGCTCGGTTGCTGTCCTGAGTGGTGGTGAAAGACGCCGTGTGGCCTTGTGCCGCTTGCTACTGCAGGAACCAGATATCCTGCTTCTGGATGAGCCTACCAACCATCTGGATGCCGAATCAGTGGAATGGCTGGAACACCATCTGCAACAATACCAAGGCACGGTGATTGCCGTGACCCACGACCGATACTTCCTGGACAATGTGGCCGGATGGATATTGGAACTGGACAGAGGTGAGGGCATCCCCTGGAAAGGCAATTATACAGGATGGCTGGAACAGAAATCCAAACGCCTGGAAATGGAAGAAAAAACCGCCAGTAAAAGAAGAAAAACACTGGAAAGAGAGCTGGAGTGGGTCCGTATGGCTCCCAAAGCCAGGCATGCAAAATCCAAGGCCAGGCTTTCAAATTACGAAAAACTGTTATCGGAAGACAGCAGTGAAAAACTGGAAAAACTGGAAATCTTTATTCCCAACGGACCCCGACTTGGTAATAAAGTGATTGAAGCCAAGGCCCTCAAAAAGGCTTTCGGAGATAAACTGTTGTTTGACGGACTTGAGTTCAGTCTGCCCCCTGGAGGCATTGTGGGTGTGATCGGACCCAATGGAGCTGGTAAAACCACATTGTTCCGAATGATTATGGGTTTGGAACAGGCCGACAGCGGACATTTTGAAGTAGGTGATACGGTAAAAGTAGGCTATGTGGATCAGGCCCATGAAGAAATTGATCCTGAAAAGAATGTGTGGGAAGTTATTTCGGGCGGTCATGATACCATCCAATTGGGCAATAGAAGTATGAATTCCCGTGCCTATGTGTCCCGCTTTAATTTCAGCGGCACCGACCAGGGAAAGAAAGCAGGCATACTTTCAGGTGGTGAACGCAACCGCATGCACCTGGCCATGACCCTGCGGCAGGAAGCCAATGTATTATTACTGGATGAGCCTACCAACGATATCGATGTCAATACCCTGAGGGCACTGGAAGAAGGACTGGAGTCCTTTGCTGGCTGTGCCGTGGTCATCTCACACGACCGCTGGTTCCTGGATCGCATTGCTACCCATATCCTGGCCTTTGAAGGAGATTCAAAACTCTATTTCTTTGAAGGTTCCTATACCGATTACGAAGAGAATAAAAAGAAACGTTTGGGAGACCATACACCCAAGCGGATTCGTTACCGAAAATTGAGTTAATCCGTATCGCTTAGGTGAACCCTTTTGCAAAAACCATAGTTATTGTATCTTCAAAACCACTGATATTTTGACAAATACACATCCAAATAAGAATTTAGCCCCTGTAAGCCAGCGTATAGAATTGCTGGATGTTATCAGGGGATTTGCCTTGGTGGGCATTCTTTTTGCCAATATTCTGAGTTGGAGCGGACTGAAATTTCTACCTATAGATGTCATAGAATCTTTCGGCAATTTTGAAGTCGATGTCAAGATTTACAGGCTTTTGAAGTTTTTTGTGGATACCAAGTTCTACACCATATTCTCACTGTTATTTGGTATTGGCTTTGCCTTGCAAATATCAAAGAACAGGGACAATCCGGATTTTCCACCCCTATACGCCAGAAGACTAGCATTGCTGCTTCTGATCGGAATTTGCCATGCACTCATTTGGTCGGGCGATATACTAATGTTATATGCATTAATGGGTTTCATCATGCTTGGCATCAGGAAGGTATCGCAAAAAGCAATTCTGCAATTGGCTCTGGTCATATTTGCATTCCCTTTGCTGCTAGACATTGTGTATATGTATAGTTTCAACCATCCCCCGAGTGAACTCCCTAAAACTGCCCTTAAGGTTTACCCCGATATGCTACCGGAAGCTGTGGTGGCTCAATTTAAGTCCACAGATCTTTGGACCGTCTTCAAGATTAATTTTCACAATGTACTCTGGCGCTGGTACGATTTTATTCCTTCAGGAAGGCCGTTTAAAATATTAGGACTGTTTCTTCTGGGAAGCTATCTCTTTATCTCGGGCTATTTTAATGAAAGGGTAAAAAAGCCAATGGTTTTTCTGCTTTGGATGCTACTGGGGCTTTCATTTACAGGCCTTGCCATGACTCTGAAGGGAGGCGTTTCCAGTTTTTCCAGCAGCTGGTCCGACATTGCCTACAAAGCCATTCATGAGGTGGGTCAGATTACCCTGGCACTTTCCTATATTTCGCTGTTGGCTATTATAATGGATAAAATCCCTCGTTTCTTTGGTTGGTTTGTACTCAAATCCTATGGGCGCATGTCTCTGACCTCTTATATTGGTCAGACTTTTCTTGGGATCATTGCCTTTTATCCCATCATCGGTTTTGCCTATTTTGGTAAGCTAAGTTTAGAGCATATTTATTATGTGGGGGCGATTATACTTGCCACCCAACTGCTCTTTAGCATGCTGTGGTTTCAATGGTTCAGATTTGGCCCCATCGAATGGCTCTGGCGTTGTGCCACTTACAAAAAATGGTTCCCCATCCGCAAATAGTCCTTGCTCTTTTGTTTTTTCCCTCTTGTTGAGATACCTTTTCTCCCATTCTGGGATAATTATTGAAATGCCCGGTTTCTGTATCTGTCTGTATTTCTGATGTTTGTGTTATCATATGCAGACTGGCAACATTCTTGCTTTTCAGTATTCTTAGACTAATTAGCTGCCGTCATGAAAAATACTATTCTACTAAGTCTGCTGGTTGCCTTGTTGATGGTGACCTGTAGTAAGGAACACGAATCACAATCCAATGATAATGTAAATACCGGAG
>JAERTG010000005.1 GCA_016845065.1 Fidelibacterota bacterium | reverse complement strand
TCCTGTGGCAATAATGAGGTAATCATAATTGACTACCACACCATCTTCAAGCAATACCTGATTGTTGTCAGCTTCTATTTTATCAATCTTAGAAAATATAACCTTGACACCCACAGGGAAAAAATCACTTTTGGGTTTGATCACATCCTTTTTGGTATACATCCCAAAAGGAATGAATAAAAAGCCCGGTTGGTAATAATGGGTTTTAAACTGGTCAACAATGGTGATGTCCCATTCATCCCTATCGAGGATTTTTCGCATTTTGTTGGCCATCATGGTTCCGGCTGTACCCGCACCAAGTATTAAAAGTTTCTTCATAATAATTTAGGTCGTTAAACGTAGGCTAAGGCCTTAATAACTTGATTTTTAAGACTTATCAAAAATATATCTATAAAGCTAGATGTGTAATTTTATCGATATGATATTTGTCATATTTTGTATATTAGCGGCTAGTTTATAATGAAAATAATTAACGAGATATCTGCCTGCAAATCATGCCTTTACAGGAACCTTCTATACGAAGATCTAACGGATCAGGAGTATATGATGGTCAATGAGGCCCGAAAGGAGCTTGTTTTCCGTCGCGGGGAAGTGATGAGTCGTGAGGGAGAACCCATCAAATCATTCATGTACCTGAGGGAGGGTTTGGTTAAATTGTATAAAACCAATATCCACGGGAAGGATCAAATTCTGAGCATAAACATCCCAGGAGATTTCATTAACCTGCTGAGTATTTTCTCTACTTCGGCGTATAAATATTCCATTACTGCCCTTGAAGAAACCAAGGTTTGTGAGGTGAATCTGGATGTCATAAAAAAGCTGGTGAACTCCAATAGTAAGTTCTCCCTGCGTTTGCTCAACCGTATCAGTTATATTTCCGATGAAGTCATTCAAAACCACTTTGAAATAAACCAGAAACAGGTAAAAGGAAGGGTGGCATATTTCCTATTGTTTCTCGCTGATCACATATACAAAAGCCATACCTACCGTATGCCGGTTACCCGTCGTGAGGTGGGCGAACTCATATCCATGACCACCGAGAACACCATACGGACCTTATCCGAATTCAGAAAAGATGAGATCATTGGTATGGATGGCAAAACCATCAGCATCCTCGACTACGAACGCCTGGTTAATATTGGAAGAACAGGCTAAGCTGTCATCTATTTCATACCCAATTGATTCTATTGCTCATGTGATGCACGGGACAGTGTTCCTGAGGAGACTTCACAACCTAAGGTCATTTTTCTAAATTTGCATTTCTCAATGAGAAGCCGATAAAGAATAAGTGAATTGATAAATTTTTTCAAGAAATACCACAAATGGCTGGGTATCATTTTTACCCTGTTCATCTTGTTTTTTTCCCTTTCAGGTATCATACTGAACCATCGTCAGACATTTGCCAATTTCGATATCAGTCGCAGTTTTTTACCCAAGGAATACCACTACAATCATTGGAACAATGCAGCGGTGCGCGGAACAGTAAAAATTGGAACTGACAGCATTCTTATTTATGGAAACATCGGCATCTGGCTAAGCGATGAACATTTTGTTGCTTATACTGATTTTAATAAGGGTTTTCCCGATGGAATTGATAACAGAAAGATAGAAAAAGTTCATTTGAGCAAGAAGGGTCATTTATTTGCCGGTACCCTATTCGGATTGTATCGTTTCGATCAAAATCATCAACAGTGGCAAAAATGCCAACTACCGGGTCATGAAGAAAGAATAACCGATATCTGTGATCGAAACGATGAGGTACTGGTCATGACCAGATCTCATTTATATGTGACCACCGATGGACTTTCCTTTGATCATATAAGCATACCCTCAGCTGTGGATTATGATAATAAGGTTGGACTCTTTAAAACCCTTTGGATAATCCACAGTGGTGAAATTTGGGGTCTTCCCGGTATTTTGTTGGTTGATGCCATTGGGATTGTATTCATTTTTTTAAGCCTTAGCGGCCTTATCTATTTTCTTATCCCCTTCATCCATCGCAAGCGGAAAAAGAAGAAGCTGGAAACCCATAAGCTCAGCGTGTTCAGACGTTGGAACCTGAAATGGCATAACAAAATCGGATGGATTACCCTGGTTTTATTAATCATTACAAGTTTTACTGGCATGTTCCTTCGGCCGCCACTTTTGATACCTATTGCCGAATCCCGGGTTGGAAAAATACCGTTTACCGAATTGGACACACCCAATCCCTGGTACGACCAACTCAGGCGAATCAACTATGATGAAAACACCGGCAGGTATTTGCTGGCTACACCATATGGAGTGTATTATTCTGATGATGGATTACAATCGACACTGCAAAAATTCAGATACCACCCTCCCATTAGCGTTATGGGTGTAAATGTTTTCGAACAGTTGAACAAAAGTGTTTACCTGGTGGGTTCTTTTGAAGGTTTATTTATCTGGGATACGGAAACAGGGGCCATGATGGATTATATTAAAAAAGCACCTCCTCAGAAAAAAGAACGGGGTGGTCCACCACTGGGTGAATTTATGGTTACCGGATATAGTTCACATTATATGGGAGGTGAGGTTTTCTTCGATTTTAATCGTGGAGCACTACCCATTAATCGTACGGCAGCTTTCCCTAAAATGCCTCAAAAAATTGAGCATCAACAAATGTCGTGGTGGAATGTGGCACTTGAGGTTCATACAGCCAGGATGTATAAGTTTATGTTCGGCCAATTTTACATCCTTTTCATTCCACTGGCTGGAATTGTTATTCTGTTTGTGCTAATTTCGGGATTTCTGGTTTGGTGGAGGCGTTATTAGGAACAAAAAAAGAAGCCTTCTTCCGAAGGCCTCTCAAATCACTAATCAATTGGGTTTACATACATGGTTCCACAACCATGATTGTATCGTTAGCAGCCACCTTCTGCGACTACAGTTTTCTTTTTACGTTTGACAGTTACCGTTGCTTTTGTTCCGCTGGGTTCTTCTGCTACCATAACAGCACTGGCTGCTTCTTCAACATAGTCAAAATCGGGCATGCCTAAGAGGTAGACATCGTCATAATAGGTATCTCCCAGCATATCCTGCCATTCCATGTAGTAATCATAGCCTCCCATGAGAATATTTACATGGTCGTAGCCCAGTTGACGGAACAGCATCCATGGTCCGTTGGCATGCAACTGATCTTTACCATAAAGTACCACGGCCATTCCATCTTTTTTGAGTTGTTCCAGGCGTTTGATATTATCAGGAGTTAGTAAATTAACAGCTGAAATATTCTCAGCACCAGGGATATGACCTCTGCCAAATTCAAAGGTATTGCGGATATCCCATAGCAGAATACTGTCAATACTTCCATTCAACACATCTTCCAGTTCATAAGGATATACCATTCCCTCACCATAGGTTACCAGCTCGATGGTTTGTTCAGGACTTAAGGCATATTTCAACCTGGGTCCGCTAAGGGTTAGCAAGCCCACCACAATGATCACGGCAAATATCACCAAGGTGATCATGGTTCTTTTTGGGTTTAATTCGTGTACGTGCATAGTACTGTTTTTTCTCTATTATTGTTCAATAAATATCTATCTCAGCGTCCTCTTAGCAACCACCTTCAGCCACCACAGTTTTTTTCTTTCTGGCCACCTGTACTTTTTGTTTGCTTTCATCATCCGGAATGGCAATTTCAGCACCGGTAAAATACATGCTGGCCCCACGTCTGAAACTATACAATTCAAATTCTGATTCCGCAGCAGTTGAAGCAGGTCGTTCGGGTTTGATGATGGTTCTGATCCAGCAATTCAGTCCGCCTTTCATTACATAGATATGATCATATCCCAGTCTTTTGGCCAAAACCCAGGCCTGATCAGCTTTGATGTCATCATCTGAATAAAACACAGCTGACATATCCTCAATGCCCAGATAGTCCTGATATTCAGGAACCATTATACTATCAATGGGTATGTTAATGGCACCTTGTAATGAAAATTCTTCGAACTCATCAATGGTCCTTACATCAATCAACTCAAGGGTTGGGTCTCCTTCAATAATGCGCTTAGCTACCTGATCGGTAGACACATAACGGGTTGGTTGAACAATACTCCACATCAGGTCTTCAGGATCCAAATGCTGATGATTTTCTTTTTCCGGTAGCAGAAACAAGCCACCAGCCAGTACGATCAGCAATAGTGTCAGATAAATATAATTCTTGTTCATAATTAATCGAATTTATATTCGGTTACGGTTTTTCTAACTCTTTTTTCAATCAACCAGGTGCCCCAAAAAGCGGCCAGGGCTAATAGGACAAATCCAAAGGTGACCACTTCGTTGGATACTCCAAAAAACTCACCAATGGTAATACGCCCCATGGCATCGCTGTTGTAAAAACCTTCAATTAAAGGATAGGATTCTGAGAAGATAAATATGCCCAGAAACAATCCGGCGGTAAATACTATGGCATCCAGTTTACCAATGGCTACTCCGGTATAACTGGTACCCGGGCAAAAGCCGCCAATGACAAACCCCAATCCCATAACGGTGGCACCAACTATCATCGGTGTTAAATAGGTGGGTAATATATAAAGCATATCCAGGTTGATCCACCCCATATAATTAAAGTAGAGTAAACCAATCATGGTTACCACCACGGCAGTAAAAAATACCCTAAGGACAACAAAATTGTATCCATAAAAAACACCGGTAATATTTCTTGAAGAAGAAAAACCTGATGCTTCCAGAATAAATCCGAAGAATATACCCATTAATAGCGCGATTACAAAATCCCATTCACCTGTGATGATACCTTGAGGAATTAATGGTCCCATTTTTTCTTATTTAAGTGTGATAAGGTTCTTTTAATTAAATCCAAAGTTTCCGGAAGAAATAGGCTACCAGGTAACCGGTGCCGAACATAAACAGCATAACTATCAGTCCTCCAAAGGAAAACGCAGCCGTACCACTTAAAGCTGCACCACTTGAACAACCCCTTCCCAACTGACTACCAAAACCAAACAGTATGCCTCCGATACCAGCAGCAATCAGTCTTGTTTTAGAGGTGATTTTTGGAGAATGTTCGGTACGGAGTTTTTTCAGGCGGCCAAACAGTATTCCTGAAATGAGGCCACCTAAGAAAATTCCCAGTGATTCAAATACCATCCAGCTATACATAGGTGAATGATTATCTGTGAGGAATTTGCTATAAAAGGTACTCCCTTCCGTATGTTCATGAGCTACTCTGTCGACGGTAGTTACCACCGCACTCTTAACGGCACCGCTGGCACCAAGTCCTCTTCCTGTGATGAAAAAGGTTGCGAGCAATAGCAAACCCAGCAGTACACCACCAAAATAGGGATTGATGTATCTGGGCATGTTTTTCGATTGTATTTCAGTATTCATATGATGATGAACTTAAAGGTGATCAATATAAAAAACGTGTAATCTGTCCGGCTTCCACCATGACAAACCTAAAAATCAAACCTCCTACCAAAATCAGCAAGGATGGTATCCATATGGGTATTCTAAAACCAAAGAGTTCCAGGGTTTCCAGGAAAGCCGGAATAATGAGGCCAAGAATGACCACAAATACCCAGAAGGTAACTGTAAACTCTCCGCCAAGGAACAGCTGAGCTGCTTCTATTTGCACTTCTGAGGCAGCAAGAAATCCCATGAAGAGATGGATGATTAAAAAGAGTTCAATGCCGATAAGTGCAATGTCAATCTTGCTCAGAATGGTTCTTTCTTCATGGCTTTTGGACATCCACATAATGGCCGCCAATCCGGTTGACATCCCTGACACCAGGAACAAAGGCCCCAATATGGATGTATTCCATAAGGGTCGTGCATTAAAGGCTGAAAGAAGGATTCCGGTATACACCCCCAGCACAATGGCCAGTCCCATCATAGCCCAGGCCATATGTACGCGGTATTTTACTGCAATCGCCTCCAAATCATCGATCAGTTTAAACTTCCAGTTCCATCCAGGAATGGCTTCTTTCATATAGGTGGCTACCCAAATAAATGACAAGGGTGTGATGAACATAAGTGTCCAGGCTCCCCATGACATGGGTGATTCGATACGGATGGTGGTGTACAGCCTCCAAAAATATAACTGATGTTTCAGGTCAAGGAATAAGGCAAACAAACCAAGCACCAATGCCACTGGTACCAGGAACATAGACCACTTTACAGTGGTGGCCATTTCCTTTTCTTTGCCCATAACCATGAAGAGGCCGGCAAAAAACATGATCCCTGCTGAAAGCCCACCAAGGAATAGATAGACTGGAATTTCCCAGTGCCAAATATTCAGAAAAGGATCTATGTTGGGTATATTTCGTCCACTGACAAATAATTCTTCTTTCATCTGATCTAATTTTTATATCAATAGGTCATATCAATTACAAATTCCATATCCTATGTTAGGAAAAACAATTGTGGTTTGGTCCCAGCTTCAGGAGCCAACACCTTCCAACTTCTGTTTTTCAACGCACGGGAAACATCACTGTTTGGATCATCCAAATCACCAAAATAGAGGCAAGTTGTTGGGCAAACCTCCACACATGCGGTACTTTGTCCTTTTTCCAGGCGGTGGTTACAGAAGGTGCATTTATCCACATAGCCCTCGGGATGCGAATAACGGGCATCATAAGGACAGGATTGGATACAGGCACCACAACCAATACATTCGTTGTGGGTGACCATTACAATACCACCTTCAACAATATGACTGGCTCCCGTAGGACAACAGCGCACACACGGTGAGTTATCGCAATGGTTACAGCGTTCGGAGCGAAGCTCAATTTCCACATTGGGATAACTTCCGTTTACATTTTCAACAATCCAATCACGGCAATAACCAATTGGAACATTGTTTTCAGTTTGACAAGCAACTACACAGTCGCCACATCCAACACATTTCTTTGTGTCTACAGCCATTGCGTATCTCATGCTTCTACCTCCTCTGGTTTTTCAGTTATAAATGTCACAAAATTGCCTCTCATACCGCTACCACCCATCATAGGATCCTCCATGATATTGGTGATTAGTTCGGCATCACTGG
>JAERTG010000004.1 GCA_016845065.1 Fidelibacterota bacterium | reverse complement strand
CTGGCGCCCTTGGCAAGAGCCGGGTATTGTCATCCCCCGGGCTAACCTGTCTCGGCGTAACGCTCGCGCGAAGATGGAAGCCCGGGGCAATTGACAACATTCGACTGGGCATAATAACACCCAATGTCATCCTGCCCTGAGCTGAGTCGAAGGGAAGGATCTTGATCCCAGCCCATAATTTATGTTTCACAACGAAATTGACGAACTGAACGAATTTTGAACTACGTCTTTGCGATCAGGCACGACGAAACAACCTCCAAATTCCTGCACTAAAAAGAGAGAACGCCACAGTCACACCCTCCTTCCAGCCTTCGCTTAAAGCTACGGCCTGGCAGGCGCGAAGACGGTGGCGGGGAGACTCACCACTGTGATCAACAGTGGTGCTAAGCAATATAATGCCGTGTGCTTTGAGGTAAATCGAATCAGGCTACGGCGAGCCCAGCCTCCGGTTCGTATGTTTCCAGGCGAGGATTCGAATCCTCGCCTGGAGTCAAACTCAAATATTCTTTTTGTTCTGTGATTGTTGAGTATTCCCCCCGCCGTAGGGACGGGGGAAATTGCAATATATCAATCGAATTTTGGGTTGAGGATCAAGATCCTTCCCTTCGACTCAGCTCAGGGCAGGCTGGCAGGATGACATTGGGTGTTATTATGCCCAGTCGAATGTTGTCAATTGCCCCGGGCTTCCATCTTCGCGCGAGCGTTACGCCGAGACAGGTTAGCCCGGGGGATGACAATACCCGGCTCTTGCCAAGGGCGCCAGCGCCAATAGGTTTGGACTAAAGTCCAACAAGGCGATAGCTAGTGTAGCCCTCGCCCTGAATGACGGGGTAAGACAAAAGCTTCGTTCAATTCGTTGAGTTTGTTGTGGACTGTAAAGACGAGGTTGAGGATCAAGATCCTTCACTTCGTTCAGGATGACATATATGAGGGGAGCAGTAATAACCTCCGCGCTGTCTGTGGTTAAACGCTTTTTAAAACGGCGCCAGCACCCGATCCAGGATACCGTGCACCCAGGCAATGACCAGTCCGTAATTGGTGATGGGTATCCCCGCCTCTTCAGCTTCATCAATGCGAGTGAGTAAGCCTTTACGGTTTAGCGTACAGCCACCGCAATGGATGATAAGGTCATAGTCCTTAAGGTTCTCAGCATTATGAAAATCCTGACCCTTGACAAAATCGAAGGTCAAATCCTGTCCAATTTTCTCTCGCAACCAGCGTGGAATTTTCTCCCGTCCGATATCACCTTCAACGGGATTATGCGTACAAGCCTCGGCAATGAGGATGCGACTTTCCGGCGTGAGTTGATTCAATTTCTGGGCACCTGCTGCAAAGACATTTAGATCACCCTTGAATCTTGAAAATATGATGGAGAAGGAGGTCAGTGGTACAGTTTCAGGGACGATTTCTGCAACTTCCTCAAAAGCTTGTGAGTCTGTCACCACCAGAGCCGGTGGTGTCTTGAGCAGGTTCAGAGTGGCTGCCAGTTCAGACTCCTGAACCACCAGCGAAATAATGTTGTGATCAAGAGCGTCACGTAAGGCTTGCACTTGAGGCATAATAATACGCCCCTTGGGCGCCTCAGCATCGATGGGTGTCACCAGAACCAGCACTTCTCCTGGAGTCAACAAGTCAGCCAGGATGGGCAGTTCCGCCTGCAGTTTTTCAGGAATGGATTGAATCAGTGCTGATTTTAGCTCAGGGACACCGGATTTTTCAGTAGCACTGGTAATAATCACGGGACGTTTTATGTCGGCCAGCTCACCAATAAAGGCAGTTGATGGGGATTTCACATCAGACTGATTAACAGCCACAATGGTGGGGATTTTTCGCGCGTCAAGATCAGCGATGAGTTGACGTTCATAGTCACCAAAGGTTGCCTCCGTGGTAACCACAATAGCAGCATCTACCCGCTGAAGGATAGATTCGCTGCGTCGTACCCGCTCGGCACCCAGATCACCCACATCATCCAGACCAGCCGTATCGATAAAGAGAACTGGCCCCAGAGGGATGAGCTCCATGGCCTTTTTAACAGGATCTGTGGTGGTGCCAGGTATATCGCTGACAATGGAAATTTCCTGGTTGGCCAGGGCGTTGAGGAGTGAGGATTTACCTACATTTCTGCGTCCAAAGAATCCGATGTGGATGCGTAGACTTTCAGGTGTCTTTTGCATTACTCAGTAACCCCTATAAATAAAAATCACGTTCTGATGTGGTTTGAATACGGTCAACCCAGGTGATTAATTTTTCCCTCAAGTGTTTATTCTCTATCGTCTCCAGTTCTTTTTCGATGAGCTTTTTTCCCAGTTTCAAGGTTTCAGGACTGGCATGATCGTGGAGGTATTCAGTAAGAGAAAGCAGGGCATTGGGGGTACAGAATTTTTCAATAAAACCCGGGATGGCGAACTCCATAAATTGCTCACCCGTGCGTCCCACACGGTAGCAGGCCGTGCAGAAACTGGGAATGTCACCCTGTCGCAGCAGGTCGCCGATAACCATATCAAGTGAGCGATGGTCACCCAATTCAAACTGGCCTCGCTCCATGGTTTGAGCAGAACTAACTTCTGTGTAGCCACCCACTTCAATTTTACTGCCGGCATCAATCTGACTCACACCAAATTCAAGAATCTCTTTACGCAACTCGGCGGGTTCACGGGCAGTGAGAATCATACCTGTATAAGGAACCGCCAATCTTAGAATGGCAATCAAACGCTTAAAGTCATAGTCATTGACAGCATATTCAGAATCGGTTTCAGCACCACTGGCCGGACGCAACCTGGGGAAGGAAATAGTGTGTGGGCCACATCCATATTTCTCCAGCAGAAAAGTTGCATGTTTCACCAGGCCCATAACTTCAAACCGCCAGTCATAGAGACCAAAGAGAGCGCCAATACCCACATCATCGCAACCCGATTCATAGGCTCGATTCAAGGCATCCAGACGATAGAGGTAATCCCCCTTGCGTGTGTTTTTCGGGTGAACCCGGTTATAAGTCTCATGATGATAGGTTTCCATGAATATCTGGTAGGTCCCGATTCCAGCATCATGCACTTTTTTGAATCCTGCTTTATCCAGGGGAGCTGCATTGATGTTGATTCGCCGGATGCTATCCAGACCCTGCTGGACGGTATAGGCTTGCCGGACCGTCTCGGCGATATAGTCAGCATCATAGTTTGTGTGCTCTCCATAGACCATGATCAGACGTTTATGCCCTTCGTCCAACAAGCTTGAAACCTGCTGCTTAAGTTCTGGTTCGGAAAGGGTGCGTCGGGTGGCATCAGGATTGGAGCGTCTGAAGGAACAATAGCTGCAGTCATTGATACAGCGACTTCCAACATAAAGGGGTGCAAAAAGCACAATACGCCGACCGTAGACATCGCGTTTCAAGGTCCTGGCCGCTTCAAAAATTTCTTCCACCAACTCAGGCTTATCCGTTTTCAGCAGGAAGGCCGTTTCACTCAGGGTCAATGGTGTTTTAGACAGGGACTTATCAATTATTTCACGTAGCCGAATCGGGTCATTGCCTGTTTCAATGTTGAGATGACCATTCAGTACATCTTCGTCAATGAAATCTACGCCGTTCTTTGAGAGATCTTTTGAGGGGAAGCGGGAGGTTTTTGGTTCAACAGGAGGACTAATTGCATCGTTCATGACTAAGCTCCTAAAGATGACAACGCATCTATTGTGGATGGATGGGTAACAGCTGAATTCAGGATCGCTGGACGCCCCATTTTGTTCAGCTGCTCCGAAATGTTTTCCACCAGGGCTTCGCCATCCAGGGAATTGCTTCTCAGGTCTGATGGATAAATGGCATAGAGTTCTTTGAAATTATGAGGTGTAAAATTGGGCATGATTACATTGGCCCCATGGTTGAGGGAGGACCAGCGCGAATCGTGACCCTGGCTGGCTGCCAGAGCCGCTGTAGCCGGGATATGTGCCCCAGGGTTCATGAGTCGAACCAGTGCCAGACAGACATGGGTGAGTAGGTCTGAATTAGGGACTTGATCTTCAGTAAGACCCATGGTTTCTGCATGACAGGTCTTATTCAGGGGTTGATAAGGACCCATGGCAATCATATCCAGCTCAAGATCCTTCAAAAAGTGGAGATCGTGAATCAAATCACGGTAGGTTTGTCCGGGAAGGCCAATAATGGTCCCGCTGCCAGTTTCATATCCAAGCCCCTGAAGTGTTTTGATCATTTCCACCCGTTGGGCAAATCCCTGACTGCCTGAGGGGTGATGCTGCTTGAACAAATTTGGATTTGAGGTTTCAATCTTGAGTAAATATCGATCGGCGCCGGCTTGCTTCCATTTTGCCAGTGCGGAAATGGGCTTTTCGCCCAAACTCAGGGTCACAGCAAGGTCATATTTGTTTTTGATAAAGGTAATGAGCTCGGCCATCCAGTCTTCATCCAGATCGGGGTCTTCCCCCGATTGAATAACTACGGTTTGACAGCCTGATTTGGCAATAGATTCAATAGCCAGGAGTAGCGCTTTAGCAGACATGACATAGCGTTCAATGCTATCATTCTCTGCATTGATCCCACAGTAGGAGCAGCGCCGGACGCAGCGGTTTGAAAACTCCACAATGCCTCGCAGGTGAATACCAGAGCCATGACATTCGGCCCGGGTTCTGTCAGCCATATCCCAGAGTACCTGCAGTCGACTGGGGTCTGTTTCCCGAATCCACTTTGACAGGGTTGCATGGCTGAAAAGTGAGGCTTGAAGAGACATGGTCAGGCAGTGGCCATGTCTGATTCAGGAGTCACAAGTTCATCAGATTCATTATTTATAGGGAGGACGACGGTAAAGGTTGAACCAACATCGGGTGTGCTTTTTACTTCAATACTGCCATTCAGGTTGCGAATGATTTTATTGACGATAGATAAACCCAGTCCACTGCCCTGAATGTTGCGGGTCTTTTTATTGCGGATGCGTACAAACTCACCAAATAAAAGACCCACTTCCTCCTCAGTCATACCAATACCGGTATCCAGGACTTCAATCCGTACTTCCCTAGAATCAGAGTTAGTTTTTACCACCACGGAGCCGTGCTCACGGTTGTATTTGATGGCGTTGGAGATAAAGTTGTTCAGGAGGATTTCCACTTCGGCAGCAACTGCATATACGCGACATTCACCATCAAAACTGGAGGATAAAGTGATATCCTGCTCTTCAGCCAAAACGGCCATTGATTCAAAGGAATTATCCAGAACATCCTTCAGGTCAACCCACTCAGAATGGCGTTCAAATTGACCAGACTCGAGACGGGTAAGATCCAGGAGGTCAAGAATCATTTTGCGCATGCCGCCTAACCTTGTAAGCGAGCGTTTGATGGACTTATCATAGACTTCCAGGTCATTACCACTGATGCGCTGATCCATGAGTTGGAGGTAATTTTCCACTGCCGCCAGGGGTGATTTGAGTTCATGGGCCAGGACAGACAGAAATTCGAAGCGGATATGCCGTTTCTCATCTGCCAGACGTCGGGCTTCCCTCAGGGTCATGATATGTTTGGTGGCCTTGGAGACCACATGACGCAATTCTTTGGGAGAGAACGGTTTGGCCAGGAAATCATATGCGCCATGTTTGGTGGCGGAAACGGCAACTTCCAGAGATGCAAAGGCTGTCACCATGATCACCGTGGTTTCCGGGTGCTCTTTCTGGACAAACAGCAGGACGTCAAGTCCATTGATTCCAGGTAGCATGTAATCCAGGAGAATAAGATCAAAGACCTCGTTTTTGAGAATGTCCAGGGCTGATTCACCATCTTCTGCCAGGCTAATCTCATAGCTGACTTCAGTATCAAATTCGGGAAAAGAAAAGCTGTGGTTTTTTAACCCGCGTTCAATGCCCAGGCGCATGCCTTCTTCATCATCAACAACCAGGAGTCGGAGGCTTTTATCGGCTTTCATTTAAGAGCCTCGATACTTCGGCTTGAAGCTGTTCGGGTCTAATTTGTTTATCCAGAAAGGCATCTGCCTTGATCCAGTTTTTCATTTCTGAAGATTTGGTGTCGAAACGCATTCCTGCATCCTGAGCCACGGCGCTGACCATGATAATGGGTACATCGGGGTACTTTTGTTTCATGCGATGGCAGAGGATAAAACCACTATCCATGTTCTCCATCATCAGGTCAAAGATTACCAGATCAGGGCGTTGTTCGGCGATCAGTGCTTCCGTTTTTTCCTGTGTATCAGCAGTGATGACATCCAACCCCATTGCTTCCAGGATCATGCGCAGTTGATCCAGAATATCTGGATCATCATCCGCCACAAAGACAGTTCCACTTAGTTTTTGATTTTTTTCGTTCATAGCGACTCCATTTGACGTGGTAGTGTTACGATAAATGTTGTTCCTGTTGCATCCAATTCAGGGTCAGTGTTGGATCGTACTGAAACCCGTCCATGATGCATTTTGATAATTCCATAAATGACAGCCAGTCCTAAACCGGTACCTTTGCCTATGGCCTTGGTGGTAAAGAAAGGCTCGAATATTTTCTTCATGTTCTCTTTGGGGATACCGGGACCCGTATCATGCAGCTCAAATCCCACTTCGCTTTTGCGACCAAAGGTGCGAATGCGAATGGCACCTTCACCAGACATGGCCTCAACGGCATTGTTAATCAGGTTGGTCAACACCTGGAGAATTTGATCTCCATCAATCTCAGCCATGGGATCTTCCATCTGGAATCTCATGGAAACCCTGACCTTTTCAGGGACCTTGGTTACGCTGACACATTGCTCAATGAGTTTTTGAAGATTTGTAGGGGTGCGTACCACTTCATTTTTTCGGGCAAAATTCAGCAACCCGGAGACAATTCCCTTACAGCGTTCAGCCTGATCTACTATGGTGTTTAAATCTTGAGCCATGTCTGACTCAGATTCCAGGTTCTCCAACATGAGCTCAGAATAAAGCAGTATAACACCCAGAGGATTGTTGATTTCATGGGCGATACCGGCAGAGAGTTGACCCATACTGGCCAGCTTTTCGGCATTCACCAGGGCCACCTTGGTATCGGCCAGCTTGTTGTTGGATCTGTTCAATTCCTTCAGGGAGGATTTCAGCCGATCAATGGTGTAGGGCAAACACATTTCAGTTTCAGCCAGCCCCTTGTGAATAGCAATGGCGTGTTCTCGGCAGGTTTTGTAACCACAGGTGCCACAATCCAGCTCATCGGCAGGTCTCAATTTGCCCATGTCTTTGAGGATGGCTTCAATCTCGTCCTGGGTGGGCAGGGGAACCCGTGTGTCATCAACACAAAAACTTGTACTGAAATCAGCTTTATAGCTGAGTTCGGGCTCATCCTGATACTGATTGACCTGCTCGCGGACGAACTGACTTATTTTTGACTGGCGACGGAAGGACGGTGAATCGCAGGTCATGCCCGCGCCCATGATACAGCCTTTGCAGCATAAAATGTCCAGCAGCTTGGTGTCCAGGGATCCTGTTTCAAATTCATGGATGGCCTGGGCGAAATTGTTTTTCCCATCAGCTGATACGATGTCGCCCACCAGCAGGTCTTCTTTGAGACCAGCCGTCTGAAGCAGACCACGCACCAGAGGAAATAGACCACCCAGGTGTGGATAGGGAGGGTCGAACCCCTGAGGTTCTACTTTAAGATCATCCGTGAGCTTTTCATCCAGTAGCTGGTTCAACTCTCCAAAAGTGAGGACCAGATCCACATCATTTGTGACCTCTTCGCGGACGGACTCCAGCTTTTTAGCAGGACAGGGTCCCAGGAAAATAATTTTAGTATCATCACCATATTGTTCATGAACCATTCGGGCTGTAGCCACCATAGGTGAGACAATTGGAGCCAGTGATTCGCTCATTGCAGGGTGATATTTTTCCACGTAGGTCACAATGGCGGGACATGAAGAGGCAATCCAGCGTTTTTCTGGCTGATCTTCCAGCAGTTGGGAATATTCTTTGGCCACCAGATCTGCACCGGCAGCCACCTGGCTTACCAGGTCAAAACCTACAGCTTTGAGTTGTCCGCACAAAAGTTCGGCATCTCTGTCTTCATATTCAGCCGGAAAGCTGGGAGCAATAATGGCGGCAATTCTATGCTCGGTGTCGCCCAGAATTTCTTTGGCAACATCTACAGAAGACCAGATCTCCTTGGCTCCCTGGCTACAGACCATGACGCAGTTTCCACAACCTATACAGCGTGAATGCACCACTTCGGCCTGCCCCCCAGTAATCCGAATGGCTTTGGCCGGACAATCCCGCACACAGGTGTAGCACACCCGACAGCGTTCTTTAACGGTTCGAATGACAGGATTGATGACGTCGGTCTGAATTTCAGCGGCCAGAGTACTCATAATCTAGAATTGGGTCTCCCGTGCACTATAGTGGGTGTGGAGCAGATGATGTGACTTTTCGCCCAGAGGTTCACCCAGGTATTCTGCATACAGTTCCTGGATCTCAGGATTGGCATGGGAAACACGAACTGGAGCGCCCTCATCAATTTTATAGAGCGCAGCGGCCCGAGCCTTGACCCTCACAGGGTCATGATGTAAGGGTTGTCCACCCCCATTGATGCAACCACCAGGGCAGGTCATGACTTCGATAAAATGTAGATCCTTGCGGCCGTCACGAACTTCCTGGATCAATTGTTCCGCGTGCTTGACGCCACTAACCACGGCCACACCAACAGGGAGACCCTGGACATCAACCACTGCTTCACGAATTCCTTCTGAACCGCGGAGCATTTTCAGATTGGGGTCGTTCAGCTCTGTGCCGGTGATGAGGTAATGGGCAGTTCTCAGGGCGGCTTCTATAACACCACCACTGCTGCCAAATATTTTGCCGGCACCACTCCGTTCACCAAAAGGCGTATCAGCAACTTCAGGCTTCAGTTTATCAAAGGCAATACCGTGGGCGCGAATCAACCGGGCCAGTTCACGGGTGGTGAGAACAGAATCAATATCAGGACCGGTACCATCGCCCATTTCTGGACGTTGTGCTTCAAACTTCTTGGCCGTGCAGGGCATGACTGAAACACTGTAAATGTCTTTAGGGTTCAATGAATAAGACTCGGCGAATACATTTTTAATCAGGGCACCCATCATTTGCTGGGGTGATTTGCAGGAGGAGAGATGATCCAGCATGTCAGGGTGAGATTGTTCCATGTATTTGATCCAGCCAGGCGAGCAACTCGTGAACATGGGTAAGGCGCCGTTGTTCTGTACGCGGTGTACCAGTTCAGAGGCTTCTTCCATTATGGTGAGATCGGCAGAGAAGGAGGTGTCAAAAACATATTTGAAACCCAGTCGACGCAGGGCAGCCACCAGGAGACCATTTACATCAAGTCCGGGTTTGAGACCGAATTCTTCAGCCAGACTGACAGAGACGGCAGGGGCATGTTGAACCACCACGGTTTTCTCAGGATCCTTCAGGGCATTGGTGACGGGTTTCAGGCTGCTGCTTTCTCTCAGGGCTCCCGTGGGGCAAACCGAGATGCATTGTCCACATGAGATACAACTGGAGACATTGAGACCCACATTAAAAGGGGTGGATACGGTGGCATTGCTACCACGACCGGCAAAGTCGATGGCCGAGACACCCATGACCTCTTCACAGACACGAACACATTTACCACACAGGATACATTTGGCGGGATCACGTTCAAGGGCCGGGCTGGACACATCCAGATGCTGTTCAGGGGAATTGTTGGCAAATCGTCTTTGACGCACGCCATAATCCTGGGACAGTTCCTGTAGATCACAGGAACCACTGCGTACGCAGTAGAGACAATCATCGGGGTGATTGGTTTGCAGGAGTTCAATAATGGTTTTCCTGGCCTGCAGGGCGCGGTCTGAATGGGTCTTGATCACCATGCCATCAGTGGCGGGATAGCTGCAGGAGGGGACCAGGTTTTGGGCGCCTTCAACTTCTACCACACACATGCGACAGGCCCCACTGGGCATCAATTCCTTGATATGACACAGGGTTGGTATTTCAATGCCGTTCTGTTCGCAGACATCCAATACGGTCTGGTCTGCTTTGGCGGGAAAGGTTTGTCCGTTAATATTGATTTGGGCCATAGCATTATTCCTTTATCACGGCCTGTTTGGTACAGACGGCGATACAAGCGCCACAGGCAATACAATTTTCCGGGATGATGTGATGTACATTCTTTTTGGTGCCTAATATGGCATCCGAGGGACATTGGGTTGCGCAAGCATGGCACCCATTACATTTGTCATCAAGAATGCTATAGGTTACCAGTTCCGGGCAGACGCCGGCGGGGCATTTACGATCAAACACATGGGCTTCATATTCATCACGAAACCAGCGCAGGGTGCTTAGCACCGGATTGGGTGCAGATTGACCCAGACCACACAGACTGGTATCCTTGATCACTTGAGCCAGACGATCCATGTACATAATGCCCTTGAAGCGATCCAGAGCATCCACACCATCTTCAGATTTACGTCCTCGGGTGATATCTTTGAGAATACCCAGCATAGTGCGTGTGCCTTCGCGACAGGGAATGCATTTTCCACAGGATTCACGTTGAATGAAATCCATAAAGAAGGTAGCCACATCAACCATACAGGTGTCTTCATCCATCACTACCAGACCACCGGAGCCCATCATGGCACCCACTGTTTTCAGGGTTTCATAATCGACCTTGATATCCAGGTGTTGGGTTGGAATACAACCACCAGAAGGTCCACCAATCTGGACAGCTTTGTATTGTTTGCCGTTGGGAATACCACCACCGATATCCTCGATGATTTCCCGCAGGGGTGTTCCCATGGCGATCTCTACCAGACCTGTGCGACTGATTTTTCCAGAGAGGGCGAAGACTTTGGTGCCCTTGCTGGTATCCGTTCCGTATTTATTGAATGCGGAGGCTCCCTCACGAACGATATAGGGAATATTGGCCAGGGTCTCCACATTGTTGATCACACTGGGGGAAGCATGCAGCCCACTAACTGCAGGAAAAGGAGGACGTGGGCGGGGCATGCCGCGTTTCCCCTCAATGGAGTGGATCAGGGCTGTTTCCTCGCCACAGACGAAGGCACCAGCACCTTTTTTAATCTTGATGTGCAAATTGAAACCGCTACCCAGGATATCATCACCCAACAATCCGTATTCAGTAGCCTGAGCCAGTGCGGTTTTCAGGCGTTCAATGGCCAGAGGGTACTCGGCTCGTATATAGATATAGGCTGTTTCAGCACCGATACCATAGGAGGCCAGAATCAACCCCTCAATCAGACGGTGTGGGTCTCCTTCAATGACAGCGCGATCCATAAAAGCGCCGGGATCACCTTCATCGGCGTTACAGATCATGTATTTGTGATCAGCGGGTGTGTTCAGGGCGAAGGTCCATTTTTTTCCTGAAAGAAAACCACCGCCACCGCGTCCACGTAGACCGGAGAGTTCAACTTCCTTACACAATTCAGCCGGAGTGACCGTGTGGAGTGCTTTGGCCAGGGCCTGGTAGCCATCCCGTTTCAGGTATTCATCAATATCATCGGGATCGATGACGCCACAGTGTTCCAGCACCAGACGGGTCTGGGGTCTGAAAAATGGGTGCTCATCAATAAAGGGTACATCGTCCCAGGCAGATTCACCGGATTTTCTGTGCTGACCCAGGCAATGTTTTGAATTTACCTCGCCGGCTTCCAGGCTTTTCAGGATAGTGGCTGCTTTTTTGGCTGTGACTTTCCCAAAAATGAGACGGTTTTTTCCCGAAAGTTGAACTTCCATGATGGGTTCTTCTGAGCAGAGTCCGATACAACCCACATCGATGAGGCGGGGTTTCAGGTCACTATCTGCGAAATAGTTCTCAACCGCCTGGCGTGTGTCAGGAGCACCAGCACTGAGACCACAGGTGCCAGCACCAATGAGGATGGTGGGGACAGTGGCATCTATGTCAGAGGGATTGTCAGCAAAAAAACTATTTTGAGTCTGATAAGACTCAGGCATGAGGTGAGCCACTTTGGGGTGAATCACCTCGGGGTAAAAGGTGTCGGCGGACTCGTGCTGAGCGGGGTCGAAGTGATCAACCATTGGCGTGTATCTCCTCACGTTTGCGATATGAGTTCAGGATTCTTTTGATTTTTGCAGGGGTAACGCCGGCGTGGTATTCGCCATTCACGGAAATGAGGGGTGCCAAACCACAGGCGCCGATGCAGGCCACCACTTCAAGTGAGAACAGGCCGTCCCGTGTGGTTTCTCCCGGCTGAATTTTCAGTCCCGAGCAGATAGCGGCCAGCACATTGGCAGAACCTTTGACGTGACAGGCGGTTCCCCGGCAGACCATGATGTGATAGCGGCCCAGGGGGCTAAAGCGGAACTGATTGTAAAAGGTGGCCACGCCATAAATTTTTGCCGGTGATACTTCAAGATGGCGGCTGATAACACCAATAGACTCTTTGCTGAGGTAGCCCTGTTCTTCCTGCACATCCTGGAGGAGGGGAATGAGGTGTTCACGGTTGGGGTCGGGGTAGCGTTTTAGAATGGGGTCAAGGTCAGGGATAATCAAATGTTCCACGGCTATTTTTCTCCACTGTAGAATGCGATTTTTTCGATTTTCATGGTGATGTCCATGTTCTCTACATAGACATGATCGGGCAGGTCAAGTGTGACGGGGGCAAAGTTGAGAATTCCCACAATTCCGGCGGCCACCAGACGGTCAGCCAGGGCCTGGGCTTCTTCTCTGGGTACGGTGATGATCCCCAGGGTCACGCTCTGTTCTTTAATGATGGTCTCCATCTCTTTAATGTCGTGGCAACGGGTACCGCTGATGACACGGTCGATACGGTGGGGCATAACATCAAAGGCGGCCACTACCTGGACGCGGGGGACACGAAAGCTGAAATAGGACAGGATGGCTTTTCCCAGGTTACCCACACCCACCAGGATGGTCTGTTTGGTTTCGGAGTAGCCCAGGACGGATTTGATGTTGGTCTGCATTTCCTGCACATTGTAACCGGCCCGTGTGGAGCCGGCGCAGCCGCAGGACATGAGATCGCGGCGCATTTGCGAAGGGGTATTGCCGGCCAGCTTGGCCATTTCGTGGCTATAGATAATGGTTTTGCCATCGGCCGCATAATTATCCAAGATACGACGGTATTTAACCATGCGTTCCAGGGTATTAACGGGAATTTCTTTGCGAGTTTTATTCATGTTCACACAGCAATGCGAATTTCATGCCATTTTGTGAAACTTTTCACAGAACACGACAAAAGCAACTATTCCGAAGGCTGAGCCCGGCGAAGCCTGGTCTTGTTTTGCATCGGGGTGTTGGCAGGCGAGGTGTGGTGGTCGGCCTCGGCGAGGATTCGAAACGAAGTACGACGAGAGCATCGCTCGAAGTCAATCCTCGCCTGGCATGATATACGGCACCCCCCCACGCGTCATCCTGAGCTTGTCGAAGGATCTTGACCCCCCGCACCCAATTCCCACCTCTTCACATATACTCCCGCCCCGTCTTCGCGAACGACTGAAAGGAGTGTGGCGATCTCTCTTTTTCGTGTGGAATTTTGGAGATTGCTTCGTCGTCCCTCCTCGCAAAGACACAACTCAAAATTCGTTCACTTCGTATAGTTCGTTGTAAATAATAAACCCTTCGCGCCATTAGCGCAATTCGCGGTTTTAAGGTATTCGCCATAAAACAATAACTGTGGCAAAACACTACTTTTGTTTTAGGTTATAATATCTATATTTACGCCACGTTAAACTACATTTGGCCGAGCATTTTCTGCACAGGACCTGCAACCTTCCGTTTTGAGACCCAATTGGGGCACGCTCTAGACCGATAAAATTGGGGGTGCTGCATGTAAAAACTACGGTCAAACACAATAGGCTATTACTCACTTCGGGAGGAAAATCCTACTACCGAATGGCTAGCGTTTTCCAGCCTCACGCTGAGAAGAGTCATCGGGCTAATGCTGGCCTGTATTCTTCTAATCCTCATATCATCAACCCTGCTGAAGAATGTCGAATGGATCGTCAATCTTAATCCAACCTTCTGATTTGAAACTGTTGCTCTGTAGAACGAAAAGAATCGGGGGTCGATAGAGTGAATTTTCCAAGAGGGGCTTTTTAGTGGCCAGCTCACGCATCAGCCTATAGGCGGTTCAGAAAAAATACAATTGAAGGGGGGCACATGACTGAAACAAAATGAGTCATTAACATTAAGGAAGCCGTTACAATTCATGATCGCTTGAAATCACAATGGTCATGATTCAACACATTAAACCCTACAGGAGAGAATTATGCCTTCAACAATCCCGTATGATCCTGCGCTTACCTTTGGTAGTATCGTACCTCAAGACAAACTGGACAACATCCTTAGTATTGCCAAATTCCAGGCGCCAGCGGATGCCGCACAAGCAGATATGAACGCTGCCATTACTTTGAAAAGAAGCATCGATATGACTGTGCAGGAAATGATAGATATGGGCGTTGATGTCAAAGATCTTATCAAACAATCGCAGGAAGTAGATACTCAAGTTCAATAGGCTGCCATAAATTATGCAAAAGCAAAACTTGCGTCCGAAAAATCGATTTCACCACTGAGGGCGAAGATACTTGGTGTGAGTGAGGAAATTGAGAGTCCGATTGATTATAATCGGAGCCTTTTGAAACAAATGCCACTTTCCGTCGATTCACTTCAGATGAATGTGCAGTACTTTTCATTTGATGAGAATGCCCAGACCTCAAACTCCCATGCTGCAACCATATCATCCTTTGTGAGTGAATCACTCAGCTATTTTGGTGAGAAACAGTCAAGTCAAGCGAGTGCTTCAGCACAAGCTCAAGTGAATAGCCAGCACTCTCACCACAGCATTTCAGGAACCCTGGTCATTTGCATTTCCTGTACCCACAAGACGGCACAGGTCTTTGCGCCATTTATCCTAGATGTTGATAAAGCGGTGAGGGCTTTTAATAAGCTCTTCCCAAGCAACACGATTAAAACAAATGATAGTGCTTCCATCAAAAAAATCGAAGCTAAAGCTGAGACAAAAAATGAAAAATCATTCAGCATCCTTTCGGGGGCAACTTATGGCTCATCTTTTGTGGGCATGGTGCATGTCTTGAACACATCGGAGACATCATCAAGTCAAGAGATGGAGTCCGTGGCAACGTCTATGCAGGAGACCTTTGACCTTGGAGGTTGGTTTGCCTCTGGGACAGGCGGGTTCGGTGTTAATGACTCATTTTCAAACAGTGCTAAAAACTTACTTAGCACACAGAACATTACATCTCATTGCTCCGCGGTAACAATGGGTATAATTCCATCCATAAAATCCAACCAAGTCAAGATAGGAGTTCAACAATTCTCTGATTTTGACCCAGGCAAGGAAATGCAGCAACTTGCTGTATTGCAGGGCGCAACTGCGGACGAAAATAACACGGTTTCATCAGCAGCGGATGCGGCTAGAACCGGGCAGCAAATGATTACGTTGAAAAATTCAACAATCACGTCAACTTTGAGCAGTCTTTCGGAAATTGACGACGGTGCCAACAATATCATCGATACGAATTCGATGATGACGGCAATGGATGACTATATCCAAAAATGTATCAGTGGCAATGATAACATAGGTGTACCGATTAATTACTTTCTAAAACCGATCACACAGGGCATGATCGCTCGCGCTTGGCTGGCGAAATATTATCCGAACAAGTATAACCAGGCCGGTAGTGCCGATGACAGCAAGGATGCTGATCAGGGTGGCGGGGAAAGCTAGACGGGGAGAGCAGCGAATTTTAATTATGCATCCATTGTAGCGAGGCGATTTTTACAAAAAGTAGCTAACCTATTCGACCTGGTTCCGCATCCTCCGCTTGTGGCGAATATGCTTGCCTTGCTTCGCTACAATGGTGCCCAGAATTAGCATCCGTCTGAAGACATTTTACGATTAATAGGGTAGACTCATGATGGTCGTGAACAAGGGTTGAAGTCGCAACGGTGGGATATAAGACAAGGACAGTCGCGTATCACTGGAAGGTTGTGCTGGTTTGCTTTGTCCTATTTGGAGGAACGACCATGGGCTAAAAGGAGAAACAATGAGTGATATGATTGTCTTAGTTCTTGGTGCATTGTTTGGATATGCAAGCGGCTGGTTTCAACAGTATATGGATCAATTGAGAAGACGTAAATCTGTTGCCACAGCATTACTGGCTGAGCAATCTCGAGTGCACATACTGCTGGAATATATTTGTAATCGCTGGAAGGGAGGCAGGTCGGTTGCGGACTTTAATATTCCCATGCATGAAAGTATCCCTGATATTGTGGAATTGTTTAAACCAAGAGCTGTTTCCCAGTTATCGGACTATTTGGGTTACCTTTTGGTATTACAAAGCGCCCTGATCAATCTTAACGAAACCGAGAACAAGGAATACCGAAAAGACCTGATCAAACATATTAAGGAGCGATCACAAGAAGTCATGGTAAAGGGGAAAGTGGCGCGTCATAGTCTTTTGGATGCCGGTGCAATAGAAATTGCAGATCCCCCTTCTGAGCTATATGATTCAAAATAGCTATAAATAAACATGGATAATAGATATATCAAACTTTCACCAAGTCCTCACCTTGAGCCAAAAGTAGGATAGCGCAAGAATAGAATAAGTTGCAGGAACACTGAAAGTCTTTGTTGTTAAACTGCTCCCCAAAGGGGCTGCTTCCCCCAAAGGAGCACTTGCCGGATGACCACATTGAGGATTCGTTCAATTCGTTTAGTTCGTTGTAAAAAAATCATTCACGCCCTTAGCGTAATTCGCGGTTAACAAGCACTCCCCAAAAATCAACAATTGCCACTAAACACTACTTCCAAATCAAGCCTTAATGTCTATATTTACGCCACGTGGAACAATATTTGGGGGCACATTATCCGTATTGGACTGGCAATTTCCGTTTTGAGACCCGTTTGGGGCAAGCTCTGAGCTATGCAAAAATGGAGGTGAGAAATGCTGTTTAAAAAAATCTGTGAAAAATTTGGGTCTAACAAAACCAGCACTGATAATGATACCACAGAATGGCTGAAGACATTTGCTCTGTAAGCGTTTGGGGTTTCCTGTAGGATCATTAAGAAAGTATCATTGGGAATAAATGTGGAGGACTTTAAAGATGAGTAAAAAAGAGAAACTAATAAAAAAACTTTTGAAGCAACCAAGAGATTTTAGTGATTCTGAGCTAAATGAATTATTTGAGGATGAAACATTCTCCGCAAAAGATTTACGTCCCATCTTGTTGAGATTGTTTGATAAAAATGCTGACACCATAAAGAATGATTCTGGCGCGGATACTGGAATAATAGGAGCGCTGAATCGGAGAAGTTTTAAGAAACGAGAAAAATTGTTTTGGAAAAAAGTTAAGAGTGGAAAAGTGTCCAAACTCATATTGGCTGAAGGCGATTCATGGTTTGAGTATCCCTTTTTCATCTCTGAGATAATAGACTACCTCAATAAGCGGAAAGACTATGCCATTAATAGCCTTGCTTATGGTGGTGACTGGATCTCAAATATTTTATATGAGCAGCAGTACATTGAAAAATTATCCCTTATCAAACCTGACATATTTTTAATCAGTGGTGGTGGCAACGATATTGTAGGTGGAAGCCGTTTAGCACAACTGGTTCATCCGAGGAAAGTAATTGAAAGCCCTCATAATCTGGACTTAAGTACTATAGATGGGAAGATAGAGTTTTCGCAAATGAGTTTTAATAGCGAATTCTATGCTTTGTTAAAACTCTTTAAATTGCAATACAAATTGCTATTTAAAAGTATAGAGCAAAGGACTGATAAATTCAAAAATGTAAGAATAATTACACAAGGATATGACTATGCAGTTCCATCTTCTAAATTGGGATTTGGATTAAACATTTTTCAAATCGCTAGACCAATAACCAACTATTTTTCTGGCAATGGGAAATGGTTAAATACGCCTCTTTTATTGCGAGGTTATACCAAAGAGCAAGAGCGGAGTGCGATTATCTATGGTATGATAGAGTTCTTTAATGAAATGATGATTGAAGTTGGGAGTGAATATGAGAATGTCTTTCATATTGATAGTAGGGGGGCTGTTGATACACAGAATGGGTGGTATAATGAATTACACCCCAAATCCCATGAGTTTAAGAAAATAGCTAGCGTTTTCGAGAAATGCATTGAGAATGATAACAGAGTTAAAAAAGTATATAAAGTCATAGAAGAGTAACTTTTATAGCAGAACAAAAATTATGGATAGGCACACGCCAAGGACATTAGAGGGATGAAGTTCTAAAACAAGGGGCATACTATGCTATTGAGTTTACATGAAGAAACTACTCAGAAAGTGTTGGATGAGTATAAACTGACTAACTATAGGTACCAAGGTGTTATTTCAGGTTGTGTAGCTAATGATTTATGTGCCTTAACCAATGAGTATTCCCTTGTTCGCAAGCATGCTTGGAAACCAAATAGCATTAAGTCGATAGGTTTTCTTGAGGACTCTACGTTTTATCAGAGTCATTGGGGAGAGTTATCTGCACTTCATAGTATGGCACGTGGCGGTGGGATAGCTGCGGTTGATACACAAAGTGACATAGTCTCTTGGCTAGCGTTCCTGGAATTTTTGCATTACAATGCGAATAAAAGCATACTAGTAAGTGAAATTTCTACTTTTGGGACTCATTTGGGTGGTTATGTAGAAGAATTGGACTTCCGAGTGGGGGATTTATTAGATACGATGGACTATCGGCTCGCACGATTAAGGTCCTTAGGCATGATATTGCATATTGTTGAGGATTCTTATACCAAATCCCATTGTAATAGAAGCATGGATTCAGGCCTGATCAATCAGTTTTACGCCTACAATGAGCAGAGTTCTACCAAACATCGGAAGAGTGATAAAGTTAATCCTAGAATGCAGAAAGTTTTGGAAAGTCGATTACATACCGTTATCAAAACCTTAATGATAAACAATTCTAAATTAGATTATTCACAAATAATTGATATTTCCCATGATGCCACGACTTCTGGTGGTGGACCATATGCAAAATAGAATCCCCTTTACAAAGGTTTAGAGCTAACACAAAAAAAGAGGTGGAAGAGGAGAATTGAAATGAAACCATTGAGAGTCAACATTGGATTAATTTTGGTTATTGGGCTTTTCATGGGATGTTCGTCCCAGTTTAAAACAATGGAGCTAGATGAGGAATTGAGCAAACTAGGGTTTGTTACCCTAAAAGCTCAAGAAGACTTTCATCATTATTACGCATTAATGCCAAATCGGGTAGCTGAAACTCTGGAACGCGGAGAATCCAACCCTGAAGTAAGGAACCTTTCAGTTAGAAATGCGCTTTCCCTACTGAACGATCAAAAAGCCATCTTTGAACGTGATCTTGATGCCCCAAGCGCTAAGATGAATTTAACTAAAGCGCAGAAGAATCAAAGATGTTGGAATAATGCAAGTTTTTATAGTGTAATTATAGTTGGCGGTATAGGGACCTTGAGTAGTAATCAAGAGTGGGGAGATGAAGGAGCTGCTGCTACATTTTTAGCAACCCTAGTTGCCAGCATGATTGAAAAAGCATCAAATAATCCAGAACGCTCTGCTACTATCTCCGATTGTGGTACAATCTTAAGCTCGAGATCTGATATTGTCGACTCATACGACTTTAAATGGCGATTGCGTTTTAAATCATTTGAAGACGCTGGTTACATCACAACAGAGGTGGTCAAAGAATGGGAAGCGCACACTGATGAAGTCAGAAAGTCTATAAGTGGCCTCATTACAAAATGCAAAATGTAAGAATCGTGGGGAGTCGCTATCTAGCAAAGGCTTAGAACGGATTCAGTTGCAAGGAAATGCAACACGAAAGTGGTGTGAAGAGCCAACATAAGTAGCAGTCAAAGCCCTTGGAGTTACCACCAGGCTAACATCAACGAAAGAGAGAATATATGAGTGATAATGATGTAAGAAGGGAAAACCTAAACAAGGAGGCTTTCCACAAACTCCGCGAAGCAACCATTTTAAAGAACTATGCGATTAATTCTAACCTTGAACTAACGGATGAATTACTATTTCGATTTGGAGGTTATGAACACAGCGTGTTTAATGATGATATCACACCCACTATCCTAGGGGACCTTGATATTGTAATCCGGGATCTCACTGAGATAACTTTCCCAGCTACCGCAGAAACAATCTCCAGAGGGTTGGACAATACTAAACCTAGGAAATTTCTCAAATCGTTAATATGGATGTCAATTTGTGCTCTAATCATCACTGTGATCTCCTACAATGTCAAGACAGAATATGCACCATCCATTACTGCAATCTTTCTTGGTCTTTTAGGAGCAATCGTAAACGTATTTTTTCATGCCATTGGAGTCATGAGTGAGCGAGTGTTTGGTGAAAATGCTGATGAGCGACATTTAGAATTCCCAGTTGACGACAGTTATGATTCCCGTTTTTAAAGGGCAATAATAATAGACTGTTTGGATCAGATAGAGGAGATCCGGATGGTTACAGATCAACAAGTAAGGAGACTGTTTCAGATGTCACAAGATTCAAAGTTGAATAAATCACAAGCAGCCATAAAAAGCGGTATGGACGAGAAGACTGCCCGTAAATATTTAAACTCAGGTAAACTTCCAAGTGAGTTAAAAGCAGAGCGTACCTGGCGGACCCACAATGATGCGTTCAGTTCAGTCTGGAACGAGATTCGGGGTAAGCTAGAAGTAAACCCAGGTCTTGAAGCAAAGACCTTGTTTGAGTACCTGCAGCGGGAGTATCCGGGACAGTTTCAGGATGGACAACTCCGAACCTTGCAACGACACATAAAGCGCTGGAGAGCCACAGAGGGGCCGCCCAAAGAGGTGTTCTTCCCTCAGGAGCACCATCCCGGTATCTTAAGCCAATCTGATTTTACTCACATGTCATCTCTGGAGATTACGATCAAAGGATTGCCCTTCGATCATTTGCTTTATCACTTTGTGTTGACCTATTCCAACTGGGAGACTGGCAGCATCTGTTTCTCTGAGAGTTTTGAGTCTTTGAGCGAAGGACTGCAGAATGCTCTCTGGACCTTGGGTGGTGTACCTGTTACCCATCAGACAGATAGATTATCTGCGGCAGTCCAGAATACCACAGATGAGAGAGGCTTCACTCCCCGCTACCAGGGTCTCCTCAGACATTACGGTTTAAAGGGCCGTAAGATCCAGCCTCGTAAAGCTAATGAGAATGGTGATGTGGAGCAGAGCCACCATCGCTTCAAAAGAGCTGTGGAGCAGTCACTCATGATCAGAGGCTCGCGGGACTTTGAGAGCAGGTCAGACTATGAGGCCTTCCTGGAAAAGCTATTTACCCAACGCAATCGTGGTAGACAGCTGCGCTTTGATAAGGACAAAGCTGAGTTGAAAGGCCTACCACTGCGTCGACTGGATTCGGTTAAGCACTCACAAGTCAGAGTCACGAGGAACAGCACGATCAGAGTGAACCACAACACCTACTCAGTAAACAGCAGGTTGATCAACGAGCATGTAGATGTCCGTCTGTATATGGACCATGTAGAAGTCTGGTATGCAGGCAGTCAAGTTGAGAAAATGCCTAGGTTGCGTGGTGAAGATCGTCACCATATCAACTATAGGCATATTATTGACTGGCTGGTGCGTAAGCCTGGAGCCTTTGCAAATTACTGTTACCGAGATGACCTGTTCCCAAGCACGAACTTCCGTCTAGTCTATGATCTGCTTAAACGATCAGGGAGTGTTCGATATGAGAAGCAGTATCTGAAGATCCTGTATCTTGCATCTAAAGAAGGTGAGTCCAGAGTTGAGGCTGCCATCCTGCATCTACTGGAGGAAGAGAAACGTATCAGCTTTAAGGCAGTAGAGGCTCTGGTAGCATCAGAGCTTCCAGAAGAGATCTACAACAGGGCCCGTGATATTATGATCTCTCCAGTTAATATCGAGCAGTATGATGAGTTGATCACGGAAGGATGGTCACAATGATCCACCAGTCACTTACATCCGTTCTGAAAGAGCTTCGCCTGCCAACGGTGAGGGCATCGTATGAAGAACTGGCAACTGAAGCCACCAGGGACACCTTGAGCTATGAGCAATATCTGCTGAGCCTCATGGAAAGAGAGCAGGAAGTTCGATGGGAGAACAGAATAGCTCGGTTCTTAAGAACTTCACATCTTCCAGTTGAAAAGACTTTGGAAAACTTTGATCGGGGTCGGCTTCCCGGAAAAGTTAACCAGCTCTTGTCAACACTTCTTGATGGTGGCTTTACTGATAGGTGTGAGAACGTCTTGGCTTTTGGGAATCCTGGTAGTGGCAAAACCCATTTGCTGTGTGCCATTGGTCAAGAGATGATCCAGAAACATGGTAAACGTATCCTATTTACTCCCTGTAACCTGATGGTTCAGAATCTTCTTATAGCAAAACGGGACTTAAAACTATCCAGAGTACTAAAATCACTTTCCAAGTACGATGCAATTATCATTGATGACATTGGTTATGTTCAGCAGAGTAGAGAGGAAATGGAAGTTCTGTTCACATTATTGGCTGACCGGTATGAAAGAACTAGTATTATGATTACCAGCAATCTGCCCTTCTCTAAATGGGAGCAAATCTTCAAAGACCCCATGACAACGGCTGCGGCTATCGATCGGTTGGTTCATCACAGCGTAATACTTGAACTGAATCTACCCAGTTATAGGCTGGAGAAATCAAAGGAAACTAAAGCTAAATGAACCGGGAAAAATAACTGTCGTTGGACGGGAATTTTAGTTGTCGTTGATCA
>JAERTG010000003.1 GCA_016845065.1 Fidelibacterota bacterium | reverse complement strand
GGTTCATCCGGATCTTGCGTACTTTGAGTGGTTGAAAAAGTGGACAATAAGAATTACCTCCTATGTGAAGACCAATTCACACAAAAAGGAGGATTTCCTTATGTCCACAAGTCTTTTGTATCACGGTTTCGGTGTCCATGGCTATGACTACATCAACAGTAAATTCAATGGTGGTGTTGTGATGTTTACCCTACGTCCAAAAGCTTTTGAACTCCAATGCTCATCTTGCCAATCCCGCAAGATCATACGCCGTGGCAAAGTCGATAGAAAATTCCGATCTTTACCCATTGGCCGGAAGCCTGTTTGGTTTTCACTCGCCGTACAGCGCGTTGAATGTCTGGTCTGCGGACTCGTCAGACAAGTGAAAATCGGTTTCGCCAATCCTCGCAGAAGCTACACCAAGTCCTTTGAACGCTATGCCCTGGAACTGTCCAAGTACATGACCATCCAGGATACAGCACGCCATCTCGGTGTCAGCTGGGATGTCATTAAAGACATCCAGAAACGTTATCTCCAAAAGCGCTTTTCCCGTCCAAAGCTGAAAAAACTGAAAGAGATAGCCATTGACGAAATCAGCATTGGCAAAAGACATCGGTATCTGACAGTGGTTCTTGACCTCAAAACCGGTGCGGTTGTTTTCGTCGGTGACGGCAAAGGTGCTGATGCACTGGATCCTTTCTGGAAGCAGCTAAAACGCGCCAAAAGTAAAATTGATGCTGTCGCCATTGATATGTCACCCGCTTACATCAGTGCTATCATCAAAAATCTGCCGAATGCAAAGATTGTCTTTGACCACTTCCACGTCATCAAAATGTTCAATGACAAACTCTCTGAGCTGAGACGTCAATTGTATCATGAAGTCAATGACATCCTCCAAAAGAAGGTTATGAAAGGAACCAGATGGTTGCTCCTTAAAAATCCCGAAAACCTGGATCCCGACCGTGATGAACATCGCCGACTCAGGGAGGCGCTTGAACTGAATCAACCTTTGGCTACCGCCTACTACATGAAAGAGGATCTGCGACAATTCTGGAAACAAACCAATAAAATGACAGCAACTGCGTTCCTTGAAAGCTGGATAAGACGTGCCAGCGGTTCCGACGTCCGAATATTGAAGCAGTTGGCAAAAACCCTTGCAAGCCACAAAAGCGGCCTGCTGAACTATTATGATTACCCGATATCAACAGGACCTCTTGAAGGCACAAACAACAAAATCAAAACAATGCAGAAACAAGCTTATGGTTTCAGGGATATGGATTTTTTTAAACTCAAAATAATGGCCCTTCACCAGACAAAGTACGCTTTAGTCGGATGAACCTTAAATGAAAGGTTATGCTGCTTTTTGGATTTCTTTCGATTCGTATTCAGGAAACATAATAATAGCAGGGTGTACATCAAATGCAGCTGCGAGTTGGAGAGTTCTTTTTTTCCCTATTTCTAACTTATCATTTTCAAGCATACTGATGTTTTTTGCATTGATTGAACAAAATTTAGATAACTCCTCTTGAGTCCACCCTTTCAATCCCCGCAACATTTTAAGCACTTCTCCGGTAGTTAAAGTAGCATGCTGCTTTGCTGGTTTATAATCAGATTTATTAATATTCATTCTCTTAAAGCCCCCTAATATTTATGTGGTGTAATATCAATGACATAAATTGAAGTGGTTTGTTCTTCGACAGAATAAATAACACGATATTGAACATTCAGCCTTGATGAACGTTTTCCTTCATGCTCTCCTTTTAATTTTTCGTCATGAAAACCTGGGAAATCCCGAAGCTTATCCGGCCCATGTCGAAAAACGATACTTTTCCAAAGTTCGTATTTTTTTACGACCTGCAACGGTAATTTTGCAATAACCTTGTCTAATTTGTGATGTTCTCGTATGTGCCACATTATCAATATTAATAACTTATTATATTTGATAAGTCAAGGTGTATGAGGAGCCCAACGATAAACTCACCTGTGCCCAGGGCCGCCTGGCCCTGGACATCAGGTGAAGTGACAGGTTGGCCGATTGTTTTTTATATATCGAGGGCAAAGCGAATTGCCCGTCCAATAGCAAACATTTTTTCTGTAGACAGGGATGTGATCAACGATCCAATTTTTCCTTTCGAAACGGTCTGTAAGTGATCACAATTTACAGCACAATCACGGGGCATCCCATCTGCTTTCGAAAGAAACACCTCGGACGGGATATTTCGGATTGTAGTTGTGATTGGGGCAACCGTTACTTCACCAAGATATTCTAAAACGGAATCTCGTGTGAGGATTAAGGCAGGTCTCTTTTTATCAGGGCGTATAAACTTGTACCAGCGTATTTCTCCGTGTTTCATTCGTCACCCCAAGCTTGATCGCTTTCCCAAACAGAGAACTCATCAGTGGCAACCGGTTGCCGTTCGTAGCCCTGGCGGTGCCTGAGTTCAAGTTGTTCAATGTTATGACGGGCAAGCGCTTCACGAAGCGCCTTTCTTGTAAAAGCAGAACGACTTGTCTGGAGTTGGTTCGAAACGCAATCAACCGCTTTGACAAGATCATCATCGAGGGTCATCTGAATAGTTCTCATATTGCACCTCCTGAATGTGGATAACTATAGCTATTCTAATCCATATTATAGGCCGTGTCAAATCTTTTTAAGTGGAGATTGGGACGTCCCCCTTTCCACACATGTGGCCAGCATCTGCACAGGTGTGTTCCTGCTAGCTGAAACTAAAGTCTCTGGATATTCGACATAAGCGATCGTTTTCTGAGGTGCGGCCGGATGGTCCCTAACTTACAGGTGAAATTTACGTCATGGGCCTGAAAGGAGGTGACGTGTAGGCGAAGGCAGGGGTGCCCAAAAAGAACTGCTACGGCC
>JAERTG010000002.1 GCA_016845065.1 Fidelibacterota bacterium | reverse complement strand
GATCACTGTTAAAATCATGATAAACAAAGAAAATACAACGACATCCATAAATTGAATCTAGACCCTGAGTCCCTTCCAACTCCACACAATTTCGAGGACAAAATATAGTTTTCACACAATGTTTAGTAAGATTGAAAAGGGGGTTTTTCCAGAAGACATAAAAATGTCATTTATGCCACATGTTTATGAGTTGGTGAGTAATTGAGTTTGATAGGCCGGATGAGGGAGTGGGCTTTTGGTCTTCGCGAGCAAGCCTTGCGAGCGCGGCGATCTCGATTTGCGACCAAGCTATGGATTCTGAGATTGCTTCTGTCGTTATCTCCCTCGCAATGACAAATTGGGATCTACCTTAAAAGACTAACTCTCAGGACTTCTGTTGTAGTAGGAGTGATGAGTTGTAGAAGATAAATCCCGCTGGGCAGTTCGGAGCCAGTGGTGCTGGTACCCATCCAACTTATCTGGTGACTACCGCGGCCATATTCAGCATTCACCAGCGTTGCTACAGATTTGCCCTGAACATCAAAAACTTCAAGGGTGGCATGACCAGAGTCAATCATAGTGAAGGTGATCATGGTCCCTGCATTAAAAGGATTTGGATAAACCTGGATTAATTCTGGCGTTTGAGGATGAAAATGATCCTCCACTGATACCCAGGGATCAGAGATATGGCTGCCTGGTGTCCCGGGACTCCCATTTGCCGGAGAATCTGCACCTAAGCCCGTAATTGTCCATTCATCAACTGAGTAGCTGGCTCCACCATTTAGAATACTGGCATGTCTCTGAGCATAGCTATCAGCGTACCAGGATGAACTAACTCCTGCCAATCCAAAGGCATCGATGTATTGTCCACTTGATGTGTGGAGCTCATAAACATCATTACCATTCCCATTGATGGCACTGGATACCTGATCGGCTGCATCATAACCCGCTCCTGCCATACCTGCAGCCGAGTTTGCTATAACCCAGGATGTATGTGCCCCTAGAGTCGTGCTTGCAGGAATTTGCATTACTGAACCAGCGTCTCCCCCATTACTGCCTCGCCAAATCTGAAAATCACCAATGTCTATTGATTCATCCGTGACATTCGTGATCTCTATAAATTTTGGCTGTCCCCCACTGCGGTTGCCATCCATGACTTCACTGATTATGAGACCAGGCATGGCTGAAACCTGATCATTTGGTAGGATAGATAAAACAAAACTATTATTTCCACCGGCTGATGCAGAATCTCCACCTGTCACATTGGAAATACCAAAAATAAAGGTCTCCTCAAGCTCTATCATATCATCATCATGAATGAATATCTCGAGTGATTGTATATCCGAACTTCCTGCAGGAAATGTGATTGGGGTATTAGAAAAATCATTTAGATCGTCCGAGCTTCCATTTCCTCCTGTCAAGCTCACCACACAATGGGTCGCTTCTAGTGGATCCGCATTTATGATGGATAGTTCGAGTATCACCGAGCCAACGGTCTCCTCTACGCTGAGACTATTTCCAACAAAATCTATTCTCGTATTGCTGGATAATTGTGGGCTAAAGATGGATTCTACCCATTCGGGATGATCAATAAATGGATTTCTGTTTCCCTGGTAATCGTAGGTCACTTCATTGCGATTTTGCTCGAAGGCATCAACGGGGTCCTGGATATGCCACTGAATCAAGGTGGACAGCTTGCCAAAAAGGGGTTCACCTGGTGGATCACCGATATCTACCCCGGTATAATCCACCAATTCCAGGTCATAGAGAGAATTATCTGAGTGGTAGCCAGGATCATAGCGTACCACCATATAAAACATCATACGGGCAACATCACCCTTAACCGCATCTCGAGGCTCCCAGCTATCACTATCATAGTTGCAATCTGTAGCTTCTACATGGGCTTCACCCCCATCATCAAAATCCAGATTGCTGCGACTGGAATTCACGCTCTCGTCGGCAGGACGTAGATGGTGGATATCCGTATAGGCTGTATCGATTTCAGCAGGGAAACCGTGGGATTTTGACCATACATGCTCCCGATTCCAACGGTTGCTTCCTGTTGAGCTGCTTTCACCACTGTTCTCTGTTTTTGCCTGGGATCGGCCCGTATAAATGAGAATCACATTGTCAGCATTATTGGGGTCTTCATCGGTTTCCTTAAGGATATCCCAGACATCGGTTGAGGTGGATGTGTAGGGATATTTCACATGGTCACTGATGATGTCATGGAGAGCAGACTTGAGTTCAGATCCGTTCAGATCTTGAGCAGAATCATAATAACCTGCGGGAATCTGTGAATAAACCAGGATTGGTAGAAGATGCAAGAGCAGGAAGAGCTGTTTGGGAGCTATCATAGAATTGGATCCTTTTGTTCATCCGGACAAATGGTTTGCTGATGCCCGAACCGTTGCAAGGCTCAATATAATTAAAAAGCAGGCAATAGCCTGCTTCCTAACCATCAATGTTTAGAAAAATGCCTACTATCTGAGCAAAGTGATGCGCTGAAATTGAGATTCATGAGACGAATTCAATTTTACTATATAAATCCCTGAGGGCATCTGAATACTTTGCTGATTGGTCCCATCCCAAGTCACTGAATAACTGCCCCCACTTAGAGAGTTTTGAATTGGTGAAGCGATAAGCTGTCCTTGAATATCAAAGATTTGAACCTGGACAAATTCGGCATCATCATTGACTTGAAAACTCAAGTTAACTTCAGGATTGAAGGGGTTTGGATAGGCTGGTGATAAGATCAGGTTGGTTGGATGGATCTGGATAATAGGATCAATAAAAACTGGATCATATTGTGTCACCGAAAAGTCATCAATGATGAGGTGTCCCGCCTGGTTGTCGTTCACGATTCGTACTCTCACAGAACTTGATGTGTCATTCAGTGCAGCTGAGAACAGCGTATAGGTGTTACCAACATCATAGCTATGTGTGCTAACCACTTCAAATGCTGCTCCATTATCAGATTTTTGTAGCTGGAATTCATCAGTGTCAGCACCGTTTCTTTGATAGTAATAGAAGGAAACCGTACCTAGTGTATTCACCGCAGGAGTAGTTATATGCGCACTTGGTGTATCATCATTAAGGGCAATAGTATAATCACCGTTGTAAGGAGGATCACCCAGTGTGTAATTGCCGGCCTTATATACATTCCATGTACCAGAAGAAAGCTCAATATTACCTTCAAAATAGGAACTTCCACTACCGGTCCAGGTCTCAAATCCTTCAACAAAATGTGTCACTGTCGAGTCACCGCTTCCAAGCGTCGAAAAGGTGTGATTCGAAGCAGATGATTCGCCTGAACTGTTGTAACAGCTCACTGAATAATTGTAGGTCTGTAGCGGTAAAAGATTCTCAATAAGGACAAAGGTGGCACCTGAAGACAGGGTTGCTACTCGCGAACCACTTTGGTACAAATAATATCCCTCTTCATTATCTGCATTGTCAGTCCAGTGCAGCTCAGCGCTATTACTCGTGATGTTACTGGCATGCAAACCAGTGGGAGCCAAGGGTAATACTGGTGGGTCACCCCAGATGAGTTCAACATAATTGGGATGGTCAACGAAGGGATTACGATTGGACTGGACATGGGTGTAAATATCATTGTTTCTATCGATTTCCTTCTGGCTCACAGGATCTTCTGAATGCCACTCCATCATCATATCCAGAGCCCATTGTTCAAGCTGTGCGCCATTGACCATGGGGCTGCCTGGCCATCCACTGTCTTCATTGAGATACCGCGTGGACATATAGAAATAAGCGCGTGCGAAATCACCTTTATAGGCATCGATAGGCTCGAATACAGTTCCCGAATATCCGGGAAATGTGTTTGGTCCTTTCTTACTACCATTCTGCGAAGTCCAGGTGGGACTGGTTACTTCACCATAGGGATAATTTCCCCTTTGCCCATTCACATAACCATCGGAAGGAACGACATGAAAGATATCTGTATTCATAGGTGAAGTATCATTAAACCAGCTTTTGGGCCAGGAGTGCTCACGATTGTAGCAACTCCCCTCACCACTGTAGTTTCCACACTGGTCATCAACAAAGGTGAATTCATAAGGTGGTGTACCATCGGGAATATCAGAATACATATCCCAAACCTTGCCATTGGGTTTCACATCAGTTGTCTGATAGTGGGTCCATAGCGAACTATAGCTTACGACTGTATGGTCGTCAATAATATCATGAAGTGCCTGATGAAGTGAGCTTCCCAGGAGTCCGGAAGCATCATCATAGTAACCGGCAGGAATTTGAGCCCAAAGGGTTGAGAGTATTAGTGTAAGAGAAAAAAATATGCGTTTCATTTACCATCCTATTATTTGGATGGCCAAGATAATCCTGGCTTAGGCTAATGGAAGTGAGGATTGTCAATTTCTGGAGAGGTAGAGTGCCTGAGATGGAAGTATCACCCGAATGAATTCGGGTGGTAGATATATGTGGAGATTCCTTTGATCTTGCATACGATCACCTGACTGAAGTCAGGTTGTGGATGTAAGTGCTTTGGTGCAAGTATCTTTAGCTGAGGCTTTGCATTATCACCCGACTTCAGTCGGGTGATAATGTGTACCTACTACCTCTCATCGTACCGTTTTAACGGTTCGATGTATCTATCTCGTGCTTATTCTGAAATGATTTGAATTCTTTTGTGAATGAACTCACACGATGGTGTTCTTCTTGATTTTGGATATACCAGATTACTCTCTGCGCATGGGATTGACTCACCGAAAAGGCTCCGTAGCCTCTTCCCCAGGAGAATTTTGATCTCAGGGATTCTTGCTGATTCA
>JAERTG010000001.1 GCA_016845065.1 Fidelibacterota bacterium | reverse complement strand
CCCAGGTACTACAGGGTTTCCTGGAAAATGACCATCAAACACCTCATGGGAGCCATTGAGGCTCAATATGGCATTAATTTGCCCATCTTCCTCGCTTATGCTTTCAATAGTATAAAAGGAATCCAGCAGCATAGCTTAGGCTTTTAACAGGATCAGGCTGTGGTTGGTATTTCTGAATTGATTGTAAATCAAGATGTGCTTCAGGGGTAAATGTGTTTTGCCATTTTGCAACAGATCTTTGGGGAATTGCTGAGTATGAAGTAACATACTAGCCAGACCCATTCCAAAGGAAGCTGCCGTATCATACTCCCCGCAATACTGTTTAAAGGTTGTGGTAGGTGTATTGGAAAATAGCGTTTCCGCCATCTGCTCATAAATTGCATCATAAACAGCATCCCCATTATTCCCTAGCAATACGAGGTCTACTTCATCTGCCGACAGCTCATTTTCAGCAAGAAAATGTTTGATTCTGTTTTCAGTTTCCTCCTGAGATTCAGAATTAAAAAAAGTATCTACGGCTTCAAGAACAGCCAGTGTGGTATTGTTTTTTTCTGATGACAACATAAAAAAAGCACTGCCCTCACCTGCAACTGCTCCTGGCTGTTGATCTTCCAAAAATGCAGTAGCTGAAACACCGGCCTTTTTATAATAATCTATTTGAGTCTTGATCTTCCAGCTTTCCTCAGTAATCTCATCAATGCCTCCCACAAGAATATGCATTGCCGTTTGCTCATACAATTGCATGATGGCATCCAGTAAGGCAGATTCAAAGGAAAAAGTCCGGTGAACATAGGTGAAATTGTAATTGTGGTTGCCAAGGTGTAAAGCAATTTGGGCCCCAATGGTATTATGGGTGGATTGTATAAAGGCGGTTGGATTTAAAAGCCCCTCATTATTGTTGAGCATGGCATTGAGAAACTTTTCAGTATCAGCCTGACAACCCATTCCCGTAGCTGTAATGATGCTGTCGGGTTGTTCTATAGCTGCTTTTTCCATGGCAATTTTAGCCCCTACCATTCCCATGCGGACCACTTTACTCATCCGCCTCAATTGTTTGGGATGGATATAGTCCTTATAGTTGGGTTTATCAATCTGCAGCATGGGCTCTTCATCTGAAGTGCCTTTGGCCAAATACTTGGTCACATCACCCATAGCTTGCGGGCTAACCAATCCCAAACCGTTGATATATGCCTTCATCTGCTTCATATCGGTTCAGGTTTTGAGATGACCAGTGAAGAATCGTTGCCACCAAATCCAAAGGAGTTGGTTAGTATATGATTGATGCTATCCACAGATTTAACTTCGTCCACCGGTTTGATGTCAATTTCTTCAATGGTATGGTTGAAATTGATATTGGGGAAGATGGTGTGGGTATTCAAACTGATAATGGAAATAATGGTTTCGATCACGCCCGCTGCTCCTAACGTATGACCGGTATAGGCTTTGGTAGAACTGAAATCAGGTAGCTGATCGCCAAAAAGTCGTTTCATGGCGATGCCCTCAGTCAGGTCGTTGTTCTCGGTTCCTGTGCCATGTACATTGATATAGTCGATGTCTTCAGGTTTTAATCCAGCTTGATCAATGGCGTTTTTCATGGCCAGATAAGGTCCTTTTCCATCACTTGATGAGGCTGTCTGATGGTGGGCGTCATTGGCGTTGGCGTAGCCGCTGACCAAACCATAAATATGTTTCTTTTCTGCTCGTGCTGTGGCTTCATCCTCCAGAACCAGATAGGCAGCCCCTTCGCCCAAATTGAGTCCGGCACGTGTGGCATCAAAGGGTCGGCAGTGGGATTTATCCAGGATCATCAAAGTATTAAAACCATTTAAGGTGAATTTGGATAGCCCATCGGTTCCACCAACCACCACACGATCCACTACTCCATTTTTAATGAGCCGTGCCCCAAACATGATGCTGTTCAATGAGGATGAGCATGCGGTGCTTATGGTACTGATATAGTCTTTAATACTCAAAGCATGGGCCACCATTTCAGTGCTGTTACCGGCATGATGGGTGTCAATATATTCTTTATAGCTTGCCTCTTGCTGCAGGAAGTTTTTGTAGTACAATTCGGAACGATCCATACCACCCACTGTGGAAGCAGAAACCAAACCGGTTTTCTTATCCATTGTCTGACTTAAATTGGCATCCAAATAGGCTTGTCGGGCTGCTATAATACCCAGTAGTGCTGTACGTGAATAGGCAGTTGCTTCATCAAGGCCGGCAAGTTCCAAAAGGGCTTTGTGATCTTTCTTGATTTCGCCCAATACAAAATCATCCTTATGGATGCTATCGAGTACAGTAATTTTACCAATGCCGTGTTTTTTGTTTAGTAGGGATGCCCTGGTCTCTTCCAGATTCATTCCAATGGAAGAAACGATACCGATACCTGTAATGGCGATCTTTTTGGGCATATGCGGAATTGTGGGGTCTATGACTTATGTGCAGTAATAAACTCTGCCATGGTTTCTAAGGAGTAAAAAATCTTCTGACCATCCTTCGGGTTCTCTATCTTGATGCCGTATTCCTTTTCCAGCAACACTATGAGTTCAAGGGCATCTATGGAGTCTAGTCCCAGACCATCACCAAATAAAGGCTCGTCTGCTTCTATATCCTCAGGCTCCATATCTTCCAGATTCAATTGCTCTATGATCTGCAACTTCAATTTATCTATAAGTTCTTCCATCTTATCTTTTATTATCTGCTCTTATTTGCAAAATTTCTTCAGGCCCAAGTTTGTGAGCATTCTTCTCCTCAGCACTTGCCCAATATATAAATGCTTCGTAATCAGTAGCTGACTGGTTGATCCAACCTCCTATACAAGCTTTAATTTTATCAGCATCAAACAGTTGTTGAATATAACTGCTGAGAAATTCAGTATTAAAGTCCTCAAAGATAAAAAATGCATTTTCACCTTGGAACTTATTTCTGATAGATATTTCTCCCATCATGATATTGGGAAGGGTATATACGAATACCGATGGGCTGGGAAAAAAATTATTATAGTCCTCCACACTCTCCTGAAAAGAGCTGTCCGTAACGAGCGTGGCATGTGAATTCTCTAGAACAATACCTACCTCTTCACTTTCAAATCCCTGATGCACTCCATCCATCAATAAGAGTTCAGCAGCCATAAATCCCAATTTGCTGATATCATCCATTTTGAAGAATTTCGGGTATTTGGGTTTAAACTGTCTGTAAACCGATTTGATAAAATCAGACAACCCAGCAGCTTCAGGTTTTTCAAAGATGAGTTGACCATCTTTATACACCCTATGGTTTACCAAATGACAATATGTACTTATGTTGAGCTTTGTCATAGGCTTTGATTATCTTCGTTAAATAGTACCAGAGCTGCATTGCAGCCACCAAATCCTGAGGCCATCTTCAATCCATATTGGATGTTGTGTTCCTCCAAAGCATTACTTACCCGAATGGCTTTACTTACTCCCAATTCATTGAAACCTGCTGTGGGTAGTATCAGACCATGCTTCATTTCCCAGATGAGGGCAATGGTTTCTATCACTCCGGCTGCTCCCAGGGTATGACCCCAAAAGCCCTTTAAACTATTCACAGCCACCTTTTCCATTTGATGTCTTTCGATGGCAATGCTTTCCATTTCATCGTTATATGGAGTGGCCGTACCATGGGCTGAAATATGATTGATTTGGCTGCTGTCAATCCGGGCTTCTTGTAAAGCTTTGGAAATAGCTATATAAGATCCTTCTCCGGTACGTGAAGGTCCAGAGATATGATTGGCATCGTTGGCAGAGGCACCACCTATGATGCTAATATTCTTGGATGATGATGGCTCGCTGCTTAAGATAATGGTTCCTGCTGCTTCACCCAATGAAAGCCCATCTCTTTTACTGTCGAAGGGCTTACAGGCCTTGGGGCTCAAAGAGAGAAAAGACATAAAACCGCTGACCACAAATTTGGTGAGGATATCGCCTCCACAAACCACCATATGTTTGTATTGTCCGCTTTCAATCATCATCCGGGCGGTTTGTATGGCCACTACTCCGGAAATACATGCATTGGATAAGACAATCACATTTGGGTTGTTAAAATAAGTGCCTATTACCTCACCCATTTTCCAAAGCTGATCTCTATCCTTAAACTGCCCCTTATATTTTTTTTCCAGCAGATCTATATTCCCCTTGGTGGTGGATAGAATAATGGCCGTTTGATTATCGGAAATATCGATGTCAGTCTGTTCCAAAGCCTCCGAAATGGACAGAATCATCAATTGTTCAAGGAGCGTATACTGTTCTTTAGCCATAATTTTAGCCGTAAGCTGCTCAAGGCGATCAGCATCAATTCGTGCAGCTGGAAATTCCTGATGGTAGAGGTCATGGTCATTAATCATGCTGATCCCCGTTTTTCCTGTTTTCAGGGCGTCAAAATTCTCTTGGCTATTAAAGCCCAGACATGAGATGATATTATCGGCTATACAATGCACCATATGGCTATTCTATCCCTTCAAACCTTGTTTTTGTTTCCACTCTTCAACAAATTCTGGTGTATACAAAAGCATTTCCCTGTTCAGATCAATAAAAACTTGAGTGCTTTGAGCTGATGCCACCAATTCTTCATCTGTTTTCCGATAGATGTTGAAATTGAATATCAATTTGGCAGCTTCATGATTGATGTATTCGGTTTCCACAATGAGCACATCACCATAATACACTTGTTTTTTGAAATCGATATTCATCTTTACCACAGGAGCCATCACATCATTGGCATAAATATCCAAATAGGACATGCCATAACGTTTTCCAAAGGATTCACGACCTTCTTCAATATATTTTACATAGTTGCCATGCCAGACGATACCCATGGAATCCACTTCGCCAAATCGTACCTTTACTTCCGTCCTGTCTTTCAGTATCTTATGCATTTATCACTGGGGCTTTTCTGAAGCATGCAAATGTAATGAAATCAAGTTTCAAATGAAAATTGAATAAGAAGATGACAAAGGAAGCTATTAGTGGATGATCAGGTTTTTCTTTTCAAGCGGTTATAGGTAAAGGTGGCCACCAGACAACTGAGCATAAAAGCCATGAGTAACAACAGGTTTTGAAGCACATCCCCAACGCCAGCACTTCTCAGGAATACATCATAATAACCATTCAATCCCCAGTTTAGTGGAGAGAGTTGGCTGACCTGTTTCATTAAATCATTCATCATAAAGGTAGGTACCCAAACGCCACCAATGGCAGCAAGGATCACCACCGAAATGGCACCGAATATTGAAGATTGTTCGTGAGAGGTGGCCACGGTTCCCAGTAAAATTCCATAGGAAGTGGCGGCCAAAGAAACAGCTAGGGTTATTAATAGCAAAGGGGCATAGGCATTTCCAATGTTTAAGGCAGGCATGTCAAAATAGGGTAAGACAAAGACACCCATGAGCAGCATAAATACGGCCTGAAGCAAGCCAATGATAAAGTACACCATTGTTTTGCCCACCAATATGGCTGAATAGGATCCGGGAAGTGTTCGAAGGCGTCTTTCCAGACCGCTATCTCTTTCCTTGATGATATTTGAAGCCAGCGGTATCACAATAAAAAACATGGCAAAAATGGTCCAGGCAGGTACATTGTGCTGTGCTGAGTTTGGGATGGTATTGCTTTTTAGGGTGGAGGCATATTGTTGGTCAAAAACCACCATGCTGCCAAATTCCTCATCCATGGAAACAGAAACACCTAGTAAATCATTGAACATCTGTGCATAAATGGAGAACATGATATTGGCTTCAACCATGGATGCATATTGCCGAAGTGCACTGATGATCACCTGTTTGAAAGATTGCTTAGTCACTGGATCAAAGAAAATATCCACCTTAGCCGGGACTTGAGTCATGGATGGGTCAAGTTCAAACAATTCATCGTCTGGAAATTGCCCTTGTATTTTTCTTTTCACAGATTCCCGTATGGCATGAGTAGCCTGTTTGTGAATGACTATTCCGATTTGAAAGTTGCCATCTTCCACTTGTTTTACCAAAGCTTTTTCATCCAGCTTTTGGCCTTCAATTTCTTCCACAACCTTAAAGAATTGTGATGATTTTAATCCTTCTATGATTCGTAAACCAAAGGTGTCAGCATCGTGGTTTACGATGAGTAAGGGTAATTGTTTTTCACCTATGGCCTTAAAGGAAGAATCCTGTAGCAGCGTCATGATCAGCACCAAAGCCATGGGCATAATGAAGAGTATGGCAAGGCCTGCCTTGTCGCGGATGAGCAACAAAAACTCTTTCTGGATGGATGCTTTAAATTTAAGCCACATGCTGTGCTGTATTCAATTGATTCGTTTAATCTCTTAGTTTTCTACCGGTTAATTGCAGAAATATATCTTCCAGAGATTGACAATTCTCGTAACTTTCTATTAATTGTGCCGGGCGTCCATTCTCAATGATAAGCCCCTGATCAATGATGGCAATACGGCTGCAAAACTGCTCGGCCTCTTCCATATGATGAGAGGTGTAGACGATGGTGGTGCCCTTTTTATTCAGTTCTTTTAGGTATTCTATAATGACTGTTTTCGACTGAACATCAATACCTACAGTGGGTTCATCCAGGAATATGATTTGTGGTTTATGCAAAATCCCCGCGATCAGATTGATCCTGCGTTTCATTCCCCCGGAATAGTCTTCAATGCGATCATTAACACGGTCCAGCAGGCCAAAGCGCTCCAGATGTTTGTGAACAGTGCTTTTGAGGATCTTTCCTTTAAGCCCATAGAGGTTGCCAAAGAACCTCAGGTTTTCATAAGCAGTAAGCTGAGGGTAGAGGGCAATATCCTGAGGAACAACCCCAATGATTTTCTTGATTTTTTCCTTCTCTTGCTGGTGGTGGTAGCCGTTCACATAAAAACCACCTGAGGTGGCTGTCAACTGCTGGCAAAGAATGGATATAGTGGTGGTTTTTCCGGCTCCATTGGGACCTAATAATCCAAAAATTTCTGCCTGATCGATACCAAGGCTTAACTGATGAACCGCATCCGTCTTGGCATTCTTATAGCGCTTGCTAAGATTTTCTATCCATATGTAGGATTCGGGCTTCATGAAGCTATGGCCATTTTTAATTTCTTGAAAAAGGTTTTTTCCTCTTTTGAGATTTCCAATAGCAAATCGGCTGCTGCACCGTAACTTTCTGTGGCCTTGTTTCTGTTTTTTACAATACGCCCTGTGATGATGGCAAATTCCCTCCACTGGTCTCCTATAGCAGTAATATCCAATGACAAAGCCTCTAACTTCGGATTGTTCAACACGCCTGCAGCCTCCTGCAGGAAGGCTCCGTACATATATCTGAAACCTGCTCCACCGGTTCCAATTTCCTCCAAAGCCCTGACGATCTGCCCCATATAGGCAGCAGCCTTTTTGGGACCCAGTTTGTCAGGGTATTTCCTAATTTTCTTGGATAAGTACTTGATGCCATTGGCACCGAAAAGTGGGACCGGAATTTCAAGCATATGTTTACAGGTTTGCCTGATGCCTTTAAGGATGGCTTGTTCCAATGGTATTTCTTTGGGCTTTTCGCTCAACCAATACATATGACCATTGGGTGCAAATACACCTTTGGCATAACGAACCTTCTGTAGTTGATCATAGGTTAGCTGTTCCACATGATCCATAATGGGATCACTGATTTGATATTGATCATTTTTCTTGCCAAAGGCCACAATATTATGCGCATTGAAGTGGAAGCGATATGGTGCAGGGAAATAAGATAGATGGTAAACGCCCACCAGCATGCCCGTAGGGATGCCCTGACTAAGGTTTTGGTCAAGGGCCTCCATGGCCTTTCGTGGGTCTGAGAATTTTTTCTTTTCAAAAGTAAGTCCTAAGCGTTTGGAGGTTCTCTTAAAAATAATACCCGGTAGGGGACGAAAGGAAGTCACGGGGATTCTGCCCACTTTTAGAAATGGCATATGAGAGAAAAACATCCCTGAACCAATCCCAAAAACCATGGGCTCGCTCAATGAAATGCCGTGGTACTTTAGCATATTGGAAACCACTCCGTTCTCGCAATGGGCTGACTGCTTGTGTTCAAAATCCATCACCTGTTGCATCTTTTTTCCTTCTTCAATACCCACAATCTATTTCTTCTTTAATAGTTCAATATTGGTGAACTCTTCCACACTTAGGTTAAAAACATCCGCATATTTCTCGAGTGTTTGCCTTGATAGTTTATTGAATCGTTTGGGTTTCAGGTGTCGTTTAACCTTAAAAGACCAAAATCCCATATACTTGCCCACCAATGAGGTGTCCATGATGTTCTTTTCCATATAAAAAGCCAATGGACTTAACTGACCATCCAGAACCTTTTGTCTTACCTCTTCAATTCTTTCGTTCACCTCCTCCCAGGCATGAAGCATCACTGCATTTTTGGGATCCCAGCCTACGGAGCGAACCGTTGTATAATTGCCATCTTCATCCAGAGAATACACAGGTTCCTGAAACTTGCCTTCCATTAAATTGGCATTGTCCTGAGGTACATCTTTGGTTTTCATTTTTCTCTTTTCTTTTTCAATGTAAACTGAAGGTCAATTTAAGATAGTTTCCCCTCACCACCATCCATCAAAAAAATATTCATCTCGGCTTCCGCCATTAGATCATCTTCCACAAAAACTGAAGCTTTAATTACCAAGGCATCCAGTAATTTATGCAGAATGTTGACTTGGGTTGTTAAAGCATCGTTATCCTTAGGTAGTTTATGAAGACTAAATCGCTTCAAAGCGCCTATATATCCTGTACGGGCTTTTTTTTGGTCCTGCAGGGCAGCATAACCCGAATGTAAGGCGGCTGTTTGAGCCATATTCTCTATCAGACCTGCTTCATGGAAGACAGAATCCTTACAAAAAAGATTGGCTGAGGATAACTGCAGTCGGGATGTGCAGGCATCTTTGTGATAGGCCATAAGTCCATCAACCATCACCATGGGTGGGCGTTGTGGCAGCAATTGCAGTATATCGTCTTTGTCAACCAACATATCAATTCAACTGTATAGATCTGTGATTTGAATGTTCAAAAATATAAAATTAAGCACAGCAGATGGAGCACGTAAAATAGGATCAGCCCTATGGATTCTAAGCTTTAGACTGTTTCCAACCATAAATAGGTATATGAAAAACGGGCACTTTCAGGTATCATAATAAAGATGGTGTCTCCCTTTTTTAGTCTGCCCGAATGAAAAAGCTCTTCAAGCATTAGAAATCCGGAAGCACTTCCCACATTACCCACTTTTGGCAGATTTAAAAACCATTTCTCCTCAGCTATGGTCATGCCATATTCCTGAAGCATATTGTAAATCTGTTTTTTGAAAAACATGGAAGAAAGGTGGGGTAGGAAATAATCGACTTGCTTTTCGTCGAAACCCCTTCTTTTTTTTATCTCCTGCAGATGCTTCATGCCGGCCTCGATAATATGTTCCTGTAATAATTTGGCATCCTGCCTTAGTGATAAAGCAGATGTTTCCATTAGTTCAGGCGATGAAAATTCATGCCAGCCCATAAGCTCACCATCTTCATTTCGATGACATCCGGCATACATACAGCTGTCCAGTTCATTGGCAAATGAAAGGACATCAATCCATTTTACGCGGAGGGATAGGCCTTCCTCTCTGGGATGGTCCTGAAGCAAGGTGGCTGCAGCTCCATCGGAAAGCATCCATCTTAAAAAGTCTTTTTCGAAAGCGATATAGGGATTGTCTTCAATTTCTTTCCGTTTATCCACCTCAGCAGTAAAATTGCGGGCATGCATCCAAGCAGAGAATTTTTCAGACCCACTGCAAATGGCATTTTTTTTGTCTCCACTACGGATGGCCATGATGGCATATTTCATGGCAAGCATGGCTGAGTTACAAGTGCCTTCTGCTGACATGACTTCCATGGGCTTGCCACCCAGTTCACCCTGAATCATGGAGGCATGGGAAGGTTGAATCAGGTCGGGAGAGGAGGATCCAGCTGTAAGCAATTCAACTTCTTCAAGTGATAATTGATTCTTTAAAATCTTACGAATGGCATGGGCAGCCATCTCAGCATTGGTGTGGGTAGATTGCCCATTTTTATCCATGGCATAATAGCGTTGGCGAATACCGTTATTGCGTAAAATTAAATGCCTTGATTTGGATTCATTTCCGTTGATAAGTCCCAAAAAATTCTCCATCTCATCATTTCCAACAGGCTGGTTGGGGAGGAACTTTTCAATGGCGTTTATATATACTTCCTTCATTAAATACTAGCTTTCTTTGGTCTTCAACTCAAGACCACGATAATACTTTAGTTTTCTATTGATGCGTCCCATAAAGAGTGGGTAAGTTAAATAGAAAACCAATGTTGCGATGGGCGAAACTATAAAAATTACAAATAACAAATACCATTTGAACAGCTTTAATCGGCTTTGTCTGGCTTTAGCTCCAGGACCTCCTTTTTTCTTAATAAATCTGGCCCAAATTCTGAAAATATGTTTGCCTTTGTTTTCCAGGGAAATGATGGAAGGAACAATGTCCACCGCATCCATTGAAACCAGATCGTTTTGAAGGCTTGAAAAATCATTGTTTTGAATAGCCTGCAACATAGGTTGCCCAAATCGTTCCGAGTCCTTGATGTCTTTGTCGGAGATGCCTGGCTTGGGGAAGATGCCCAGGTAGCGGTCTTTTTTGCCTTGCATCATCCAATAAATGATGGTCACCACGCTGATGAGGTTTTGGTTTTTATCGCGCAGGGCAATATTTCCAACCAAACGGCCTTTATTGGCTTCAATCATCTCCTTGATATCCTCTTGTGCATTGATCCACATATTTCTTGAACCAATAACACTTACTATGGGTTTACCCTTCAACAGCTTTTTTGCCTGATCAGATTTTAAGAAGGTGGTCAGCGGTATGGGAGGAGACAGAAACCAAATGGGGTAGCCAATCATGATCAGGTCATAATCAATGCTGGTATCGATGTCCAGCGCTTCGATCTGAGCAGGAGTACACTGTACTGATTCGGGCATGGCATCCCAAAAACTCATATCAGTCCATGGAAAGGGAAAATCGGGGATGGGTTTGATTTTGTGTCGATATACTTCCACCTTGCCTTCCATGGTCATCAGAATATTGCTCACAATCTGATCCAATTGTCCGGATTGAGAGTAGGTGATCACGAGTAGTTTTTTCATCTGCATGGGATAATCAGCGCGTAAAAATAAAACATTACCTCAAAACGTAGGAGTTCACCAACCATCAGGGTTTGTCTTGACCTTTCTTAGGGGGTATATAATGCATTCTCAATTCATAGACCGTATCTTGCTTAATGGTAAATGCAACATCCTTAAACCTGGGTGGCCTCATTTTTTGTTTCCCGCCACCTGAAAAAGCAATCCCTTCGGTGGGGATGCCCATTTGTCGTTTATTAAGGCTTCCATCTCCATTGCTGTCATGAAATATGGCCAGGGCAAAAGTACCGGCCTCCAGATTGTTGAAAACTGTAGTTTGAACAGAATCAGTGACTGGCACTGCTTTTTTGGCGACAACGGGTTTCTTGTTCTTAAAGCTTTCTTCATCGCTAAAGAGAGCCATCATTAAAGATCCTTTGATTTCCTGAATGCCACCAACCTTCACTTCAAGGCTCAGATTTTGTGCCTGACTTTGATACAGAAATAGCATGCCAAGTAAAAGGAAAGTGAGTATTTTCATACTTGCAGTGGTTTGGTACTGTACATCATTTTCTTTTGTCAATAAAAGTGAGGGGCTTTCTTTGGGTTTTTATTTGCTGGAACTCCATGATTTCTTCAGGTTCGAATACCTGTATTTCAGGGGCCACACGCAGTTTGGCGCGGAAGTGATCCTTGATGTCTTTTACACTTTCTTCATGAGCCACTTTTAAGCCCACCTTAATAATGATTTTATCTGTTCCCAGTGCATCAGTATCCACCTCAATGACATAGTTTTCAATATTGTCGATATGATTGAGTACATCGCTTAAAGCCGGTGGGTAGAGGGTGGTGCCTTTGAGTTTGATCATCTGTTGTTTTCTGCCAATTACCGGCCCCAATCTCATGGTGTTTCGGCCACATTTACAGGCTTCTGTGTGGTGGAAACAAATGTCTCCGGTTTTGAATCTCAGCAGGGGCATGGCCTCAACACCCAGAGTGGTAATGGTCACTTCACCTGCTTCATCAGGGCCAACTGCCTGGTTATTTTCGTCGAGAAACTCAACAATAATCATCTCGGGATGGTGGTGGCCACCATTGCCTTCATCACATTCGGTAAAGGCTGTTCCCATTTCAGTGGAAGCATAGGTTGAGTAGAGTTTAATATCCCAGCGGTCTTTGATCTTTTTACCCAATGTATTCAGACTGAAATCGGGATTACGAATGGGTTCACCTATGCAGATGGCTTTTTTAACACTGCTGTTGTGGTAATCTATTTGATTGGCCTCTGCATAATCAATGAGACGTGGAATAAAGGAAGGAACGGTTACCAAAGCCGTCGGTGAAAAAGATTGGATGGATTCGAATTGCAATTTTTGCAATCCAGGACCAACCCGAATGATTCCTGCACCCAATTTCCTCAAACCAAGAAAATATGCAAGTCCAGCCATAAATCTTTTATCCATGGTAACCATCAGCTGAAAGATATCATTTTCAGAAGTATTGGCGCAACAAAATGAGATATATTCATTGTAGGCCAGTCTATCTAAATCCTTATTGCTCATGGCGAATGTTACCGGCTCGCCCAAAGTGCCTGAAGTGGTCACATAATCAACGATGCGGTTCTTGGGGATGCAAAGGAAGTCTTCAGTTCGGGTCTGTAAATCATCCTTGGTGGTCACCGGTATGTGTTTGAGGTCTTCCAGACTGCCAATGGAATTGATATCGATGCCCTGCTCATGAAACATGTTTTTGTAGAAGGAGGAATGTGTATTTAAGTAGGAAAGCAATTCCGGTAATCGTGCCTCCTGATAGGATTTAATCTCATCAAATGACTGTTGTTCTATTTCAGGGATATGTATCATGAGCTATAATGGGTTTCCTTTCTCAATACTTTCAATCAATTCTTCTGTTCTTCTTCTTTCGCTTTGCTTTTCATACTCCTTGTCCAGGGATGCTTTCAAATATCGAACTGCTTTTTCAAGCTTATCTTGGGCATAATAATACTCTCCGGCCAGTAAGTGTGTCCGGTAGTAATTGGGATTGCTGGATATCAGCTGATCTATAAATGCTGTTTCCTCCGGAAGTTTACTTGCATCTGCTATATGCTTTTTAATGGTCTTCTGCATGCTTCTGAATAGCTTGAAGTCCTTATAGGCCGGGGAGGAGATAAAAGGATCGGCGGCTACTGAAACAGTGGTGTCATACAATGGATAATCATCAGCCAAAGCTTGTGGAGACCTGAAAACCTTGGCCAAATCATATTTTATAAAACTACCCAGCTGGTAGTCGTTGGTAGAAACCCAAACCCATCTTTTTTCCGGTTCGAAAACGATGCCATGATGTGATATTAACTGGCACATGGCCTTTTCATTCCCCATGCCAATGTCCTGATTTTCCAATCCATATCTGTCCCTCAGTATGGCAATGGCTTTTTCGGTGGGAATACTATCGGAAGCTGCTATCAATTCTTCGCAACGCCTCTGCCGGTAATCGGAAGCTGACTCAAAACGATGTGTTTGATTGACGGCATCATTCAGAAATACTTCGCTCTGAAAATGATTTGAACACACCAGGCTAGAGGCATCGGTTTCAAATACGGCAGTTTTCGAAACGGATTTCTCAATGATAACAGCTCTGTTGTCTCTGGCAGAACCAATCAATAAGGATTCTGACACAAAGGATTGTCGTGATTCTGCAATTTGCACTGCCTCTTCAATATTGGATGCATATTGGAGGATTTCGCGTGCCAGGATGGAGATGGGAGTAGCCGCCTTATAAGGGATGTCTGATTTGGCAGCATTCAATGTGATGCTAAGGCCTTCCATATTCATTCCTGATACCACCCCAATCATACTGGCCCAGCTCACATACATGAAATCATGGCC